>JAGCVD010000020.1 GCA_017962545.1 Bacteroidales bacterium
CGCAGAGGGCGCGCACGGTGACGCTGTAGGTTGTGGCGGCGTCGAGGCCGTCAACCACCTGGCTGGGAGTGCCACTGACGGTGTAGGTGTGCTCATAGACGGGCGAGTTGCAGAAGACCCTGAGTTCCCACTCGGTCTCGTCCTCACCGGCAGTCCAGGTGACGGTGGCACCGTCGTAGGTGTTGCCAGTGACCTGAGGCGTGCCAGGCACAGCGCACGGGTGACGCAGCGTGGTGACGCTGACGGTGGACCAAGTGCTGATACCACCATTGTCACAGACAGCACGGACACCGATGACGTAGTCGGTCAGACCCGTCAGGCCGGTGAAGGTGTAGGTAGAGTCGTTGTTGACAGTGGTGGCGGCGGTAGGTTCAACCCAGGAATCACCCTCGACGTAGGCCACCTCATAGGTGTTGGCTTCGCCGCTCCAGGTGATAGCGACCGAGGTCTCCGTAGCAACGGGAGTGCCCAACACAGGAGCGTTACAGACAGCGACAGCGCCGTCAATGGTCAGGTCGTCGATGTAGATGTAGTAGGCATAAGTGCCATAATACTGGATGGCGACAAACTTGGTACCGGCAGGGATATTCTCCGTAAACTGGGTCCACTGGCTGTTGCTGATACTATCGCTGTCAAACCAAGCATCCCAGGTGAAACTGGCAATGTCGCGGTTGGTGCTGGAATAGCCGACGCGGAAGTGGTCGTCGCCATAAGAAGACGACTTGGCATACCAGAAGCTGAGCGCCAAATTGCTGCCACCAATCTCTGGCGAGATAAGGTATTGATTGTAGTCGGACGAATTGCTATACGAGCTGAAGCGGAATGCTTGCTGGCCGCCATGGGCGCCCGAGACACCACTGAAGGTCGTAGTGTTGAGCATCGGGTTGGTACCGGGATCATTATCGCCATAGACCAATGTCCAACAAGGATTGATATCCGACGACTCAAAGCCCTCGGAGTAGGGGAAGTTGGTGATGACACCGCAGTTATAAACAGACACGAGAGTGATGCTGGTATCGTGGCCAAACGAGTTGGAGGCCACGAACATCAGGGTGTCGATACCGGCGGCGTTGTAGATAATCTGCATGGAGTCGGTGTTGGCTCCGAGCATCGTAGCCTGACCGGCGGCAGCCATAGTGGATGTCCAGCTGAAGGTCATACCATTGAGATCGCCCTCCAGATGGACGGCGGCATAGTTGTTGGTATCACCGGCAAACACAGTGCTATTGCCATCGATGTAATACAGAGGATCGTGAGTATAGCGGAGTGCGAAGTCGTAAAGGTAGACGGTGCCGTTGTAACGGCTCACGTTACGCACAGCAAAGCGGACACTCTGGCCGGCATAGGCGTTCACCGGCAGACGGAGGAAGTCAAAGGTGTTGCTGTTGACAGAGTCGGCCACATAGAGGGTGTCGGTGAAGGCCGCCACACTGTCGGCGCCCGTGGGCGACACCAGAATCTGGTAGGCCGCTCTGGAGCTGGCATAGTAAGTGTTAATCGTACCGTAAATCTGCATCACCAGACGCAGGCTGACGGTGTCGGTGTCAGGAATGTTATAGACAGGACTAATCAGGTAGTCGCTGGTGGGGTTGGACACGTAGGGGGCTGTTGAATAGATGTACTGATAACCAGCGGTAACACTACTGTTCCAGCTTACACTGGGGGAAGTGGATGAGTTACTGGTGACGACATCGCTCCAGCAGACGTTCAGCGGGTCGGTGTTGAATTGGATGTAGTAAGGCACATTGTAGGCCACACATTCAGTCCAGAAACTGCCGCTGAGGTTAAGGCTGGTATCGCCGGCCCCACAGATAGCGCGCACACGGACATTATAATTTGTAGCGGGGGTCAAACCGGTAGCGGTGTAGAAGGTGTCGGTAACTGTTACCGAGGCATTGTTGTTAAGTCTGACCTCCCAGCTGGTCTCGCCGCCGGTGGGTGACCAGTGGAAACTGGCGCTGGTGGCGGTGACGTTGTCAATCACCAGCGAGACAGGCGCCGAGCAAGTGATATAAGAAATGCTGAAGTTATCGACCGCAGCGGGAGGATTGGTTCCTATCATATTATCGTTATGCCAGAACATAACGACATAATACACGCCGGGGGCGGTGACATCGACTATGGCGCTGGCAGACTGCCATTCTGCACTGCCGTTCAAAGTGCCGGAAATAAGCTTCCATGTAGAGGGGATAGAGAGGTAACTACTGTTTCCAACCAGGCTGCTGTCGTTGATGGGTACTAAGTAGACACGGAGATAATCATAGCCGATTTCACCCATTGCTCGCCAATCAAAGCTTACGCCATACTGGCCGGCAGCGGCGAAGTTGAAAGCCTTGTAGGCATACGAGTTGGACTGGGAACTAGCATTGTATACGTTATGGGCACCGTTGTCATTGCTGACATAGAGACCATAGTTTCCAGTGTAGGCAGCAGCGGTGTCGATGTACCAGCCGTTGGCGGCGTTGCTGATGGTCCACAAGGTGTCGTTGGTAGGCTCGAAACCGGTGCTGTAGGGCAGCGTCTCGAAAGTGATGCTCATGGGCGACACCACGAGGTAGGCGGTGTCGATGCCGAAGACGTTGGTGGCGATGAGACGCAGCGTGTCAACACCGGCCGTGGGATAGAGCATGGTGATGTGTGAGGGGTCGACCACCGTCATCGTGGCGGTGCCGGCGGCGGCGCGAGCCGAACTCCAGGCATAGGTCATGCCCACGGTGTCGCCACCGTCCACTTGGGCCGCATAACTGGCGACAAGACCGACCACGGGGGCCTCGGTGCCGTTGATGCTCACCTCGGGAAGCAGCACATTCTGGATGGTGATATCGTCGATGGCAAGGCCATCGTCATCGCCGGCATGGCGCACAAAGGCAATGTAGATGGTTTGACCGGCATACTGACCCAGGCTGATAGACACCTTGCCGAAAACGGGTTCGTAGGTAACGTCGTCGTAGATATCGTCGCGGGTCTCTTCAAAGAGGGTGGTGAAAGCCGTGGTGTCGGTGCCGGAAGTGGTGCTGACTTTCACCGCGTAACGCGGATAGGTGTTGTAAGGCTCTCCGAAGACCCAGTAGGACAGCTGTGCTGCCGACATGGTGTCGCCCAACTCGATGGCGGGCGAAATCAGCCAGTTGGCGCCAGGGGCGTCAAAGGCGTATGAACTAATCATACAATTCGTACCTGTGTGACCGACATATGAATAAAGCTCCCAGTCATCGCTGGAATAGCTGTTATAGTCCACACTCCTCCAGCAGACATCGCCGCCGTTCTCGAAGCCCTCAAACCAGGGGAACGACGTCACCGCAACACAGGAGGTGCGGAACTGACCGTTGACAGCAAGGCTGGTATCTCCACCGCAGACGGTACGCACACGCACATTGTAGACCGTGTTGGGCAACAAATTGGTGATGGTATAACTATTGGTGCTGGCTTCGTCGTAACTCCAGGCGATGGTATTGCTGTCGGCATTGCGCCACTCCACATAGAAGTCGGTCGCATTGTCTTCGGCCCACCAGCCGAGTTCCAACTCGCTACTGTCGGCATTCAAAAGAGCCAAGCTGTCGGGACGGGTGCACGACGGGAGCACGTGCAGATCGATATTGTCGAGAGCCAGATACATACTGTTGTGGTCGCCGTCAAGATATCCGAGGATGATAATGTTACGGCCGTTGCCTTCATAACCGGCGAAGCTGATGTCTTTATGCTCTGAAACGGTGAGGGCAAAGTCGGCGATGGTGTCGATATGCGTGGTGCCGTGAACATAGACGTTGGTATCAATGACACCGACAAGGAAATTATGGCCATAGGAACTATAGCTATAGATAATATAGGCGTCAAGGGAAAGCTCCAACTCGTCCATCTCGAAATCGTCGCCCACGGCAGGCATCACTGCCCAAGCCGTAAAGTCGTCATAACCGTAGAAATAAAGAGCATTGGAGGTAAAATCAAAGTAAGCGCTGCTAAACACATAGGGGTAACCGCTGGGGCTGCTCCCTTTAGTCCAGCAGGGGTGGAACTCGGCATTCTCGCCAGTCTCAAAGCTTTCCCAGTCCTCGGTGTAGGGCAGTGAGTTGATGGCGCCACAGCTGGTATATGTCGACACCATGCGAGTCCACGAGGTGTCGCCTTCGTTGGTGCCGCACACCGACATCAAGTAGAAGTCATATTTGACGCCAGGGGCGAGACCGGTAACAGTGCCTGTATACGAGCCGGTGAAGTCGACAAAATGAATGCTGGTATCGCTGACGTCTCCCGGCGTAAAGCCGCTGAGGCCGTACTCGACTGTCCAGTTCGTGCCGACATTGTCAACCCAGCGGAGTGTAACCTCTGTGGTGTCGACACTCTCAACGATGAGGCTGTCGGGACGTGCACAGGTGGGCACAGGCTCGCAGCTGACGTTGATTTCAAAGCCGCTGCGAGTCACGCTGGCATCGGAATAGAAAACGATGGTAATGGTGTCGCTCATAAAGGGGCCAAAGCTCTGAAGCTGATCAACGCCGTTATCAGTCCAGAGCATTTCGCCGCCACCATAGATAGTCAAATAATCCCATGTGCTTTCAGTATATGAGGAGCCTGAAATCTTGACCACGCGATTCGCCTGATTGGGAACCAGAACGAGTGTGGATTGAGAGCTGCTACTATAGTTACCATTGGGGCCACCATCGTCATAGACAACACTGCCGCAAGTGCGCAGCGTATCGATGCCTGTAACAGCCATGTAATAGATGCCTACGCCAAAGTTGACGGGGCCTTTCCAAGTGCTATACTCGGAGCCGCAGTCGGTACGAACATAAGCCGAATAGAGACCGCCGGCAAGGCCAGTAATGGAATAGTTTGTATTATAGGTCGAAGCAGTGTTGACAATGACGGTGTCAGGGTTCATGCCCTGAGGTCCCCACACAACATCCCATGCCAATCCACTGGCATCGGTCCAGACGAGATTGGCGGTGTCACCGCTGACCGACTGACAACTGAAAGTCGCCGGAGCCAAGCACGAAGGCGCCTCGGTGACGCGCAGAGTGAAGTCCAGACCTATACCATAGGTATAAGTGGCGCAAGGATTGGCACTGGCAGCAGCGGCTATAGAAGTGGTATAACTGTCGAAAGCCATGTCGGCTGCACAGATACGCATCATGTAGGTGCCAGTGTCCTGCGTGGCGGGGATGTCAAAGCTGGCCGCCAGCACTGTCGGGCTGTTGCTGGAAGCCTCGCCCACATACACCACCTCTGTGCCAGCAAAGGTGCTGTCGTTATTCCAGTCGACCCAGATGATGGTGCCGTAAGAATAACCCGTGGCAAAGGTGATGGCCACATTAGCCGTCGTTCCAGCCTGCACAGCGCCAATCTGGCTCGTGAAACTTTGATAATACGGTGCTGTCGACCAGGTAATGCTCTGGTTCACCGCTTCGCTGCCGGTGCCATAGGTTACATTCGTGACACCGCTACCATCTTTCGACGTGGGGTTCGGCATGCAGACCTGCGCATTGGTAGCCCAAGGCACTGCCAGCAGCGCCATGAAGGCAATCATTTGTAGAAACTTTTTCATAAAATAATATTTTAAAATTGTTTTTTATCGCTCATTGTCTAACCGTTTCGCCATTAGTTTTTCAATACTTTTGATGTGATAGTGTTGAGGATAGGATTTCTCTCCAGCAGCTGCCGCACGGTGAGTCCGAGCACCGGATGGCGGTAGTCGGGCATGATTTCGGCCAGGGGCTCCAGCACGAAGCGGCGCAGGTGCATGCGGGGATGGGGAATTTGCAGGTCGGGCTCGTCGATGACCTCGTCGTTGAAGAAGATAAGGTCGATGTCCATGGGACGCGAGTGGTAGAGGCGCTGCGGCAGGTCGGCGATGCCGTGCACCGCCGTCTGCGGCGTCGCCGGACGCAGACGTCCCAGCACCGCCTCGATGACCAGGGCCTCCTCCAGCACCTCGTGGGCCGTGAGCTCCGTCTCCACCAGCAAAGCCTGGTTGAGGAAGTTGGGGGTGCGGTGTGCAGGGTGTGGAGTCATGGCTACTGGTTCCAGCACCTCCGAATTCCGAACTCCAAACTCCGAACTATCCACAAAGGTCCCCCAGGGCTCGGTCTCATGGATTGACGAAGACGCGACGACAGAACCGACACGTTGCCGTATCAGTTCTGTCGCCTGTTGTATCAAATGGCGCCGGTCGCCCTGGTTGCCGCCGAGAAGGAGGGTTACTTGATTCATTTTCTTTAGGAGGACTTTAAGGTCCCTAAAGTCCTTAGGGTCCTTAAGGTCGTTGAGGGTTAACCACAGTGCAGGAAGCGTTCCACGAGGGCGAGGGTCTTGTCGGCGTCCTTGCCTATCTCGGCACGCAGGGTGCGGTCGTTGAAGGCGCGGAGCTCCTTGATGATACCGTCGATGAGCTGGGGCACGAAGATGCCATCCTGCTCATATATGGCGCGGTCGCGCTCCAGCAGGTCGGCGCTGGCGGCGCAGCTGTCGGGCAGCACGTCGAGGCGGTTGAGGATGTCCTCGTGCTCGAAGATATTGACGCTGACGTAGCGATCCTTGGCATACTGCACGGCGTCCGGCATCTCGAAGCCGTGACGTGCGGCGACGGTCATGCCGGCCAGCAGCAGGTACACGTTGGCCGAGCCGTCGGGCGTGCGCAACTCGATGGTCTGCTTGTGGCTGAAGTCAACGGGGTCGTTCTTCTCCAGGGGGTTGGCGTGGGCCATCATGTTGCCCGAGGCCTTGTTCCAGCCCAGCGGCACACGCACCATGGCCGAGCGGTTGCGGTCGCCCCAGCAGATGTTCGTCGGGGCCTCCTGGTGGGGCACCAGACGGAAGTAGCTGGTGGGGTTGGTGTTGCCGAAGGCCGTCAGAGAGCCGGCGAGGCTGAGGATGCCCGCCATGGTCTTGAGAGCCGTGTCGGTGAGGCCGTTCTCGTCGACATACATATTCTTGCCGTCGAGGCTCACGCGGGTGTGCACATGCATGCCGCTGCCGGCCTTGCCGACGGTTATCTTGGGGGCGAAGGTGACGGTAACGCCATGCTCGTAGGCCAGTTCGCGCATCATCCACTTGGCGATGACCAGCTGGTCGGCAGCCTGCTCCAGCTTGGTGGGAAGGAACTCTATCTCGTTCTGCTCATACATCAGATCGCCGTGGCTGAAGTTGCCCACCTCGCTGTGGCCGTACTTTATCTCGCCGCCGGCGGAGGCGATGAGGCGCATGGCCTCGGTGCGGAAGGCGCCGAACTTGCAGAAGGGCTTGCTCTCATGGTAGCCGCGCTGGTCGGCGGGCAGGTAGTCCTCGTCCTTGGGGGCGATGACATAGTATTCCAGCTCGCCCATCACCTCGAACTCCATGCCGCCGGTGGCCTCGCGGAAGGCGCGGGCGGCTTTCAGCAGCGTGTACTCGGGAGCCATGGCGAAGGGCTCGCCGTCCTTGGTGTAGAACGAGCAGAGCAGGTCCAGCGTGGGCACCTCGGTGAAGGGGTCGAGGAAGGCCGTGCGGAAGCGCGGGATGACGTAGAGGTCCGAGTTGCCGGCCTCGATGTAGGGGAACAGCGAGCTGCCGTCGACACGCTCGCCGCAGGTCAGCACCTCGTCGGCGTGGGCCAGCGACTGGATGACGAAGTTGAGCGTCTTCAGACGCCCGTCGTCCGCCATGTAGCGGAAGCTGATCATCTCGATGTGGAATTCCTCGATGACCTTGAGGATATCAGCCTTGGTGAACTCGCTCATGGGCTTCTCCAGGAACGCCACCAGGGGGTTGGGATTGAACTTCAGTTGTTCTTGTGTCATATCTTGTTTTTTTATAGTGTTTTTCTCTTTTTTAAGGTCCTTAAAGTCCTTAGGGTCTTTAGGGTCCTTAAGGTCTTTAGGGTTTTTCATTAACGATGAATCTATTATATTATTGTATAATAACTAAAAAAAGGCAGGGGCGCCCTGACGGGCGCCCCTGCCAAAGAAGTGTAGCGTTACTGGCGCTTAGCGGAGCACGACGACGCGCTTGGCGGCGGCGTTGCCCACCTTGACCAGATAGACACCGCTGTTGTTCACGCGGAACTCGACGTTCTCAGCAGCGCTGGCCTCGCGGCTCAGCATGCGGCCGTTGACATCGAACAGGAAGACCTGGCGGCCTTCGGCACCGCGGACAACAATCCTGTTGTCGACGCTGTAGACGGTCACGTTGTCAGCCTCAACATCGTTGATGCTGTTCTTCGGACGGAAGATGGCCGTCAGAGCGCGGTTCGACTGGAGGTTGACAATCATGTAGGCTGTGTTGGTGGACAGGGTGTCCATGTTCTCATCGAGCCATGCCACGAACTCGTAGTTCTCGAAGGGATAGGCGATGAGGCTTACGCTGGAACCTTCCTCATATTCACCCTCACCGTCGATGCGGCCCTTCGAGTTGTCGTAGGCCACGGAGACAGTGTAGTAGTTCACAGAAGAATCGTTCTCAGCAAAGACAGCCATCAGAATGACATCAGAGTTAACGGTGAAGCTGTAGATGTTGATGTGGGACACCGTGTCGCCAGTCTGGCTCAGCCAGGCCACGAAGTGGTAACCGCTGTTGGCGGTGGCGGTGGCGATGAAGTTGCTACCAGCGGCAGCCTGTGTGGTGCCGGCGGGGCTCACAGAACCCATGGTAGTGTCGTTCACACCCAGCGTCACGTTGTACATCGTCACAGGCGTGGTGTCGGCGGCGAAGTAGGCGGTCACGGTGAAGGTGACATTGTAATCAACATACTGCTGGTCAACAGCCGTAATCAATAGCGGGTTATCCTCGGCATCGGCCGTGTCGGTCATATAAAGCTGAGCACCCACGTACATCTCCATGACCCAGTAATCCAGCATATAGCCGGCATTGGGCGTGGCGGTGACGGAGACCATGTCGTTCACATAGTAGTAGTGGACACCGGGAGCCGGGTTGGTGGTACCCATGGTGGCGTCGTTCACGGCATAGGTGACAGCGATGCTGTCGGGAGTGCCGGCAGAGAAGACAGCCTGCATCACGAGGTTATCGATACCATCAACCAAGAGGTCATCAGCCTCGAAGAAGTAGCTACTGACCGAGAAGGTGTCAGTCTCACCCATGGTAGTCAACAACCAGTAGTCGAAGTGGTAGCCGCTGTTGGCGGTGGCGGTGAAGCTAATGGTGTCGCCAGAGACGTAGGTGTAGGTGCCGGGAGCGGGAGTGGTGGTACCCATCGTGGCATCGTTCACAGCGAAGGTAATGGTCAGTGTGTCGGCAGGAACAACAGGAGCATTCAGGCTCAGCTCGATGTCGTCGATGAGCAGGTAGTTCTCGTCGTAATCCATGTGGTGGAAGGCGATGTAGATGCTCTGACCGGCATAGGCGGTGAGGTCAACGCTCTGCAGCGTCCAAGAACCTTCAGCCTCGTCGTAAGGACGCAGGACGGTGGTGAAGGCAGCGGTGTCGTTGGTGGTGGTGGAAAGGACCACGCTGTAGCTGTCGGGATAGCTGGAATTGGTTCTCTCCCACCAGCTGAGGGTGAGTTCTTCACCGGCAGGCAGGGTAGCAGGCAGGACGAACTTCGGCGAAATCAGCCAAGCATCGGCGTGATAAGCTGCATTGTTCCAGCTCCACGAGGCAGCCATGTAGGAGCCAGTGTGAGGAGTGACAGCGCCATTGTCGAAGGAGGCCTGGACATTCCAGGGCTGACCATCGGCGCTGCCGTTGACGGTGCTCCAGCAGCCGAAGCCGTTCTCGAAGCCTTCATAGTAAGGCAGCGTGGTGATGTCGCCGCAGGCGGTGCTGGCAACGATAGTCACCATATCGCCAGCCTCGGTGGCCGAGCAGTTAGCGACCACACCGAAGGTGTAGGTCGTGGCGGCGGTCAAGCCGGTGACGGTGTAGTTGGTGACGGTGAGGCCGGTGGCCACAACAGTCGAGTCATTGTACACGGTGTAGGTGGCGCCGGTGTTGTTGGCGTCGGTCCAGCTGAGGCTGACGCTGGTCATCGTGACCGAGTCGACAGTCAGGTTGGTGACAGCCGCGCAGGCGGGCACATCGCGGATTACCACATCGTCGATGAAGAGGAAGTACATGTCGTTGGCGGTGTACTTGACAGCCACATACTTGATGCCGCTGGCGTTGAGCACCTCAGTGTAGTGAGCATAGGTCTCGTTGACCAGGTTGGTCTGCTCAGTGCCCCAAGTGAAGGCGCTGGTGTCGGCGGTGGTGGTGGAGTAACCAACCACGAAGCTCTCAGGATAAGTGGACGACATGATGCGGTAGTCGAACTCAACCTGCAGCTGGCTGCCCGTGCCGCTCAACTCGGGCGAGATGAGGAACTGCGGGGGATTGGTGCTGTAGCTGAAGGCGAAGACGCCGTCGCCGGTGTGGGCATACTGGGTAGCACTCGTGACAATGCCGGTGTTGGTGGAGGTGGCATACACCGACCAGCAGGCGAGCGTGTTGCTGTTGCCCTCGAAGCCTTCGGTGAAGGGGATGGCCACAGCGGCGCAAGCCGTGGTGAAGGTGGTGCTCATCATGATGCTCTCATCGTTGGTGCAGACGGCGGTCACACCATAGGTGTAATGCGTCATGGCGGTCAGGCCAGTGAGAGTGATGGTGGTGGTGGCGACATTCTGGACGAGGGTGGTGTCGGTACCGTTAATGGCATAGACATTGTAGCTGGCGGCATCACCGTTCCAGGTCAGCGTGGCACCAGTGGCGGTGACGTCGCTGGCGGTCAGGCCGGTCACAGGCAGACACGAGGGAGCCGTGCCGGGAGTGTAGGCGATAGTGGTCTTGGGCAGGAAGTCACGCTGGCTGATGCTGCTGCCGTAGCCACCCATGGAAGCACCAGTGGCAGAAACACCATACCAGGAGGAAGAAGACCATGAGCCCGATACCGTCTGCAGGAAGCCAACCTTAAGGTTGCCACCCATGTAGAGGTAAGGATTGGTGAGGTTGACCTCCATGATGTTGTTGTTGATGGAGAGAGTGCCAGCATACACCTGAGCCATGGTCGTGTAGTCGCCAAGCTCGGAAATGGTGTTGTCAGTCGTTTCGGTCAGGTAGACGTTGAACTCTGCAGCGCCCCAGCTGACACTGGCCTGGCTGGCATAGAACGTCAGCTTGTTGATGGCACCGTACTGCATGGCAGCGAGGTCGGCGGCCGGGATGATGAACTGGCTCTTGGTGATATCGTCAGCCCACGTACCGTAGATAGGCACATAACTGTTGGTCGTGGCACCGTCGTTCACGGTAATAATGTAAGCATTGGTCGGGGTGAAGTTCACCGTGTTGCTCCAAGCACTCTGGTCGTTCACATCGCAGTTGGCGCGCACCATGGCGGTGTAGGGCGTCTCGGGAGTGAGACCGGTGAGCGTGTAGGGGTTGGTGGTGACGTCGATGAGGTTGGTCGAATCGCCATTGAGGCAAATCTGCCAAGCGGTCTCGGTGGCACCGGCCGTCCAAGCGAGGGTAGCCACAGTACCATTACCGGGGGTGATGGTAGCGGTCAGAGCGGTGGGAGCCGGGCAGGTAACCAGCGTACGGGTAGTCACAGTGGCTGCATCGGAGGCGCTGGTGGCCGTGCAGTTGGCGACCACACCGAAGGTGTAGGGGCTGTCAGGCGTCAGGTTGGTGACAGTGTAGTTATTGCCAGTCACGCCAGTGGCCACGACATCACCGGTAGCACTGTAGATAGTATAGGTGGCACCGTCGTTGTTGGCGTCGTTCCAGGTGAGGGCGACATCGTAGGCGGTAGGAGTGGCGGTCAGACCGGTCACAGCATAGCAGTAAGCGGCGGTCATCTCGGCAAAGACAACGCTGTCGACAGCAACACCATAGCCCCAACTGTCAGTCATTTCGAAGGCCACCTGGTGGGTGTTGGCGGGAATAACAATGTTTTCAACAGTCCAGTTCTGGATGTCGGTGGTATATTCTGCAGCCATAACCCAGCTATCGGTAGCGGAGGTACGGTAGTACACGCGCATCTCATCCTGGTCGCCGCTCCAGCTCTTCTGGATGTGGGCGAAGGTGAGTTGCAGGGCAGTGGCATCGGCGCTGACGCTGAGAACAGGCGAAATCAGCTTAGTGACATTGCCAGAGGTAGCATGGCGGATATAAGCATAGTTGGAGCCTTCATAAGTGACGCCAGTGCTACTGTAGCTGCCAAAGTTCCAAGTGCCGGGACCGTCAGTGGTCCAGCAGTCAACAGTGGTGCTGGCATCCTCGAAGGTCTCGGTGTAGGGCAGCGCGACGGGAGCGCAACCAACGGTGGTGTCAGCGTCGGCAGCAAAGACGGCGGTGAGAGTAACACCGTTATAGGCGCTGGTAATCACATCGGTGATGGTCAGGTCGGTAACACCGGTCGGCATGACCTGGCCTCCCAAGGTCATCTGCCAGTCGGTCAGGTGGTAACCGGTCTCGGGCACAGCGGTGGCGGTGAAGGTCTCTCCCGCAACATAGGCGTGGGTGCCGGGGGCGGGAACGGTGGTACCCATCGTGGCATCGTTCACAGCAAGGGTAACGTAAATGCTGTCAACCTGAGGAGCGGTGGTACCGGTCACGGAGATGTTGTCGAGGTGGAGGTCATTGTCGCCGCCACTCCAGAGAGACTGGGTGTAGAAGGCAATCTTGATGGTGTTGCCCACATACGGAGTCAGGTCGATGACCTTGTTCTGATAGGTGAGGCTGGCCAAGGAAGCGTAGGTGTAGTCACCCGTGCCGTTCTGCCACACGGTGGCGTTGTTGGCGCTCCAGGTCTGGCCGCCGTCGGTCGAGATGATGACCATGAAGGCCTGCGAGGTGTTGGTGTCGCCATTCGCATCGGGCAGAGCTGCATTGTTGTAGTCGGTCAGGGCCACATCGAAGCTGAGCTGAGCCGAGCTAACGGTGGTCAGGTCGATGGCGGGAGTGATCATCCATGCCTTTTGAGCGTCGGCGTTACCGTAAATGTTCTTGTAGTAGTGGCCACCCTCAAAACCGTCTCTTGCGCTGCTGGTATAGGTCCAGTTGGTAGGATTGCCAAGGGTCAGAGCCGTGCCGGCAAAGACATCGGCGGCAGAGACGCCGCTGGCGCCGCGCCAGCAAGGATCGCTGGAGAGGGTGGCGTCGAAAGTCTCGGTGAAGGGCAGAGTCTCGGTGCCACAAGAGGTACGGCCGTTGACGGTCACCATGGGCGACTCGTCAGTGGCCGAGCAGTTGGCTTTCACGCCGAAGGTGTAAGGCGTGTTGGCGTTCAGGCCTGTGGCGGTGTAGGTGGTGCTGGTGACACCAGTGGCCACAACGCTGTTGTCGCTCATGTCGTAAACAGTGTAAGTGGCACCGCTGTTATCTGCGTCGACCCATGTCAGGGTGAGACTGCTGGAAGTAGCATCTGCGACTGTCAGGTTGGTGACGGGCAGGCAGGTGGGTGTGGCATCGAGAACCACATCGTCAATATAAATGTAGTTGTAGCTGTAGGACGTGGTGGTGTCAATCCAGGGGCAGTAGAATGCCACATACTTGCCGGTGCCGCTGTAGTTGGCCAAGTCAACAAAATAGGTCTCTATCGTATTGGCGGCCAGCGGGGTCATGTTGATGGTGTCAACAGCCACGAAAGTGGTGGCATCGGTCGGATCAGTCATCACACCGACGTAGATTATAGAGCGGTAGTAGACTGTGGTGGTGCTGTAACGCTTGGCTTTGAAGCCCAAAGTCAGGCTGGTGACATCCAGCGTAGCGTCAATCTGCGGCAGGGCAGCATAGCTATAGATGTTAGTGCTGGTAGCCGACGAAGGCTTGTAGCCATAGAAGTAGAGGCAACGTTCGCCACTGACGACGCTGGTCGAGGGATAAGGATAGGCAGTAGAGCCATTGGTACCCTTGGTCCAGCAGGGGTGAATGGTGGCAGAAGAACCACTGGCATAAGCTTCAAAGTCCTCGCTGAAGGGCAGGTCGGCTGCAGCTATGGTGCTGCAAGCGGTGTAGCCGCTAACGGAGACAGTGTCGCCGTTCTCGGTGGCCGAGCAGTTGGCAATCACGTGGAAAGTATACTGGGTACCGGGGTTGAGGCCAGTGACAGTATAGGTGGTGCCAGTGATGCCAGAGGCAATGCTAGCCTGGTTGTCGGCGACCGTGTAAGTGGCGCTGGTGTTCAGGTTGTCTTCCCACGACAGCGTGATGCTGCTTGTGGTGGCACCGGAAACTGCCAGGTTGGTGACAGGTGAGCAGGCGGGCAGGTAGTCAACCACAATGTCGTCTATGTAAGAGTAGGCATAATAAGTAGTGGCTGATGTGTTGAAATTGCGGAAGGCAATGATACGGCTGCTGCCCGTATAACTCCCGAAGTATACCGTGTAATCGATATGCGTACTGGTGGGAGTGGTGTTGAGTGTGTCAATGGGAATGAAGGTAGAGCCCTCCATCACACCAACGGCGAGTTTATAGGATGTACCTGTGGTATAGGCGCTGAAACTGAGTTTAAGAGTGTTCAGAGGCTCGGCCATCGGGGGCAGGCAGGTGTAGCTGACGCCGTAGAGGCGCAGGCTGTAGCTACCGCTGTTGGCGTTGGTTGCGCTATAATAAACCTGGGGCTGATACGAAGCAGCCTGATAGCTGCTGGAGCCGGTCATTGTATAGGTCCAGCAGTCGACATGCACGCCAGTGGCGGCAGTGGTGCTGGTGGTAAGGCCATCGAAATTCTCAGTGTAAGGAATGGTAGCAGCCTCACAAAGGGTTTGGCAGCTGACAGTGACTGCGTCTGAAACGTCTCCACCGCCACAATCTGCAACAACGCCAAAGGTATAAACAGTGTTGGCAATCAGGCTGGTGACAGTGTATGTGGTGCCGGTGATACCCGTAGCAACAACCGAGGTGTCGCTCATATCATACACCGTATAGGTGGCGCCAGTGTTCAGGGCGTCGGTCCAGTTGAGGGTAACGCTGTTGGAGGTGATATCGGCGGCTGTCAGGGCCGTGATACTCACGCAGGAAGGAGCATCATCAATAACGAAGTTATCCAGATAGGTGGCTGAGCCGTACTGGCTTTCACCACGCAGGATGATGTAGCACGTGCCAGTGAAGGGGATGACAAAATCGTAAGTATACCAACCCGTGGCGCTTTCGGCAGACACAGAACCGCCATCGGTCTGGGCGCAGTTGCGATAGAGGAAGCCAAGCTCGGTGGCACCGGTAATCTCACCATCGGTGCTGGCAAACACGCGCACGCCTTCCGAGGTGTAGGAAGTACCCGAAGCATTGCGGTAAACAGCAATAGAGAGCTGCTTGGTGGTGCCGGTGGGAATATCCATCTGCGGCAGTATCAGTTTGGTCTGAGTGCCGTTGGACATATCGTGCAGGCGCAGCGTCTTGGTGGCGTTGCCGCCCGCGCTGGAACCCTGATAGACCTCAAAGAAGTAGGTACCAGAGCCGGAGATATGCTCATTGACCCAGCAGGGATCCTCAAGTTTCACACCGCTGGAGCTGGCCGCGAAGCTCTCAAAGTCTTCGCTCCAGGGGAAGATGGTGTTGGCGTAGCAAGTGGTAGCGCAGGTAACGGTGGTAAAGCCGTCGGCGTTATCGCTGCCGCAGTTGGTCTGCACGCCCAGCGTGTAGGTCGTGGCTGCGGTGAGGTTATTGACAACGCAAGTCGTGCCAGTGACATTGGACATCAAGATGCTGGTGTCGCTCATGTCGTAGATGCTGTAGGTAGCATTGCTATTGAGGGCGTCAGTCCATGTCAGCGTCAGGCTGGCGGGAGTGGCGTTGGAGGCGGCGAGGTTCGTCACCTTGAAGCAAGAGGGAATGGCACCGTAGGAGAAGGTGCACTTGGGCAGGAAAGTGTAAGCCGAGCTGTTGTAGCTGTTGTACGAGGCATTTTCGGTGGTTGTTACACCGAGGAAGTACCAGCGGTTCCAGCTGGCGGCGGCGTGGTTGAGGTCAACCAGCAGGTTGCCGCCATTGTACACGTAGGCCTGGTCGAACTCGAGGGTTAGTGTGCCCGTCGAGCAGTCGAAATAGCCCTGATAGACCTGTGTGAGCGTGGTCGTGTTGTCCAAAGCGCTCAGCGTGGTCGCTGTCGTCTCGCCGAGGGAAACGGTCCACGTGCCCAGACGGCTGGCGGCGGTATAGGTACCGTTGCTGGCGCTCGGGTCGATGTAGAACACCATCTGTGTGATGGCTTGGCCGTTCATGGCGGTCAAATCAGTGGCAGGGTAGAGCATCTGGTTGTGCTGAGCACCGTCAGCATTATACCCGTCGAAGGGTACATACTGGCTGTTGACTGTGCCGTCGCACACCGTCAAATTCTGCGCCTGCGATGCAAACGGCAGTATCATTACCGCCAGAAGCATCAAAGTTCGTAGAAACTTTTGCATGATGTTTTGTTTTTGGTTAATAAAAAAGGTTATTTAACGTTGTTTTTTGTTTCTCTGTTTTTGCTCTCGTCTCTATACAATAATTCCAAAGTGCAAAGGTACTCTTTTTTTCCATTCCGACAAAGTGTTTTTGAAAGTTTAACACTTTAAAATAAACCATCTGCTTGAACTGCAATATAATAACGATTGGCCCTCGGCACCATTCCGGCAGCGAAACCGACCGTTTTTTGAAAGAAAAACACTCCTCGCCCACCCCGAAAAGCACCCTCCGACCACCGTCCGTAACCGCCCCCTACCCTCACCCCGAACCGACTCCAAAAATGACCCAGATGACACTTTTCCGAAAACATCACAACCCACACTGAACGAATGGATTACACGGGGCAGGTCGGGCGAGGGTCGGGCGAGGGTCGATAGCAAATGGTATTAAACACCTGATTTTCAGTCTATCATAAGACGCTTTTTTGACTCAAAATCCGACCTTCGGAAGCTATTTTTTGGCGCCGACATACTAAAATAATCCTGCCGGCGTTTTAGTATTTATCGAAATAAATAAAAACACCACGATATGTTCAAAAAAGAGACCTACATCGCGCGCCGCGAGCAGCTGCGCAAGGACATCGGCCACGGCCTGATTATCATTCCCGGCAACCACGAGGCGCCCTGCAACTACAAGGACAACACCTACTGGTTCCGTCAGGACAGCACCTTCCTCTATTTCTTCGGCCTTCAGCGCGAGGATATGGTGGGCGTGCTCGACTGCGAGAGCGGCAAGGACTACATCTTCGCCAACGACTACGATATCGACGACATCATCTGGACGGGCCCCCTGCCCTCGGTGAAGGAGCTGGCGGCCAGCGTGGGCGTGGAGAACACCGCCCCCCTGAAGACCCTTCGCGACATGATTTACGCCCTGCGGACGCCGACCTGCGACACTCCGATGCCGCTCTACCTGCCGCCCTACCGAGCCGACATCCGTGCCGACCTGGCCGACCTGATAGGCCTGAAGTACTCGACGGTGGACCGTCACGCCTCGCAGGAGCTCATCCTGGCCTGCGTGAAGCAGCGCATGATCAAGAGCGCCGAGGAGATTGAGGAAATCGAGAAGGCCATCGCCACAGCCTATAACATGCATGTCGGCGCCATGAAGATGGCCATGCCGGGACGCTACGAGTACGAGCTGGCGGCCTTCATGGAGGGCGAGGCCTGGAAGGGTAACGGCCCCGTGAGCTTCCCCGTCATCATGACCGTGCACGGCGAGACGCTGCACAACCACGGCCACAACAACCGCTTGGAGGTGGGCCGCATGCTGGTGATGGACGCCGGCTGCGAGACACCGATGAACTATTGCTCCGACATCACCCGCACCGTCCCCGTGGGCGGCCGTTTCGACGAGCGCCAGAAGACCATCTACGAGATAGTGCTCAGCGCCCAGCTGGAGGCCGCCGCCGTCACAAGGCCGGGCATCACCTATAAGGAAGTGCACACCGCCGCCAGCCGCAAGCTGGCCGAGGGCTACAAGGGACTGGGCATCCTCAAGGGCTCGGTGGACGACATCGTGGCCGCCGGCGCCCACGCGCTGCTGATGCCCCACGGCTTGGGTCACATGATGGGCCTCGACGTGCACGACATGGAGAACTACGGCCAGATCAACGTGGGCTACGACGAGGAGACGCGTCCCAGCGAGCAGTTCGGTCTGGGAAGCCTGCGCTGCGGCCGCAAGCTGCAGCCCGGCTTTGTCATCACCGACGAGCCCGGCTGCTACTTCATCCCCGCGCTGATAGACAAATGGCGCGCCGAGGGCACCTGCAAGGACTTCGTCAACTTCGACGAACTGGAGAAATGGAAAGACTTCGGCGGCATACGCATCGAGGACGACGTGCTCGTCACCGAGACGGGCAGCCGCATCCTCGGCAAGCCTATCCCCAAGACCGTCAAGGAGATTGAGGAGGTGATGGCACAGTAAAAGGCCTCACCCCCTACCCCTCTCCTGTGAGGAGAGGGGAGTGAAATGAGAAAAGCAACTAGAACCCGTAAACAAAAAAAGCCCTCACCTCTAGCCATCTACTCCCCTCTCTTCTAAGGAGAGGGGCTGGGGGTGAGGCCAAGATAAGATGACCAATGTAGAGATTGTGCTCGCCAATACGGGCGAGCGGAAGTGGGTGCCGCAGGGCACGACGGTGGCCGCGCTGGCCGAAGAGTATACCAACGAATGCGTCGCCAAAGGCGAGCCGCTGCGCTGGCCCGTGCTGGGCGCCTTGGTGAACAACACGGTGAAGCCGCTGCAGTACCGCATATACAACCCCAAGGTGGTGAAGTTCATCGACATCAGCGACCGTCAGGGTTTCCGTCTCTACCGCAACGCGCTGGAGTTCATGCTCTACACCGCCGTGCACGACTGCTACCCCATGGCGGTACTCTCCATCGACCACTCGCTCCAGAACGGCTTCTACTGCCGCATCAAGAGCGCCGTCGAAGGCTTTGTGCTGCCACCCAACGACGAGGTGTGCCGCACCGTGCGCGACCGCATGATAGCCCTCCAAGAGCAGGACATCCCCTTCATGGCCAAGACCATGCTGCTCAAGGACGCCATCGAGCTCATACGCAACCGCCACATGCCCAAGACGCTCTACATCCTGGAGCACTTGAAGCAACTATATATAGAGATGAACTTCCTGGGCGACACGGTGCACAAAATCAACGGCAAGCTGGCTCCCTCGACGGGTTGCATCACCACATGGGACTTCCGCCAGTACGGCGAAGAAGGCTATATGCTGCAATGCGCCGACCCCGAGCATCCCGACAAGTTGTCGCTCTACACCGAGACACCCAAGCTCTTCGCCATCTTCCGTGAGCACTACCAGTGGGCCGACCTGCTGCACACCTCGACGGTGAGCGACTACAACCGCATCGTGTACAACGGCGGCGGCCAGCAGCTGATACTGCTCGCCGAGGCGCTGCACGAGAAGAAATATGCCGAGATTGCCGAGCAGATACGCCAGAGCGGCGCCCGCATGGTGCTGCTGGCCGGTCCCTCGAGTTCGGGCAAGACGACCTCATGCCGCCGTCTGAGCGTGCAGCTCTCGGTGCTGGGTTACGACGTCAACCAGCTGTCGCTCGACGACTACTTCATGTGCCGCGAACGTACCCCCAAGCTGCCCAACGGCGAGTACGACTTCGAGAGCGTCGACGCCCTCGACATACCGCTGCTCAACGAGAACTTGCAAGGGCTCTTCCGCGGCGAAGAGGTGAAGATACCCACCTTCGACTTCATCAAAGGCGAGCCCTCCTTCACCGGCAAGACGCTGCAGTTGGGTCCGCGCAGCATCCTCGTGGTCGAGGGCATCCACGCCCTGAACCCCAAGCTGACGGCCGACATCGACGAGGCGCTGAAGTTCAAGGTCTACGTCAGCGCCCTCACGCAGCTCTCCATCGACGACCAGAATATCATCCACGGCACCGACAACCGATTGGTGCGCCGGCTGGTGCGCGACAACAACTTCCGTGGCTGGGACGCCTACCAGACGCTGCACCGCTGGCCCGAGGTGGTGCGTGGCGAGCGTAAGCACATCTTCCCCTATCAGGAGAACGCCAACGTGATGTTCAACAGCGCGCTGCTCTACGAGCTGGGCGTGCTGAAGCGCTACGCCGAGCCGCTGCTGAAGCGGGTGCCCGAAGACTGTGAGGAATATTCGATAGCCCAGCAGTTGCTGGACTTCTCCGAGTTGCTGCTGCCCATCGACGACAAGTTCATCCCGCACAACAGCATCATGCGCGAATTCCTTGGTGGCAGCGCCTTTGAGTACTAGACTTTAAGGTCCTTAAAGACCTTAGGGACCTTAAGGACTTTAAGGGAGGACGGGATTTTCTCCATCCAATATAATGGGAGCCTGCAGATAGATAGGCTCCCTCTCTTTTAGCTGTGCCGCGATACGGGCACGCATCTCGGGCTCGGGGAGGCCGTGCATGTAAGGGCGTGGGTTGCGGCTGCGCAAGGCGCGCTGCACAAGGGCTTCGACGGGCATCTGCAGATAGACGGCGGTGCCATGGGACAAGATGAAGTCCATGTTGCCGCTGTGACAAGGAGTGCCGCCGCCGGTGGCGATGACATAGTTGTCGAGGTCGGCGGTGGTATACAACATCTGGGTCTCGAGACGGCGGAAAGCCTCCTCGCCGAAGCGCTGGAAGAACATCGGCACGGTGTAGTGATAACGCGCCTCGAAGGCGCGGTCGAGGTCGAGATACTCCATACCTTTCTCCTCCGCCAGCCGGCGACCGAAGGTGGTCTTGCCACAGTACATATAACCCACGAGATAGTACTTCATTTAGGAGATAAGGAGATAAGGAGATAAGGAGGTAAGACAAATGTTTATTGTTTGCATATCAATCATCCCATTCCTTTCTGTTTTTCATCGTATTCATATATCCGTTCAAGACTCTGCTCGTCTCTTCTATTTCATCAATCATCCGATTGGCTTCATCTTCCGTGATATAGTTAAAGTCATTGGCAAGGTAGATATAGCACCTGCACTCTTCCAAACTTCCTTGGGAGTAATTAAAGAAACGCACCTTATCCTCTCTTCCCAAACGTTTATAACCCTCAGCAATATTTGCTGCAATAGATACCGCAGCACGTTTGAATTGCGATGACAGGCCGAATTTTTCTTCGTTTGGGAAAGCTTTTGTGATACGGTACACATGGTTAATGAACACCCGTGCTTTTTGCCAAGCAATTATATCCTCAAAACGTGTTGTCATCTATATAGTCTTAATTGGTATTAAATGGTATTGTCTTATCTCCTTATCTCCTTTCCTCCTTATCTCCTCATAAAGACATCAACTCTTTGGCGGTTTGGAGGGCGGCGGCGGTGGGCGGGTCGCTACTGAGCATCGTGGCAACCTCGACGACACGGCTGTCGGCGTCGAGCTCACGGAGACGCGACACAGTGCGGTCGGCGTCGTTCTCTTTGTAGACCTTGACGTGTTGCGCAGCACGGGCGGCAATCTGCGGCAGATGGGTGATGGCGACGACCTGCATGGTCTCCGCCATGCGGCTCATGATACGTCCCACGGCGACGCTGATGTCGCCGCTGACGCCGCTGTCAATCTCGTCGAAGATGACCGTAGGCAGCAAGGTACGGCTGGTGAGCATGCTCTTGATGGCGAGCATCAGACGCGACAACTCGCCGCCGGAAGCCACATCGGCGACATCGCGCAGCGTGCCGCCACGGTTGGCGTCGAAGAGGAAGCGCACAGCGTCGTGGCCCGTGGCGCCGTAGGTCGCCGTGGGCGTCAGTTCGACAGAGAAACGCGCTTCGGGCATACCCAGTTCGTGGAGTATGGGCAGGATATTCTTCGACAGCAGTTTGCAGGCCTTGTCACGCGTCTTGGTGAGCACCGCAGCGGCGGATTGCAGGGCGGCGAAGGCCGCGTCGACAGCTTCCATCTGTTCTTTGATACGTTCGTCGAGGGAGGCGATGCCCTGCAGGCGCTCGTCGAGACTGTCACGGAGTGTTATAAGAGCCTCTACTGTGTCGACGCCATGTTTCTTCTCCAAGCGGTAGAGCATCGCCAGACGGTCGTCGACCTGCTGCTGCCGCTCGGGGCTATAACTGATGGCGGTTGCCGCATGCTGGAGCTCACCATTGACGTCGTCGAGCTCAATGAGGGTGGTGTCGAGACGCGAGAGTAGCTCCTCTGCTGCGGGATGATAGGCGGCGATATGCGTCAGGGCTGCCTTTGCCTGCCGCAGACGAGGGAGGACGGCACCCTCGCTGTCGTCGTCGAGAGCCGCCGACGCCGTAGCCAAGCCCTCTCGGATGGCTTCGGCGTGAGCCAATAGCTGCTGTTCCTGTTCCAGCGTCTCCTGTTCGTCGGCCACAAGATGGGCGGCTGCGAGTTCGTCATACTGGAACTGCAGATAGTCCTGCTCCTTGCGGTTCTGCGCTTCGGTTGTAGTAAGTTCCTCGAGCTGCCGTTTGAGGGTGCTGTAGGTGCCATAGGCTTCACCGTAGGCTTGCGATGCCTTTTGAGCCCCGAGGGTGTCGAGCAGCGAGAGACGGAAATGGCTGTCGGCAAGGGTGAGGGTCTGGTGCTGTGAATGTATGTCGACAAGGCGGCTGCCGAGGGTCTTGAGGAAGGCAAGCTGCACGGGGGTGTCGTTGGCGAAGGCGCGGCTCTTGGCGGAGGGTAGTATCTCGCGCCGCAGGATGAGGCGGTCGTCATAATCCACGTCAGCCTCGGTGAAGATCCCTTCGAGGCCCAATCCGGCGACATCGAACTGCGCCTCGACGATGCACTTGCGGCCTTTGTCGGCCAGTACGGCCGTGTCGGCCCTCTGTCCCAACAGCAGCCCCAAGGCGCCGAGGAGTATGCTTTTGCCAGCACCCGTCTCACCCGTAATGGCCGTGAAGCCTGTCCCGAAACGGATGTCCGTCTCACGGATGAGCGCGTAGTTTTCGATATGTAATGTTTGAAGCATTGCTTATAAGTAGTTAAGTAGATAAGGAGTTAAGTAGTTAAGACAAATGTATCTTTCTCTGCTTAATCATCCCAATTCTGCTTGTTCTTAATTGCGATAATATAACTGTTCAGTATCTTGCTGGTCTCCTCAATTTCGACTATCATTTGATTGGCTTCCTCCGTAGAAATGTAGTTGAAGTCCATTGAGAGATATATGTAGCATCGGCACTCTTCCAAACTCCCTTGCGAGTAGTTGTAGAAACGTAGTTTGTCATCTTTCCCCATCCGTTTATACCCCTCGGCGATGTTGGCGGCTATCGACACGGCAGCACGTTGAAACTGGGATGTTAGTCCGTATTTTTCCTCTGATGGGAATTCCATCGTTGCTCGATACACATGGTTGATAAACACACGCGCTTTCTGCCATGCAATAACATCTTCAAAACGTACCGTCATATTATGATATGTTTTGTATCGTCTTAACTACTTAACTACTGTCTCCTTAACTACTTAAGAAGCACCATTATCTTCTCCAAAGCTGCTATGAACGCGTCTACCTCGTCTTTCGTGTTATACACGGCAAAGCTAGCACGGACGGTGCCGGGAATACCATAGCGGTCCATAACGGGCTGGGTGCAATGATGACCTGTGCGCACAGCGACACCCAGCTGGTCGAGCAGCGTACCCACGTCGTAGGGATGCGCGTCATCCACGAGGAACGACAGCACGGCGGCCTTCTGCAAGACCGGCAGCGTGCCGAAGATACGTATGCCGTCAAGTTTCATCAGCTGCTGGGTAGCATAAGCGAGTAGGTCGCTCTCGTGGGCGGCAATATTGTCAACACCCAATTCCTGCATGAAGTCGATGGCCTTACCCAAGCCCAGCACGTCGCCTACAGAGGGTGTGCCAGCCTCGAACTTGAAGGGCAGGTGGTTGTAGGTGGTACGCTCGAAGGTGACATCTTCTATCATCTCTCCCCCACCCTGATAGGGCGGCAGTTCGTCGAGCATCTCCTGACAACCGTACATCACACCGACGCCCATAGGACCATACATTTTGTGTCCCGAGAAGCAGTAGAAGTCACATCCCAGCGCCTGCACGTCGACCTTGAGGTGTGCGACAGCCTGGGCGCCGTCGATGAGGACAGGCACGCCATGGGCGTGGGCGATATCGATAATCTCCTTGATAGGATTGATGGTGCCAAGGGTATTGCTGACATGCGTCACGGCGACGAGACGCGTCTTCTCGTTGAAGAGAGGCTCGTAGGCAGAGAGCATGAGGGCTCCGTCGTCGCTGAAAGGTATGGGTCGCAACTTGGCGCCGGCAAGCTGCCATGGAACGATGTTGCTGTGGTGCTCCATGCCAGAGACGATGACCTCATCATCGCCGGTGAAGTAACGGCGGGCAAAGCTGGAGGCCACAAGATTGATGCTCTCGGTCGTGCCGCGAGTGAAGACGACCTCCTCGTGACTACGGGCGCCGATGAACTGCTGCACCTGCCGGCGCACGGCCTCGTAACGTTCGGTGGCTTCGGCAGCCAGGTGGTGGGCACCGCGGTGGATATTGGCGTTGAGGTGGGCATAGTAGTCCGTCAGCGTGTCGATGACACACTGTGGCTTCTGTGTCGTTGCGGCGTTGTCGAGATACACCAGCTGGTGGCCATGCACCTCGGTATCCAGAATAGGGAACTGAGCGCGGATGTTATCAATTATCATGTTGCTTGTTTTTCTTCACAATTGCTCTAATTATCAAGAAGGCCACCACTGCGACAAAAACGACGATGATAATCCAGCTGAGTTGCTGGCTGTATTTCTCTATCACCGAGGGATCGGCGGCGCGGTAGGCCAGGTAGCCCAGCAGGGCGAGGATACAGTTCCACACCAGGGCACCGAGGGTAGTGAAAAGCATGAAGGCGCCGAGGTTCATCTTCGAGAGACCTGCGGGTATGCTGATAAGCTGACGTATGACGGGGATAAAGCGTCCCACGAGGGTGGACACGACACCATGATCGTTGAAGTAAACCTCTGCCCGCTGCACTTTCTCTTTGGAGAGTTGGAGTAGATGGCCCAACTTGCTCTCGGCGAAGGCATAGACAATGGGGCGGCCAAGCCACATGGAGAGAAAGTAGTTGACAAGGGCTCCCAACAGGGCTCCCAGGGTACCGAAGAGCACCACGAGCCATATCTTCATGCCGCCTTGGCTCTCAGGATTGGCGGCGACATACACGGCTGGCGGGATGACCACCTCGGAAGGGAACGGGATGAAGGAGCTCTCGAGCGTCATCAGCCCGCCCACAGCGAGGTAGTTCATGTGGGCGTCGTACCAATGCAGCACCGAAGCCACCCAGCCGCTACGGTTGGTGTCGACCGCTTCGGCGATATTGGTGGTCTCCTGGGCTTGGGCTATTGGCTGCGCCAACATAAGAAGGGCGGCCAGCAAGAAGAAGAATCTTTTAAAGTTCATATCGACAGGTATTTTTTATTCAACAGGAGGTATCAGCAGCGAGAAATGTGGGTTAATCATTATCTCGGGACATATCTCGGCCAACATAGACGGCAGAACATCGGGCAACACCCGACTGGCTCGGTTGTAACGGTTGGTGTAGAAATATGCTGCCGCGAGGTAGGTGCTGTAGAAAGCATCATGGGGATAGAGTTCGAGCGATTCCTCGCCGAAGTCAATGAGAGTATCGTAAATCTTGGCATTGTAGAGGAACATCACATAGCGTTGGCACATAATCTCGGTGCAGCCGTCTGTTTCGAGCACCCGCTCGTAATAGTCTCTGGCGGCCTCGACATTCTCAATTCCCTCGTAGAGCAATGCCGCCGAGAAGAGCACCTCGGCGCTGTCAGGAGCCAAACGAAGGGCTTTGCGGAGGTAAGGCATGGCCACATTCACGCTGTCGCCGGTAGCATAAGCCAACGCCAGTGAGGCAAGGGCATAGGCGTCGTCGGGGTTTTCTTCGACAGCCTTGCGGAAGTAGACCATTGCCATGTCGACATTCTCGGCACGCATATAGATGGTGGCCACCAGACGGTAGAGCATGGAACGGTTGTCCGCATAGTCGCGGGCCCGCAGCAACGTGGCGACAGCCTCGGTGGGCTTCCCCATATACTCCTGCGTGGCGGCGAGGTCGTTGTAGACGGTAAAGCGGCTCTTGTCAATGGCGATGGCGTACTCGTAGGCATCGACAGCCTTCTCAAAAAGCCCCATCTCACGGTAGGCGTTACCAAGACAATGCCAAGCCTCACAACTATATGGATGTTCCTCGACGAAAGACTTGAGGTAGGTCACCGTGTCGTCCATCATGTTGGCCAGAATCGCCGTGTCTAGGTAATTGTAGAGTGTCGCCGGGTCGTAGCTGTCGGTATCGAGGGCCAGTTTATAATAGCGTATGGCTTCCTCGAAGTTGTGCATGTGGTAGTATTCCTCTGCGATGTTGGCATAGACCCGTCCCAGCATCCATCCGTCGTCGGCTGCCTCAAGGTAGAGTTTGACAGCCTTCTCATGCTCACCCATGGCCCCATAGGCCACACCGAGCGAGTAGGCCACGTCGGTGTTGTCGGGCTCCTGGCGGCGCAACTCCTTGATGAGACGCAAAGCCGGCTCGAACTGTTCTCTGGCTATCATCAGGTGAGCACGGCGCAACTTCACGATGGTGCTGTCGGGGTAGAGCTGCTCGGCATACTCGACAGCCCGCTCCAGCGGCGCTATATCGTTCACTTCGAAATAATAATCCATGATAACCTCCAGCTCGTCGACGTCAAAGAACCGGTGGTCTCCTTGAAGCACCGTATTCTCGAAGTCGAGCACCAGCTGGCGTTCTTCCTCGTCAAAATCGAAATCTCTGAATCTATCTTTATCCATTGTCTTAAGTAGCTTGTTTTAGAAAGAGAACCTCACCATCAAGCCACCCTTGGTGGTCGAGTTGGGGTAAGTGTTCATGATATAGGGGTTGTTTATGTTAGTCTGGAAGAAAAGTTTGAGGGCGAGGTTGTTGGTTAGAGAATACTCGGCGCTGAGGTCGACCATCCACATCTCACTACCCGACGATATCTGGCTCTGGTTCTGGTTAATCTTGCGGATGTTGGTCATATTGCTGTTATAGGTGAGGTTGAACTGCAGGACAACATCGCTCTTGAGGTCATGCTGCTTGCCAGCGAACTGCACAGAGAATGCCACATCCTTGATATGGTAGCCGGCACCCACGGTGACGCCGTCGCGGGTGGTCTCTGTCAGCTGATTGTTGGAGAAGGAGAGCTGCAGGGTGCGCTGTTTCTGGATGGAGAAGTTGAACTGTAGACTGTTGACCATGCTAACCGACACGCGTATCAAGGGGTTCATCTGTTCTGTAATCTGCACTCCGTCGGCGCTGACAGGGGCAATGTAGTCGCCCGTGCTGTTAAGGGCTGTCTCGAGGCCATAGTCGTAGTCTTCGAGCGCCGACAGTGCCGGGTCGGTATAGAAATGGCCCACGGTATAGGTGGCGCTGTACTTGTGCGTGAACGAGATATTGGTGAACCACTTCTTGAGGGCCTGCACCTTATTCAGGCCGTTGTAGGTGATATTCCAGTTGGGCAGCGGCAAGCCAAGGAAGGGAGAGAAACTGTGGCTGGCGACGTCTTTGCCGAGGTAGGTAGCCAGGAAAGAGGTTAGCAGGACCGTCTGCGAGTTGCCGCTGTAACCTGCGGGATAGTAGTTCCCGTTCATCGTGTCAAGCACCATCTGGTCGGTATAGGGGTCGGGGTTGGCATCAGCCAGCCGCTGGGCCACGATACTACGGTTGTCAAGGAACTGCTGGAAGAGTTCGTCCTTGTTGGCGAAAGCCGTGCGGAACGCCCAGACGGTAGTGGAGTAGTTGCCGCTCATCACATAGGAGAGCGGTCCCGTGACGGCATCGACGTCGGACATATACTTGTAGTAGTACTCCTCACGTGAGGTGTAGTTCTGCGAAGCGTTGACGGTTATATTCATGTCACGTAGCGGCTCCAATTGTACATTCTGTAACGAGAGCGTCCTGTTGGTAGTCATCTCGTGGGGAGTGTTGAAAAGTGTGTCACGACTGAGGAGGTCGTAACTCAGCAACTCGTCGACCACATCTTGTTGATAGCCCAACACGTAACCCAGCCCGGGAGTCCAGTAATGCTGTGGATCGAGTCCCACATACTGAGGCTCGCCCATATAGCCTGGCAGACGGGAGCCCTGAACGACATTGTACTGGATGTTGAAACTCTTCACACACGTCACCAGACGCAAAGCCGCAAACCCGATATTCTTGAACGTCTGCATAGTCTTTTCGCGACGCAGGCTGTCGGCCATAGCGATGGAGTCCTGCTGACTCATCGGCTTCTTGGCCTCGGGTTTCTTGGGGCCACGCGACGGGGTGGTGCGCTTGTTGTTATTATTGTTGGCCCATGCCTTCTTCAATAGAGGTATCTTGTTGTACAGCGTCGTCATGGTAGCTTGAGCCGTTGCCTGCATGATAGTGGTGCTCTGCAGTATAGAGCCCATGGAAGCCAACGCCTGAGTGGTGCCTTGGTGGTTGAATTCGGTATTGTAGGTCAACGGCACACGCAAGAAGTCCATATAAGGCAGCTTGTTGACGGGCAGCTCGTAGGTGACAGTTATCGTCTGCTTGAAGTTCTGCATCGTGCCGCCGTCGGCGATAGACTGCCACACCGAGTCCATGGCCGTGCGGCTCTCCAGACGCCCTATCGGCTCATCAATACGGGCATTGGCGTTGGCGCTGTACTGGAAGTGCAGTGACTTGGAGAGGTCGTACTGCAACCCGTAATCGCGCTGCCAGGTGAACTGCTTGTAGTACGTGGGGCGGATGATGACGAGGGCAGCACTCTTGTTGCGCAACAATGTCTCTTCAAAGTCACGGTACACCCGGGTGGTAAAGGTCAAGTTCTTGGGCAGGTAGTAGAAATTAATGTCGTTGATGATTTTCCAATTCTTCCCTTTGAATATCTTTGACTTCTCGAAGGGCTTCACCAGAGTGGGCTGCAAAGCATAATTATAGGTGAGGCTACCCGTGTGCTGGTCTTTGTTGTAGTGGTCTATGTCTTCGTCCGACGAACGCTCGCGGCTGTATGCGTATGAGAGCGAGAAGTTTTCTATGTCATAGATATGTTGCTTAAGACTTCCCGCACCCGTCCTGTTCTTATGCACATTGGAGAACGTGAGGTTGGTGGCTGTCTTGCGGCGCTGCGTCATCTGTGCCACGCTGTCGCGCTCGGCAGCCGTCTGGAAGGTCTGCAGGTCGTCGTATAACAGCACGTCAGGGTTGTAAGGGTTGTATTCCGGACTGCCTATCTCGCGATTGTAGTCAAGGTAGAGAGGCACGTGCAGACCCCAGTCCTCGGGAAGGAACTTACCCAGCTCCATATCGAAGGTCGTCTGGAAGTTGAATGTGTTTATCAGTTCCTCCTTGATGAGGGGGTCTTCCAGATTGCCGAAGTTGGAGGTGGTGTAGGAGCCATACAACTGCAGGTTACCCACGTCGGCCAAGTTGGTGCGCGCCAAAGCCATAGCCGCCCAACCTCCCTTGTTGATATAATCCGACAGGCGCAACTCGTTCACCCACACAATGGCCGACTTGGGAAGCATGTTGTTGCCATCCAACAGCGTCTCTTTCTTGGGGTTGCGCACACCTATCATGATGACTTTTATCTTGCCGAGGTTAGGCGTGCCGAGCACTGTGTATTTCTTACCCCCGACATGCTCGGAGTAAAGCAATGTGGGCGAATAGCCACTCTCGCCGGAACGTATATGTGTATTGCGGCGGGTCTTTATCTCGGTCATCAGCTGAAGGTCGATGTCGACATTGTTGTCCAGCGGCCAGATGGCATAGGGGTCGTCGACCGATGTGCCCCATGGGGTGAACTTCAGAGGCAGCTCGTACTCGTAGTAGTTGTTGGTGTAGTCGCTGCCCAGTCGCACGAAAAGCACCAAGTCGTCGTCCTGCAGGTTGTCGGCGGCATACTTCTGTTCGGCATGGACGAACATCTTCATGTGGCCGTAGAAGCGCAGGTCATAGCTGGTGGAGCGATAGATGGCGCGGGCGTCGCCCGAGGCCAGCTGGTCGACATCGAGCGAGATGGCCTGCTCGTTAAGCTGCATATAGCTGCTGCCTGTGGTGTACCATGTCTCACGCTCAATGCCGGGAGGCAGCACATAGGGTACCGGCTGGCGGCTACCGTTCTCCTCAATGTTGACGGTCGAAATATTGAAAGAGGTTTCTTCCGTGGTTCCCGACACATAGTCGCCCGGCTGCAGCAGGTCCTCCGTGTATTTGCGCCAAGTGGAGTAGACCAAGTCGAGGGTGGCGAAACGCAGGATGATAGGCTCGCTGAACTGGTTGAGGAACATACGGATGAAACGGATGGACTGGTAGCCGTTGATGTTGCCCACTTTCTGGTCCGGCTCGCGGATGGGGATGCGGAACTGGTACCATTTGCATGTCGTCGTCTCGCCGTTGGCCAACTGTACGTTGCGGGCCTCCTGGATGTCGACGATGTGGTTCTCGCCGATGACCATGTGGTCGGGGCTGAGGTCGATAACGTACTGGTAGTAGTTCTCCGCCTCACTGAGGGTATTGTCACGGTTGATGTCCTCCACATTGGGATAAGCCGAGCCACTGGTGTTGTAACTCTCTTCCATGTCACTGTCGACAGGCGAGTTGCCCTCGGCATTGTTGAAGAACTTGTAGCGGTCGTTAATCTTCACGTCGTTCTCGTCCCAGTAGGTGCTGCGGAAGTAGCGGAAGTCGTCACTGGAGGGGTCCTGCAACGCCTGCTGATAAGCCTCGCTGGAGGTACCAAAACGCTGGGCGATGGCATTAAGATAGTCCGAGAAGAAGGTCTGCTCGTCATCGAGACCGTGGGTGCTGCCGAGGCCGTCGTAACCCACATCCTGATACTTGCGGGACTCCTCGTCGTTGTCGAAAGCGTTGACAATAGGTTGCGTCGTCGGCACCCGACCCCAGATAGTGGTGTCGACATCGACTACCGTCAGGCTCGTTGGCAAGCCGTTCTCGAAGCTCTTGCGGCCGTCACGAAGGATGTCTTCGCTGATATCGCCCAGGTTGATGAAGAGCTTGCCTCCACTATGGGACGGATTCTCAATGAAAGGATCCATCAGCCAGAATTCGAGGGTCTCGATATTCTGGGTCTCAAAGTCGGTATAGTCCAACTTGCGCATGATGCCGCCCCAGCGGGAGGCCGGGTTCAGCAACGCGCCGTACTGATCGATACCGGCGCTGTAGGGCGACGGCGCCACGTCGTAGTTGTAGGGGCCTTTCTCCTCTGGATAGAAAGCCAGGTTGAGTTCATAGATGGCCGTGGGCTGACCCGCGGAGAGGTCTTTGTTGGGGAACACCTCCTGCTCGGCGATACGGCGGGCATAAGGTTGGGAACGGTCGTCGGCAGTGATATTGCTCGGACAGTTGCGGTCATAGAAATCCTGACTGATGCGATACCACGCCAACCGAGCACGATTGTAGCCATAAGCCAACCCCGTGCCTGGCGCCGTCTCGGGGAACATAGCCATCGGCATGGCAAAGTCCTGCGGCGTGCTCGCCAACGACCACGAGATAGCCGTTGTCAGGCTGATACTGTTCTCCGCCCCCTCGAAGTCGTCGACATACGACACCGAGCCCTCCTTCGAGCCTGTGCTGCTCATGCCGGGGATGAAATGGGCGAACTCGGCCGTCAGGCTGAGGTTGGAAGGAGCCTTGGTCTGTATGCCGGGCAGCAGGTCCACCAACTTGGTAATCAGCGGCACCTCATGGCTATAGTTGAGGTCCAGACCCCAGATAGTGTTGCTGGTGGGCTCGTCGCCAAAGTTGTTCTTCTGTGTGAGGGGTTTCTCGTGCAGGTTCATCACCGTGGCGCCCAGGTTGAAGTTGGGCTGGAACTCATAGTTGATGTGGGCGCCCATCATGCGCTTTGTCGTCATGCTGAACGAGTTGTTCTCCGAACTGACGCTGATAGGCGTGTTCGACGACAAGAGGCTCTCGTTGATGATGCGCACCGTACCCATGGTGTAATCCACCGTATAGTCGACATTCTCTATCAGCGGCATGCCGCCGGCAGTGACGGTCACCGACCCTGGCGAGACGCTGTAACCTAACGATATCTCGCCACTGACGGTGCTGGAATAGTACCCTTCAAGGTAGAAACGGTTGCGGTCGGCATACTGCTGCGCCAAAGCCTGCGTCATGGTGTAGAGCGAGTCGAAACAATAGCGGTCGGCCAACTCACCGTCGCCCAGCAACTCACGCAGGTCTTTGCCGAAAGGCTCCACATAGGGGAAGAAGATGCGGCCCGTCGAGGCCTGGATGGTGCCGCCCTTGAAGGCTGCCGAGTCAAACCAGTCGAAGACTCCGTCGGCGTAATAGTAACTCTGGGTGGCATCCATACGGTCCAGCCCGAAGACCTCAATCAGCGGCTTGCCCTGCTGTGGACCCTCGGTGAAGAAACCTATGCCCACGCCGCCCTCGGGATTCTCATACAGCACGTTGAGACGGAAGTTGTCACGGCTCAGCTGACTGCTCTTGAGGAAGTACACATTCTTCATCATCAGACGCCACAGCGGCCCGTGGGTGTCGGTCGACGTACTCTTGATGAGTTTCACTATAAGCGTATTCGGGTCGTTGACACCGTCGGTGGTCAGTTCACCGACCTGATAGACGTTGGTGTCACCCACCACCTGATATTGGAACGCCACAGCTAGCACTTGGTCGTTGCTGAGCGGCTGGTTCAGCGTGATGAAGCCCAGTTGTGCATTAAAAGTATACTCGTTGCTGTTCAGCAGACGGGCGCTCTCTATCTTGTCATAGTCCGCACCTGCCGTCATGCCCAATCCCTGCATGTAGTTTGTCACCGAGTTGATGCTGCGCACCGATGGCGGGTTGACCAGCGCCAACAGGTTGTTGGCACGGTTGTCGGGCAGACGCATGCCGGTGCCACTGACACGGGAGTTGCTCGGATTGGCCTCACCCAGATCGGTCAAAGCCAAAATATTACGGTTCTGCGTCACCGCAGCGCCCACATTGGTGCGCCACACCTCGATGCGCAATATCCTGATGTTCGAATTGACCACCGGCAGCGTGCTCATGGCGCGGTTGTAATTCTCGTAGAAATACTGGGCGATGAAATAGTGCCTGTTCTCCTCGTATTCGTCGGCCCTGATCTCGAACTCATGATTGCTGGCACCACCTTTCACCTGCATGTTCTCCGTACTGGTCTCCTTCTGGCTGAACACGGCGTCGACCGTCAGCTTACCGAACTTCAGCTTGGTATGGAAGCCGAACAGCTGCTGGCTACCCTTGATGAGGGTGGTCTGCAACGGGAACGAGATGTCGGCGGCCTCGAAGAGTTGGAGTATATCATCCTCCTTGCCCTCGTATTTCAGTTTGTACTGGTTCTCAAAATCGAAGGTAGCCTTGGTGTCCTCGTTGATATTGAAGTCTATCAGGTCACCTATCTTGGCATTGAGATTAATCTGTATGTTCTCGTCGAAGTCGAATGTGGTGACGCTACGCTCATGCTGGTCACGTTGCGGGTCTTTGCGGTAGTTGTTGACAATCTGGAACGACAAGTCGGCCGAGCCGCTGGGGTCGATACTGACCAATGGCTTGCCCTCCAGCATATCCAGCTTCTGGCTGATTTGATTGAAACCGGGTATCTTGTCCAACAGGCCGCCGCCGGCATTGTCCAACGCTGTGCCGTCTTTCTTCTCGTTCCAATACTTGCTCAGCAACTGGTCCATTTGCCAGTTCTGATACTCCTCGAAGGTCATGTAATCGCGGCCGATAATCATGTCGCCCACCTTGGTGATGCGCACATAGTCGCCCGTCGTGGCGTCATACTCCACGGTAGTCGTCATGCCGGCAGGGGTGTAGCCCGAGCCCATGGGCGTGTACACGCCCGTGTCGCTCTGTGCCCACACAGCACCGCTGGTCAGCAGCAGCAAAAAGAGTATTAATATATATCTAGCCTTCAAAGCGTATTACAAGTTAACCCACATTAAACGGGAATGCGGAATGTTTATTGTATTCCGCATACGTAAAAAAATATAAAAAGCTATTCCCTTTCTGACGACCTGTATTTTTCGACGGCATTTCCATGGTATTTCTTTGGTATTTCTTTGCTTTTTTCCAAAGAAATACCAAAGAAATGCCAGAAATCAGGCTTGGAAAACCTTAATCAGAGGCGCTGCAGACCCACCTTGATAATCTCCTCGACGGTCATCGGGCTGCCGTCGGCATTGAGCCAGTCGGTGTTCATCAGCAGTTTCTCGACGGCGGGCTTGGCGAAGCCGAGCATCAGCAAAGCCGTCAGCGCCTCGTCGCGCGCCTGGTTTACTTGCGCTCCTTGCACTCCCAGCACTCCTTGTACTCCTTGCACACCTCCGATTTTGTCCGCCAACTCGAGGACGATGCGCTGCGCCGTCTTGGCGCCGATGCCCTTGACACGCTGCACCTTCTTGACGTCCTGCGTCTGGATGGCGGCACGCAACTCGTCGACCGTCAGCGACGACAGCATGACGCGCGCCGTCTGGTTACCCACGCCGTTGACACCGACGAGGATACGGAACATCTCGCGCTCCGCCATGTCGTAGAATCCGAAGAGCTGCTGCGCATCCTCGCGCACCACATGATGCGCATAGAGCTTCACATTCGCGGCATCGGCCTTGCGCAAAGCCTCATAGGTATTCAACGTTATCTCCAACAGGTAGCCCACTCCGCCGCAGTCGATGACGGCCTGTGTGGGCTCCAATGATGCTAACTTTCCGTTAAAATATTCGTACATGCTTTATTGGTTTTCAAACTGATATCCTATTCCTGCGGCCGGCGAGCCTTCCTGCAGGTGATAGTCGTCCTCTTCTGTATCGACGAAGAGCGGGTCTTCATCCCAGTCTCCTCCCCTGACGAGGCAACTGTCGAAACTGTAGTTGAGCAGCCAGCCGTCGATACCGCTGGCAAGGAACTCCCCTTCGCTGTAGTTGCCGTAGATGATGCAATTGGTGAAATCGGCCTTCACCAAGTCGGCAGCCTCACGGATGCTGCCATCGGCATTCAGCAGATAGTTGGTCAGCACCACGCTCTGCATCCGGCGTGCCGAATAACGCCAGTAGTCGGCAAAGGTGCAGCCCGTGAAGGTGTAACTGCCGCCACGCAGGACGGTGAACGACGTCAGGCAGTCGTAGACCAGCAGGTTGGTGCCCGTGATGGCGCCCCCCTGCCCTATCAAGGCGCAGTCGCTCATGTTACGTATCACAGTGTTGCTCACCGTCAGTTGCGCCTCGGGGTAGACCCGCAAGCCACCGGTGCCGTTCTCCACCACGGCGTGGTCGATGATATTGCCCGTGCTGCCACCGGTGAACCACAGGCACTGCCACTGTCCCGGCAGGAACGAATACCAGCCGTCGTGCCGCACCGAGGTGAAGAGCACCGGTTGTGCCGCCGTACCCACGGCCACCAGGCTGGCGTTGCTGTCGACCGCCAGGATGGCGTCGTTGTAGAAATAAAGCTCGTCGCCGGCCTGCAGCGTGAGCGTGCTGCCGGCGAGGATAGCGGCGACACCCAGGATGACATGCGGCCTTGTATGGTCCCAGTTGGCACAGTCGACGACACTATACGGTGCCCCGTCGGGCACGGCATGGTACACAGCGTTGCGTCCCCAGGCCGTCAGCGGCAGTCGTTGACCGTTACCGAAGACAATGGCATCCTCCTCAATGAAAGGAGAGGTCTGGTCGTTGGGCTTGATATTGACCTGCACGAAGATATGGATGCTGTCGCCCGACAGGATTTCGACGTTGCGGGCCACCAGCGACGTGTCGCCATCGACATTCAGACGGAAGCGGCTAGCACGCCCCTTGTCCAGCGTCACGCTACTAATCACCACATCGTGACCCGTGGCGTTGTACACCACCACCTTGCGCGTGGTGCTGCCGACGGTGGTGAAGAGGGTGTCGAAACTCAGCGTGTCGACCGAAAAACAAAGCGGCACCTCGTTCTCGTCAGCATAACCACCCTCGGTACACGAAAGCGAGAACCACGGCACCACCGCCACCACAAGAATATACAACCACTTCTTCATTTTCCTCATTCGTCTTATCTCCTTACTCCGTATACAAGCCTATCACTGCCTCCAACCGCTCACGGCACACCGGACAGAACGGTGCATAGTCGCGCATCATGCAATGCATCGCGGGACGGTAGACACCCTTGCTGCTGTAACCTGCCCCCTCGTAGACGCCCAGCGGCCCGTTCTCGGTGCGCGGCACCTCCACCTTGGGTGTGGGTACCGGCGTCCCCTCGGGCAGCAGCGACTGCCACTTGCTCTTGAAGTCCACCAGGTTGGTGATATTAGGCTCCAACGGCTCGTACTTGGTGCGGTGCAGGTCGGCATAGCTGAGGTCCTCGTCGACATACTCGTCGGCCAAGCCGCCGATGCCGTGCCCCAGCTCATGCGGCAGCACGCTCTCGGCCATCTTGTGTAGCGAGGTGACCGAGTAGAAGTTGTAGATGGCACCGCCACCGTATTTCTCATTATTGACGACGATGATGATATGGTCGCAGGGGATTGTACCCAGCACATCGTGCAACTGCCATACTTTGAACGTCATCGCGTAGCGGTCGGCACCGAAGGTGTTGTACTCCACTCCCGCGTCGCCCGACACAAAATATGTGTTGATTTCATCAATGTGACTTTTAAATGGTTCTTTGCCGAAAAACACTCCGTTCATACGATAAATCGCATCCGTCCACTCCTTATACGAAACACCTTTGAAACCTTGCATCACAAAAACGACATCGAGGCTCTCCGACACCGGATGTTGCACCACATCATCGTCCCATCCATCACCCAGCATCTGTCTTTTTTCCAACGAGTCTTGCTGGGAGTCAAACTCCACAACCGTCTGGTCTTGCAGGCGCATACTTCCATCCCTTTTCTGCAAGGTTATCAACACTTTGCCCTTCGGCATCGGCACCAATAATGTTTCCTCGAAGCGAGCCTTCACGGTCTTGCCCTCGGGGGTGTCCTTGTATTCGCGAAAGAGGTTGCTGTAGCCACGCGAATAAAGCTCGCGGCCCGTCACCGCGTCGCGCATCACCACGCGGTAATCTCCATTGTCAAAGGGGTCGAGCAGTTGTGTCCGCGAGCCGAACCACTCCGACTGCCGGTCAATCCAGTGTTCCACCCACACCGTGTCGCCCTGAGCCGACCCTTCGCGCAGACAGTCGAGACGCAAGGTTCCTCCGGTAAACCAGCGGTCAAAGTCCACGGATTGAGCCCTCAGGCAAGGACTCAGGAAAAAGCAGGCCAGTATTAACAATATCTTCTGTTTCACTGCCCTAATAACGACATCTCCTATTCAATTATTGTATAATAAATTCCCCATATAACGTTTTTTTCGTACTTTTGCACTTTCTTTTTACAGAGAGACGATGATAATAAAGCTCTACAATGACAATCCTAACGTGCGCGAAGTGAGACGCATAGCCGACGCATTACGCGACGGCGAGGTGCTCATCCTGCCCACCGACACGCTCTATGCTTTCGCCTGTTCGATGGAACACAAGCGTGCCGTCGAGGAGATAGCGCAGCTCAAGGGGTTCAAAATCAAGCAGGCCAAGTACTCGATGCTCTGTTCCGACCTGAGCATGGCCAGCGAATATGTCCGCGCCATGGACCGCGACACCTTTGCGCTGCTCAAGCGCGCCCTGCCGGGACCTTTCACCTTCATCATGGAGGCCTCGGGAGCCGTGCCGCGCAACTACCAGAACCAGAACCACACCATCGGCATCCGCGTGCCGGAGTGCAACATTGCACGCGCCATCATCGAGGAACTGGGGCTGCCGCTCATCTGCACCTCGGTGCGGCCGCTGGGCGACAGCGGCGACGAGTCCGAGAACTACACCGACCCCGAACTCATCCACGACCGCTTCGGCCACCGAGTGTGGGCCGTCGTCGACGGCGGCATCGCCGACGACCAGCCCTCGACCGTTATCGACTGTTCCGACGGCATCGAACTCGTCCGTCAAGGTAAAGGAGAAATAGATATTTAATTATGAAACAGATACAGAAAGTCGCCGAGCTTCAGGCGGCAGTGAATGAAGCAAAAGCCAACGGCCTTCAGATAGGCCTCGTGCCCACCATGGGCGCCCTTCACGAAGGTCACCTCTCACTCATCGAGCGCGCGCTCAAGGAGAACGACCTCATCGTGGTCTCCCTCTTCGTCAACCCCATCCAGTTCAACAACAAGGAGGACCTGGAGAAGTACCCCCGCACCATCGAGGCTGACCTCGCATTAATTAAGAATTTAGAATTTAGAATTAAAAATGAGGCAAAAGCCACCGAATTGCTGGCCTTTACACCGACCGTCGACGAGATGTATCCTGATGGTGAGCCCAAGGAAGTCTATCATTTCGGGCCCATCGAGGAGGTGATGGAAGGTCCGCGCCGTCCGGGTCACTTCAGCGGTGTCGCCGTAGTGGTGCGCCGCCTCTTCGATCTGGCGCAGCCCACCCGCGCCTACTTCGGCGAGAAAGACTACCAGCAGATTGCCGTCATCCGCAACCTGCTTGAGCAAATCAAATATCCCATCGAGCTGGTCCCCTGCCCCATCGTGCGTGCCGACGATGGCCTGGCCCTGAGCAGCCGCAACATGCGTCTCTCGCCTGCCGCCCGCGCTATGGCGCCCGCCATCAACGCCACCCTCGAACAGGCCGCCGAGATGGCCGAGTACGAAGAGGTCGACGACGTGAAAGAGTGGGTGCTCGACACGCTGGCTTCATGGCATGAGGTCAACGACTGTGCCGACGGCTTGAAGTTCGAGCCGGAATACTTCGAGATTGTCGACGCCATCACTCTGCAGCCCATCGACGACTGGGACGACGCCGAGGAGAACGGCGCCGTGGGTTGCATCGCCGTCTGGCTCGACGGCGTCCGCCTGATAGACATTGTCAAGTTCTAATTAGAAGAGGGAGCGCACGGCTCCCTCTCTTATTATCGCAGCATCCAGTTGACACCTACTGCAGCATAGGTCTGGAGCATACCCATCTCAAAACCTGCGATAGCGCTGACAGCGGCATGCGCGCTGAGTTGTAAGTCGGGCTTGGCTTGATACAGCATCTCCAACCGACCTTCACCGTTCTCAACACCAGCGCTGAACAGCAGTCGGTCGGTGGCCAGCCAGCGGGTAAAAAGACTATACCGTATAAATCCGTACTTTGACCTGATGCCCAATCGAGTGGGAGCAGCGTCGACGCCCACCGAATAATCTAGTGTCCAGCGACGTCCAAGTCGGTTGCGAAACTGCAAATCCAATCGTGGCGCAATGTAATTGATGTAGAAATTGCCGTTGTGCACCGACATCAGGGTACTCAAACCTGCGGCAAGGGCCATACGCGGCACCCATGGATCCCCTCCACCTTGATAGAAGTAGAACTTGGCACCAATGCAGGGAGAAAAAGCCTTCCCATACTCATTGATGATGGTGTCGCCGAAATTGCTAATACTATGACTATAAGCCCCGTCGACAGAAGCATTCAGCTCAAAGTATTGGCCTAAGCCGTAGCGTAGACTCACCCCCGCACCATAGTTATTGTATATGTTTTTTCCTTGCTGGTAGTCGTTTTCAAGTGTATGAAGTGTGGATTCGAAGCCCAGGTAATCCCATGTGAGGGCACCGCTCAGCTGTAGATGTCCGGCACCGACGGTGTTAGGTCCGGAGGTGGCGAGCAATGGATTTGTATCAGGCTGACAGGTCTGGTGCAGCAGGTCAATCTGTGCGTTAGCTGGGTTAACGCCGACGAGGGCTACGGCAGCAAAGAATGCCAATGCGGAAACAAGGGTTTTATGATTCTTTTTCATTGTCAGTTTTATTTAGAGGTTAAAGGAACAATGTCATACCGTGCATATAGAGTGTTTCACCTGTCAGTGGATCGCGGTAAGAGGGCAGGAAGTTCATGAAGAAGCGCACGCCGTGCAGCAGACCGAGCACATCGGTGGAGAGCGATATTCCCAGTTCCAGCTTCCACGGCAACAGTGAGGGGTCATTCGGGTTGGTCTCATCACCACGGCCATTGACATTAAGGTATGTATTTCCATCTTGTTGAACATAGTGAACCCAGGTTGTATTGGTATGGATAAAACTCCCAAAAGAGTATCCCGCAAAGAGGTCAAAGGTGACGCCCAACAGGCGCGGCTCACGCTTCACAGGATACCATGTAGCCTGCAGCGGCACACCGATGTAATGACGCATAGCGTAGGCACTTTGACGCCCCTCCACAGCACCACTCTCGAAAACGATGCCGTCAGTGCTATAGGTCTCGTTGGAAAACACATTATTAACCTTGACGGCATAATAGAGCGGATCCCAACAGAGGTCATAGCGCAGGCCGGTACCTAGACGCCAATGGGGCGACACGCGCCAGTCCAACATCAGTGGCACCTGCAACTGTAGACCATACTTGCTGTAGTAGGGCGATGGGTTATTGTCGCTATTGTAGAAAGTGGCGCCGGCCGAAATGCCCAGGGTGAGGCTCATACGGGATTGTTCTTTCCACCACAGGCTGTCAGCCACACGGGTACTGTCGGGCAGCGACGGCAGCGACGGCAACTCTATTGAGCGCTGCAACATCATCTGCGCATTGGCGGTGAGCATCAGACTCACGGCTGCGAATGTCAAAAAAACACGTTTCATATCGCTAGGTTATTTATATTTACAAAATATTGAAGGCTAATATAGTTCCATCCATCTTGCTAGGTTCGGCACGACGGATGAGACCGCCGAGAAGGCTGCGACGTTGGCGCTTGGGTGATTCTGGGGCGACGACAGGCTCAGGCTGCACAGATTGTACAGTCTCAGATTCAGCATCCACCTGGACAAGCATCACAGGCTCGGCGATATCTTCCTCTATGTAGAGGGGCACCATGACGGGTTCCTCCACGGGCAGCAGCTCCTCCTGCTCCACATCGGCGACGGCCTCCTTCATCACATACTCCTCCACCACCGCTTGGCGGCGGTCCCCCTCCCCTATCTTAGGGGAAGAGCGGAGAATGGTCTCGACACCCCTATCCAACTCCTCCTTTAAGTTAGAGGAGGGGGACCCGAGCGGAGCGTCTGCTCTATCAAACTCCTCCTTTAAGTTAGAGGAGGGGGACCCGAGCGGAGCGAGGGGGGAGGAGTACGACACAGTGTCTTCCTCAAACATCCTGTTCTTCGCCACCATCTGCTCACTCTTCTCAGTGGGGATGAACCAGACACGTACGGCGGTGCCGATGAAGAATAGCACGCAGGCTGCGGCAGCCACCCGGGCACCCCACCACCAGAAGCCGTGGCGCGACGTTGATCCCTCAGTAGCGGCCATGCGGTCTATCATCGCACCCAGCTCCTGCTGTCGACGGGCGTCGCGACCGGCGTGTTCGAGGGTGCCAAGCAACTGCTCAAGATCCATATTATGCTTATCGGTTTTCATATTCCAGTATCATTTGTTTCAGTGAACTATAAGCCCTTGAGAGGAGGGTGTAGACGTTGCCTGGAGTAATGTGCATCGCTTTGGCGATATGGTCAGTGTCGGCGGAGTCAAAATGCTTCAGGCGCACCACCGTTGCCTGCCGTTCGGGGAGCCGGTCTACCATCTGAAGTGCAATCCGAAGGCGCTCCTCATCGTCGCGCGACTGTTCCTCGGCCAAAGCCATCGTGCGCTCGTCAATCTCCACCGTGGGCTTGCGCTTGCGCAACACATCCGCACAACGGCGCTTGACCAGCGTGATGCACCACGCTTCGCGGTTGACGACCCGACGGAGCTTCTCGCGCTCCTCCCAAAGGGACACGAAACAGTCCTGCACCACATCGGCGGCATCCTCCTCGTTGCCCAGCAGGCTCTCGGCCATGCGCTGCATGGCGGGCTGCAAAGGCAGAATGTCGAGTTTGAACTGGGCTGTTTCGTCGCGTTTCATACCTTGTAGTCGTAAAAGCGAAGGAAATCTTACACTCCAACAGAAACTTTTTTCTCAATCAGAACGAAAAGAACTATCAGAATTTCTTTTAGTTCTTTTAGTTCTGATTGGAAAATAATGCTTGATTAAGATAAGATTAGACAAGCGCCCGAAGGGCCAGCTCGTAGCCCTGCAGACCGAGGCCGCAGACCATGCCGCGGCAGGCTGAAGTAATAAGCGAGTGGTGGCGGTACTCCTCGCGGGCGAAGATATTGCTCAGGTGCACCTCCACCTTGGGGGCCGGCACCGCCAGCAGGGCGTCGCGCAACGCCACCGACGTGTGGCTGTAGCCGCCCAGGTTCACGATGAGGCCGTCGATAGAAGTATTCCCCGCCGCGGGGACGCGGACAACCTGCTGTATACGGTCGATGAGTTCGCCCTCCACATTGCTCTGGTAATAAGTAATCTCCACCTCGGGGAAACGGGCACGCAAACCCTCAACATATTCCTCCATCGTGGTGCTGCCATACACCTCCGGCTCGCGCCGACCCGTGAGGTTAAGATTTGGTCCGTTGATAATCTCGATATGCTTCATGTCTATAACAACGGACCCACACCCCATTTTATTGCCCGCAACCCATCATGATTGCTAAAAAAGGTTAAAATCGCACGCCTGTGAGCCAAACGGGGTGCGTTGTCCGTCTTAGGGGTAGATTGCTAAAAAAAGTTAAAATCACCCTTGTGATTAAAAAAATAATCCACTGCACACAATAATGCATTATCGGTGCCGTTAATCTGGTAGATTAAATTTTTAATCCGAAGTTTAAACAATAAATCATACACTATGGCACGCAAGAAACAAGAATCCACCCCTACCCTGACCAAGGCCGAGGAGCAGGTGATGCAGGCCGTCTGGTGTCTGGGCGAAGGCTTCGCCGGCGACATTGCGGCGGCGGTGGAAGAGCCCAAGCCGGCCTACCGCACGGTGCTGACCGAAATCCGCATCCTGGAGCAGAAAGGCTTTGTAGGCCACCGCGAGATGGGCGGCAACAACCAGTACTACCCGCTGGTCAGCAAGGCCGACTACTCGGGCCGCATGCTCGGCACGCTGATGGACAACTACTTCGGTGGCAGTTACCGCCAGTTGGTCTCCTTCTTCATGGAGGACAAGGGCATCGGCCGCGACGACCTCGACGCCCTGGCTAAGATTATTGAGGAGAAGAGAAAGGAGGTGCAGCAATGAGGTACCTTCTGTTGGCCGCTTCGGCGACGGCCCTGTTCTTCGTCGCCTATTGGTTCTTGATGCGCCGCGAGAAACGCCACACGATGGTGCGGTGGTATCTGATGGGCACGCTGCTGCTGTCATTGTTGCTGCCTGCCATCCACCTGCGGCTGACGGTGCCCGCATGGTACCCGCAAAACAATACAGAGTCGCAGGATGTCGCGACTCTTCAGGTCGGCACAACGTTAGCCGTCACGGGCGAGGGACCTATGAGTGCATCGATGACCCGGTTTGTCGACGATGAGCAACCTAGCCATGCCGACATGCCGCTATGGATGTGGATATGGATGGCGGGGGGTGTAGCATCGACGGCGCTGCTGGCTGTGAGGCTGGTGGTGCTGTGGCGCAGGATGCGCGGCCTGCCCTTCGTGGAACGCGACGGCATGAAGGTGGCGCTGGTGGACGACGACACAGCTGCCTACTCCTTCGGCCGTCATATCGTGGTCGGCACCAAGGGCTTCAGCGAGGCCGAGGTGCAGCAGCTTGTGGGTCACGAGAGTGTGCATGTGCGCCAGGGCCATACCGCCGACCTGTTACTCGTCGAGGTGGCCAAAGCAGTACTGTGGTTCGACCCATTCATATATCTATATGCGCGCGAGCTCAAGCGCGTACATGAGTACATCGCCGACAGCGCGATGATGAGTGTCGACTATGCCGAGCTGTTCTACCACCAGGTGAGCGGCCATCGCTACAGCCCGTTGGCTAATGGATTCGACTACCGTATGGTTCACCAGCGCATCGCCATGATGGCGCAGCAGCGCCGTCACGGGGGATGGCTCAAGCCACTGGCGGCCCTGCCCATCGTCGCCATGGTGCTGCTTGTGGCCTGTTCTCCGAAACCAAACAGTCCTCTGGTGGGCCAGTGGGAATATGTAGGCATCACAAGAGAATTCATCTATGACGATGGGAAAACCGACTTCCAGATCATGGAAGAAGAACCCGACAACACATACCCGAGAATAAGCGACCTCAACTTCCGCGCCGACGGCACCGCGACAGTGATAGCCTGGGACGTGAGCAACTGGGTCACCGACGAAGAGAACAACGACACAAAGACCCTTGTGCCCGGCGACATCTTCGACTACACACCCTACGCCATCGAGTGGCAAGTGGTGGCCGACACACTCCTGATGTGCAACGACAAAGGTGGCCGCGAAGCATTTCACATTGTAAGCCTCGACGACGACACGCTCGTCTTCGTCTCGAGCAGTATCTTTCATCTACAAAACAGAGGCGAAGGCCACACTCGTGAAACCTACACCTATCGCCGCAAGAAATAACCTAAACTACACATAATCATGAAGCATACAGCATTCATGCTGCTGCTCCTCGGAGTGGCGGCGGGCGTGGGCTACGCCCAGACAAACGACACCATCGTTCTCGACAGCCTCTACATCCCCGAGTCGGTTCGGCAGCTGGAGGAGATGGAGATCTCCGCCGAGCGACCGCTCTACAGCGTCGACGGAGAGAAACAAATGTACAACGTCAGCGATGACCCCAGCGTGCAAACCGGCAGCGCCAGCGACGCCCTTCAGAACGCCCCAGGCGTGGAGGTCGACGCCGAGGGCAACATCACCCTGCGCGGCTCACAGAGTGTCGACGTGTGGATTGACGACCGTCCCTCACACCTCAGCGGCGAAGCCTTGCGACAGTACATAAAGACCTTGCCGGCCGGCGCCATCGACCGCATCGAGGTCATCACCAACCCCTCGGCACGCTACGGGGGTGGCGGCCCGGTGGTGAACCTGGTGATGCGGCGCAAGGTGAAGCGCAACGAGTTCCTCTCGCTCGGCGCCAGTGGCAACCTGCGCCCGCAGGTGTCGCCCTGGGTAAGCTACGTCTATGCCAACAAACGCTTCTCCATCAACCTCTACGCCGAGTACGACTACTCGCACACTTGGACCAATCAGAGCGGCAGCAGCATGATGTTCACCCCGACGGGCGACACCAGCGCCATCCGCAATTACACAAGCCGTCAGGACTACTACCGCAACGGCAGTTATTTCTGGCTCAGCGGCCACTACGACATCGACACCCAGCGCACCGTCAGTTTCTGGGGCGGCGCCTACCCCTCGTTGACCTCCAGTGAGGGCGGCACTAATCTGCAGTGGCAGGAACTTATCTACTCGCCCGGCGACTACAGCTACCGCTCCACTTTCTCTTCCTCCGACATGAACTGGGGTGCCTTCGGTGGCGTGGACTACACCCACCGGTTCAACGACGAGGGAAAGAAATTCTGGCTGCAACTCGGTGCCAACACCAACGCCTACCTCAGCGAGAACGACGTAACGCGCACCTACGACGTTCTCTCCATCCTCGATTATGCGACCCATGACTCCTATCCCAGTAACTCCGGTGTCGGTCTCTCGGCCGAGGGCGGCTACACCCTGCCGTTCGGGCAGAAATGGGAGCTGGAGGTGGGCGCCGCCGGCAACATAGGCACTCCCAGCCACTATGCCTTCACTTCCGACAGCATCATCGGCGGTGCCGCGGTGCGCGACCACCTGCGTAGCTTCGAGGAGAGCGAAAGCAGCTGGAGCTACAGCGTCTATTCCACCCTCCAGCGCCGCTTCGGCAACCTTACCGTCAAGCTGGGTCTCCGGGGCGGACATGGCCACATCGAGGGTCTCTGGAACGGCCACACCACCGCCACCGTCGACCGCACCTACATCGAACCGCTGCCCTCGGTCCATCTCACCTACCGCACCAAGAATATGCACAACTTCAGCCTCAGCTGGACGCGCCGCGTCAGCGCCCCCGATGCCGGCGACCTCACCCCCTTCATCACCTATGGCACCGAGAGCTACTCCGTCGGCAACCCCGACCTGAAACTCACCGTATCTCATAATCTGGAGGGGCGCTGGGACAAATATTATGACAAATTCGGCTCGGTGGGTGCCGAACTCTTCTGGCGGGCCGAACAGGATGCCATCAGCTCCATTGGCGATGTGGCCTACAGCGAGGTCTTCGGACGCGAGGTATCGTACACCATGCCCCACAACATCGGCGATGCTGACCTGGCCGGCGGCACGCTGAACATCACCTACCGCCCCACGGCCTTCTTCAACCTGCGTCTCTCGGCTTCAGCCTACAACTACCACTATCGCCTGCAGTTTCGTCCTGGCGAGTGGACTGAAGACGCCGCCTGGAGCGGCCGTCTGCGCCTCAACGCATGGGCCAAGCTCTGGGATGTGCTGCAGGTGTTCGGCACCGTGAGCTACAGCACACGGCAGATTGCCCCGATGAACATCCACGAGCCCACGTTCCGCACCGACCTCGGCGTCAGCGCCGACCTGCTGGAGCGACGACTGTCGCTGTACCTCAACCTGAAGGATGTCTTCGGCAGCGTCGGCGAACAGTGGCAGACCACCAACCCCTACTACCAGGGCGGCGGCCGGCGCACCTACGGCTCGCAGTACATCTCGCTCGGCCTCACCCTGCGCTTCGGCAAGATGGAACTTGAGAGCCAAGCCCGTACCGGCAACTCGGGGAACTAACATCACAATAAAAAGAGAATTACGCCGTTATCGGGGAGTATGGAAACAAAGAAAGTGATACTGGTCACCGGTGCCAGCAGCGGCATCGGCTTCGACACCGCGCAGACGCTGGCCCGCCAAGGGCACCGCGTCTATGCCGCCGCCCGACGGCTGGAACTTATGGAGCCCCTGAAAGCCGACGGGGTGCAGGTAATGAAGCTGGATGTCACCGACGATGCCTCGATGCAGGCATGCGTCGACACCATCCTCGCCGCCGAAGGACGCCTCGACGTGCTGGTGAACAACGCTGGCTACGGCTACTTCGGCGCCATAGAGAACGTAACGATGGAGGAGGCCCGCCGACAGGTGGAGGTCAACGTCTTCGGCCTGGCACGGCTCTGCCAACTCGTGCTGCCCGTCATGCGCAAGCAGCACAGCGGCCGCATCATCAACCTCTCATCTGTCGCAGGCAAGTCCGTCATGTATTTCGGCGGCTGGTACCATGTCACAAAGTATTCGGTCGAGGCGCTGAGCGACGCCCTGCGCATGGAGATGAAGCCCTTCGGCATCGACGTGGTGCTCATCGAGCCAGGGCCCATCAAGACCGACTGGGGCATCATCGCCGCCCATCACCTCGAGGAGTCGTGCCAAGGCACCGCCTACGAAGAGCAAGGCAAGCGGTGGGCCGGCACCATGCGGTGGGCCTATGAGTCCAACTGGCTCTCCTCGCCGCGGGTCATCACCCGTGCCATCTGCCATGCCGTCAACAGCCGCCGTCCCCGCACCCGCTACCGCCGCGGCAGCGGCGCCCGCCTGATGGTGGCCGTCCACTCCCTCCTCCCCGCCCGTTGCTGGGATGCCCTCATGCGCCGCATGGCCCGACTGAAGATAGGCACCTCCCCTGAACAATAACCAGAAGATTACACCCATAAAAGGAAAGCCACCCCGCATGGGGTGGCTTTTCTTTTATCCGGCATTGCACTCAGCGGCCTATTGGTTGCGTATCTTGTTACCCAAGATGAAGCCGAAGATACCGGTAATCAATATGCCGAGGGTGGTCTGCAGTACATTGAGCATATCCACGAAGGGAGAGACCCCTGAAAGGACATCGGAGTCGACACCCGCCATATTCTTCAAACTCACACCCAAAGCATCAATGTAGGCCAATGGCGACACCTCCTCGCTAAACAAGAAAGCGAAGAAGAAGACTAGTATGATATATGTGAGTATCATTTTAAGCATACTCTCGCCATAGCCGAACATCAGGTCGGACAAGCCGTTGGTGAAGATACGCCACACGTTTCCCAATTTCTCCCAGAAAGAAATTTTGGGGTTGCTCATATCCGCCATCATACGGTGGCGCTCCATGCGGCGGCCCTGGACATAGGCCCAGTTGGCGTCGGCAATATAGCCCTTGCCGGCCCACAGACCGTTGAGAGTCTTGTAGATATCCTCGGCCTCGTTCCAGCGGTTCTTGATGGCCTCGTCGGCACTCCAATCCGACACCTGACGGCTGTCATTGCTGCGCACGCCGGTGCCGTAATTGTGCCAGTCGACAAGGAACTTGGTAAACACATGCTTGTCTTGCTGCACGATACGTCCTTTCACCAGGTTCTCGCGCCGTATGTTGGCGGCATCGCCGAAGTAAGTGTTGTTCAGGCTGGAATTGCTGATGCGGGCGTGTTTGAAGATAATCACCCCTTCCATGAAGCAACGGTAAAAGTCGCAGTAGTCGACGACTGCGTCCTCCAAGGTGCCTTGGTTGATGCGTGCATAGCGGAAGTCGCTCCACACCATGTAGGCGTAGCGGAAGCGGCAGTTGTTCATCTGCGCCTTGCGGAACGAGACGCTTTGCAGCGTAGGTTCGGCGGCGGGGCCGCTGTGGTCGAAGTCACAGCTGTCCATCACCGCCTCGTCGAAGCGGCAGTGGCGCAAATGGGCGTTCTTGAAATTGACATTGGTGAGCGTGCAGCCCGAGAAGTCGAGACCCTCGAGAGTCATACCTCCCAGGTCGACATCAGCGACGTTCTTTGTCGCTATCAGTTGTTCCAGTTCCTGCTGTGTCATAGCTTTTGTTGTTATAAAAGAAGGCCGTCCGCAGACGGACGGCCTTCCGTGTTTTCGGGTTTCTAATGGATATTAGATGATACCCTGAGCAACCATAGCCTTGGCAACGCGCATGAAGCCGGCGATGTTGGCACCCTTCACATAGTTGATGGTACCGTCTTTCTCCTTGCCGTGCTCGACGCACATGTCATAGATGTTGTTCATGATGGTGTGGAGGTTCTTGTCGACCTCTTCAGCAGTCCAGTTGCGGTGCTCAGCGTTCTGGCAGATCTCGAGGCCAGAGGTGGCAACACCACCGGCGTTGAC
>JAGCVD010000021.1 GCA_017962545.1 Bacteroidales bacterium
GCCACGGGCTACAGCGCCACACTCGACATCCGCGCCCTGCCCGCGGGCCCCTACCTCGTCCGCATCACCACACCCAGCGGCACCGTCACCAAGAAACTCCTCGTCCAGCGCCGCTGACATCCGATCCCAGCCCGCCAGGGCTGGGTGTAAGGTAAATCTTAATTTCTGTTAAAGCGGGTTTTGCTCTATTTAATATAATCTTGGTATTAGTGGCACTGTAACCCATTGAAAACCAAGACCACCTATCCACCCTCGCTCTACCCTCCCCCTACCCACACCCCGAAAGCCACTCGTCTACAGTGTGTTGTATGGAGTCAAAATAGAGACTTTTCAGGGCGAGGATGGCGGCCGGGTAGAGTTAAGATGTGTTAAATCTTTTTATGGGCGACGGAGGGGCCGAAGGGACAATATTCTGTGGGGTGTGGCGTTATTGTTATTCCCTATGGCCACGCAGGACGACATACGGCAGGCGCTCGACGCCTTTATCCGCAAGTATTACAAGAATTTGCTGATACGGGGCTCGTTGTATGCTGTGGGCATCGTCGTCACGCTTTTCCTGGCGGCGGTGCTGCTGGAGCACTACGGCTGGCTGTCGCCGCTGGGCAGGGCCCTCATCTTCTGGGTGGGCCTGGCGGCGGTGCTGGCGGTAACGGGCAGGCTCGTCGTGCGGCCGCTGCTGAAGATGGCTGGCCGCGGCAGACGGCTCTCCCATGCCGACGCCGCCCGTATCATCGGGCGCCACTTCCCCGAGGTCAGCGACAAGCTGCTGAACCTGCTGCAGCTGATGGAGAGTGCGGAGGTGGCCGATGCAACCTCAACCTCCGACTTCCGAACTCCGACTTCCGAACTATTGTTGGCTGCCATCGAGCAGAAGACGGCCGAGCTGCGGCCGGTGCCGTTCCTCAACGCCATCAACCTGCAGCGCAACCGCCGCTACCTCAGGTATGCCCTGCCGCCGCTGGCGGTGCTGGCGCTGCTGCTGCTCGTGGCGCCCTCGGCCGTCACGGGTCCCACGCGCCGCATCACCCACTACAATACCGTCTATGAGCGTCCCGCCCCCTTCGCTTTCCGTCTCCTCAGCGACCCCCTCGCCGCCCAGCAGGGCGGCGACTTCGAGCTGCTGGCCACCACCGACGGCGAGGCGCAGCCCGCCGAGGTGTTCCTCGACGTCGACGGACGCCGCTACAAGATGCACAGGGAGGGCGCCGTCTTCAGCCACCGCTTCACCAAGTTGGCGCGCTCGCAGACCTTCCGCCTCAGCGGCGGTGGCGTCACCTCGTCGCCCTACACCCTCGAGGTGCTCCCCAACCCCGTGGTGCTCGCCTTCCGTATGCTCCTCACCTACCCCGCCTACACAGGCCGCCAGGCCGAGACGGTGGTGGGCCTGGGCGACGCCGCCGTGCCCGAAGGCACCACGGTGCGCTGGCTCTTCCAGACGCGCGACGCCGACAGCTTGTATTTTGAGGTGGATGGCGGGAATTGGCAAGCGGCGGCTGTGGATGCCAACGGCAGGGTGGAAATCAGCCGCCGTGTGATGGCCAATATGGATTATTCCTTCTGCGTTGGCAAAACTCCGACCTCCGATCTCCGACCTCCGACCTCCGACACGCTTCGTTACAGCCTCTCGGCCATCGCCGACGCGGTGCCGCTGATAGCCGTCGAGGAGGTCGTCGACTCGCTGCATCCCGACCGCCGCCTCTTCCGCGGGCGCATAAAGGACGATTACGGCTTCTCCAGGCTTGTCTTCGTCCACCGGACGGTCAATCCTGCCGACACGACGAGAAACGCGCTCAGCGAGGCCGAAATGGCCCTCGACGGGCAGACGGCACAGGAGTTCTTCTTCTCGTTCAACACCGCCGAGCTCTCGCTGGCGCCGGGCGACGAGCTGAGCTACTGGTTCGAGGTGGCCGACAACGACGCCATCCACGGCCCCAAGACGGCGCGCTCGCAGCAGTTCGACATCAAGATACCCTCCGAGGAGGAGCTCGACCGTCTGCTGGAGCAGTCGTCGTCGGACATACGCCAGAGCGCCGACGCCCAGATGGGCGAGCTGCAGCGCCTGCAGGAGGAGATCAACGAGATGATGAAGAAGCTCGTCGACAAGAAGGAGCTCTCGTGGCAGGACAAGAAGGACCTGGAGCAGATTGCCGAGAAGCAGCGCCAGGTCAAGGAGATGATGCAGCAGATGCGGCGGCAGATAGAGGAGAACAACCGTCTGGAGCAGCGCTACCGCGAGCAGAGCGAGCAGCTCATGGAGAAGCAGCGCGAGCTGGACCGTCTGATGAACGAGGTGATGGACGAGAAGATGAAGGAGACCATGGCCGAGATTGAGCGCATGATGCAGGAGCTCGACAAGAAGAAGGTGCAGCAGCAGCTGGAGCAGCTGAAGCTCGACAACGCCGACCTCGAGCGCCAGCTCGACCAGAACATCGAGCTGATGAAACGTCTGGAGATAGAGAAGAAGGTGGAGCAGACCATCCAAAAGATGGACCGTCTGGCCGAGGAGCAGCGCGACCTGGGTACACGGACCTCCTCGTCCGCCAAGCAGGACAAGGAGGAGCTGCAACAGAAGCAGCAGGAGCTCAACGACCGCTACCAGCAGCTGAAGGAGGAGATAGAGCAAATCAAGCAGGACTACAAGGCCCTCGACCCCTCGACTGACTTCAAGGTGCCTGCCGACCTGGAGCAGCAGGTGGAGCAACACCAGCAAGGGGCGCAGCAGAGCCTGCAGCGTGGCAACAACAAGGAGGCGTCGAAGATGCAGCGTGAGGCTGCCGACGACCTGGAGCGTCTCAGCGAGGCCCTCGCCGAAGCGCAGGTCGACGCTGAGCAGGAGGACCTGGCCGAGGACGCCGAGCAGGTGCGCCAGTTGCTGAAGAACCTCGTGCGTCTCTCGTTCAACCAGGAGGAGCTCATCAACGACGTCAAGGCCATCTATATCTCCGATCCCCGCTACCAGACCGTCATCACCCGTCAAAACCGCGTGCGCGACGATTTCCGCAATGTCGAGGACTCCCTCCGCGCCATGGCGCGCCGCCAGCTGCAGGTGGCCTCGGCCATCACCAAGGAGGTCGGCGCCGTGGACGCCAATATCAGCCGCTCGCTCAGCGGCCTGCTGGACATGAACCAGAGTTTCTACGGCGCGGGCAGCGGCGCGGCGATAAATTACAAGAACAGCCAGGCCGCCAACGCCATGCAGTACAGCATGACGTCGCTCAACAACCTGGCGCTGGTGCTCGCCGAGAGCCTCGACCAGATGCAGAACCAGATGCGCCAGAACGCGCAGAAGAAAAAGAACGGCCAGTGCAAGAACCCGGGCAAGAGCGGCAGCCAGTGCTCGAATCCCGGCAAAGGAAAGCCTTCGCCGAAGTCGATGCGCCAGATGCAGCAGGAGCTCAACAAGCAGATGGAGGCTCTGAAGAAGCAGCTCGACAAGCAGGGCAAGCAGCAGAACGGTCGTCACCAGCTGGGGCAGGGACAGCAGATGAGCGAGGAGTTCGCCAAGATGGCTGCCCAGCAGGAGATGATACGCCGCATGATGCAGCAGTACGGCCAGGAGATGAAGTCGGCCAGTGGCGGCGACCCCAAGCTGGCACGTGAAATCGACCAGATGATGCGTCAGATGGAGCAGACCGAGACAGACCTCGTCAACCGCACCATCACCCAGCAGACCCTCCAGCGCCAGCAGCAGATCATGACGCGTCTGCTGGAGCACGAGCGCGCCGAGATGCAGCGCGAGAAGGAGCAACGCCGCGAGAGCCACGAAGGCTCGGAGCTCTACAGCCAGCCCTCCCCTGCCGAGTTGGAGAAATACAACCGCCAGCTGCAGCCCGCCGCCGAGCCGCTGCGTACCGTGCCGCCCAACCTGCAGCCTTACTACCGCCAGAAGGTCAACGACTTTTTCTACCGCTAGCGCCCTCGCGTCCAGCGGTGGAAATCAGCCAATTCTGTTTTCTTTTGTTCTTGTTTGATTATTTTTTGTATCTTTGCAGCCAGTAAAATATGTGCGCGCGATGACCGAAACGTTTGTCATACAGTCCGATATTGCCCTCCTGCCCTCGGTTGAGGAGCGGCTGTTCCATTTCTGCCAGCTCTGTCATGTGGGCAACTACTATTCCGCCGTCAGCGTGGCGGCCCTGCAGGCCGTGGAGAACGCCATCGTCCACGGCAACGGCGCCGACGCCGCCAAGACCGTCGAGCTGACCTTCGGCACCTGCCGTGGCGGCCTCTTCGTCGAGGTGGCCGACCAAGGTGCCGGCTTCGACTATGGCTGCTATGGCGACCTGCCGACCGACGGCGCGGGCGAGGGTATCTTCGTCATGCGACAGCTGGCCGACCAGGTGACCTACTCCGAGGGTGGCCGTCGGGTGCGACTCGAGTTCACCGTCGCCGGTATCGACCCCGCCGACGCCCTCGAGCGCGTCGCCATCCTCCGACAACATTTCGCCCCAGTGGCGGCGTGACGGCATTGGTCGTTTTGCGTCGTCTGAGGAGCACCACTACCCTCCCCCACTCCATCCGTGGCGCGCATTTTGAGGAATAGAACAACCGATAGTGGTTGTAGCATATTGTAAATCAAAAAGATATATAGATATTTATGGCCATCCGTTTCTCTGTGCAATCTGGAGATTTTGAGCTCGCCGAACCCGAAAAGGTGCGTCGGTGGGTCGCCGAGGTGGTGAAACGGCAGGGGAAGAGCGTCGGCAACATCTGTTACCTCTTTTGTGACGACGAGTACCTGCTCGGGGTTAACCGGCAGTACCTCGACCATGACACCTACACCGACATTATCACCTTCGACTATGTCGCCGGAGGGCTTATCTCGGGCGACATCATGATTAGTATAGACAGGGTGGGGGAGAATGCACGTCAGTTTGGCGTGCCTTTCGAGCAGGAGCTCCACAGGGTGGTCATCCACGGCGTGCTGCATCTGCTGGGGCAGGGCGACAAGAGTCCTGCCGAGGCCGCCGAGATGCGCCGTCGTGAAGAGGAGGCGCTGGCGCTGTGGAGTCAACTATTCGAGTAAATTGCCGTTAGGTTTCACGGGGAACAGACGGTGTAAATGACATAGAACATGGTATTTGAGCCTTATGATATAGTAGTGGTAGGCGCTGGTCATGCCGGCGCCGAGGCGGCAGCAGCGGCAGCACGTCTGGGCTGTCGTGTGCTGCTGGTCACACAGATGCTCGATACCATCTGCCAGATGTCGTGCAACCCCGCCATGGGCGGCGTGGCCAAAGGACAGATAGTCCGCGAGGTCGACGCCCTGGGGGGCTGGAGTGGCATCGTCACCGACCGCTCGGCCATCCAGTTCCGCATGCTCAACCGCTCCAAGGGCCCCGCCATGTGGAGCCCCCGTGCACAATGCGACCGCATGCTCTTCTCGCTGAACTGGCGTCAGGTGCTGGAGTCTATCCCCAACCTCGCCCTTTGGCAGGACGAGGTCACGGCGCTGACCTTCGACGGCAAAGCGGTATCGGGTGTCGTCACCCGCATGGGACACACCATCCCGGCACGGGCGGTGGTCCTCACCAGCGGCACCTTCCTCAACGGCACCATCTATATCGGTACTGACAGCTGGCGCGGCGGCAGGGTGGGGGAAGCCCCCGCCGTGGGGCTCTCCGACCAGCTGCGCGACTTCGGCTTCGAGGTGCAGCGTCTCAAGACGGGCACCCCCGTGCGTGTCGACGGCCGTACGATAGACTTCTCCAAACTGCTGGAGCAACCGGGCGACGACAATCCCGACAAGTTCTCCTTCTCCGACACCGAACCACTCACCCGGCAGCGCTCCTGCTACCTGGCCAACACCAACCTGCGTACGCACGACATCCTGCGCACGGGCTTCGACCGTTCGCCGATGTTCACCGGACGCATCCAAGGGCGCGGACCGCGCTACTGTCCCTCCATCGAGGACAAGATCGACCGCTTCGCCGACAAGGACCACCATCAGCTCTTCGTCGAGCCCGAGGGGTGGCGCTCACAGTCGTGGTATCTCAACGGCTTCTCCTCGTCGCTACCCATCGAGGTGCAGCTCGCTGCATTACATAGTATCAGCGGTTTCGAGCATGCCAGGGTCTTCAAACCGGGCTATGCCATCGAATATGACTACTTTCCCCCCACTCAATTGGGCTATACCCTTGAAACCAAGAGTGTAGAGAACCTCTACTTCGCGGGTCAGGTCAACGGCACCACAGGCTACGAGGAGGCCGCCTGCCAAGGTCTTATGGCCGGCACCAACGCAGCCCTCAAGTTGCAGGGGAAGGCTCCCTTCGTGCTGTCGCGCTCGCAGGCCTACATAGGCGTGCTCATCGACGACCTTGTCACCAAGGGGGTCGACGAGCCCTACCGTATGTTCACCTCCAGGGCTGAATACCGTATCCTGCTGCGGCAGGACAATGCCGACCAGCGCCTCACACCCCTGGCCCATGCCATCGGGTTGGCCGACGACGAGCGGATGCGCAGGGTGGGGGAGAAGCAACATCAGATAGCCTCCCTAAAAGCCATGGTCCATGACACTTCGGTCTCTCCCACCGACGCCAACGCGTGGTTGGAGGCCCAAAACTCGGCTGTTTTGTCCCAAAGGGTGCGTCTGGACGCCCTTCTGCTGCGTCCAGAGCTGAATCTAAGACAGTTGGCCGAGGTGGCGCCCGCCGTCGCCGACGCCATGGCGCAGCTGTCCGAGGAGGTGCTGCAGGAAGTGGAGACCAGCATCAAGTACCAACGTTATATAGAGAAAGAGCAGGAGGTGGCCTCGCGACTGCTGAAGTTCGAGGACATCGCACTGCCACCCGACTATGACTATTTCCAACTCGAGGCCCTCAGTTATGAGTGCCGCGAGAAGCTCAACCGCTACCGCCCCGTCACCCTCGGCCAGGCCTCCCGCATCAGCGGCGTCTCACCCGCCGACCTCTCGGTCCTTCTACTCACCTTCGCCCGCTAGCCTATGTTCCCAAGCCTCTCGGATAAAGACTGTATTATCGGCCTTTCGCCGATGGACGACATCACCGATATGCCGTTCCGTGAGCTCTGCAAGGAGTTCGGCGCCGACCTCCTCGTCACCGAGTTTATCGCCTCCGAAGCCCTCAACCGTGACGCCGAGAAGAGTTTCCGTAAGATGCGCTTCACCGAGCGGCAGCGTCCCATAGGCATCCAGATTTTCGGCGCCGACGAGGATGAGTTGCTCCGTTGTCTCGAGGTGGTGGAGCAGGCTGAGCCCGATTTCATTGACATCAACTGGGGCTGTCCCGTGCGCAAGGTGGCGGGCAAAGGAGCTGGTTCCGGCATCCTTCAGGACATACCTAAGATGCTTGGAATCACCGCCAATATCGTCAAAAAGGCATCTCTTCCTGTCACGGTGAAGACCAGGCTGGCTTATAGCGCGGATTCTATGAAGGTTACGGACTTCGCCGAAGCGCTGCAAGATACCGGCATCGCCGCCCTCGCCATCCACGGACGCACTAAGACTCAGATGTATAGCGGTGCTGCCGACTGGACCCTGATAGGGGAGGTGAAGAACAATCCCAGGATGCACATCCCCATCTTCGGCAATGGCGACATCACCACGGCGGCACAAGCGCTTGATAGCAAGAGACGTTACGGCGTGGACGGCATACTAATCGGCCGTGGTGCCATCGGTAACCCGTGGATATTCAGGCAGTGCCATCAATTGTTTCACGGGGAACAGGAGTATGTGGTGTCGGTGGCCGAGCGGGTGGAGGTCTGCCGACGTCACCTCCACATGGAGGTCGACTTTAATCGAACGAAGGAGCGAGAGAAGAGTGAGCTTGCTTGCTCTTCCGAGCCGGAGAGAGAAGGCGTAGCCAAAGGAGAGCGCACCGCCATCTTCGAGATGCGTAAACATTATGGCGCCTACTTCAAAGGGCTCTTCAACTTCAAACCCTACCGCCTCGCCCTCGTCAACGCCACCTCCCTGTCCGACCTCGACCTTTTGTTAGACCAAATTGCGGAGCGGTATCACAATAATTAGAACGCCCCTGCGTTACATTGGTATATGGAAGCGAAGAATATTATCGAGATAAAGAACAAACGGGCGGCGTATGAGTATTTCCTCATGGATGAGTACACCGCGGGGCTGGTGCTGATGGGAAGTGAAATCAAGAGCATCCGCGAGGGCAAGGCCAACCTCAACGATGCCTGGTGCACCTTCGTCGGCGACGAGCTGTTCGTCCGCGATATGCATATCTCGGAATATAAGTTCGGCAGCTACTGGGGCCACACCGCCAAGCGCGACCGCAAGTTGCTGCTCAACCGACGCGAGCTGCGCAAGCTGCAGATTAAAATCAAGGAGCGCGGCTACACCATCGTGCCGGAACTGCTCTTCGTCAATCCGCAGGGCTACGCCAAGCTGACCATCGCCCTGGCCAAGGGTAAGCATCATTACGACAAGCGCGAGACCATCAAGGCCAAGGACTCGCGTCGCGACATGGAAAGGGAACTCGCATGAAGGTATTTAAATTCGGCGGAGCCTCCGTCAACAGCGCCGACGCCGTGCGCAACATGGCGCAGATTGTGAAGAACCACCTGGAAGAGGAACCGCTGGTGGTGGTCGTCTCCGCCATGGGCAAGACCACGAACCTGCTGGAGAAGCTTGTGCCGGGGAGTTCGGAGTTCGGAGTTCGGAGTTCGGAGATGAGGCTGCTGCTGGAGGACTACCACCGTGGCATTGCCGCCGCACTGATGCCCGATAGCAAGGAGGTCCAGCAGAAGATAGACACCCTGCTGGCCAACCTCGACCGCCTCTGCGCCACCTTGCCGGCCGACGTGGAGCACTATAACTACAACTACGACCAGGTGGTCAGCCACGGCGAACTGCTCTCCACGACCATTATCGCCGACTACCTCAACAGCCAGGGTGTCGACACCCTGTGGCAGGACGCCCGCGAATATATCATCACCGACAACCACTACCGCGAAGGGCGTGTCGACTGGACCACCACCCAGGAAAGAATTAAGAATTTGGAATTAAGAATTAAGTATTCCTGCCGTGTGGTTTTGACGCAGGGCTTCATCGGTGGCACCGCTGACGGACACACCACCACCCTCGGTCGCGAGGGCTCCGATTACACGGCGGCCATCCTGGCCCACTGCCTCGGTGCCGAGAGCGTCACCATCTGGAAGGATGTGCCGGGATTCCTCAACGCCGACCCCAAGTTCTTCGCCGACACCGTCAAGATTAACCAGATACCCTACAACGAGGCTATCGAGCTGGCCTACTATGGCGCCTCGGTCATCCACCCCAAGACGGTGAAGCCCATCCAAAACAAGAACATACCTCTTTATATCCGCTCCTTCATCACCCCCGACAGCGAGGGCTCTTCCATAGGCAACTATCGTACCATCTGTCCCGAGACCCCCCTCTACATCTTCAAGAACAATCAGATACTGCTCTCCATCCTGCCGCGCGACTATTCTTTCATCGCCGAGGACAACCTGCAGGTCATCTTCGGCATACTGAACGAACTTGGCATCCGGGTGAACCTGATGCAGAACTCCGCCCTGAGTTTCTCCATCTGTGTCGACAACAATCCGCAGCGTATCGGCGTGCTGATAGAGCGCCTGAAGCACATGTTCCGCGTGCGATATAACGAGAACCTGCAGCTCATCACCATCCGCTACTACACGCAGCAGGTCATCGACAGCATCGTCGCCGGCCGCCCCATCCTCCTCGAGCAGCGTAGCCGCTCCACAGAGCAGCTGATTGTCCCCTGTCAGTAATGATTTTTTTCACCCCTCTGTCAGATTTTCGTCGAAAAGTGGGTATTATATTATTGCTATGAGACGAATTGTTTTTCTTTTACTGCTTTTGTCGGCGAGCCCCCCGCTTTGGGCGCAGAAGCCTGATGTGTCCGACAGTGTGGTGGTGATGGGTACCGTAGTCAACCGTATAACCAGCCAGCCCGAACCCTTCAGCATAGTGCAGTTGCTACAAGATACAATGGTGGTGGCTTCGGCGTCTTGCGACGAGGAGGGCTGGTTCGGCATCGATGCTCTGCCTGTCGGCAGTTATCTCCTTGAGGTGCAGGTGCGCGGACTCACCCTTTATCAAGCCGACTTGGTGTTGCAAGAGAACGCCGTGCTCAACATCGGCGTCATCACCGACTCCATCCGCCTGGTCAACTTGCGCGAGGTGGCCATCGTCGCCCTCCGCCATCTGTTGGGCGGGCAGCTTATCAGCTCCACCCACGACATACGCTTGTGGAACCTGTCCTATCGCAATGGCGGCGGCGACCACAACGCCGCAGTGGCTATCTCGCCCGACATGGCGCCAGAAATGGACGAACTGGACTATCAAAACGGTGTGTCCCGCGGTCTTCTGCCTGACGGTGTCCCTACCAGCGCCTACAAGTATTACCTTTCCGACTTCGGCCTCAACGTCAGCTCCGAAAACAGCGCCATGAAGAACGAACTGCTCCGCGAGGGCCGCATCCTCGACACCAGGCGCTGCGCTCCCGCCGACAAGGATTCTACCCGTCATGATAAGAAATAGACTCATCCTCTTCCTCATGCTCCTGCTCAGCGCTGTTACCCTCTGCGCTCAGGAAGACGAGCCCGACAGCGTCGTTGTGTTGGGACATGTGGTTAACCGCCTCGCCGGCGAGGCGGAGCCGTACTGTATGGTGCATTTCCTGCAAGGTAGCGACACTGTAGCCACTGCTTTTTGCGACTATGAAGGTTACTTCAGCGTCGACCTCCTCCCAGTGGGTACCTATGGCCTCAGCGTCTCGCTGCGGGGCATGACGCTCTATCAGGCCGACTTGGTGCTGGGCGACAACGCCATGCTTTCTATCTCGGTCATCACCGACAGCTTCCAGCTGCGCACGCTGCGCGAGGTAGCCATCGTAGCCCCAAAGCACCAGTTGGCCGAACAGGGACAGCTGATTACTCACTATGACGACCCGCGGCTCTGGGACTTCATGAACCGCCCCTGCTGGGGCACGGAGAGCCACTATGGCGGTGCCGATGCCGGTTTCAAGCCGGGTCAGTTCTACGCCCCCGCCAAGGGCAGAGACGACGACCGGATATGGCAAATCTACTGGCCCGACTGCGTGTTGCCCGTCCCGAAGGAGCATCAGGCCCAAGAGGAGAAAAAAGAGGCGAGCGGCGAATAGCTTATTTCGTCACCGTCAGGAAAGCGTCACGCACCTCGTTGTCCGACACCTCCACGTCGATGACCGCCGCCCCGGGCTCCTGCAGCAATACACACCGCAGCGTCCCGTCGGCATTCTTCTTGTCCTGTCGCATCAAGGGCAGCATCTGCTCGATGTCTTTTAAATTTACAGTGGGTAGTTGACAGTTGACAGTTGACAGTTGTTCTTTGAGCCAGTGGGAGTAGGTGGTGTAGACCTCCTCCTGTAAGCCTATTTTCTTCGTGGAGAGGTATATGGCTACCTTCATGCCGACACCGACGGCAAGACCGTGAGGCAGTCCGCGATAGACCTCGATGGCGTGGCCGAAAGTGTGGCCGAAGTTGAGTATCTTCCTGATACTATGGTCGTAAGGGTCGGATTTCACCACACGGGCTTTGATGCGGGCAACCTCTTTAATGGTGGATAGTGGGTAGTGGTCAGTGGATAGCAGCTGCTCGAACAACGTGGGGTCGGTGACGGCGGCGGTTTTCACCATCTCCATCAGGCCGTTGAGGTGCTCCACCTCGGGGAGCGTCTCCAAAAAGGCTGGTTCTATGACTGTTATGGCGGCGGGGTAGAAGTGTCCTATGCTGTTCTTCACGCCACCGAAGTCGATGGCCGTCTTGCCGCCGATGGCGGCATCGGTCATGGCCAGCAAGGTGGTGGGGACATGGATATGGCGGATGCCACGCTTGTAGCCTGCTGCCACAAAACCTCCTAGGTCACAGACACTTCCTCCGCCGAGGTTGACGAGCACCGTGCTGCGGTCGGCCTCGCCCTCGAGGAGCGTCTGCCACACCTGTGCCGCCACCTCCAGACTCTTGCATTCCTCGCCCACCGGCACCTCGATGAACTCGGCTTCCTGCAACGCCTCCACATAACCTATGAGCAGTGGCAGACAGTGCTGGAAGGTGTTTTCATCCACCAGGATGACGTACTTCGCTTCTTGCCATTCCTCCTTGGCCAACTCGCGCCCCAGCGCCCGCAGGCCGCCATAGAGTATCTTGCTTCTATTGTTCATGCCTTAAATAACGCAAACGGACATGCATTATTGCATCGCGTGGCGGCGGGTTTATAGTAGTGTACAATAAATATATAAGGTCGGGCGTTATATATTCCGCATGAAAAAAATAGAGCTGTTATCACCCGCCAAGAATCTGGAGTTCGGTCGCGAGGCCATTAACCACGGCGCCGACGCGCTCTACATCGGTGCGCCGGCCTTCGGCGCCCGTGCCGCCGCCACCAACACCATCGAGGACATCGACGCCCTCGTGAACTACGCCCACCTCTATGGCGCCAAGGTCTACGTGACGGTCAACACGCTACTCTACGACAGCGAGCTCGACGACGCGGTGAAGATGATCTATCAGCTCTATGACGCCGGCGTCGATGCCCTGCTCATCCAGGACATGGGCCTCTGGTATTGCGACCTGCCGCCCATTGCGCTGCATGCCAGCACCCAATGCCACAATGCCTCCATCGAGCGCATAAAATTCATGGAATCAACTGGTTTTAGCCGTGTTGTGCTGGCCCGCGAGACCTCCTTGGAGCAGATGCGCGCCATCCACAAGGCCACCCACCTGGAGCTCGAGGCCTTCGTCCACGGTGCCCTCTGTGTGAGCTACAGCGGCCAGTGCTATATGAGCCAGTACCTCAACAACCGTAGCGGCAACCGTGGCTGCTGCTCGCAGCCCTGCCGTTCTTCCTACGACCTCCTCACCGACGACGGCCGTCTCCTTGTCAAGGACCGTCACCTGCTGTCGCTGCGCGACTTCAATGCGAGCCAACATCTTGAAAGCATGATAGATGCAGGCATCGTCTCGTTCAAGATAGAGGGGCGCCTGAAAGACCTCTCCTACGTCAAGAACATCACCGCCTACTACCGTCGGCTGCTCGACGGCATCTTGGAGGGACGCCAGCGCGCCTCCTCGGGCACCACAACCTTCTTCTTCACCCCCGACCCCGACCGCACCTTCAATCGCGGCTACACCGACTATTTCCTCCGTGGGCGGCAGCCCATGGCCAACTTCGCCACCCAGAAGTCGATGGGCAAGAGGGTGGGGGAGGTCACCGCCGTGGGACGACGCAGTCTCACCGTCGACGGCACGGAGCCCTTCGCCAACGGCGACGGCCTTTGCTACCTCGACGCCGACAACCGCCTGCAGGGCTTCCTCGTCAACCAGGTGCAAGGCCGCACCATCACCCCCAACGTGATGCCCGACATACAGGTGGGCACCACCCTCTGGCGCAACAACGACCAGCTGTTCGAGAAGATGCTGCAAGGCCGCACCGCCGAGCGCAAGATAGGCGTGCGCATCAAATATAACGTCTATATCGACTGCGTCAGGGTCGAGATGGAAGACGAGGACGGCGTCAGGGCCTTTGTCGATTCCGACGCCGAATACAATATCGCCGCCGACTTCGGCCGTATGTCGGAGACCATCGTCAGACAGCTCTCCAAGTTGGGCGACACCCCTTTCACCCCAATTGAGGTAATCGATACCACCGAAGGCTTGTATTTCCTGCCGGCTTCGACGCTCAACCAAATGCGCCGTGCCGCCGTTGAAGCCCTCAAGCTGTGCCGCATCAACCACTTCCATCCCAAGGATGTCTATCCCGCCGAGGGACGCTATGCCGACGACACGGTGCCGTACCCTGAGAAGTCGGTCGACTACCGCGTCAATGTCGTCAACGCCAAGGCCGAGACCTTCTACCGTCTCCATGGCGTGACACAGGTGGAGCGCGGCCTCGAGCAGACCCGCAACTACGACGGCAAGGCCCTCATGACCACCAAATACTGCCTGCGCTACGAGCTGGGCTGCTGCCTGCACCCCGAGAAATGGAAAGCCGCCAAAGGCCGCCCCGCCCCAGGTGCCGCCACCGACAACGCTTCCGCCGCTCACCTTGAGGGTCCCATCCGTCCCGACGACACCCTGCTGCTCCGCAACCAGGACCGTCTCTTCCGTCTCGAGTTCGACTGCCGCCAGTGCCTCATGCGCATCTACAAAAAGTAGTCCTCAAAAAATTTTTTTACCCTTTTTCGCCCCATTTTGCCTGGGCCTAACTCCCTCTTCCTTAGGGTTTCCATATCACCCTCTTCTTCCTTTCGCCTACCTTGCTTCTTCATTTTATTTAAAGGTCATATACAATATTTCAATCATTCTTCAGTTACTATTGAAGAACGATTGGAGAGGTCTTGAAGACCCATTGAAGAACAGTACAACAGAATAGGAGGATATACTTATGGCAATTCTAACGACAGGTATCACGGGTCCGTTCATCGGACGGGTGGGGCCGGTGGTGGGCTATATGTGGAAGCACACGCACTGTGTCCGTGCCTATGTGGAGCACATCCGCTATCCCAACACCGAGGACCAGCAGCGCGAGCGCGCCTGGTTTGTCAGCATGGTGCGTTTCGCCGCCGCGGCGCGGCCGGCGCTGAAGCTGGGCATGCAACAGAAGGCCAAGGAGTTCAACATGACGGAGGGCAATTTCTTCGTCAAGATGAACAAGCGCCATTTTGTCCGCGCCAACGGGCAGGTGGCTGTCGACTACAGCAGCCTGAAGCTCTCCTTCGGCTCGGCGGCGGATGTCTACTTCCATGCGCCGCGCTTCGAGGAAGGCGAGACGGTGGCGGTGGATTTCGAGAAGAACGCCCTGCCGCTGCGCTCCTCGGGCGACGACAGCGTGTACCTGTATGTCTATGCCCCCGGGCTCGGCGAAGGCCTGCTGTCGGCACCGGCGCCGCGCCGCAGCAAGACGGTGCGCTTCAAGCTCCCCGAATGGTGGGCCGGCCAGGAGGTGCACCTCTACGGCTTCGTGGTCGACAAGGAAGGGCGGGCCTCGAAAACCACCTATGTCGGCGTGGGCCGTGTGAACCACTACGAGGACCGCGGCCGCTATATCCCCCTGAACAACAAATGGAAAGAGTTCGTCGACATCGCCAACGAGGTGAACGAGACGCACGAGGCGGCGCCGCAGGCAGCGTTGCCTGAGGTTGACGACAAGCCTCGCATCGACCTCTTCGGCGACCCGCCGGAGGTGCCTTAAAAAGCCTCTCCCCGACCTTTGCGGGGTGAGTTTTCAAACCTTTTCACGCCGCCGTCAGGCAAATATTTTTGTGTATAAGCATCTAGATAATAGTTGCTTAGGATTTGCTTTGCACAATTTTTTTTGTCAGTTGAAAAAAATGTGGTACTTTTGCACCCCGTTTTGAGGCCGAGAAAGGCCGTAAAAAGGATGACTCAGTAGCTCAGCAGGTAGAGCACAACACTTTTAATGTTGGGGTCCTGGGTTCGAGCCCCAGCTGGGTCACCAAAAAGACAAGCAAGAGAACCGGAACCTGATGATTCCGGTTTTTTTAATCGTGATATGCGTAAGGTCCTTGTACTGGCAATGTGGTTGGCGGGCGCCGTGGGTGCGCTTCTCGCGCAGCAGAGCGACGAGCAACTGGCGGCGTATTACTACGACCACGGCGAGTACGGCCAGGCGGCCCAACTGTATGAAGGACTGTACAAGCATGGCGCCAACAAGTATTACTATCAGCGGCTGCTCTCGACCTACCTGGAGCTGGGGCAGTACAAGGATGCCGTGCAGCTGGTGGAGCGCCGTCAGAAGAGCCAGCCCAAGGACCTCAGCCTGCTGGTCGACGAGGGCTCCATCTACCTGCGCCAGCGGCAGGAGAAGAAAGCCGTGCGTTGTTTCGACAAGGCGGTGGACCGTGTGGACGCCAACCAGCAGCCCGTGGCCGACCTGGCGCAGGCTTTCCTCAACGTGGGACGTCCCGCCTATGCGGCACGTACCTACCTCGCCGCCCGCGGTGCCACCAGCAACAAGACGCTCTACTTCAACGAGCTGGTGGGTGTCTACCAGCAGATGGGCGACTACGAGGCCATGACGGGCGAATATTTCGACCTGCTGGACCACCAGCCGGGGATGATGAACAGCGTCCAGATATCCATGCAGCGCATGCTGCAGGAGGCCCCCGACCGCCGTCTGTCCGACGGTATCAGGCGCGCGCTGGTGAGCCGTGTGCAGGAGCACCCCGACAATAAGGTCTACCTCGAGATGATGATATGGTTCTCGTTGCAGGAGAACGACTTCCGCTTCGCGTTGGAGCAGGCCGAGGCTGTCGACGCCCGCTACCCCGACCTCGGCGGCGGGCAGGTGATGCGCGTGGCGCAGATAGCGCAGAGCAATGCCGCCCTCGACGTGGCCGCTGACGGCTACCGCTACATGCAGCGCAAGGGCAAGGACGACGCCCACTATTTCGACGCCCGCAAGGGTGAGCTGGAGGTGGAGTTCGCGCGTATCAATCACAACTATACCGTCGCCGCCAAAGACTTGGCGGCGCTGAAGGCCAAGTACCTCGCCGCCTTCGACGAGCTGGGGCGCAACGACCGCACCGTCACCTTGATGCGCCACTATGCCACGCTGATGGCCTATCACGGCGGCGACGTGCAGGAGGCCGTCAGCACGCTCGACGATGTGCTGGAGCTGCCGCGACTGAAGGCGCAGGTGCGCGACGAGGTGAAGCTCGAGCTGGGCGACCTGCTGCTGTTCGCCGGCCAGACCTGGGACGCCTCGCTGCTCTACATGCAGGTGGAGAAGGCCAACAAGAACGACCTGCTGGGCTCCGCCGCCAAGTTCCGCAACGCCAAGCTGTCGTACTACACCCACGACTTCGAGTGGGCCAAATCGCAGCTCGACGTGCTGAGAGCCTCGACCAGCAAGCTCATCGCCAACGACGCCATGGAGCTGTCGCTGCTCATCTCCGACAACATGGAGGACGACAGCACCTACGGCACCTTGGCTCTTTTCGCCGACGCCGACCTGCTGCTCTACCGCGGCCAGCTGGACTCGGCATGGGAGGCCTTCGATGCCGTCGGCCGCGCCATGCTGTCGCATCCCCTCTTCGACGAGGTGCTGATGCGCAAGGCGCAGATACGCATGAAGCAGGCCCGCTATGCCGAGGCCGACAGCCTGCTGAAGCGGCTCGTCGACTTCTACCCCGAGGACATCACGGCCGACGACGCCTTGATGCTCCGCGCCGAACTCAATGAGGAGCACCTCGCCAATCCGCAGACGGCCCTCGAATGCTACGAGAAGCTGCTGCTCGACTACCCGACGAGCCTCTATGTGGACCGTGCCCGAAAACGATACAACGCATTGAAAGCAAGATGAATGAAGTAAGAGCCAAGAAGTTCCTGGGGCAGCATTTCCTCACCGACGAGGGCATCGCCCGCCGCATCGTCGACAGCCTGTCGCCAACAGCACAGCATGTGCTGGAGATAGGTCCCGGCATGGGGGTGCTGACCAAATACCTGATAGGGAAAGAGAATATCGACTTCCACGTGGTGGAGATCGACCGCGAGAGCGTGGTCTGGCTGCATGAGCACTACGAAGGGCTGCATGTCATCGAGGGCGACTTTCTGAAGATGGACCTAAATGCTCTGTTCCATGATACTTGCGCCATCATCGGCAACTTCCCCTACAACATCTCGTCGCAGATACTCTTCAAGGTCTTCGAGCAGCGCAACCGCGTCACCGAGGTGGTGGGGATGTTCCAGAAAGAGGTGGCCGAGCGCGTCGCCGCGGGACCCGGCAGCAAGACTTACGGAATCTTATCTGTCTTGTTGTCAGCGTTCTACAATATCGAGTATCTCTTCACCGTCCCCGAGCACGTCTTCAATCCGCCTCCCAAGGTGAAGTCGGCGGTCATCCGTCTTACGCGCAATGAGGTAACCGCCTTGGAATGTGACGAGAAGCTGTTCGTGCAGACCGTCAAGGCGGGCTTCAACCAACGCCGCAAAACGCTGCGCAACGCCCTGCGTCAGCTGGGCTTGCCGCTCGACGCGGTGCCCGACGTGTTGCTCGCCAAACGGGCCGAGCAGCTGTCGGTCGAGGAGTTTGTAACCATCACAAAAGCCATAGAATCATGTCAATAGTATCGTATATCGTCATCGCTCTGGCGATGGGAATAGTCAATATGCTGCTCTTCCGCCGCTGCGGTGAGGCGACGCCGGTGCGTCTCTCGGCGGGTCTGTTGATAGTGTTGGCAGTATCGGCAATCCATGTAGTCTTGTATTACCTGGGAAGCAGGGTGGGGAGCCTGTTGTCGCTCCACTCGCCCGACGACCCGTATATGTATGCCGACGTCAACGCCTATATCTTTCTGGGATTGACCCTCATGGTCATCATCAAGATGTTCGCGCCCTATCTGCGCAAAGTGCCCCGTTTGCCGCTCTTCAATCTAGGCGACCGCCGCTCGGTGGTGGCTATGGCTGTGGCCACAGGCATCAATGTGCTGCTGGTGGGCATCGGCACGGGCTTCGTCGAGCAGGGCCATGCGCTGCACAAGATTGTCTGGCCGTTGCTGACAGCCAGCCTGCTGCTCGGCTACCTCGGCCTGATGTTCGGCCGCCAGAAGGTGCAGCTGCGTCCCCGCCGCTGGATGGTGGTGGCCTGTGTGCTGTTGCTCGGCACAGCCATCGCCGCCTGCGTGAATGCATAATTTTTTTGTGGTAATTCAAAATTATTGTGTATTTTTGCAGTCCGAAACAAATAGGAAGAAATTATGGACTTGACGATTAAAATCAAACAGGGGCTGGGCGACATACGTTTCAGTATGCCTGTCGAGGAGGTCGTGGCCCTGATGGGTACCGCCGACGAGGTGGAGAACATCGACAACGCTGCCGACGAGCCCACCACGGTATTGCATTACAATGACTTGGGGCTGACGCTCTTTTTCGAGGGCGAGAATCCCGTGCTGGCCTGCATCGACACCTGCAACGAAGAGAGCGTGCTGCTGGGCGAGGAGGTCTTCGCGATGGACGAGAAATCACTCGTGCAGCTGATGGTGAAGAACGGCTACGCCGAACAGGATGTCGACGAGGAAGACTGGGGCGAACGCCGTGTGAGCTTCCCCGAAGGCAATATCGATTTCTATTTCGACGAGGGAGAACTGGTGTCCATCATACTGGGAGCATGAGTGTTGCGCTGTTCAGCACGGCTTATTTCCCTCCGGTGGCGTATGTCGCGGCCTTGTTGCGACAGCCCGAGGTGCTCATCGAGGCCAAGGAGACGTTCCCCAAGCAGACCTACCGTAACAGGGCGGTGATAATGACCGCCGAAGGGGTGCGTACCTTGACGGTGCCGACAGTGCGCAGCAACCACAGTCGTACCGACGAGGTGGGCATCGACTACAAAGAGCGATGGAACGTAGTGCATCTCCGCACACTCACCGCCGCCTATGCCGCCTCGCCATACTGGCTTTACTATCAGGATGATATAGAGGAATTACTGATGACCCGTTACAAGCGGCTGCTGGACCTCAACGGCGCCATACTGGCGTGGCTGCTGCGGAAGCTGAAGGCGGACTGTCGGGTGTCGCTGACCGAGGATTACTGTCCCGCCACAGGCGATGCGTCGGATTACCGCAACCGGTTCTCTCCCAAGGTTCCCTTGTCGGCGCAGGCCTTCCCGCTCTACTATCAGGTCTTTGCCGACCGACAGCCCTTCGTCCCCAACCTCAGCGTCCTCGACCTCCTGATGAATCTGGGCTCCGAAGCCAAAGAGTATCTCCCATCTGCGCTCCTTCCTTAATCTATTTCCCTGATTTATTTCCCCTGTAAAGGCAATAAACAGAGCCTTCGGGCGTTAATATTGGTAGCAGTAATTTAATGGATGAGGTTATGCTTAAGACGTTAAATATCAATTACGAGGAGTATAATGGTGTTGACGAGCTGACGGCGGCCGACCGCGAGTTGATGGAGCAGGCTGCAAAGGCGGCTGCCGGAGCCTATGCCCCGTATTCCCGCTTCCATGTGGGAGCGGCGCTGCGGCTGGCCGACGGCACGGTGGTGTGTGGCAGCAATCAGGAGAATGCGGCCTATCCTTCGGGGCTCTGCGCCGAGCGTACCGCCATCTTCGCGGCGTCGGCTCAGTATCCGGAGAGGCGTGATTATGAGTCGCTTGCCATCGTGGGAATCAATGAGAACGGCGTGCGCTGCGAGGCGTCGCCCTGCGGCGCCTGCCGTCAGGTGCTGGCAGAATACGAGCAGCAGCAGGGCCATCCGCTGAGGGTGGTGTGCTATGTCAACGAGGGCTGCGTGCGGGTGTTCAAGAGTGTGGCCGACCTATTGCCGTTTTCGTTCCAATTTTAACATTTAAGGTGCAAGATGGGCTCGGTTTAACGCGAGGGGACAGATGCTGGAACGGCAAAAACATTGCTGTCTAGTGTTTGATTCCATGATGTTTACAACGTATGGGAGAGGGGAGTGGTAAAAAAAATTTTACCACTCCCTTTTTTCTTTGTATTTTTGCACGCTTAAATAATGAATAAATAATAACATAAAAATAAAATTAAACAACAACAAAATGGCAATTATTGGAACTATCAGAAAGCATTCGTGGATAGCTGTCGTCCTGGTGGGCGGTGCCATCCTGGCCTTCATTTTTCAGGATTTGAGCAAGAACCGTGGAGGCATCCCCGATGTGGGTAAGGTCGACGGTGCCACCATGACCTCGCAGCGTTTCAACGAGCTTGTGACCGAGGCCGAGGACAACTACAAGATGCAGTATCAGGTGACGCAGGTGCCCTCCGAGGTGGAGATCCAGCTGCGCGACCAGGTGTGGCAGCAGTTTGTCGAGGAGACTCTGCTCGAGGAGCAGACCGCCAAACTGGGTCTCACCGTGACGCCGGCAGAGATGAACGATATGTATGTCGGCCAGTTCATCCATCCCTACATCCGTCAGTCGTTCACCGACCCCAAGACCGGTGTGTATGACATCCAGCAGGTGAACTATTGGATTGAGAACTTCAACAATATCGACACCATGCGCCGCCGTCAGTGGGTGGAGCTGGAGAAGGCCGTGAAGACCGACCGCGAACAGCAGAAGTATGTGACGCTGCTCACCGCGGGTTTCTATATGCCCAAGGCTATCAACGAGAAGGTGTCGTCCTATGCCCAGGAAGCCTCAAACGTGCGTGTGGTGGCCCTGCCCTACATGAATGTCAGTGACGAGGAAGCCGTTGTCAACGATGCCGACTACAAAGCCTATTACGACGAGCACAAGGCCGAGTTCCGTATCCGTGAGGAGATGCGTGAGGTGGAGTTCATCACCTATCCCGTGAATCCCACTCCCGAGGACCTCGCCGAGATAGAGCAGGATATGCAGAAGGTGTGGAACGAGTTCCAGGAAGTCCCTGAGGACGAGCTGGCATTCTTTGTCAACGCCGAGTCCGACCGCAGCTATGATTCTTCCTATGTCAAGGCCAACAGCCTCCGCGCTCCTCTTGACGAGTGGGTTGCCACCGCTTCGACAGGCTCGATGATGGCTCCTCAGATGGTGGGCAACGAGTGGGTGATGGCCAAGGTGATGGGTAGCGCCGTGCGCCCCGACAGCCTGCGTGCCAGCGTGGTGTACATCCTTAACGAGAACGCCGGTGGCGGCATCACGCGCAGCAACGACCAGGCCAAGCACCTGGCCGACAGCGTGCTGGCATTGGTGAACGGTAAGAAGATGACCTTCGAGCAGGCTGTCAGCCAGTTCAGCGACGACCCGCAGAAGGAAGAGACCAAAGGCGACATGAACTGGCAGCTTGATGGCGGCTATGGCTTCCTCAACGAGCAGATTGTCAACACTCCCGTGGGTACCAGCTTCCTCTTCGAGCATCCGCAAGGTGTCGGATACTTCGTCGTGAAGGTCACCGACAAGACCCCCGCCATCAAGAAGTACCGTGTGGCTATGATTACCCGTGAGATTGTTCCCTCGAACAATACCAACCGTGCCATCTACAACGAGGCCAACCGTTTTGCCGGTCAGAACAGAACCATCGACGCCATGGATGCCGCTGCCCGCGAGCAGAACATGCAGGTGCGCAATGCGCAGGTGCGTATGATGGACGACCGTTTGGCTGGTGTGGCCAACGCCCGCAGCATCGTCCAGTGGGCTTACAACGAGGACACCAGGGTGGGCGATGTGGCCGACCAGGTCTACGAGTGCGACGGTATGTTTATCGTCGTGGCCCTGAAGGATGTCTACAAGAAAGGCTACGCCACCTTGGAGCAGGTGCGTCCGATGATAGAGCAGCAGGTGCGTGTCGAGAAGAAAGCCCAGGTGTTGATGGAGCGTGCCAACGCAGCCGTCAAGGCCGGTCAAGACATCCAGTCGGTGGCTGTGGCGCTGAATGCCCCGGTCGACACCCTGGAAGGTGTTGCTTTCGGTGACATGAACCTCCAGAAATTCGGCATGGAGCCCAAGGTGATCTCCACCATCGCCGTCACCAAAGGAGGTCTCGTGGGTCCTGTGAAGGGCGCCAACGGTGTCTATCTGGTGCAGGTCGACAGCAAGGTGCCGCATGAGGCTACCGGCTACGAGATGGCTCGCATGGCCCAGATGTTCCAATACAAGACCATGCGCGACAACCGTCGTACCTGGCCTGTGGCCCAGGTGCTGCGCGACGCTGCCAAGATTACCGACCAGCGTAACAAGTTCTTCTAAAACGAGGTATTTGGTTTAAGGTTTAAAGTTTGAGGTTTAAGAGGTGCTGTCTAGGCAACTGCTTGACCTTGAATTTTAAACCTTAAACTTTAACTCCCAAAGATATGGGGCTCAAGGACTGGTGGTTTAAACTCAAAGGTGGCGGGCTTGGCGATGTCATCAAGCACAAGCACCGTTTTGTGGTGATGGACACCGACACCTTCAAGGAGAAGTTCTCCTTCCAGTTGTCGGGCATCAACCTTTTTGTCGCCATTGGTGTCACCATCATCGTCCTTATCCTGCTTACCACCATCCTTATCGCCTTCACGCCCTTGCGTGAATGGATTCCCGGATACACCAACACGGCTGCTGTGGAGCAGACTTATGCCAACGCCAAGAAGCTCGACTCGCTGCAAGTACAGCTGGAGAACCAAGAGTGGATGGTGGCGACGTTGCAGGCTGTGTTGCGCGGCGAGGAACTGGGCGAGACGCCGCAGCAGGACAGCACCGCCTCGCTACAGCAGTTGACGGCCGTCTACCGTCGCTCGAAAGAGGATAGTTTGTTGCGTCTCGAGGTGGAGCGTGAAGACAACCGCTATCAGGTAAAGAGTGCCACCGTGACGGCACCTTCCGGTACTGTCGCCACCGCCGACGCTTCGCCGGCCATCACGCATCTGTTCTTTACTCCGCTCAAAGGCAATATTCTTATGCCCTATGGGCGTGACCATCATGGTGTGGACATCGCCGGTGATGCCGGTCATGCCGTCTGTGCCGCCTACAGCGGGACAGTGGTCTTCTCGGGCTTTACCGCCGATGCCGGCTATATGCTAACCATACAGCATCCGGGCAATGTCATCACCATTTACCGGAATTGCAGCTCGCCGCTGGTGCGGCAAGGTGACGCGGTACGGGCAGGGGAGCCTGTGGCCTATGTCGGCAGCAGTGGTCGCCGCGAGCAAGGCCCCTACCTGCACTTCGAGATATGGGTGGGCGGCACCGCCGTCAACCCCGTGGAGTATATTTCTTTTTAGGAGACAAGAGATAAGGAGACAGGCGATAAGGAGTTAAGGAGACAGGAGATTTGCCCGACCGCAGGGAGCGGCCTTGAGCACCGCTGAAAAAGAGAATAATGTAGCGAAAAAGACAAATGGAGAATCCCACAAAACGTATAGCCATCTTAGGTTCGACAGGGTCGATAGGTACCCAGGCGCTCAATGTCATCCGTCGCCACCGCAACCTTTTCGAGGTGGAGGTGCTGTGTGCCGGAGGCAATGCCGACTTGCTGATACAGCAGGCCCTTGAATTCCGTCCCAACGCCGTCGTTATCGCCGACAAGAACAAGTACAGCCAAGTGAGCGATGCTTTGACCGACACGGAGGTGAAGGTCTTTGCCGGCGCGGAGTCGATGGTCGACTTGATGGAGATGGAGAGCGTCGACATGGTGTTGGCGGCCATCGTGGGTTTCGCCGGCCTCAAGCCCACCTTGCGTGCCATCGAGTGTGGCAAGCCCGTGGCTCTGGCCAACAAAGAGACTATGGTGGTGGCCGGTGCCATTGTCACCGCCGCCGCTGCCCGTCACCGCGTCCCCATCCTGCCTGTCGACAGCGAGCATTCCGCCATATTCCAGTGCCTGATGGGCGAGGGGAGTGCTGTCGACAAGATACTCCTCACCGCCAGCGGCGGACCGTTCCGCGGCATGACGCGCGACCAGTTGGCTTCCGTCACCTTGGAGCAAGCCCTGAAGCATCCCAACTGGAGCATGGGCCGCAAGGTGACCATCGACAGCGCCTCGCTGATGAACAAAGGCCTTGAAGTCATCGAGGCCAAGTGGCTCTTCGGTGTCGAGGCGAATGACATCGAGGTGCTGGTGCACCCCCAGTCAGTGGTGCATTCCATGGTGCAGTTCCGTGACGGCAGCATCAAGGCCCAGCTCGGCATACCCACCATGGAGACACCTATCCAGTATGCCTTCTCTTTCCCTGAGCGCATAGAGAGCCATCTTCCGCGGCTCGACTTTTCACAATACCCGACACTCACTTTCGAGCGTCCCGACCGTGATACTTTCCGCTGCCTTGACTTGGCCTACCAAGCCATCAACCGCGGCGGCAACATACCTTGTGTGATGAATGCAGCCAACGAGGTGGCTGTACAGCAGTTCATCGACGGAAAGATAGGCTTCCTCGACATCGCCGACCATGTAGAGCGAGCCATGCAGGAGGCCGCGTTTATCGCCAACCCCACCCTCGACGACCTTTTACTAACCGATAAAACCATTCACAACAAATGAAGTGGCTAGCACTCATTCTCAGTCTTTCGCTGCTCGTGTTGACTCACGAGCTCGGCCATCTAGGCTTTGCCAAACTGTTCCACACGCGCGTGCGCAGGTTCTATATCTTCTTCAACTGGAAGTTCTCCATCCTTAAAGCCAAGAAATTCGGTGGCAAATGGCATTTCCTGTTCTTCAACGCCAAGACTCCCGACAGCTGGGATGAGAAGAACCTCGCCCCCGAAGACCAGGACAACACCCTCTGGGGCATCGGCTGGGTGCCGCTGGGCGGCTACTGCGACATCGCGGGCATGATCGACGAGACCAAGGGCGAGAAAGACCTTGCGAGTGAACCCCAACCGTGGGAATACCGCACCAAGCCCGCCTGGCAGCGCCTTTGCATCGTCAGTGGCGGCGTACTGGTCAATTTCATCTCCGCCCTTATCCTCTTCTCGGCCATCTTTGCCCACTGGGGACAGGACGAGCTTCCGCTGCGCAACGCCACGCTGGGTTACGACTACCATCAGGTGATGCTTGACGAAGGTTTCCGTAACGGCGATATCATCTATGCCCTCGACGGCCGCGAGATGTACGACTATACCGAGACATCCAAGGCCCTGCTGCTCGACAATCCGCAGCAGGTCACCGTCTTGCGCGGCGACTCGCTTGTCGACCTCACTCTGAGCGGCAGCCTCGTCGAACAGATCAACCGCCAGCACGTCAAACATCTTTTCACGCCCCGCATGCCCTTCGTTGTCAAAGATTTCGTGGCAGGCTCGGTGGCACAGCGGGCAGGTATGCTGGCCGGCGACAGCGTGGTAGGCATGGGAGGTGTGCCCATGGCGGCATACACAGACATCGCCGAGGCGCTCAGGCAACATGCCGGCGACAGTGTGACGGTGAACTTCTACCGTCAAGGCGCTCTCGACAGCGTCACCGTCCAGATAGGCTCCGACGGCAAGCTGGGGGTACAGCTTGTCACCGACCTCGCATGTCTCTTCTCGGTGAAGCACATTGACTATAATATCTGGCAGGCCATTCCCGCAGGCATCAGCCACGGCTGGAAGACCCTTATGGAATATGTCTCCTCGCTCAAGATGCTCTTCTCGCCGGGAGGCATGCAGAACCTTGGCGGATTCGGCACCATGAGTAGCATCTTCCCCGACCACTGGGAGTGGCAGGCTTTCTGGACCATCACAGCTCTGCTGGCGCTCGTGTTGGCTTTCATGAACATCATCCCCATCCCGGGTCTCGATGGCGGTCACCTCGTCTTCACGCTCTGGGAGATGGTCACAGGCCGCAAGCCTTCCGACAAGTTCCTCTCGGTGGCGCAGAATATCGGCATAATATTCTTGTTGGCGCTGATGGTGCTGGCCAACGGTAACGACCTTTGGCGCTGGCTCTCGGGGAAATTTTAACCGCCCATAGGCAAACATGAAAAAACTCGACCGTCTGATACTCCGCTCGTTCATAGGCCCGCTGGTGCTCACCTTCGCCATCGCGGTCTTCGTGCTGCTCATGCAGTTCGTGTGGAAATATGTGGACGATCTTGTGGGCAAGGGTTTGGAGTTCAGCGTTATCGCCGAACTGCTGACCTATGCTTCCGCCACCTTTGTCCCTATGGCGTTGCCTATTGCCGTCTTGTTTGCCTCCATCATGACCATGGGTAACTTTGGTGAGAAGTACGAGCTGGTGGCCATGAAGGCTGGCGGCGTGTCTCTCACCCGGGTCATGATGCCTATGGCCATTGTCGTGCTGCTGCTCACAGGCATGGCTTTCTACTTTGCCAACAACGTTATGCCCACGGCCATGCTCAAATACCGCATGACCCTCTACGACATCACCCGTAAAAAGCCTGCCGTCAACATACGTCCGGGCGAATACTATAAGGACATTGAGGGCTATGTCATCCGTGTGGGCAGCAAGGACTCCGATGGCAGCACCATGCACGATGTCGTCATCTACGACCATACGCACGGCATGAACGAAATCACTGTCACGGTGGCGCAAAGCGGTATCATGACGGCCTCGGCCGACAACCGTTATCTTCGTTTCACCCTTCGTGACGGCTACTCCTATTCCGAGTCCTCCTCAGGCGAGATGTACACACGACGTCCCTTCACTACCATTGGCTTCGATGAACAAACCATCACCTTTGATATCTCTTCTTTCTCCTTCAACCGCAGCAACGAAGACCTCTTCAAAGGGAGTTATCAGATGATGAACATTGCCCAGCTTGACACCACGGTGCGCCGTCTCGACAGCTCGCTGGCGGTACGTCGCGCACAGGGACGTCAGCAACTGGTGGGAGGCCTTCATGCCTGGCAGCATCGGGTTGATATAGAAACTACAGGCAACCGTCAAATAGTCACCGACAGCAAGTTCATGCCCTCATCCTCGACAGCGGTCAATTATGCTCTGAATACCGCACGGTCTGCTGCCAATGATGCCAAGACACAGGCCGAGCTGCAGCAGGCCGACCAGGAGTATATCAACCGTCATCTTATTGAGTGGCAGCGCAAATACACCCTCTCCGTGGCCTGTCTTCTGCTTTTCCTCATCGGCGCCCCCTTCGGCAGCATCGTCCGCAAGGGCGGCCTAGGGTTGCCGCTCGTGGCCTCGGTGCTCTTCTTCGTCATCTACTATGTCATAGGGATGATAGCCGAGAAGGCTGTCCGCGAGAGCGCCATCGGACCTATCGGTATGTGGATTAGCACATTCGCGCTGCTGCCCATAGGCATCATCCTAACCATAGAAGCCACCACCGACAGCTCTCTCTTCGACGCCGCTTTCTGGCGTCGCCTTTTCCGCCGTCGATAGAGAGTCGGCTATATTCAAAAAAAGACGTATCTTTGCAAAATCAAATAGAGCACTATTGATATGAAAGAAATAAGCGATTTCACCATCATTGAGCGGCGGCAGCATGGCCCACACTATTTCACGCTGGTGTTGCGGCACAGCCACCTCACTCCGCTGTTGCCGACAATGCCGGGACAGTTTGTCGAGGTCCGTGTCGACGGACAGCCGGGTGTTATGTTGCGGCGTCCCATTTCGGTGCACGATGTCGACCCCGAGGCTGGCACCCTCTCTCTGCTCGTCCAAGTGGTGGGTCAGGGCACTCGCCGTCTGAGTCAACTGGCTGTTGGAGAAAAGATTAACCTTGTATACCCTCTGGGTCACGGCTTTACCTCCGACCTCCGATCTCCGACCTCCGCACTATTAGTGGGTGGCGGTGCCGGCATAGCGCCTTTGCTGTATCTTGCCAAGGTGCTGAAAGCAAGAGGTGTAAGATGTACTATATTACTCGGTGGCCGTACGGCGGAGCTTATCCCCGTGCGCGATGAGTTCCGCCCCTACGGCGAGGTGTGCATCGCCACCGACGACGGCTCGCTGGGGCATAAAGGTCTTGTTGTCAGCCACCCTGCTTTCGCGGAGCAGTATGATATCATCTACACCTGCGGTCCCACGCCAATGATGAAAGCAGTGGCACGCTCAGCAGCGGAGCGCGGCATACGCTGCGAGGTGAGCCTGGAGAACATGATGGCCTGCGGCGTGGGCGCATGCCTCTGCTGCGTCACCGACACCGACCAAGGGCACCGCTGCGTCTGCAAGGACGGCCCCGTGTTTGATATCACGAACATGAAGAAATGGTATGCTAATTAGTAGTTAAGTAGACAGTAGTTTTTCACTAGATTAAATTTATTTCAAAGGAGTTCAAAGCCTGCAAGCAGGCAGAAGTAGATAAGACAATACAATTTCTAGCAATAAACAAGGCAGCGACAAGTGCATTTGTCTTATCTCCTTTCCTCCTTATCTCCCTCAAAGAATAAGAATATGCTAGCAGTTAAAGTACATAATCTCAGTTTAAAGAACCCGGTGATGACCGCCAGCGGCACCTTCGGCTATGGCGAGGAGTTCGCCGACTTCGTCGACCTCGAGCGTCTGGGCGGCTTCATTGTGAAAGGCACCACCGGCAGCCACCGTGAGGGCAATCCCTACCCCCGCATGGCCGAGACCCCCTCGGGCATGCTCAACGCCGTGGGTCTCCAGAACGGTGGTGTGGAGAAGTTCTGCTCCGAGGTGTATCATAGAATCAAGCACTTAGACACCAATATTGTCGTCAACGTCAGCGGTTCCTCCATCGAGGAGTACTGCGACGTGGCGTCGCAGATTGACGCTCTGGAGAAGATTCCTGCCATCGAGCTGAACATCAGCTGCCCCAACGTGAAAAAAGGTGGTATGGGCTTCGGCACCAATCCCGACATGGCGGCACAAGTGGTCGCTGCGGTGCGTAAGGTGTACCATAAGACGCTGATAGTAAAGCTGACACCCAATGTCACTAGCATCGTCGACATCGCCAAGGCGGTGGAGAGCGCCGGTGCCGACAGTGTGAGTCTCATCAACACCATGCTGGGTATGGCCATCGACGTGGAGAAGCGTCGTCCCTACCTCAGCACCATCACCGGTGGTTTGAGTGGCCCCTGCGTGAAGCCCGTGGCGGTACGTATGGTGTGGCAAGTGGCTCATGCCGTGCAGATTCCCGTTATCGGTTTGGGTGGCATCGCTTCGGCGGCCGACGCGCTGGAGTTCCTGATGGCTGGCGCCAAAGCCATCCAGGTGGGCACAGCCAACTTCATCGACCCCGCCGTCACCATGAAGATTGTCGACGGCCTCGAGGACTACTGCAATCGTCATGGTATCAAGGATATCAATGAGATAATTGGGATAATATAGAAGGGAAGGAGACAGGAGGGAAGGAGATAAGACAATACAGTTTCTAGCAGTAAACATGGCAGCGACAAGTGCATTTGTCTTACCTCCTCATCTTCTTACCTCCTTATCTTCTCAAAGAAAAAGATATGATTCTCATTGCTGACAGCGGCAGCACAAAGACCACGTGGATGGAGATAGACTCTGGTAACAAGGTGGTTACCGAGGGCCTGAATCCTCATTTTACCACCGACGAGGCCTTCCTCGCCGCCTGCTCCGCTGTGCGCCAGCAGCTCCGACTTCCGACTTCCGACCTCCGACTTTACTTTTACGGTTCCGGCTGCGGTGATGCTTTGCAACGTGAGCGCGTGTTGCGGCAGCTCCAGCATGGCTTCGGCACAGAAGATGTGCATGTTGAGACCGATATGTTGGGCGCCTGTCGCGCTATCTGGGGTCGTCACAATGGTCTGGTGGGCATCCTCGGCACGGGGAGTAACGCCTGCTACTACGACGGTGAACGCATTGTTTATCAAGCCCCAAGCCTGGGTTATATTATTGGCGACCACGGGTCGGCCAACCACGTAGGTCGTCTCTTGCTGCTGGACTACCTCACGGGCAAGATGTCCGACGAGCTAAGTGGCATGTTCCAAGAACGTTATCCTAGGACGCACGAGGAATGGGTAGAGGCATTGTATCACCGACCCAACCCCAACAGGATGCTGGCGGCGCTGGCGCCGTTTGCCGTGGACCATCTGGACGACGACTACTGCCGTAATACGATATACTATGCCCTCGACGACTGGTACAGCTACCAGTTGTCCGACATAGTGTTGAAGTCGGATTGTCGGCGCCTCTGTGTCGTCGGTGGCTTCGCCGCTGCGGTGGCCGGCGTGCTTGACGACTACTGTGACGACAACGGGATAACCTTGGGCACCGTAGCGGCCAACCCCATAGAGGGCTTGCTAAATTATCACGCCCAATACAATATATAATAACTTTCTGCCGTTATTATCATTCATTAAACTAAAAACAGATACTGAAACATGGATTTATCAAACATTCTGGTGATTGCCGGTAAGCCGGACCTGAGTGAGCTGGTGTCGCAGACCAAAGGCGGCGCCGTAGTGAAGAACTTAGTGACAGGACAGAAATACCCTGTCTTCAAGAACGATAGAATCAGCTCGCTGGGCGAGATACGTCTCTTCACAGAGACCGATGAATGCCCGTTGGAGGAGGTGATGCAAGGCATCTTCAAGAAACTGGAGGGCAAGGCCACCGACTTCGACCCCAAGAAGGCGGAGAGCAAGGCGATGTTCGACCTGCTGGGCGAGGTGTTGCCCGACTATGACCGTGAGCGTGTACACGCCTCTGACGTGAAGAAGCTCTTCTCGTGGTACAACGTGCTGCTGTCGGCCGACAAGATTACCCTCGACGAGGAGAAGAATGAGGACGAAAAAGAAAATCAATAATATCAGTAATCATTTAATGTTAAAGCTATGAAGAAAATATTGTATGCGCTTTGCGCCATGATGATGCTGGCCATGACTGCATGCCACCGCGACGACAACAATCCTCAAGGTCCTGCCAATGGCGGTGGAACACCGCAGCCCGACCCCATACCTACCGGCGAGGGCATCTTCAATCCTGACCAGAAGATTGAGACCATCGCTATCGACGGTCAGACAAGCGAGCAGTGGGTTTGGACGAACGGGAAGTTGATGATGGTCGAGAACGCCGATGGCGCCACCTCGTTTGAGTACAACGGTTGGCGTGTCAGCGAGATGACGACGATATTGGAAGGCACGCCTGTCGATGTGGAATATGCCTATGACGATAACAACAAGTTGGCCACGGTGGACGCCTACAGCGGCAATATGCATGCTATCGGCATCGTGTTCAACCACAACAACGCTGCGGGCAAGATAAGCGATATGTCGCTCAATATCAACAGCACCCTTCTCGGCCTGCTGTCGGAACTCATAGGCAATGGCGGCATCCCTGGCTTCACCAAGGGAATGTCGAAGTTCAGTATTGAAAATACCGATTTCAATGCCCACCTCACCTGGGAGGGCGACAATGTGAAGCGCATGATACTCGACGGCACAGTCTCTATCAATACAACCATCGACGAGGCCTCAAATCTCCTCTCGATGATGAACATTGATTCGTTGGGCTCTTTCAATCTGGATTCAATAATTAGCACCTTTAGCTTCTTATTGACCGACTCCAATCTGCTGGTGACGGTTCAGTTGGCCGACACCACCGACTACACCTACGACAGCCAGAACAATCCATTCTATGGCTATCTGGGTGCGCTCGACGTGACCACCTTCTCGGCAAACAACGCGAAGACCATGCGTTCGTCAGGTACCGCCAACATTAGCATCACGGCACATACATGGCTCGGCAATCAAGCGATTCCCCTGCCGGCCTATTCCATCGGCTCGCGTAGCGAGACCTACACCTATACTTATAACAACGCCAACTTCCCGCTGACCGTCACCGTGACCGACAGTGACAATGCAAGCAGCGTGAAGCAATATACCTATAAACAATAATATGATTTATACCGAGAAAGACAAACAATATAAGCGCTATACCGTCACCTCGGCACTGCCCTACGCCAACGGTCCCGTGCATATCGGCCACCTGGCCGGCGTCTATGTCCCCGCCGATGTCTATGTGCGCTACCTCCGCGCCCAGGGCGAGCAGGTGATGTTCATCGGCGGCAGCGACGAGCACGGCGTGCCCATCACCATCAAAGCCCGCAAGGAGGGTTGCACACCGCAGGACATCGTCGACCGCTACCACAAGATTATCAAGGACAGCTTCGCCGAGCTGGGCATCAGTTTCGATATCTACAGCCGCACCTCCAGCAAAGAGCACCACGAGACCGCGGCGGCCTACTTCAAGAAGCTCTACGACGAGGGCAAGTTTGTCGAGAAAGTGTCCATGCAGTACTACGACGAGGAGGCCGGCTGCTTCCTGGCCGACCGCTACATCACCGGCACCTGCCCCCATTGCGGCAACGAGCGCGCCTACGGCGACCAGTGCGAAGCCTGCGGCACCAGCCTCAACGCCACCGACCTCATCAACCCCAAGAGCGCCCTCAGCGGCAGCAAGCCCGTCCTCAAGGAGACCAAGCACTGGTTCCTCCCGCTCGACCAGGACGAGCCCTGGCTGCGCGAGTGGATTCTCGAAGGCCACAAGGGCGACTGGAAGACCAATGTCTATGGCCAGTGCAAGTCATGGATCGACGCCGGCCTGCAGCCTCGCGCTGTCACACGCGACCTCGACTGGGGCGTGAAGGTGCCCATCGAGGGTGCCGACGGCAAGGTGCTCTACGTCTGGTTCGACGCCCCCATCGGATACATCTCTTTCACCAAGCAGCTCAAAGGCGACGACTGGGAGAAATGGTGGAAAGACCAGGACACCAAGCTGGTGCACTTCATAGGTAAGGACAACATCGTCTTCCACTGCATCATCTTCCCCTCGATGCTCCATGCCGACGGCAGCTACATACTGCCCGCCAACGTGCCCGCCAACGAGTTCCTCAACCTCGAGGGCGACAAAATCTCGACCTCGCGCAACTGGGCCGTCTGGCTGCACGAGTACCTGCAGGAGTTCCCCGGCAAGCAGGACGTTCTGCGCTACACCCTCTGCAGCAACGCCCCCGAGACCAAGGACAACGACTTTACATGGAAGGACTTCCAGCTGAAGAACAACAGCGAGTTGGTGGCCATCCTCGGCAACTTCGTCAACAGAACATTAGTTCTCACTCATAAGTTTTACGGCGGCAAAGTACCTGGGAGTACAGGCGGCACGCCTGTGGATCAAGAGGTGGTCAAGGAACTTGCCACCTTCCCCGAGCGCATCGGCCGCAGCATCGAGACCTACCGCTTCCGCGAGGCCCTCGCCGAGATGATGAACCTCGCCCGCCTTGGTAACAAATACCTCACCGACACCGAGCCTTGGAAGCTTATCAAGACCGACCCCGAGCGCACTGCCACGGTGATGAACCTCTCGCTGCAGATATGTGCCAACCTGGCCATCCTCTGCGCCCCCTTCCTGCCATTCACGGCCGACAAGATGCACCGTATCATGAACCTGCAGGCCCTGGGTTGGAAAGACGCCGGCCGCGCCGACATCCTCATGGAAGGCCATCAGATCGACCAGCCCGAGCTGCTTTTCGAGCAGATCAGCGACGAGACCATCCAGGCCCAGGTCGACAAGCTGCAGGCCACCAAGGCTCAGAACGAACTCAACGCCTGGAAGCCCGCCGACGTCAAGGCTCCGGTCACCATCGACGATTTCGGCCGTATGGATATCCGTGTTGCTACCATCCTCGAATGCTGCAAGGTGCCCAAGGCCGACAAGCTGCTGCAGTTCAAGCTCGACGACGGCACCGGCACCCCGCGCACCATCGTCAGCGGTATCGCCAAGTATTACACCGAGCCCGAGAAACTCGTCGGCCGTCAGGTATGCTTCATTGCTAACTTCCCTCCGCGCAAACTCAAGGGTGTCGAGAGCCAGGGCATGATCCTCAGCGCCGAAGACAAAGACGGCCGTCTGGTGCTCCTCACCCCCAGCGACTTCGTCACCCCCGGCTGCAACGTGGGTTGATAATCACATAACATTGCTAGAAACAAAGGCATCCCCATAGTTTGAGGATGCCTTTGTTGTACATTCTTGTTAATGCTATTTGTTAATGGGGTGATAGTGTGAAGCAGCGATACTAAAACATGGTTATCCCCTCAAATCAGTTGTGTGACAGGTGCCCCTGTCACCATTGTAAACATAAGCGGTCACCTGATCACCTGAAAAAGGTACCCACAAATAAAAAAATCGCAAATTTGCGAATTATTTGAAAATTATATGTATCTTTGCAGCGTATTATGGTAGTGACTTTTGATCAAAAATATCTCCAGGAGTTGTATGTCAACGGACAGACAACCAGCAAGAAACACCGCTTTCAACCCGATGTGATAGCGCGATATGTCAAGGTGATAAACATGATGAAAAACATGAACAACGTACTTGACCTTACACGTTTTAACGGATTGCACTACGAACACCTCTCTGGAGACAAGGATGGATATTCTTCCGTAAGAGTGAACAACAAATACCGCATAGAATTCACGGAAGAGACCATCGGTGACCAAAAAATTGCCACCATCTGCAATATCACGGAATTGTCAAACCATTATCAGTAAAGAATATGATACACATCGCAGGAGTAAAGGACAACATGATAGCCAACAACCTCACACCATTTATCTCCACACATCCGGGTGAGGTAATCAAAGATGAGCTTGAGGCACGCGGCATTACACAACGCCAACTATCCGAGGTGACGGGCATCTCCTATTCGGTAGTCAACGAGGTGTTGAATGGCAAACGTCCTGTCACCATCGAATATGCTCTGTTGATAGGCAAAGCGCTCGATATCGATCCTATTCCCCTTGTCAACATGCAATCAGATTACGACATGCAGATGGTTCGTCGAAATAAGACATTGACAGCACGTCTAAACAATATGCGAAAGATAGCTGCTGTACTTTAGTTTACACATTCACTTGCGAATATACAGGAGCCGTCCGTGATGGGCGGCTCTGTTGCTTGTCACTAAGTAAAAACGCCATTTCTTTGAAACACATAATATGCCGCTTTACCGATGAAAATGATGACAAGGGCGGCTAACTCGTGGCCGCCCCGCTTCACGACAGCGGGCTTTTATTGCCTCGCAGAGGACAAGGAGATGCTATACTGCAGGCTCGCTGTTGCCATACTCCACCTTCGCTCTATCCAAGCACAAACACCTCACTTGAGCGAGGAAAGGTCATGGGAACAGCGAGGCAACTCCGAGAGACCCCCTTGGGTGGGGCGAGCCTGCCCCGTGGCTTGGTCTTAGGTACCCCTTAGGAACATCAAAGGTACCCCTAAGGCTCCATAGAGTTGGTATAGAGTTGGTATAGGGTTCCTATAGGGTTCGTATTGAGTTTGTAAAACGGGTAACTGACTGAAAGATATATTCTTCTATAGAAGAATATATATAGTATATCCGAGGTCAAAATGACATACGGCTGTCATATTATCTGTATCATCATCCATAGATCAAGATGCAGGATGATGATTAGACGTTTCGTGGGAAGCCATGTTTTTATTGGTGGGAAGCACCACTTTTTTCTGTCTACGACAATTTACATCTTTTTTATTGGGATGTATATAGTGGATATATGTCGTTCATATATAATGGATTATGAATAGGCCGGAAAAATAGGTGAAGGTTTCGGAAATTCCCTCAGGGAAAGATTGTACTTTTGCAGCAGAAAAAGGATAAAACAGGAGACAGGAGATAAGGAGACAGGAGATAAGTAGAGAAGATAATAAAAACAAATAATAAGAAAGGAGTAACATTATGAAAACTTCGAAAGTAATCGCACTCGCAATGATGGCCCTGGCGCTGAGCGCCACGCCGGCATTGGCACAACGTAGCGGCGGCAGCCGTGGCGGCGGTGGCGGCAGCCACAGCAGCTCTGTCAGCAGCAGCCGCTCCTCCAGCAGTCATAGCAGCTCCGTGAGTTCCAGCCGCTCGTCGAGCAGCAGCTCGAGCCGCAGTTCGTTCAGCAGCAGTTCCAGCCGTTCCTCGAGTCCCAGCAGCTCCAGCCGTAGCTCGTTCAGCAGTTCCAGCCGTTCGTCGAGCCCCAGCAGCTCGAGCCGCAGTTCGTTCAGCAGCTCCAGTCGCAGCAGCTCGGTGAGTGCTCCCAGCCGTTCCAGCGTCGGCAGCCATAGTGAAGGTGTCCGCTCGGAGCGTCCTTCGGTGCGCGGCGGTGTCGAGGCCCGCGGCAGCCACGCCGGTGTGCGTGGCCGTGAGGCAGGCCGTACGGCTCCCACGGTGCGTGGCGAAGGTGCGTCGCGTGGCGCTGGCGCAGTCAACGAGAGAAGCCATGGCGCGGTGCGTGAAGGCGGTCCGGCCCCCAAAGCGCCTGCCGGCACCATCTCGGCCTCCGGCCGTCCTGCATCGTCAGGCCCTGCCAACTATGCACGCCCGGGTCACCCCGGCGGCGTGATGCCTCCCAGCCATCGCCCCATCCACCCTGCACCCTACTTCTACCACCCCTGGCACCACCACATGGTACACTGCCACCCCGTCTACTGGGATCCCTTCCCCCCGCGTCCCTGGTACTGGCCCGGATTCTGGCTCTACTGCAACAGCTACTGGTATGACTACCACGTGACCGACGTCGTCGTAGTGCGCCGCTACGTGCAGGACACCTACCACGTCGACATGGTCACCTACGGCATCAGCGGCGACATCATGTACGCCATCGTCCGCGACGGCGGTAGCACCTACCTCCAAGTCTATGACAAGGACGACCACCTGCTGGCCGAGCAGAAGATCAACAAGAAATACTGCAACATGGTCATCGACGCCGACAACGGAGGCTGCTGGATCAGCAAGAAGCACGAGAAAGATCCCTTGCTCTTCATCTGGGCCGACGGACAACTCCTCATCTACGAGGCCGACTAAAGATAAAAGGTTATAGGTTAAAGGTTATAGGTGATAGAAAAGCCTATAATCTTTAACTTTTCCCCCTAAACAGTAAACCTAAAATTATTCATGAAGAAACACATCCTCATCTCTGCGGTCCTTCTCGCCGCCTTCGCAGGCCTCTTCGCCTCCTGCTCCAAGTACTATGGCGAACCCACCACCGAGCACTACACCATCGACGGCTCCTATACCAAACTCGATGTCAGCCATGCCTTCAATGTCACCGTCAGCGACGCCGTCAGCGACGCTGTCGTCACCGTGCCTGAGGACTTGCACAAGAAAGTGAAAGTAAAGGTAAAAGACGGCACGCTCTATATCGGCTTCACCTCCAGTTGGATTGCCACCTCTGGCGAATGCGCCGTGGTGCTGCCCCGCAACGCGCAACTTAAAGACCTGGATCTCAGCGGCGCCTCCTCCTTCCGTGGCGACCTGCAGGGCCTTTCCTCCGACATTGAGATTTCCGGCGCCAGCCAGTTCTACGGCAGTGTCTTGGCTGCCGATGTCGATTTTGAGATTTCTGGTGCCTCCAAGGCCGATTGCATGGTCTCGGCCGATGAGGTGGATGCTGACATCAGCGGCGCCTCCAATGTCACCCTCCAGGGTGCCTGCACAGGCACGATGGATATCGATGTCAGCGGTGCCAGCGACCTCAATGCCCGCCTGTTCGACACCGATGTCGTCAAGGGCGAGCTGAGTGGTTCCAGCGACGCCGACGTCACCGTCTGTAGCCGTATCGCTGTCGCCGTCAGCGGCTCCAGCCGCCTCACCTACGGTGCCGCGTCGTCCGACTGCCATCCCACCTTTGCCTGCACCATGTCGGGTTCCTCCACCGTCACCCCTCGCTAGACAGGACGACAAGACAAAGAGAAAAGCCGCTCAGTAGAGCGGCTTTTTTGTTTGATATTGTCAAGACAAGTGTTTACTGCAGCTTGGCCAAAGCCTCTTTGATGCGGCGGAGGGCTTCGCGCAGCAGGTCCTCGCTGGTGGCGTAGCTGAGGCGGATGCAGCTGTCGTCGCCAAAGGCGCTGCCCATCACCGTGGCCACGTTGGCCTCGTTGAGCAGGTAGAAGGCCATATCGGTCGAGTTCTCAATCTTCTTGCCGTTGAACGACTTGCCGTAGTACGAGCTGCAGTCGGGGAAGAAGTAGAAGGCGCCCTGCGGCAGACGCACCTTGAGACCGGGGATGTCGCACAGCAGCTTGTAGACCATGTCGCGGCGCTGCTGGAAGATGTTGCGCATGTCGATGATGTCCTTGCTGGTCTTGGGATCCATCAGCATGGCGCAGACGGTGGCCTTCTGGGCGATGGAGCAGGTGGCGCTGGTCACCTGGCCCTGCAGCTTGTTGGCGGCCTTGGCGATGACCGTGGGAGCGGCGATGAAGCCGATACGCCAGCCGGTCATTGCGAAGCCCTTGGCGACGCCGTTGACGGTGATGACGCGCTCCTTCACCTCGGGGAACTGGGCGATGCTCTCGTGCTTGCCCACGAAGTTGATGTGCTCGTAGATTTCGTCGGCCATGACGAAGAGGTTCTCATGACGGGCCACGACCTCGGCGATACCCTTCAGCTCCTCTTTGGTGTAGAGCATGCCGGTGGGGTTCGAGGGCGAGGAGAACATGATGAGCTTGGTGCGCGGCGTGATGGCGGCCTCGAGCTGCTCGGGAGTCACCTTGAAGTCGTTCTCCAGCTTGGTCTTCACGAAGACGCACTTGCCCTCGGCCAGACGGACGAACTCCTTGTAGCTCACCCAGAAAGGCGTGGGAATAATGACCTCGTCGCCGGGGTTGATGAGGCATTGAACCACCTGGAACAGGCTCTGCTTGGCGCCGGTGCTGACGACAATCTGCTCGGGCTTGTACTCGAGGCCGTTGTCGCGCATCAGCTTGGTGCAGATGGCTTCCTTCAGGTCGGGATAGCCCGGCACAGGAGGATAGTGGGTGAAATTGTCGTCGATGGCCTTCTTGGCGGCCTCCTTCACTACCTCGGGGGTGTTGAAGTCGGGTTCGCCGATGCTGAGGCTGATGACGTCTTTGCCCTGGGCTTTGAGCTCACGGGCTTTGGCGGTCATGGCGAGAGTCTCGCTCTCGGCCATATTGAGGATTCTATTGGACAGGATTTCCATGATGTATAGAGGTTTAAGGTTTTAAGAGGTTTAAAAGGTTTAAGAGGTTTTAAGGTTTTGTGTGATTTCTTTTAGGTATAAGATGTGATTATTTATTGCGGAGGAGATTATTTTACATTTGCTGAGGAGTTGTTGGAATTGGTCTTCGGTACAATAATTCAATTCTTTGCATAGGTACACCATACTTCGTACTTCTGCACAGCTTCCTTTTGCTATATATAGGTACTTAATGAACGATTGAGGTGTGTTATATTCGCTTCCTTCAGCGATATTATTCATTATTGAAACAGTTGCTCGTTGTAGTTGATCCTTGAATCCATAATCTCTATTCTCTCGCATTAATTTGTATATCAAAAGGGTTAATTCCTTGGCATATATCCATGTTTCCAGTTCTTCAAAATAAGCCATACTAAACCTCGTTTACTTTTCAACTCCTTCATCCTTTCCAACCTCTCCAACCTCTCCAGCCTTCCGGAAAGTGAACAACATGTTGCCGAAGAAGTTCCACAGGGTGGTGACGCCCACGGCGAAGACCCAGAGGATATAGAAGCGCCAGTCGTCGTTCCAGGCAGGCAGCAGCCGTCCTGTGAGCCAGAGGGTGCCATTGTTGATGCCCAGGCCTATGATGCTGACAAGGATGAACTTGAGATACTCCACGCCCACCTGCTTCTCTTTGCTCTTGAAGGTCCAGATGCGGTTGAGGATGTAGTTGGTGGTGGCGGCGGTGATGAAGCCGATAGTATTGGCTATGAAAGGGTTGAGCCCGAAGACCTCCTTGCATAAATATAGCACGCCGAAGTGCACCACCATGCCGCTGGCACCCACGACACCGAACTTCAAGAATTTTGTAATGAGGGCCTTAATATCCATAACTTCGAACTCCGATTCCGTGGTGTGCCGTCGGCTCAGCCGACAACTCCGAACTAATTAAAGACTTTCTCCTCGGGCGAGTGTATGATACCGGTCTTGCGGACTTTCTGTTTCTTGAGGCCTTTGGGCTTGCTGATGCGCGGCTGCAGTTTGACCACACGCGGCAGGTAGTGGATGTCGCCGTCGCCGTTCACCTCGAGACCGTAGACCTTCTTGGTATTCAGATTACATTTCAAGTGCCAGAAGTGACCGCAGCCGCCGGTGGTCAGCAGCACGTCGCTGGCCAGCCGTTCGTCGGTCAGGTTCTCATCCCACAGGAAGTTGACCCATATCACATGGTCGCCGCGGTCGTTGGTGAAGCCCACATACTGACGGCGGTACATACGCATATGCTCGTCGATGATGGGGCACATGCCGCCCTGGTTGTAGTGGTCGCGGTTGACATAGGAGATACGCTTCTGAATGATACGCTCCGCCTCGGCAATCTCGGCATCGGTGGGCGTGAAACGGCCGTCCTGGTTCTCCACCGTGAAATCCACCTCCCAATCCTGATGGAACGACCAGCCGTGGTAGTTGATACCCCACACCTCGGCGACTTTCCATTTCTCCACGGGTTCCATATACTCCTGCGCTGCCGCCAGAGAGGCGAAAAACATCACTATGACGGCAAAAATCAGCGTCTTTTTCATTCTTTTACATCTTAATTTTCAGGTGCAAAAATACTCATATTTCGGCACCTGGGCAAATTTTTTTTTCAATATGCAAAAAATATAGTATTTTTGCAGTCTGAAACAAATAACGTAACAAACAATAAAATAGTATATCAATATGAAGAAATTTGTCACCGTCAAAGAGGCCGCCGACATGATTCACGACGGCATGACCGTCATGGTCGGAGGTTTTCTCGGTGTGGGCAACCCCATCGCCCTCATCGACGAACTCGTGGCCCGCAACGTGAAGGACCTCACCATCATCTGCAACGACACCGCCTATCCCGAGGTCGGCGTCGGCAAGCTCATCACCAACCACCAGGTGAAGGCCCTCATCGCCACCCACATCGGCACTAACAACAATACCATCGACCAGATGAACGCCGGTGAGTTGAAAGTCACGCTGCAGCCCCAGGGCACCCTGGCCGAGCAGATCCGCGCCGCCGGCGCAGGCCTCGGCGGAGTCCTCACCCAGACGGGCCTCGGCACCGTCGTCGAGAACGGCAAGCAGAAAATCACCGTCGACGGCAAGGAGTACCTCCTCGAGAAGCCCGTGCGTGCCGACGTCGCCATCATCGGCGCCAACATCGCCGACGAGGCCGGCAACCTAGTGTATAAAGGCACCAGCCAGAACTTCAGCCCCATGATGGCCACCGCCGCCGACACCGTCATCGTCGAGCCGCAGGAAATCGTCCCTACTGGCAGCATCGCCCCCGAGACTGTCAAGACTCCCGGCATCTTTGTCGATTACGTAATCAAAAAATAGACAGAATATGGCAGTTAAATCTATGCTCCGCGTCCGCATGAGCGCTAAGGACGCCCACTACGGTGGAAACCTCGTCGACGGCGCCCACATGCTCCACCTCTTTGGCGATGTCGCCACCGAGCTCCTCATCATCCAGGACGGCGATGAAGGTCTCTTCTGCGCCTACGACATGGTCGAATTCAAGGCCCCCGTCTATGCCGGCGACTACATCGAAGCTTACGGCGAGATCACCCATGTCGGCAACACCAGCCGCAAGATGAGCTTCGAGGCCTACAAGGTCATCAAGACCCGCCCCGACATCAGCGACAGCGCCGCCGACGTCCTCGAGGAGAAAATCCTCGTCTGCCGCGCCTCCGGCACCTGTGTCACCCCGAAGAATTGCCAGCGCAAGAACAACTAGCGCCCCGCAACGACACAAAACGACAACAAGAAAAGGCTCTCATCGGAGAGCCTTTCTTTGTTGTCGCTGAGTCTCTAAGTCCATAAGTCTTGACGTCTCGTGGTATGTCGTCGGCTCAGCCGACAAGTCTCGTCGACTCAGCCATTCAGTCGCTTTTAACATATCTTAACTCTAGCTGGGTGCTACCCTCGCCCTAAAAAGTCTCTGTTTTGTCTCTGTATAACATACTGTAGATGAGGTGATTTATGGGGGAGGGTAGAGGGAGGGTAGAGGGAGGGTAGATAGGTAGTGTTGGTTCTCAGGTAATTACGGTGTCCTTAATACTACGGTTATGTTAAATAGAGCAAAATCCAGTTTAACAAAAATTAAGGCTTGTTTTTCCAAGAACAGAGGTAGGGCGGACAGTACGTCTGGCGATACTTTTTCGGAAGTTTAATTTGGCTGATTCGGAAAAAAGTTGTAATTTTGCAGCCGATGAAACTGGAGGAGTCCATAGCACGGTTCCGCGACTATATCGCCACCGAACGCCGCATGGCGGCGGGAACGGTGCGCAATTATATTGACGACCTGGAGGACTTGGCAGCCTATGTGAAGGCGCTGGGCGTAGAGGAACTGGACCAACTCGAGGCCAACGACCTGCGGGCATGGGAGATGGAACACCTGAACCGCGGCGAGGCGGCAGGCACGGTGAAACGGCGGCTGGCATCGGTGGGCAGCTGGCTGCGCTTCCTCAGACGTCACGGCTTCTTCGAACGCGACCTGATGGCCAAGGTGTCGGCACCACGGGTGCCCAACCGGCTGCCGGTGTTTTTCCGCGAGAAGGAGACGGAGCATCTGTACGACGAGGGTCTGTTCGGCGACGATTTCATCGGCCAGCGCGACAGGCTGCTGCTGCGCATGCTCTACGAGACGGGGATGCGCCGCGCGGAGCTGGTGGGCCTGAAGGAGAGCTCGGTGGACCTCGGCGCGCTGACGCTGAAGGTACTAGGCAAGCGCAACAAGGAGCGCGTGATACCTATAGAAAATGAGCTGGCACACAATATTTCGGATTATCTTGCGTTAAAGCATCAGGAGTGGGGTGAGACGGAGTGGCTGTTTGTGAACGACAAGGGAGGCCAGATGGACGGCAACGGGGTGTATTACGTGGTAAGGAAGTACATGAGACTGCTGAGTACGGCCGACAGGGTGTCGCCGCATGTGTTCCGCCACAGTTTCGCGACACATATCCTCGACGAGGGCGGCAGCATGAGGGCCATCCAGGAGTTGCTGGGGCATGAGAGCCTGGCGACGACGGAGCAGTACACCCACGTGACCCGCGAGCACCTGAAGGAGGTGTACAAACATGCGCACCCGAGGAGCAGGGGAGGGAGTGACAAGGAGTGAAGGGGAGTGAGAGGACGATACATTAGAGATACAACCCTTTTAAATTTTTAGCATATGAACACAATCATCAACACTGCCAAATTCAAGGCCGACGAGAAGTTGGAGAAGTACATCAATGAAAAGGTTGGCAAACTGGACCGTATGACTGACCGCGCTACCAAGTGTGAGGTGTTCCTCAAGATAGACAAACCCGAGGCTGACAATAATAAGATTGCCGAGCTGCAGTTGGCCCTGCCGGGTCAGACGCTGTTCATCGGCAAGCAAGCCGACACCTTCGAGCAGGCCGTCAGTGAGGCCGTCGATGCCATGAAGGTGCAGATCGAGAAGTATAAGAATGCCTAGAACGGCAGGTCGCCCAGGGGCTCGGTCTCGGGGGTGAGGATGTCCATCAGCGGGTTGGGACGATTTTCCTCTTGCTGACGCTTTGAGAGCAGCAGCAGGTTTTCGGCCACCACCTCGGTGACATGACGCTTGTTGCCCTCCTTGTCTTCCCAGGAGCGGCTCTGCAGACGTCCTTCGATATATATTTGTGCGCCTTTGGTGAGGATGCGCTCGGCGACGTCGGCCAGGCCTCGCCAGCAGACGACGTTATGCCATTCGGTGACTTCGACGCGCTCGTTGTCGCGGCGGCGTGCTTCGGTGGTGGCTAAGGGGAAGGAAGCCTTCTTGACGGGCATGGCGCCGTCGGAAGGGAATGTCACTACATCGGGATTCTTTCCTACATTACCTACTAAGATTACTTTGTTGACTCCAATCATGATGTGATAATAAGTTGTTGGTTTCGCAAATATGAATTAGACCGCGAAAATACGATAAAAAAATGAATTGGGGAAATAAAGATATTCACAATGTCTGCAAGTATCTATCAATCAGCCTTGGCACCGGCACGGATTTCATCTGCGACCTTGTCACGGCAGCGCCAAAGGTGGGAAGGACGACGGGCTCGGCGGGCAATTCGGCCTGTATGAAACGGGCATGGATGGTGCGGTGCGTGAGCTGGTGGGTGTAGGGTGGGGAGAGTTGAAAGTTGAAAACTGAAAACTGAAAGTTTTTTTCAATAAACGCTATGGCGGCGGCGTGTAGCTCTTCGTGGTTCAATTCGTGGTCGGTTTCCAGCAGCGGGAATTCCCAGAGGCCGCGCCAGATGTCGTTGCCTGTGCGGCGTTGCATGAGGGTGTACTGGTCGCCCTCTTTGTGCCAGCGCAGGTTGAAGTAGTAGAACCAGCGGTCTTTCGGTTTGGCTTTGGGTATTTTGACGGGCAGTAGGTCAACGCGACTGGTGCGCAGGGCCTCGCATTCGTCGGCGAAGGGGCAGGCGGCGCAGTCAGGTTGCGGGCGGCACTGCAGGGAGCCGAAGTCCATCAGGGCGGCGTTGAAGCGGTCGGGCCGTCGGCGGTCGATGAGTTGCAGCAGCAGTGCCTCGAATTCACGGTAGGCCGCGTCGGTGGCGATGGGGGTGCTGATGCCGCGCAGGCGGCTGATGAAGCGGTATACGTTGCCGTCGATGACGGGGTGGGGCAGGCGGTAGGCGAAGGAGGCGATGGCGGCGGCGGTGTAGCGCCCCACGCCCTTGAGGCGCAGGATGCCCTCGTAGGTGTCGGGGAACCGTCCGCCACATTCATCCATAATATATTGCGCGGCTGCGTGCAGGTTGCGCGCGCGCGAGTAGTAGCCCAGTCCCTGCCAGAGGCGCAGCACCTGCTCCTCGGTGGCGGCGGCGAGGTCGGTGACGGTGGGGAAAGTTTCGACGAAGCGCAGCCAGTAGTCGCGCCCCTGTTCGATGCGGGTTTGTTGCAGTATGATTTCCGACAGCCAGATGCGGTAGGGGTCGTCGATGCCGCGCCACGGAAGTGTGCGTCCGTAGTCGTTGTACCAAGCCTCCAATTTATCCGAAAAAGCCATCGTTTTTGTTAATAATTGCAATGAAAACGGCTATTAACTATCTGAAAAAAGAGTGTTAAAATTCAGTTTTCTGTTTTTGTTATGCTGTTGGTTTATAATAAGTTATATTTAAGTAAATGTTAAAAAAAATTAAAATCAGACTTATCAACCTTGAAACATTTTGCCAGTTTGAAAAAAGGTGGTACTTTTGCAGCCGTTTTCGCCGAAAAAGCGAGACGATAAAGTAACGCAATAAAACAATAAAAAGTATACTACAATGTCGAAGAAATGTGAAATTACCGGAAAGAAAGTGATCGTGGGCAACAATGTGTCGCATTCGCGTATCCACACCAAACGTACCTTCAGCCCCAACCTGCAGACGAAGAAGTTCTACATTCCCGAGGAGGATATGTGGATTACTTTGAAGGTTTCGGCCAAGGGTATGCGCATCATCAACAAGAAGGGCATCATCGCCGCTCTGAATGACGCCGCCGCCCAGGGACACCTGATGTTCTAAGTGAAGACAACAAGTCTTAAATAAACAAATTATTAATCCTTAACAAGAAAGAGGTATTAGCAATGATCGTAGTTCCCATTAAAGAAGGTGAAAACCTTGAGAGAGCTCTGAAGAAGCTGAAACGCAAATTTGACAAGACCGGTGTGGTGAAGGAGATGCGTCGCCGTCAACAGTTCACCAAGCCCAGCGTCATCAATCGCGAGAAGCACCTGAAGGCCATCTACGTCCAGCATCTGCGCCAGCAGGAGCTCGACAAGTAAGCCCGAGCCGAGAGCTCCCCAGTTAGGAGCAACGCCATTGAAAGAGCAAGCCCCTGCAACCAATCGGTTGCAGGGGCTTTTCCGTATATGGGGGTTAAGTCATCAGTCTTCCAAGTCAGCCAGGGCGCTGAGGTTGAAGGTGACACCGCCATAGATGGCCTGTTTGGTGTAGACGCCGTAGATGCTGACCCATTTGATGGGCGAGATGACGAGGCCGCCACCGAAGTTGAAGTAGGTCCAGGTGTTTTCTCTGTTGTAGTCGTGGTAGAGTTCGACGGATACGTAATCGCCGTCGCTGGAGGTCTGTGCGTTATGGGTGGCCATATCGGTGTGGCCGCTTGTGTTGACGTTGAAGCCGATGAGCGGCATGACGCGGAGCCAGGGAAGCACGGGAATCTGGTAGCCGAGGTTGATAGCGGTAGTTGTGGAGTCGGGGAAGAAACGCTGGTTGTAAGGGTCGTTCATGCTGGCCACGCGGTTGTCGTACTTGTACATAGGACCTGCGCCGATGAAGTCGAGGTAGACACCCCAGGCGCTGACGCTGGCACCGAAGCCGAAGGAGGTGAATTGAGCGTTTGTTCCAACCATACCGAGGTTAATACCAATCTCGTAGCGGTGCACGTTGTTCTTGAAATCGAACCATTGTGCGTTGGCACTCATCGAGAGCAGAGCTCCCATTGCAAAGATTAATAATGCTTTTTTCATAATGGTAGTGGTATTAAGTTGTTATTTGTTAAGTTGTTGCACTGGGAATGTGAAATAGGTGTCGGGGTAGGGCTCGTTGCGGAGGGTGAAGTGCCACCATTCGCTGTCGAGGGGCTTGAAGCCGTGACGCAGCATAGCCTCGCGGAGTATCATACGGTTGGCGAACTGCTCGGCGGTGATGCTGCGGCCGGCGGGGCTGGCGCTGTTGTCGCCGTTATATTCTCCCGTCTCGGGATTGCCGCAGAAGTCGGGGTGGCTCTCGGGACCGAACCAGTCGAAAGTGCCGCCCATGTCGACCTCTTTCTCGGTGGTCATGTCGAAGAGCGTGAGGTCGACCGTCGAGCCGCGGGTGTGGCCGCTCTTGGCCATGATATATTCCTGGTCGAAGAGCACACTCTTGTCGAGGTCGGGGTAGAAATAGGGCTTCATCATGGTGTCAGCAATGTCGGCAGCCCAGCGGACGAAGTGGTCGACACCCCTTTGGGGACGGTAGGCGTCGTAGATTTTGAGGCGGTAGCCTTGTGCCATCACGTCGTCGCTGACGGCGTGGAGGCTGTCGGCGGCGCGGCGTGTGAGCAGTGCTGTGGGCTGCAGGTAGCCGTCGATGCGGGTACCGACGAAGTTGTAGGTGCCGTAGTAGCGGATTTCCAGTATTGCGTCGGGCACTGCGTCGGTGAGGGTGATGAAGTCGTCGGAATTCTCCTCGGGTGCAGGCACGGTGTTTGTCTCGCAGGAGACCAGCAGCAGTGTTGCGCAGGCGATGGCGAAGATAATCTGTTTCATGATGCCGAACTATCTATATTGTTTATAATTCCTGCGGCTCAACTGATATTGCGCCGCAGGAATAACAGGTTGTAGTCGGGGGGTATTACTGCTGTTGGGCGGTGATCTTCTCCAGCCACTTGAGCATGCCGAACATCACGGTCATGGCGATGACGCAGATGACGGCGAATATCAGCCAGCACATCCACAGCTTGGGCATACCGTTGTAGAGGTACGGTCCGAGGAGGATGAGCAGGTTGCCGATGGCGGTGGCGCCGAGCCACAGACCCTGGCAGATACCCTGCAGGTGCTTGGGAGCAATCTTCGACACGAAACTCAAGCCCAGCGGGCTGATGAAGAGCTCGGCGACGGTGAGGAAGAAGTAGGTGACAATCATGGCCCACGGACCGACTTTCATACCTTCGGCCGCTTCGACGGGCATGCCGAGGAACTCCTTGGGCGAGGGATAGCCGATATTGGCGCAGAGCACCATGAGGAAGATGTAGGCGCAGGCGGCGATCCCCATACCGAAGGCGATTTTCTTCGGGGTGGAGACCTCTTTACCTTTGCGTGCCAAGGTGGCGAAGAGCCACATAATGATGGGCGTCAGGATGATGACGAAGAAGGGGTTGATGCACTGCCAAATCTCGACGGGGATGGCGCTGCTGTTGACGAAGTCGCGGGCGAAGAAGGAGAGCGACTCGGCGTTTTGGTGGAACGAGAACCAGAAGAAGACGCAGACGCCGAGCACGGCATAGAGGCCGGCCATGCGCTGCTTGATTTCCTTGGCCATGGCGGCTTTCTCTTCGGGAGTGTAAGAGACGGCTTCGGCTTTGCTCTTCTTAGAAGGATTGGGCATACCCTTCTTGGTGCAGAGGAAGATGGTGAGGGAGATGAGCATGGCCAGCACAGAGGCGATGAAGGCAAAGTGGACGCCAGTGTTATAGACGGTCAGGTAGTTGTCGCAGAAAGCGCTGAGGTCGTTGGTGGCCTCGGGGAAGCGGGAGGTGATGGTGGTGAGGTTGTCAAGGTCATTGCCCTGCATGGAGTTGGTCACATAGCCATGACAGAGCTTGGGCAGCTGGGCGTTGTAGACCATATCGTGAGCCTTCAGCCACCAGTTGCGGATGATGGGGGCGATGAAAGGGGCGATAACGCCGCCGATGTTGATGAAGACGTAGAAAATCTGGAAGCCTGAGTCGCGTTTCTCTTTGGCTTTGGCCAGTGCCTCGGGGCCTTGCTTGGCGGCTTCGGCCTCGAAGTCGTCGTACATCTGGCCTACCACAGCCTGCAGGTTGCCTTTGAACAGACCGTTACCGCAGGCGATGATGACAAGAGCCACCATGGTGAGCACCATAACCCACGAGAAGCCGTGGCCGCTGAACACCGGGATGGCGAGGATGGCATAGCCGATGGCCATCACGATGATACCCCAGATGATGGTGCGCTTGTAGTTCTGCGTGCGGTCGGCAATGATACCGCCAGGCAGCGAAAGCACATAGATGAGGAAATAGAAGACGGCGAACATGATGGCTGCCGTGCCGTCGGGCACACCGAACTTGGAGCAGATGAAGAGCGTCAGCACGGCGTTCATGATGTAGTAGCCGAAACGCTCGCCCATGTTGCTCAATGCGGCGGGGATAAGTCCCTTGGGATGCTCCTTTAGTGCTTTACGCACATAGAAGATGATGAAGGGAATGACAACAATCAAACCTGCCACAAGCATAAAGAGCGGCGTATTGGCATTCCACAGATTTGTAATGAAATCCATAATGTGTAATGTTTTGGTTTATAATTAATTTAACTATTTTTAATACACAAGGAGCTGTATAATCAATGTGCAAAGTTACGAAAAAAAGTTGATACTTGGGCAGTATATGTGTTTTTTTTTGTATTTTTGCCGCTCGAAATGAAGATGGAAGAGATTATACGGCAGACGGTGGAAGTGCTGCAGCAGGGCGGCACCATCCTTTATCCTACCGACACAATCTGGGGTATTGGATGCGATGCGCGCAATGCCGCAGCGGTAGAGAAACTGTATGCCATCAAGGAGCGCGACCGAAGCAAGAGTATGCTGGTGCTGGTGAGTTCGGAGTTCGGAGATTGGAGTTCGGAGATTGGGGACAGGCCGACGACTTATATATTGCCACGGTCGATATGGCATGACGAGATGCATTTCGAGGTGGCCTCCAACCTGCCTGCCGCCGACGGCTCACTGGGTCTGCGAGAGCCGAAGCATGCCTTCTGCCAAGAGGTGCTCCGTCGCCTGGGGGCCCCCTTGGTCAGCACGTCGGCCAATCTGTCGGGACGTCCGTCGCCGTATATATATAATGATATAGAGGAATCGCTGAAATCGAGGGTCGATTTCTGTGTGCCGCCACTACCGGTATTTCTCTCGGGAGAGACATGCGGCAGCCGTATTGTGAAAGTGAAAGAAGACGGTTCGCAAGAGATTATCCGGCCGTAGCAAAAGCCAACGCTGCCACGGTGTCGGGCAAGTCGCACGCTATCTCGTTTACTTCACAGTCTTTTGCTGACAAGGCATCGACCATGCTGCCAAAGCCACGGATGCCTGTACCTTGGCATTTGAGGACGGCTTCTTTGCGTGTCCATAACCGAAGGAAAGCCATCTCGGGGTCTTCGCTATGTTGTATGGTGTCGACTTCAGCAGGCGTGCATACTCGTTTGATCAGCGAGGGATTGGTGTGCCGTCGGCTTTCGATGTCGATGCCTACAGGCCCATGGTCGCTGAAAGCCGCAGCCACAGCGGTGCGACAGTGGCTGATGCTGATATATAGATTGGGATATTGGGGCAGGTAGGGTGCTCCGTGGCTGTCGTGCTCCACGAGGACCTCGTGCCCTATGAGTTGACCGAGTAGACGAACCGCCGCCGCACTCTGTTCAGCGTGAGTCTGCCACTGGCCACCGATTACCGACCATTGACCGCCAAAGGTCATGCTTTGCCCAGGATGTCGTAGGGTACGGTGTCGCCCATGGTGGTATGTGGCTCCTCGATGGTGCCGAACTGCTGCTCGTATTTACGGATGTTGTCGTTCAGCGCCGCTAAGGTGCGTTTGGCATGGATGGGGTTCATGATGATGCGCTGCCGGATGGTGGCGCCTTCAGCGCCGGGAAGCATCTGGGCAAAATCCATCACCACCTCGGCGGGGGTGTGGCTGATGACCACGAGGTTTGAGTAGGTTCCTTCCGCTACCTCGGGTGTGATATTCAGTTTCAGGTTCTGCTGTTGCTCTTTCGGATTTGCCATAATTATGAATGTTTTGGAATGATAACGTAGGAGAACAAGAAATATTGTGCCGACAACGAGGAGTATAAGGGCTTGGAAAATAGTGTGTTTGTGATGGCACTATAAATTATTCTTTCCATATAAAAATATTTTACTATTTTTGCACCCTCAAAATCAATATACAAGATGAGTCACAAGACCGCGATAAAGATATATGAGATAGCCTCCTACATCCTCATTTTGGGAGCCACGGCTATCTATTTCTGGCAGAAACAGCAAGGTCTCTCTCTCACCATGCTGGTGTTGGCTTTGGCCATCTTCTGCCGCTGGATGATGGACCGTCACCGCTATCGCTCTTGCGACGAAGAGAATGACCAACTGCGTGACGACCTGCGCCGTCTCACCCAATTGCTGGCAGAAGAAAAGAAAAAGAACAATAACAAATAAAACACACATCATTTTATGGCAACAACCACCGACATTAAGAACGGACTTTGCATCAATTTCAACAACGATATCTATACCATCGTTGAGTTCCTTCACGTCAAGCCTGGCAAGGGCGCTGCTTTTGTGCGTACCAAGATGCGCAATGTTAAGACCGGCCGTATGCTGGAGAACACTTTCCCCAGCGGTGCCAAGATTGACATCGTGCGCGTCGAGCGTCGTCCCTACACCTACCTCTACAAGGAGGGCGACATGCATGTCTTCATGCACACCGAGACCTACGAGCAGATTTACATCCCCGAGCAGATTATCAACGCCCCGCAGTTCCTGAAAGACGGCCAGTACGTTGAGATCACCGTTGAGGCCGACACCGAGACTCCGCTGACCTGCGAGTTGCCTCCGTTCATCGAGACCGTCGTTACCTATACCGAGCCTGGCTTCGCCGGCAATACCGCCACCAACGCCATGAAGGACGCCACCGTGGAACCCGGTGTTCAGGTTCGCGTGCCTCTCTTCATCAAAGAGGGCGAGCGTATCAAGGTCGACACCCGCACCTGCGAGTATGCAGAGCGCCTGAAATAGTTTAGGGTTAAAATTAAGAGTTTAGAGTTGAAAAGACTTGTGATTATAGCAGCCTGCCTGCTTCTGCTGGCAGGCTGCAAACATAAGCAGGCGCAGCCTCCCGAGGTCGCCGCTGTCGACTACACTCAGGTCGCAGTACCTGATTTCTGCGCCGATTCGGCCTACCGCTATACTGCCGACCAGTTGGCATTCGGCAACCGTATTCCCGGCAGCAAGGCCTGGCAGCGGTGTGCCGATTATCTCGTCGCGCAGATGCGGCGGTGGTGTGACACAGTCATCGTGCAGGATTTCCGTGCCATCCTCTGGGACAATAGCACTGTGCCAGGCAAGAATATCATTGCCTCGTTTAACCCACAGGCTCCTAGGCGTATCCTGTTGGCAGCCCACTGGGACAGCCGCCGTTGGGCCGACCATGACGCTGATGTCAACCTTCAGCATAGCCCTGTTCCCGGTGCCAATGACGGCGCCGCCGGTGTGGCCACCCTCATGGAGATGGCTCGCGTCATGAGTGCTATGCCCCCCTCGGTGGGTGTCGACTTCATCTTCTTCGATGTTGAGGATCAAGGTGTCGCCGATTGGAGCGAGGTCTATGATGAGCATTCTTGGTGCAAAGGATCACAGTATTGGGCAGACAACAGGCACATACCCTACTACACCGCCGTCTATGGGGTTCTCTTTGATATGATAGGCACCCCGGAGCCACGCTTTACCAAGGAATATATAAGTCGCCAATATGCCCCGGGCCTCACGGAGAAACTTTGGCAGTGTGCAGCAGCCCTCGGGTACGGGAATATCTTTGTCAGCCAAAACACTGACCCCATCCTCGACGACCACCTTTATGTTAATCAGATGGCTGGCATACCGATGGTGGATATTGTGCAGAACAGCCCGACGACCAGTTTCTTTACCCACTGGCATACCACCACCGACGACCTCCAGTCGGTTAATGCTGAAGCGCTTCGTATTGTCGCTACCGTCACCATGAAGACACTCTATGGTGATTATCCTGCTGTGCAATGAGGAAGGTGTTGTATATCATCTCTGTCATGCTAATCTTCGCCGCCTGTGCCGGCGACCGTTGCCGCACACCTTTCGGAGAGGGCTGCTCGATAGACCTTTCCGAGCCGGAGTTTATTAATCTTTACAACAATCCGGGAGAGACGCTGGTTATCTTCAACCGTGGTTACAGAGGTATCCTGGTGCACTGCATCAACTTCTCTGAATATGTGGCGTTTGAATGCGCCTGTCCTTATTGCCGAGAAACTGCTATGGAGCCCGACGATTCCCGTCGCGCTTCGATGCTTATATGTCCCGAATGCGGCTCACGCTTTGAGGTTATCTTCGGCAACCCTCTTGAAGGAGCGCTTACCAACTGTATGCTTTACCAATACAATACCCATTATGATGGGCATTATTTGAGCATATACTAGTTCCGTTTCCAGACAGTATACAGCAGATATACAATCAAGGCGGTGATTCCCAGCAGGAACAGCCGTGGAACGAACATGCTCACCAGAAGCGTTGCTGCCAGAATCCATACCACGCGCAATGCCATGCGTTTGTCGGGTGGTAGTGTCTGTAGCCGCTGTCTCATCTGCTGTCCCCATTGCTTTGCATTGTTCATGTTGTGACCTTTGTCGTCAACAGTCTCGGCATGCGTTGTGGGGATTTCCTTAACTCTTACTTTCAGTGTCTTAGAGCCATGCTTGCCATCTTTCCACGCCGTGATGGTCAAGGCGGTGCGCCCCTTCGAGCGGTGCAGGCGAAAGCGTTTGCTTCCCGTGATGTCGAGGGGCAACACGGTGGCCTTGAAGCCGTTGTCAATCTTCAGCTCCACGCGGTCGGCTCCTGTGCAATCCCATTTTATCTCTACGATGTCGCCTTCGGTCACCGAGGTGCGGTCCACGTCGAATGTCATTCTTTTCTCCATACTGGTGGCTTAGAAGCCGGGCTTGCCGAGAAGGTGGAACATGTTGCGTTTGTAGGCCTCAACGCCGGGTTGGTCGAAGGGGTTAACGCCGAGAGTATATCCGCTGACGCCACAGGCGAACTCAAAGAAATAGATTAGTTGGCCAAGGGTGTATTCATCTATCTTGTCTACAGTTATTTCCACGACAGGTATGCCTCCGTCCACATGGGCTTGGAGGGTTCCTTCGGCGGCGCAGTCGTTAATCTCAGTTAATGTTTTGCAAGTAAGATAGTTAATGCCATCAAGGTTGCGCTCATCGGTGGGCACTGGTACGGTGGCATTGGGTCGGCGTACACGGAGCATGGTCTCCATCATCAAGCGCTCACCCTCCTGGACATACTGCCCCATGGAGTGCAGGTCGGTGGTGATGCTCAGGCTGTGAGGCAGCAAGCCTTTGTGTTCCTTGCCTTCGCTCTCGCCATAGAGTTGTTTCCACCATTCGGCCAGGTAGCGCAGGTTGGGTTGGCAGCTGACAAGCATCTCCACTTTGATACCACGACGGTAAAGGGCGTTGCGTACGGCGGCGTACAACAAAGCGGGGTTTCCGTCCAGGGTGTCGTCCTTATGGCAGATGACGCGCATATCGCTGGCACCTTGCAGCAGATGGTCGACATTATAGCCTGCCATGGCGATGGGAAGCAGTCCGACGGGTGTCAGGACCGAATAGCGGCCTCCGACGTTGTCGGGGATGACGTAGGCGGGGTAACCCTCCTGCTGTGCGATGTCGTGCAGGGCGCCGCGGCGGGCGTCGGTGATGGCAATGATGCGCCGCGAGGCTTCCTCCTTGCCGTATTTCTGCTCCAAATGGGCTTTGACAATACGGAATGCTACGGCAGGTTCGGTGGTGGTGCCGCTTTTAGAGATAACGCAGATGCTGTAGTCTTCATGGTCGAGAAGTTGAAGCAACTGGCTATAATAGTCCTCACCTAGTGTGTGTCCAGCGTAGACAACATAAGGCTTTTCGCCGCGTACCATAGAGGCGTATTCCGACTGAAGGGCTTCGATGACCATTCGGGCTCCCAAATAGGAGCCTCCGATGCCGATGACGACTAGTAGGCGGCTCTTTTCCGACAGGCGTTTCACGTCGGCTTTGAGGCTTGCGAGCATCTCGCTATTAATATCTTCCGGGAGATTCACCCAGCCGAGGAAATCGTTGCCGACAGCATCGCCTTTCAACAGATGTTCCTTTGCTTTTTTTACTTCGGGTAGCAGTGCCTCGATTTCATGTCTTGAAACAGAGTTGAATACATGCTCAACATTTACTTTTAAAGCGTCCATTTTGTTATATTTGTTGATAATTTGTTCGTATTTTGTATTGAAAATATGGTGTTTCGAGATTTTTTTTCATTCGTAACTTCAACATTTTCGCATAATTAACGAAATAAATAAAAAAATATTTTTCACAATTGAAAAAATATTTGTATTTTTGCACCGAATTATGAGATAATAAAGTAGTTAAGATATATTTTAGAATATTAACATTTAAAAATCATTAATGATATGCTGAAAAAACTAATCAAGATGGGCGTTGTGATGTCGCTTCTCGTGACTTCTGTTAGCGCCTTTGCACAAAAGAACGAGTATCCTCGTTACAGTTTCGGTAGCAACTGGTCGCTCGGCGGTGCTATCGATTACACTTGGGAGGCCCAGCAGCATGGTATGAGCCATCCTGATGGTGCTTGGAGAAGGTCGACCAACGTTGGTTTCGATCTCTTCGGTATGAAGAAATTCCACCACGCTTTCGATCTCCGTCTCCGTGCCCACGTCCCCACGCTGTGGAAAGGTCTGCAGGACAATTCCGGTTACTACATGGCCCGCTACACCACCCTTACCGGTGAGTTGATGTGGTCCCTCAGCAATGCCATCCACGGCTACGATCCCGATCGTAAATGGAGCGCCCCCTACTTCTTCGTCGGTGCTGGTGCTGCTATCGCCAACTGGGTCATTGACAAAGACCAGTTCGACGGCACCCATTATGCTGAGAAGAACCTTGGCCACGTGACGCCCGTGCTGACCGCCGGTATCGGTGCCAGCTGGCAGTTCACCGAGAAGAGTTCCCTCTTCCTTGAGCTCGAGCTCAACGGAAACGACATTCCCGACATCTTCCACCAGAAGTGGGCTGACCTCGGCATGGTTCACGCCGATGCTCGACTGGGTTACTTCTACAGCTTCGGTCTGACCGAGGCCGACCAGGCCATCGCTTCGCAGAAGAGCATGCTCACTCAGGACAACTTCGGCGCTCTCAACAGCCAGGTTGCCGCCCTCGAGCAGCAGGTTGCCAACAACCGCAACGAGGAGAAGAAACTCCAGAACCGTATCGCCGAGCTCGAGAAGCAGCTTGCTGACGCTCTCGCCGATCAGAACAACAAGGTCAACAGCGCCGCCGTTGATAGCCTGCAGGGCATCATCGACCAGATCAAGGCCGACCAGCTCAACTACTACGCTATGCCCTTCTCGGTGCTCTATGGTGTCGACGAGTGGCAGGTCACCGACGAGGAGATGGACAAAGTTAAAGCCGTCGCTCGCGTGATGAAGGACAACTCGAACATCAAGATCATGGTTGTTGGTTTCGCCGACTACACTGGCAGCGATGCTTACAACATGAAGCTCTCCGAGCGTCGTGCCAATGAGGTCAAGCGCCTCCTCACCAAGAAGTATGGTATCGATGCCGATCGTATCGAGGTCGACTACAAGGGTAAGAGCGCTCCCTTCGGCGATGTGCAGTATGCCATCAACCGTCGCGTCAGCTTCTACCGCGTGATTGAATAGTCCTTGTGACTAAAGAATAGAAGAGGGTCTCTCTGCAGAGAGGCCCTCTTTATTTATATATTGTATATACAAATACTCAATTACTCCGAGAGTATCTTGTATTCCACACGCCGGTTATTCTGACGTCCTTCCGGAGTGTCGTTGGTGTCGGTGGGCAGGTTCTTGCCAAAACCTCGCCAAGTGAGTCGGCTGCGGTCGATGCCATGAGCGACCAGGTAGTCGGCCACAGCCTTGGCTCTGTTTTCGGAAAGAATACGGTTGCGCTCCACGGTGCCTTGGTTGTCGGTATGACCACGCAGTTCGATGCGCATGGTGGGATGCTCGTTGAGGAGGGTGATGAGGGTGAGTAGGTCGTGATAGGATTGTGGAAGAATATCGCTTTTGTCGGTATCAAACAGTACGTTGCGAAGAGTGACGATATCACCTTTGCGGAGTGGCGTCACAGCAACGGTGTCTTTGCTTTCCTCGATGCAGTCGAGACACCGTACATTCACGTCATCGATATAGTAATAGGCGCCAGAGAGCACAGCGCTAGGATTGTCGGTCGGAACGACGTGCGAATGATTGAACGAGTTGAAATTGCCGATGGTAAGGTAACGCTCGCCGCCTTGTGCTACGAACTCGCCCGAGACCTGATGCCAGTGCTGGCCGTCGTCAATCACTTCGTCGTTGACGACCTGCGGTTTATAGTAGGTGGCTATCATCTGTTTCTGTCCGCCGCCTAGGTCGGATATTTCATTCCGCATCAATATATTCCACGTCGTGTCGGAGATGCGTTCGGATGTGAACAAGGCCCCCAGCGTGGCTATGGCATAGGGCGACTTGTCGGCCAGGCTTGCCCAAAAGCTGACGTGGTAGCGGTGGCCGGCTTTTAATGGCTCGCGTAGTTCGGTCTGAAGATACTCGCGGTAGTTCTCTTTTGAGCAATAGATACCACAATATGCCGCGCCAGTGTGAGGTTCTTGCTGCCCCATTTTGTTACGTGGGGTCTGACATTCACGTCCTCCACACGAATTGAAGTAGTCGCTGCTGCCCTTGGTGGGTTGCCACCAAGCATCGACGCCACTCATGATTCCTAGCGCATCGATTCGTTGCGGACATTGGTTATATTCTTCAAACGAGGGGTTATATACCATGTTATCAGCTGACTGTGCGTTTGCATGGCCCCAGTTGAGTAGGGCTAGTAGACTGACGAGTGGTAACCAGAGCTTCTTCATATAATTAACTGATTGTTTGTAGTATGCTCTGCCAAAGCAGGTCTGCACTTTTTTCCCAACTGAATTTCTCCCGTTGTATGCGTCCTTTGGCGATAAGTTCGTCACGCAATCCGGGTTCATTCAACCTACTGATAGCATGGGCGATATCGTCGGGGTCGGAGGGGTTGATATAGAGGACAGCATCGCCCCCCACTTCAGGCATCGAGGTGGTTTGAGAGGTGATAACGGCTGTTTCGGCATACATGGCTTCCAGGATAGGGATGCCAAAGCCCTCAAAGTAAGAGGGATAAACGAGAGCCTCGGCCCCAGATAGCAGTGCCGCAAGTTCGTTAGGCTCTATGTGGCCAGGCATGATGACATCCTCTTTATGATTCATGGTATCATAGGCTTTCGCCAGTTCGTCCTGCCACCACACTCGGTTTCCTACCACAATCAGTTTCAGACCAGATGTGTCCGTGCGTTTTACCTGTTCAAAAGCCAACAGGAGGTTGGCGAGATTCTTCCGTTTAAGGATGGTGCTGATGAAAATAAGGTAAGGCTTACCGTCGGTAAAGCGCTGACGGATGGCTGTCTTTTCCTCTTCCGTATGGGAACGATAGCCATCGTGGGCACCGTCGTATACTACATCAATCTTTTTGAAATCAATATTATATGTCGAAGCAATATCTTGCTTGGAGTATTCGGATACGGTGGCGATACGAGAGGCGCTTGAAGCAAAACGAGGGAAGAAATGTGTCATGTAGTGCTGGTGAGAGGGTCGCAGGTTTCCGTTGGCATGCTCAAAGTTGATGTCATGGATGACCGCCAGCGATGGCACTTTGGAGTGTAAAGGGATGAAACCATCGGGAGATAGGAAGAGATCTATTTTGTGTCGTTTAAGAAACAAGGAAACAGACAGTTCGAAGAACATCCACCATAGAACAGGATGCCGGGCTGGAGGCATCAGCACCACAGGAACAGCATTGTCGGAGAAGATGAACTCGGGTGAGGGTTGTCGGTCGAAGAGTAGATAGAACGTATGCTCGGGATGGGCCTTCACAATACGGCGTGCAGTTTCATAAGTGAACCAGCCGATGCCGTCCATCTTGCCGTGCACCAGCAAGCGTGTGTTGATGGCAATACGCATGTTACGAATGCTTTATAGTCTCGTCAATCACCCTTGGGAAGTATTCTTTTTCCAGCAGATGTATTTTTGCTGCCAAAGTGTCGGCGGTATCATTTGGGGTGACGGTGCAACGTGCTTGGAACAAAGTGGTTCCACGGTCGTAATGGTTGTCTACGACGTGGATGGTGATGCCGCTCTCATGCTCTCCGGCGGCGACGACGGCTTCATGGACATGATGGCCGTACATACCTTTGCCGCCATATTTGGGCAGCAGGGCGGGGTGGATGTTGATGATGCGGTTGGGATAGGCTTCCAGCATCTCTTCGGGAACCAGCCAGAGGAATCCGGCCAAGATAACCCAATCGACTTCTTTCTCCTGAAGGTATTTCATCACTGCGCCGTTCTCATAGAAATCGGCACGGCCGAAATAGTGAGACTCTATTCCCAGGTTTTTGGCACGCTCGGCGATATAGGCATTGCGCTTATTATAAATGATACACGCGACCTGTACATCGCTGCGGTTGGCGAAGTATTCGCTGATTTGCTGTGCGTTGGTTCCGTTACCAGAGCCAAGTATAGCCATACGGATGGGCTTGTTCATGAGTTGTTTTGTTGTCGATTTTCAGTGTGCAAAGATACACAAAAAAATCAATTATGGCGAAAAATAGGTCTTTGGGGATGAAAAAAACATCCAAAAAGGACCGTGTTTCGTTAAAAAAGTTTAAAATTTATAATCTTTTATATCAACGGCTTAACGGAGGGGAGGGTGTTGAGAAATGTTAAAAGGTGTTGTTGTATCAGAATTTTTTCGTTTCTTTGCACCCAGTTTTAACATCAAAAAAGAGAAGAAAATGTCAGAAATTGCTACTAAAGTTGTCAGTATTATCACCGACAAACTGGGTGTTGAAGAAAGCCAGGTGGTCCCCGAGGCCAGTTTTACCAATGACCTTGGTGCCGATTCGCTGGACACTGTCGAGCTGATTATGGAGCTTGAAAAAGAGTTTGATATCTCCATCCCCGACGAGGAAGCTGAGAAGATCGTCACTGTTGGCGATGCTATCGCTTTCATTGAGAACAACAAGAAGTAAGACTTCTGTTTAGAAACGTTGAGATGCCAGCCATAGCTGCGTTTCAACGTTTCTTCTTTTTTTAAGAATCACAACATCACAACCCATCATGGAGTTGAAAAGAGTTGTCGTTACCGGTTTGGGTGCACTGACCCCGATTGGCAACGGCGTTCCTACACTCTGGGAGTCGTTGACCAAAGGAGTGAGCGGCGGTGGCCCGATAACACGTTTTGATGCCTCCAAGTTCAGGACCAGAATAGCTGCTGAGCTGAAAGGTTTCGACCCGTCAAATTATTTCGACCGCAAGGAGATGCGTTTGCTGGACGGCTACACTATCTATGGCCTTGTGGCTGTGGACGAAGCTGTGCGCGACGCTGGTCTGCTTGACGAAAATATTGACAAAGCGCGTGTTGGCGTGGTATGGGGTTCCGGCATGGGTGGCGTCACCAGTCTCCAAGATGAGATTATCGAATATGCCACCCACGACCGCATTCCGCGGTTCAGTCCCTACTTGGTGCCGAAGGTTATTATCGACATCTGTGCTGGGCAAATAGCCATCCGTTATGGCCTGCGAGGCCCCAACTATTGTACCGCGGCGGCCTGCGCTTCGAGTGCGGCGGCCATCAACGATGCATTCAATCTCATCCGTCTTGGCAAGGCTGATGTGATGATTGCCGGCGGCAGCGAATGTGCTGTCATGGAGGCCGGTATCGGCGGTTTCGCCAACATGCATGCCCTCTCTACCCGCAACGACGACCCGCAGACAGCCTCGCGTCCGTTCGACAAGGATCGCGATGGCTTCGTTCTCGGCGAAGGTGCTGGCACGCTGGTTCTTGAGGAGTTGGAGCATGCCGTGGCGCGTGGCGCCAAAATCTATGCCGAAGTGACGGGAGCAGGCCTCTCGGCCGACGCCTACCACATCACCGCCTCTCACCCTGACGGCTTGGGTGTCATCGCAGCCATGCGTCAAGCCATCGAAGAGTCGGGTATGCAGTTGACCGATGTGGATCATATTAATACCCACGGCACCTCGACGCCTATCGGCGACATCTCTGAGCCCAAGGCCATCGTGGGCCTTTTCGGCGACCATGCCTACAAGATATCCCTCAACTCCACAAAGTCGATGACAGGACACCTCCTCGGTGCCGCTGGCGCCGTGGAGTCTATCGCCACCATCCTCGCCATCAAGAACGGTGTCGTCCCGCCGACCATCAATCACTTCACCGACGACCCCGACATTCCGGCGCTCGACTTCACCTTCAACCACGCCCGTCAGCGTGAGGTGCGCTTCGCCCTCAGCAACGCCTTCGGCTTCGGCGGCCACAACGTGTGTCTGGCTTTCAGAAAGTTTTGACCATGCCATTGTTCGCCCGACGGAAGGAGAGTCCTGAGTTTTACCGTTTCTTTAGAAATGTGCTCGGCTTTACGCCCAAACGCACGGAGTTGTATCATATCGCTTTGACTCACAGCTCCTTGTCGTCTGTCGAGCACGGCCACCGTATCAACAACGAGCGTCTCGAGTACCTTGGTGACGCTGTGCTGGGAGCCATTGTGGCGGAGTATCTATACCGAAAATATCCCATGAAAGGCGAAGGTTTCCTCACTGAGATGCGCTCCAAGATAGTCAGCCGTAAGAGTCTCGGCAATCTGGCGCGCAAGATGGGCCTCCCAGAACTCGTCGAGCACCAGCGGGGACAGGAGGGCGCCTTCAAGAGCATGGGCGGCGACGCCTTCGAGGCCCTTATCGGCGCCGTCTATCTGGAAAAGGGATTTCGCTTCACACGCCGTTTCATTATTGACAAACTCCTCTGCACCTATCTTGACATTGACCAGATAGCCCAGACTGACTGGAACTTCAAAGGCAAGCTTATCGACTGGGGACAGAAGAACCGTCAGAAGGTTAGTTTCGAGGTGGTGCGCACACTTGTGCGTGACCATGACGGGCATCGTGAGTATGAGTGCCGCGTCAATATCGATGGGAAGCCCCAGCAGTCGGCCATCGGCTATACCATCAAGAGTGCCGAGCAGCTCGCCGCCGAGAAGACTTACAAAGCCCTTATGGCTGCTGCCGACAAGCCGCAGGAGGAAAAATAAAACCTAGCCCTCTTCCTGAAGAGAGGGCGTCTATTACATTTTGTGTTAATATTCTTTGGTGGCGCAATAATTACCGCCGGTTTACGTTATATGATTTAATAAATACTTTCACTATGGATATCAACGCATTGAACATCGATGAGAGCGCCAAGTTGAATGCTACCGCTTGGCTTAACGGAGAATACGACGAGGCCACTAAGCAGGCCATCCGCGACATGGCAGAGAACAATCCCTCGGAACTCAACGAGAGTTTCTACCGCCATCTGGAGTTTGGTACCGGCGGTCTGCGCGGCATCATGGGCGTAGGCACCAACCGCATGAACAAATACACAGTAGCTATGGCCACCCAAGGCTTAGCCAATTATGTGAAAAAAATTAATGCCGGCGAGAGTGAGTTGCGCGCCGCCGTCAGCCACGACAGCCGCAATCACAGCCGCGAGTTCGCCGAGATTACCGCCAAGGTGCTGGCTTCCAACGGTTACAAGGTGTATCTCTTCGACGGCATGCGTCCTACGCCGGAGCTCAGTTTCGCTGTGCGTCATTTCCACTGCCACACTGGTGTGATGGTCACTGCCTCGCACAACCCCAAAGAGTACAATGGCTATAAGGCCTACTGGAGCGACGGCTGCCAGCTGACGGCTCCTCATGATGAGGCCGTCATCGACGAGGTTCTGAAAATCAAGAGTGTCGGTGATGTGAAGATGAAAGGTGGCGAGGAGAACATCACTATCATCGGCGAAGAGGTGGATCAAGTCTATCTCCGCAGAGTTGAAGCCAACTCTCTCAATCCCGAGATTATCAAGAAGCACCACGATGTGAAGATTGTCTATACGCCGCTGCATGGCACAGGCATCACCCTCATCCCGCGGATGCTGAAGCAGTTAGGCTTTACCAATGTCAATATTGTCGAGGCTCAGGCTGTGCCTGACGGCAACTTCCCCACCACGCCCAGTCCCAACCCCGAGGAGAAGGCTGCCATGAAGATGGCTGTCGACTTGGCCAAGGATATTGATGCCGACATCGTCTTCGCCTCCGATCCCGACGCCGACCGCGTGGGTGTGGCTGTGAAACGTCCCGACGGCGAGTGGATGCTGCTCAACGGCAACCAGACGATGAGTGTACTGTTCTACTATATCGTCAAACAGTGGCAGGAGAAGCAGATGCTCACGGGCAACGAGTTCATGGTGAAGACCATTGTCACCAGCGAGCTGCCTGCCGACATCGCCACCCGTGCCGGCATCAAGATTTACGACGTGCTGACGGGCTTCAAGTTCATCGGTGCCAAGATACTCGAGTTGGAGGGCGTGGAGCAGTTCATCGCCGGTGGCGAGGAGAGCTACGGCTACATGATTGGCGACTTTGTGCGCGACAAGGACGCCGTGGCGGCCTGCTCGATGATTGCCGAGATTGCAGCCTGGGCTGTGGAGCAGGGCAAGACCTTCTTCGACGTGCTGGTGGATATCTACAAGCAGTACGGCTTCTATAAAGAAGGCCTCGTCAGCGTCGTGCGCAAGGGCAAGAGTGGCGCTGAGGAGATACAACAGATGATGCGCGACTACCGCAGCAACCCGCCCGCCGAAATCGACGGCGAGAAGGTGGTCTGCATCAAGGACTACAAGCTTCATGAGAGCAAGGACCTTGTGACAGGGAAGGTCACTCCTATCGACCTGCCGACCAGCAACGTGCTGCAGTTCTTTACCGACAAAGGCAACAAAGTCACGGTGCGTCCCAGCGGCACCGAGCCCAAGATTAAGTTCTACTTTGGCGTCAAAGGCGAGCTCTGTTGCAAGGGCAGCTTTGACAAGACCAACGAAGCCCTTGACCAAAAGATTGAAAGTATCAAACATAGCATGAATCTGGTATGAAGAAACTAGGATGGCAAATGTTTTTCGCCTTGTTGCTGGCCGACGTGGTGGCAGTGGTGATGCTCGTGTTGAGTGTGCACATGAAAGCCGCTCTGATTATCGGGGCACTGGTGTTTGTCATCATCGCACTGGTGATGGCGCTCGGGCACAACTCGCGTGAACGACTCAAGAAGCGTGAGGCCGAAGCCAACGCCAAGATCGCCGAACTGCAGGAGCAGGTTGACGGTAGCCAGAAGCAAGGATGAACCTGCCGAGCAAGATACTGGAACAAGCCGTAAAGCAGCTGGCGACGTTGCCGGGTGTCGGCAAGCGGTCAGCGCTGCGGTATGCGTTGCATCTGATGAAAGAGGACGAGCTGGCGGTGCGTGACCTCAGTGAGGCCATCCTGCGGCTGAAGACCGACTTGCACCGTTGCCGCCATTGCCACAATGTGAGCGACACCGAGGTGTGCCCTATCTGTTCCAGCGAGAAACGCCAGCGCGGCATCGTCTGTGTGGTGGAGAACGTACAGGATGTTATGGCGCTGGAGAACACGCAGCAGTACCGTGGCTTGTACCATGTGCTGGGCGGCGTTATCTCGCCCATCGATGGCATCGGTGTACAGGATTTGGAGATAGCCTCGCTTATCCAGCGTGTGGAGACAGGCACCCCCTATCCCGTGGAGGAGGTTGTCCTAGCCTTGCCTACTACCATGGAGGGCGACACCACAAACTATTACCTAAGCCGTCAGTTGCGCCCTTTTGGGGTGAAAGTCACTACCTTGGCGCGTGGCGTCGCCGTGGGCGACAGCCTCGAATATGCCGACGAAATTACCCTGGGCCGCAGTATTGCCCACAGAATACCATTTGAAGGATGAAAATGAAACTGACAATCATTATGTTGGCGCTGACCCTGATGGGCTGCAAAGGTCCTGCTCTTCAGGAGAATCAGGATACGATGAACGTTCCGGAGACTCCGGAATACACTCTCGACGAGAATATCGGCATGATGTTGCTGGTGGGCTTCCGTGGCACGGAGGTGGACAGCACAAAGAATCCCGAGATTATCACCGCTCTGCGCGACTACCATGTGGGTAGTGTGATACTTTTCGACTACGACGTACCCACCAAGACGCGTGGCCGCAATATCAATGCTGTCGACCAAGTGGGTATTCTCTGTCACGAACTGCGCCTCATTTCGCCAAATTTGCTGATAGGCATCGACCAGGAAGGCGGCAATGTTTCGCGTCTGAGTTCCCGCTATGGATTTCCTTCAATTATGTCGGCCCAGAAGAGTGCCGCCCAGGGACTTGACACAGTACGGGATTGTGCAGAACTTACGGCCAATCTTCTCAATAGTTGTGGTATTAACCTCAACTTCGCTCCAGTGGCCGATGTGAATATTAACCCGTCATGTCCTGTCATCGGTGGTATGGGGCGTGCCTTTTCGTCTGACCCCGAGATGGTGACCCAGTGTTGCAAAATATGGGTTAGTGAGCAGCAGAAATATGGGGTGGTCAGTTGCATGAAGCATTTCCCTGGTCACGGCAGTTCCAAAGGCGACACCCACAAGGGCTTAGTTGATGTCACCGACACATGGCAACGCTGCGAGTTGGAACCTTACCGTAACCTCCCAAGTGCTAATATGATGGTGATGACTGCCCACGTCATCAACCGCAAACTCGACCCGTCGGGCTTGCCTGCCTCATTATCGCCCAAGATTACTTCTTATCTGCGTGACACACTGGGATATGATGGTGTCATCGTCACTGACGACCTTGCCATGGGCGCCATCGTGCAGCAGTATAGTTTCGAGAAAGCTGTCCGCATGGCGGTGCTAGCGGGTGCCGACCTATTGTGCCTGAGCAACAATGGTGGCACCTACGACGTCAATATGGTGCCGCGTGCTGTCAAGGTCATCATGCAGATGGTTGCTGATGGCGATGTCACAGAGGAACGCATCAGTCAGAGTGCCTCTCGAATCCGCAGCTGCGGTAGGAAATAAATCCCCCAATTATATTGTGACGATATATCTATGGCATTTTTGCCATCGGGATACCTCCTCTTGTCCCGAAGAGAGAGGTCTGCTCTAACTGGAGGTGCTTCGAAAAATCTTCCAAGTATTGGAATTATTTTGTATATTTGCAAATATCTTCCAACAGGGATAATGATTTAATAATAAATAAAACAATGTATTATGGCAAAAGAGATTAACGACGTAGATGCCCAGAAGCTGGAGAAACTGAAGATACTGCAGAGCACGCTGGACAAGATTGAGAAGAGTTATGGCAAAGGCTCCATCATGAAACTGGGCGACCGTCCCGAGGAACAGTTGGATGTTATCTCGACGGGCAGCATCAGCCTCGACAATGCATTGGGTGTCGGAGGTCTGCCGCGTGGCCGTGTCATCGAGATTTACGGTCCCGAGAGTTCCGGTAAGACCACGCTGGCCATTCATGCCATCGCCGAGTGCCAGAAGAAAGGAGGCATAGCGGCTTTTATCGATGCCGAGCATGCTTTCGACAGCTTCTATGCTAAGAAGTTGGGTGTCGACATTGACAACCTTCTGGTGTCGCAGCCCGACAACGGCGAGCAGGCCCTCGAGATCGCCGACAACCTGATACGTTCCGGCGCCATTGACATCATCGTTATCGACTCTGTCGCCGCCCTCACCCCCAAGGCCGAGATCGACGGTGACATGGGCGACTCGAAGGTGGGACTGCAGGCTCGTCTGATGAGCCAGGCTATGCGCAAACTGACAGCTACCATCAGCAAGACCAACTGCTGCTGCATCTTCATCAACCAGTTGCGCGAGAAGATTGGCGTCCTCTTCGGCAACCCCGAGACCACAACGGGTGGTAATGCGTTGAAATTCTACGCCTCAGTGCGTATCGACATCCGTCGTACGCAGGCCATCAAGGACGGCGACCAAAACATTGGCAACCGTGTGAAGGTGCGCATTGTGAAGAACAAAGTGGCGCCCCCGTTCCGCGTCTGCGAGTTCGACTTGATGTTTGGTGAAGGTATCTCCAAGTTGGGCGAGATTATCGACCTTGGCGTGGAGTTGGATATCGTCCACAAGAGCGGCTCGTGGTTCAGCTATGGCGACAGCAAGCTGGCCCAAGGTCGCGAGGCGCTGAAACAGTTGCTGCGCGATAACCCCGAATTGTGCGAAGAGTTAGAGGGCAAGATACGTACCGCACTGAAAGAAAAATCGGCTGCAGAATGATGAAAAGGCTGGTCTTCATAGGTTTGCTGCTATGCTGCAGCACCGTATGGGCTCAGAATAACCGCAACGTGCTGGGCGCGCCGGTGTATTATGACACGCTGGGCAACGTCATCGGACAGACCTCACTGGCTGACAGTATATACCATCTCCCCAAGCACCATTTCTACAACCGTTTGGAGAACGACTACAACAGTTTCTTTTTTGAATTCCAGACGATGGTGGGTGGTCATGATTTGGCCATAGGGCTCCAAGGCACCTGGTTGCCCCAACGCTGGGGTCTGTATATGACTGGTCGCAGTGGCCTCGAGCACTCCTATCTTGCCGTGGGTCCTGCCTTGCGATTGTCCGATTGTGGCAATATCATTGACTGGCAGCTCTATGGTGGCTTCGTCCTGGAAGGCAACCGATATCCTGGCGCTGAACTGGGTCTGCGTATGGCGGAGACACGAAACCGTTCTGGCTTCGCATGGACATCGATTTCTTTGGGCGCAGGCTACGTCAACAGGCAGGGCTATTTCACCTTCGGCCTCAGCCTCTCGCTGATGCCTGAAGTCTTCCTCATAATGGTTTTGTAGTGTAGAATGGCTGACAGCGGGACATACGTTATCGACGAGACGCGTGAAGCATGTGAGATGCAGGCCAAGTACCTGGAACTCATTGCTGCCTGTCGTGCTTTGAAGCCCTTGACTTCCGACGAGGAGCAGGGCATATTGCGGGCCTATACCATGGCCCGTGAAGCGCATGCCGGCACACGTCGCAAGAGTGGCGAGCCCTACATCTTCCATCCCTTGGCGGTGGCGCTCATCGCTGTCAAGGAGGTGGGTCTCGGTCCCACGGCAGTCATGGCGGCTCTACTGCACGATGTGGTGGAGGATACGGATATCACACTTGACGAGTTACGTATGGTCTTCGGCGACCGTGTGGCCAAGATAGTCGATGGCGTCACCAAGATAGACGATGTCATGCTCATGCAGCAGACCGAGAGCAAGCAGGCCGAAAATTACCGCAAGATACTGCTCTCGATGTGCAACGACGCCTATGTCATCTTCCTCAAACTCTGTGACCGCTTGCACAATATGCGCACGTTGGGTTCGATGAAGGATACCAAGAAGCTCATCATCGCCAGCGAGACTTCCTACCTCTACATCCCCCTGGCCCATCGTTTGGGCCTCTATAGCATCAAGACTGAGCTCGAGGAGCTCGTCATGCGTTATACCAACCCAGAGAAATATGCTGAGATAGAGGCCAAGATAGCCGCTACTGCCGGCACCAGCGAGCAACTGGAGGAGTGCCTTATTCAGCCTGTGCGACAGATGCTCGACGAGGCAGGGTTCCAATATACCCTCAAGACCCGTACCAAGTCGGTCTATAGTTGCTACAAGAAGATGGAGAACAAGCATATAGACTTTGACGAAATCTTTGACCTATATGCCATGCGTATTATCCTGAAGGATGTGCCGCGTGAACATGAGCGTGAGGAGTGCTTCAGGGTCTTTGCTCTCATCTCGGGCAAGTTTACCACTAACCCCAATCGTTTTCGCGATTGGATATCGCACCCCAAGAACAACGGTTACGAGAGTCTGCAGACCACCGTCATGACTCCCATCAATCGCTGGGTGGAGATACAGATACGCACCGAGCGCATGGATGTCATCGCCGAGAAAGGTATGGCGGCGCATTTCCTCTACAAGGAGGCACACCCCGAAGAACATATAGAAAACAACCCTGTCGAGGAATGGCTGCAACAGATACGTACCTCGTTGGAACAGAGCGATAAGAGTGCACTCGACCTTGTGGAAGAGTTCAAGGAGAGTCTGTACACCAAGGAGATATACCTTTTTACACCCCACGGTAAGACCATCACCCTGCCTAGCCACAGCACGGTGCTCGACTTCGCATATGCCATCCATACCAACCTTGGCAACCATTGTATTGGAGCCAAGGTCAATGCCCGTGTTGTAGGACGTAGCGAGCGGCTGCACACAGGCGACCAGGTGCAGGTGCTCTCCACGGAGAACACTAAGCCCACCGAGGAATGGCTCAACGAATGCCTAACCCCCCATGCCCGCGAGGCCATCAAAGATGCCCTGCGAGCTCGTCGTAAAGAGTTTGTTGCTGAGGGTAAACGGCGTTTGGCGGAATATCTTGCCAAGATGAGGATGCGCAACAATCCTCAGAACTTCGGGCAGCTCAAGCGCTATCTCAGCCAGCCATCGGACATCGACCTGTACTATGACATTGCCGTCGGCAATATCACTGAGCGCCAAGTGGCCGAGTGTTTTGGCAAGGTCCGTCCCGCTCCCAGTTTCTTCTTCCACGAGACTCAGACCACTCCTTTTCTCCTGGACCAGGAATACGAGAACTATCCTACCGAGACGGCTCCGTGTTGCAAGCCAGTGCAGGGCGACCAAGTGGTGGGTATCGTGCAGGGCGACCGAATCATGGTGCATCGCACTGGTTGTAAGGTAGCTATGGACGAGATGGCCAATCACGAGAACCATGTGGTACGTGCCAAGTGGCGTCCGGGTGAGCAGTTGTCGCTGCTCACGGGTATCACACTCACGGCCATCGACCGCAAAGGGTTGTTGCAGGAAATCACGCGTCATATATCTGATGAACTGGACCTCAATATGCGCGCCATCACCCTCGAGGCATCGGAAGGGGTGGCCCACGGCATTATCATGCTCTATGTTAATGATGTAGAGAATCTCAATGGACTAATCAGTAAATTGAAATCAATTGATGGAGTCGAAGACGTGCGCCGCATTTGAGCGTTTGAGTGAGATACTGGACACCCTTAGGAAAGAGTGTCCGTGGGATCGTGTACAGACCATGGAGAGCCTGCGCTACCTCACCATCGAGGAGGTTCACGAATTATCGGAAGCCATTGTGGCGGCCGAAGGCAACGAAATTAAGAAGGAACTCGGCGATTTGGCCATGCACATCCTGTTCTACTGCAAGATTGCCGAGGACGAAGGGCGTTTCACCACAGAGGATGTGTACAACACCATTTGTGACAAACTTATAGACCGACATCCGTTTATTTACCACAAGGATGAATACCATGGCGAGAGCTGGGAGCAGTTGAAGATGAGGGAGAAGGACCGCAAAGGAGTCCTCGACGGCGTCCCCGACTCGCTGCCGTCACTCATCAAGGCAGTGCGTATGCAGGAGAAAGTAGCTGGGATGAATGAAGGGCTAAGAATTAAGAATGAGGAATTAAGGGAAGATATGACGGAGGCAGAGTTTGGAGACTACCTCTTCGCTCTCGTCGACTGGGCCCGTCGGCACGGCATCAATGCAGACGACGCTCTCTGCGGCGCCAACCAAAGGTTCCGCAATCAAATCAAGAACAAATAATACACAATATAGATGGAATTCAAACTCAACACTATAGAAGAGGCTATCGAAGACTTTCGCGAAGGAAAGTTCGTCATAGTCGTCGACGATGAAGACCGCGAGAATGAAGGTGACTTTATCATGGCCGCCGAGAAGATTACCCCCGAGCATGTCAACTTCATGCTCAAGAACGGCCGCGGCGTGCTCTGCGCCCCCATCACCGAGCAGCGCTGCCACGAGCTGAACCTTGACATGCAGGTGCACGACAATACCTCGCTCCTCGGCACTCCTTTCACTGTTACCGTCGACAACCTCAAGGACGGCTGCACTACGGGTGTCTCTATGCACGATCGCGCCTCCACCATCCGCGCCCTTGCCGACCCTGCCACCAAGGCCGACGACCTGGGTCGTCCGGGTCATATCAACCCCCTGCGTGCCCGTAACGGCGGTGTCCTTGTCCGTGCCGGCCATACCGAGGCGGCCGTTGACCTGGCTCGTCTGGCAGGTCTCTACCCCGCTGGCGCCCTTATTGAGATTATCAACGACGACGGCACCATGGCACGAATGCCGCAACTGCAGGAGGTCGCCCACCGCTATGGGTTGAAAATCATCACTATCAAAGACCTTATCGCCTACCGTGTGGCCCACGAGACCCTCATCCGTCGCGAGCAGGAGGTCTTCCTGCCCACCCGCTGGGGCAATTTCCAACTTATTGCCTACACGCAGCTCGACAATGGCACTACCCATATGGTGCTCCGCAAGGGCGAGTGGGAGGCCGACGAGCCCGTACTGGTGCGTGTGCACAGCAGTTGCGCCACGGGTGACATCTTCGGTTCGTGCAAATGTGATTGTGGCGACCAACTGCACCACGCCATGGAGATGATTGATGCCGAAGGCAAGGGGTTGGTTGTGTACATGAGTCAGGAAGGACGTGGGATAGGATTGGTTAACAAGTTGAAAGCATATCATTTGCAGGAGATGGGACTCGACACCGTCGACGCCAACCTGCAGCTCGGCTTCAAGGCTGACGAGCGCGACTACGGCATCGGCGCCCAGATACTCCGCGACCAGCAAGTCACTAAGATGCGCCTCATTACTAATAACCCCGTCAAGCGTACCGGCCTGGAAGGCTATGGCCTCGAGGTGACAGAGATAATTCCCATCGTCATCGAGCCCAACAAGTACAACGAGCGCTACCTCAAGACCAAGCAGGATCGCATGGGCCACGAACTCCACCTAAAGTAATTATACAATCAAACCGAAACGGTCTTGTATCAATACCTTTCCCTCCGCCTGGATTCCGGGCGGAGGGAAATTATTTTTGGCCAGTTCGACAATAATATGTATCTTTGCAAATTGAAAAATAAACAACAAAAACAGCAAAAACAACAGATAACAAGAAACTACAAAGAATAGAGAAACAATAATTTAACAGCGTTTGCTATTTATTCGGCACTGCCTTAGAACCTAGGAAATTCGAAAGTGTAAAAGTCGCGAATAAGTCTGCGAGCGTCTGCGCAATGCGTAGACAGCGACTTATCGACTTTTACGGGCAGTTCCTAGGGCCTTAAGGCGTGGATAAGACAAAGTCTACGCTTTTTAGTGCCCTTGCATTGCCCGTAAGCCTGATAGGTAGCCACGCTCGCAAAAGGCTACATTTATGGCAAACAAAAATCTGAATGCCGCGAAGACGGCTAAAAAGGATGAGTTCTATACTCAACTGACAGATATAGAAAGAGAGTTGCAGCACTATTGGCCACACTTCCGTGATAAGGTGGTGTTATGCAACTGCGACGACCCCTACGAAAGCAATTTCTTCAAGTATTTCGCTCTGCGTTTCAACCAATTGGGATTAAAGAAGCTTATTTGCACATGCTACAATGGCTCGCCGGTGCAGGGAAATGAGTTGCAACTTGACTTTGGCGATGAGGACCAGCAGCCGCGTAAGCCTGCCTACAAAGTGGAGATTACCGAAGTTCGCGATATGAATGGCGATGGAGCGGTTGATCTCAGCGATGTAAGAATACTTTTGCAGAACAACAAAAATATTCTTTCCGAACTTAAAACTGGCGACTTTCGAGACCCCGAATGTATCGAATTGTTGAAACAGGCAGATGTCGTGGTAACCAATCCGCCGTTCTCGTTGTTCAGAGAGTACATAGGTCAACTGATAGAATTTGACAAGAAATTTCTTATAGTGGGGAATCAAGGTGCAATAATATATAAGGAGATTTTCCCTCATGTCATAGAGAATAAAATATGGTTGGGTTATGGATTTAAAGGAGGAGCCGCTCATTTTGTTTCTCCATACGAAGATATTGCCACAGCCACAGATCATAAAGAAGGAATGATTAGAGTGTCTGGCGTTCACTGGTTTACGAATCTTGATATACCAAAGCGAAATGAAGAAATTGATTTAGTGTGTAAGTATTCGCCAGAAGAATACCCAAAATATGACAATTATAACGCGATCAATGTAAATAAAACGCAGGATATTCCTTACGATTACTCAGGATTAATGGGAGTTCCTATTACTTTTCTTGATAAATACAACCCAAATCAATTTGAGATTATTTGGCAGGCCAGTGGAAACACAAGGGCATCTGCCCCAAATGAGGTGCTAAAAAAAGTAGGCTATACAATTCACCCAGAAGACCGTGGCGGTTGCGGGGTCGTAAAAGGCAAACGACAATACAGTAGAATTCTTATCCGAAATAAACACCCCCAAACGATATGATGACAATAACACCATTAGAGATAACTGTTGGCGAAATCACCAAGGGTTACGTGAACAACGACGAGATGGGCGTCCGTGGATACGGTGGATTGCTCGATATCCGTCCTCCTTACCAGCGTGAGTTTATCTACGACGAGAAAGAGCAGCAGGCGGTGATACGTACCGTGTTGAACGGCTACCCACTGAATGTGATGTATTGGGTGAAAAGGTCAGACGATGCCGAATGCCCCTACGAGGTGATGGATGGACAGCAACGCACATTGTCACTCTGCGAATATGTGGACGGGAAGTTTGCCTATTTCTTCAAGAACTTCTTCAACCAGCCGGATGATATCAAGAAGAAAATTCTCGACTATAAGCTCACCATCTATGTGTGCGAGGGTGAGGCCAGCGAGAAACTGGAATGGTTCAAGACCATCAATATTGCCGGCAAGCCTCTCAACGAGCAGGAGATAAACAATGCCGTATATGCGGGGCCTTTCGTCAGCGATGCCAAGAAGCATTTCTCAAAGACCAACTGCGGAGCTGCACGTTTGGGTAAGGACTTGGTGAATGGTACGCCAATACGTCAGGATTTCTTGAAGAAGGCATTGGAATGGATGGCAGAACATGAGACCCGCAACGGGCACATGCAGACGGCGGTTGGGTATATGGCCGAACATCAGCATGACCCCAATGCCAACAACCTATGGTCGTATTTCCAAACGGTGCTCAACTGGGCAATCACCAACTTCGACATGAAGAAGTTCAAGAAAATCATGAAAGGGTTGGATTGGGCGTGGTTGTACGACAAATACGGTTCAGAGACGCTTGACACCGAAGCGCTGGGGAAACGCATATCAGCACTGATGCGCGACAGCGAGATACAGAAGCAAACGGGCATTATCCCGTATGTTCTCACTGGTGATGAACGATACCTCGATTTGCGGGCTTTCCCCGAGGATATCAAGTTGGCGGTGTGGGAGAAACAGAACCACATCTGTCCTATCTGCAAGCGGGAACTGGATATCGAGTTCATGGAGGGCGACCACATTATCCCGTGGAGCAAGGGTGGACGCACGGTGGCAGAGAACTGCCAGATGCTCTGCCGCGAGTGCAACAGACATAAATCAAGCAATTGACACCTATGGTGTTTACCCCAAAAGGTTTTTCATACTACCCGTAGGGAACTGTGGTATGCCTGCCGAACTTGATGAGGCAACACCTCTGAATTAAATTAAATGTAGTGAAGAACCCTATTTTTTAATGTGAAGCGGGACTGTCACGTGTGGCAGTCCCTTTTTCCATCTCCTTCTCATCAATCTCAATCTCAGAAGTGCCACGTCGGAGTTAATCCATCGGGAAAGGTTAGCAAGGGAGATGGGCTGGGGGTGGGCGGCAGATATAATTTAGATTAATTTTACTCTCATTAAATGTTAAAATTCTTATCTCCTACTCGAGTAAATGAGGGTAAAGTGGAGGGTATGTGAGGAGTAAGAGGGGAGTAAGAGGGGGTACTGATTTACAGGGGGTTAGAGGTAGATAAAACCAATACCATTCACAGATACAGTGCGTTAAGTGTTATTTTATCGCTGTAACTGCTTGATTTCCATTGCGAGCATCCATGCCTCAAACCGCCCTTCCGAAATGTTAAAAAACAGATAATATCAGGTGTTATTGATTTGGGCATTCTTCATTTTGAAACAGCTCGGATTGTATGAAAATATATTTCAGCAGCTTTCAGCGGCGCTATACAATAATCGGGGGCGGTTGGCGTTATTAAGATGATGAAAGTCTTGCTGCTCGGAGCGACGGGGCTGCTGGGACACAACGTGCTGCAGCGGCTGACGGCCACAGGCCACCAAGTGGTGGCGGTGGTGCGCCGACGCGGTGCGTTGCACATTGAAACGCCTGATACCAAGGTTATTGAAGGCGATATCACCAATCCTGACACCGTGGTGGCGGCAGCCGAAGGCTGCGATGCCATCGTCAACTGCGCCGGCGTGACCGACATGAGCCTGCTGCACCAGAAGGACTATGCTGCGGTGAACGTCAATCTGTGCCACACGCTGGTGACGGCGATGAACACACATGGAATCAGACGGTTGGTGCATGCCTCAACGGTCAATACGATAGGCTACGGCAGCGCCGACCATCCCGCCGACGAACAGGAAGCCGTCAAGCCACCCTTCGACAGCAGCTACTATGCCATCTCCAAACGTCAGGGAGAAGAGATACTCCTCAAGGCTGCCGCAGCCAAGCCCGACTGGCACGTGGTGGTGGTCAACCCGGGATATATGATTGGTCCCATGGATGTTAAGCCGTCGTCGGGCCGCATGCTGCTGTTGGCCTACCGCAAGTCGCTGATGTTCGCCCCGCGGGGCGGCAAGTCCTTTGTTGACGTGCGCGACGTGGCGGCGGCCATGGTGAACGCCCTCACGATGGGGCAGAATGGACAGCGTTACATAGCGGTGAGCACTCATGGGCATCTTACTATCAAAGAGTTGTACCAGCTGCAGGCACGGGTGATGGGCTATCGGCAGCGGGTGGTCACGGTGTCCAATGGGCTACTGTTAGCTGCAGGAAAGGCAGGGGATGTTGTGCGGAGTCTAGGTATTCGCACTGAACTTTCATCGTGCAACGTAAGGCAGCTGATGGTACAGGAGTATTACGACAACGGTCACGCTGTTGCCGAACTGGCAATGCCGGAGACCGATATTGAACAGTCGATAAGGGACTTCCATTCGTGGAGGGGAGAGAAAAAATAAATGAAAAACATTATAATATGAAACGTAGTGTAACCATCATGTTTGCAGCATTGTTGCTGCTCACGGCGTGCCACTCGCGCCAGACCGAGGCCATTATGAAGAAGTCGTCGTCGGGCAAGACCTGCGAGGTACTGCTTGCCGCCGACAAGAATGTTTACTATGGTGATATCAAGGAGCTTATCGATTCTATTTTGAGGGAGCCGCTACCTGGCTTGCCACAGTCGCAGCCTCGTTTTGATGTGGTGAACATTCCTGTCAGTTCGCTGCACAATACGCAGATGTTCCAGATGCACCGCAATATCATCCTATGCGATGTGAATCCGGAGAATCCCAATAAGGTGTATATCAGCCACGACAAGTGGGCCTCACCGCAGACAATGGTTGACATCGCCGCCACTAGCGACAGTGCCCTGAGAAGTTTGTTGCGCCGCTATGAGAAAGTCATCAAGTCGGAGATATATAAGGATGAGCATCAGCGCATTATCAATGCTTTCTATAACACCCGCAACGTGGAGTTGATGCAGAGGGTGAACGATAAGTTTGGCTTCAAGATGACCTTCAGCGAGGAATTCCGTTGGGCGCAGACCGCCACGGACGACCCCGATTTCGCTTGGATACATAAAGAGACTAAAGACTTCAGTCTGGGTGTGTTGATTCATACCATGCCCTATCGCAACGAGAGTCAGTTTGCTGCCGACAAGATACTCAACCGTCTCGACACGATGATGCGTCGCAATGTGCCGGGACCTGCTGAAGGCAGCTATATGGGTACTGAGCGGAGGCTGGACATTGAACATAACAAGGTTGACTATCAGGGAAGTAAATATTGCATTGAGACACGCGGTCTTTGGCGCACCTTTGGCGATTTCATGGGCGGTCCCTTCGTAACCTACACGCTGCTGTCGCCCGACGGCACACAGATTGTCGAGGTGACGGGCTACGTCTATTGCCCCCGTTTCGACAAACGCGACTACCTGATGCAGGTGGAGGGTATTTGTAATTCAATACGTTGGGACGAGTGAAGAGAGGGTTTGCCATAGTATTGCTGCTGTTGCTGCCGCTGACAGGCGTGGCACAACGCGACGACCTCCTTAGCCGCAGCGAGATGGTGCTGTCGGCTGGCGGGATGAACTACTTGGGAGACCTGAACGACCAGAGCGTCTTCGGTGAACTTCATGTGGCGGGTGGTGCAGGGGTGCGCTGTCGCCTCGACAACCGCTGGTCGGTGCGCTTCGGCGGGGTCGTGGGTGCCATATCGGCGTTGGAAGACTGCATCGAGCAGCGCAACCTGACTTTCCGTTCCCGCCTCTATGAAGGCTCGCTGGTGGCGGAGTTCAACTTTCGCCCCTATGGTCCCGGAGCCACAGAGAGCCTCTGGACACCATATATCTTCGGCGGCATGGCAGTGTTCCATTTCAGTCCCGAGACACAATACACAGCTCCCGACGGCACCACGTCGTGGATGGCGCTACAGCCGCTATGCACCGAGGGTCAGGGAACCACGGCCTATCCTGACCGTCGTCCTTATCCGTTAACACAGCTCGCCATGCCTTTCGGCGTGGGTGTGCGCTGTCGGCTGAACAAGAACTTCTCTCTGTCGGCAGAATACGGTTTCCGCAAGACCTGGACCGACTATCTTGACGACGTGAGCACCACTTATGTGGGCTCCGACCTGTTGATGGCTGAGGTGGAGAACGGCACGGTGGCGGCGGCATTGGCCGACCGCAGCAGTACGCCTAACGCCGTGGGTATCAAGCGTGGCGACGACTCGCTGGACGATTGGTACAGTTACTTCAACGTCTCGCTGGGCATGAACCTCAATATGCTCTTCGGATGGATGCGCTCGAAGCGCTGCAGGAACTAGAAATACATCGCTTATGTACAGCAGAGAGTATGCACCTGAAAGAATTACCGAACTGAAGGACAACGAGATAGTTGTCTTTGGAAGCAATCTGGCGGGGTCGCACGGCGGCGGAGCCGCGTGGTTGGCCTATGAGCGCTTCGGCGCAGTGTGGGGTCAGGGCGTCGGCCTGCAGGGTCGCAGCTACGGCATCCCCACTATGCAGGGCGGCGTGGAGACGATACGGCCGTACGTGGACGAGTTCATCGCCTTCGCCAAAGAACACCAAGAATACAAGTTCCTCGTCACCCGCATCGGTTGCGGCATCGCGGGCTTCACCACCCACGAGATGGCGCCGCTGTTCGCCAAAGCCATCGACCTCGACAACGTCCTCCTGCCCAAGGCCTTCGTGGATATCATCCAGAAATAACATGGTATGGCAGACAAGAGTATTAAGAAGACCAATGCAGCGCGGCTGCTCGACCAGCTAAAGATACAGTACGAGCTCATTCCCTACGAGGTGGACGAGGAACATCTGGGTGCCGAACATACCGCCGAGGTGCTGGGAGAACCTATTGAGCGTATCTTCAAGACGCTGGTGCTGCGTGGCGACAAGACAGGATTGTTCGTCTGCGTCATCCCTGGCGCCGAGGTGGTAGACCTCAAGAAGGCCGCCAAGGTGACGGGCAACAAGAAGGTGGAGATGATTCACGTCAAGGAGCTGCTGCCGCTAACGGGCTACATCCGTGGCGGCTGCTCGCCCATCGGCATGAAGAAGCCATTGCCCACCTGGTTACACCAGACGCTCACCGACTACGACACCGTCTTTTGCAGCGCAGGACAGCGCGGCCTGCAGTTCCGTCTCGCGCCACAAGACTTATTGCGTGCTGTCAAGGGCACCCTCGCCGACCTTATCGTCTGAATATGGTAGAGATAGAATATCATCCACTACAGCCTTTCTTGCCACCTAACGCCCGGTTGCTGATTCTCGGTAGCTTCCCGCCGCCGAAGCGTCGCTGGAGTTTCAATTTTTTTTATCCCAATCGTTCCAATCAAATGTGGAATATCTTTGGTCTCGTCTTTTGTGGCGATGCCGAACGGCTGGTGGATGCAGCGCATAAGACATTCTTTTTAGAGGACATTCAATCCTTGCTCGAAGAGCATGGTATCGCCATCTACGATACCGCCAGTGCTGTTCGCCGATTGAGCGGTAACGCTTCCGACAAAGATCTTCAAATCGTCGAGAAGACGGATATCCCAGCGTTGTTGGCACAGATACCCCTCTGCCACGATATCGTCTGCACCGGTCAGAAGAGTTTTTCTGTGCTTACCGACGACTATGGTGTCCCTGTGCCACAGATGGGCACCTACCATGAGTTTACTATTGCCAGCAGGAAGATGCGCCTCTGGCGCATGCCTTCTTCCTCACGTGCCTATCCCATGTCTCTTGCCAAAAAGGCAGAATACTACCGCCACATGATGCAAGCAATAGGGATTGGGTGTGTGCTGGAATCGAGCGACAATTCTTAATATGTCTTCGACAGGCATTCGTCGAGGGCGTCGGTGATGGCATCGCGGTCGAGATGCTGGCCGATGAATACGAGCTTCTGCATGCGGTCGCCGTAGGTGTCGTCCACTTTCTTTGGTTTTATCCGTCAAGTTATACTACAAAGTCATCTAATACTGGCTTATTTCATGTTTTTTTCTTTTATCTACATATTATTTTTGTTGTTTTTTTATTCAAACGCTGAAAAAATATCATATTGATAATTAGTTTTATATAAAATATATTTCACTAATATTTGGTTTATATTATAAACTTGTTTATCTTTGCATCGTAAATTTGAGACAAAAAGTGCACTTGGTATCAAAAAAGACAGCAACATTAAAACCGTAAAAATGTAACAACAATGGAAGAAAATGCAAATCTCACTGTAGAACGCAGTTTGGAAATTATCACTGAACAAATAGAGCGCAGCCGGAATGTCGTAGCAAAGGACACTGGGCAATTGCTCTACATGTCGGGGCTCGCCGCTATGGGAACAGCCCTCTTGGTAGCCCTCGTCAATTGCTTGTCAGCCTTTCCTTTGGGAGGGCTGCTATGGCTTCTACTCCCCATCATCATTTGGTGGATTATGCGCATCCACGACAGAAAGCAGGTGCAGGTGCCAGTTTCACTAGTAGGCACACTTGTACGCAAGACCTGGTTGACTTTCGGCAGTATCGTTATCGGTTTCTACCTCTTTGCACTTATTTGGAATTACCTAATCTTGAGATTATTTGACAATCTTGCCACTGCAGCCTCTGCAATGGTGACAATCACGCCTGTCATCATTCTACTGATGGGTATGGCGGTGGCCATTACCGGACATATTTTGAAAAGACGTTGGCTGGTGCTGTTCGGTATCATCGGCGGCCTGCTGGTGGCCTTTTGTGATTATTCGGGAGTCATCAGAGCAATGGTTGTCAGTGGTGCATCGGTCAAGGCAATAATTGTTTTTAATTTAATCGAGCCTTGTTTGTATGTATTTCTCTTCTCACTCATTGGCCTTGTGATTCCTGGCTTGATGCTTAAAAAGCAGAACCCATGATGTTCCCTGCATTAGACCCATTGCTACATTCCGAGTTGCGACTTGCCGTCGTCTCCTTGCTCATGAGTGTCGACGAAGCCGACTTCACCTACATTAAGGAACAGACAGGTGCCACCTCGGGCAACCTCAGTGTGCAGATTGACAAACTCACAGCCGCAGGCTATATCACGGTTGAAAAGGGCTTCAAAGGCAAGATGCCCCGCACTACCTGTCGCATCACACCCTCGGGTATGGAGGCCTTCAAAGGCTATGTCAAAGCTCTAAAAAAGTATATCGCTGTCGGGAAATAATCAATAGGTTTTCGACAGGCACTCGTCAAGGGCGGCAGTTATGGCCTCGCGGTCGAGATGCTGGCCGATGAAGACGAGCTTCTGCATGCGGTCGCCGTAGGTGTCGTCCCAGTCGCGCTGCAGGTCGGGGTTGCGCCGCATGAAGTCGAGCAACTCGTCGTCGGGCATGGCGGCGTACCACTGGCCGGCGTCTTTCAGCGACACCTGCGAGCCGGCCTGCTCGAAGAGGTAGCATGTGTCGGGCTCCGAGAGAAACCAACATATTCCCTTGGCACGGATGATATTGTTCGGCCAATGACGGGCAACGAACTCATCGAAACGCCCGATGTTCATCGGCTCGCGGCGGTAGTAGACAAAGGTGCCGATGCCGTATTCCTCTGTCTCGCCCTCGTCGTGGTCATGATGATGATGGTGCTCATGGTGATGGTGCTCCTCATGGCCGTCTTCGTCATCATCGTCCTCCTCATGGTGCCCCTCAATCTCATTTATCCATGCCGCCGAGGTCGCCACCTTGTCGAAGTCGAACATGCCGGTGTAGAGTATCTTGCGGAAGTCGATGTCGCAGTAGTCGCACTCGATGATTTCGGCCTTGGGCTGGATGGCGCGGATAATCTCGCGGATGCGGCCCAGCTCGTCGGGCGTCACCATCGAGGCCTTGTTGAGCAGGATGATGTTGCAGAACTCAATCTGCTGGATGACGAGGTTCTCGATGTCGTCCTCGGCCAATCCCGGA
>JAGCVD010000022.1 GCA_017962545.1 Bacteroidales bacterium
AGCAGACCATCATGGCGATACGCTCACCAGCATAGCTGAAGCTCTTGGAACCGGAAATCATGATGACGTAGAGGTCGGTATACTTGGCCACGGTGGGCTGGAAGGGAGCCTGGCCGGGGACGCTGTAGTCCTTGCGGAAGTCCATGAGGAAGTAGGCGGAGTCCTCCATGACGACGACGCCGTACTTGTTGGCCATCTCGCCGATGATTTTCAATTCATGCTCGGTGAAGCAGAACCAGGCGGGGTTGTTGGGGCTGCTGAAAATCATGCAAGCCACATCGCCGTCCTTCAGTTCCTCTTCGAGTTTGTCGCGCAGTTTGTCGCCACGATACTCATAGACGTCGAAAGCCTTCATGGGGATGCCCAGCACGCGGCACTGCTGCTTCTGCACAGGGAAACCCGGGTCAATGAAGAGCACCTTGGTCTTCTTGGCATCGTAGCGGGTCAGCGTGAGGAAGCTGGCGAAGCCTGCCTGCATGGAGCCCACGGTGGGCACGCAGCAGTCGGGCGTCACGTCAATGTCGAGGAAGTTCTTCACGAAGCGGGCGGCCTCCTTCTTGAAGTCGGCGGTACCGTAAATCTCAGGATAGATGCTGGCGACACCGCTCTTGAGGGCCTCGATCTGGGCGTTGACACCCACCTGCGGGGCAGGGAGGCCGGGGATGCCCATCTCCATCTTCACAAAACGGACGCCAGTCTCCTTCTCCACATCCTGTATCATCTTGCGCATCTCACGAATGCTGGCCTTGCCGGGGTTCTGGATTTTGTTGGCCGCGGCAATGCGGTCTATCGTTTCTTTCTGTATAGGGATTTGTGTCATGTTGTATTATGTTTATTTTTTTGTATTGAAATCTTTCATTTTCACAGCATTGATGGGACTAATCTCCTTAATCAGGTCATAGACCGTCTGCTTCTCTTCCGCCGGCGCGGGAGTGAAGATACTGACAAGTTCCTGTATCTTGACGTCGACAAACTGCGTCACCGACAGCAGGTTGGAACGCCTCTTGTGCACCTCCTGCAGGTCGCGCAGCGAAGTGATGATGGCCTGACGTGCCTGCGTCTGGTCTTTGGTCATCATATCGAGGCCCAGACGATGGTAGTCATAGTAGGCCTGGTGCAGCTGCGCGTAGGCGCCGTTGGTGTGGTTCTCCATGAACCAGTAACGACTTTTCTGTCCTTCGCTGCTCTTCCAGCCCACATAGCCGCTGCCCTCGGCAGCCTGCTGCACCTGCTGTGCCAGCTGGAAGAACGGCTCTCCTCCGTTGGGCGCATAGCTATCGAAATAGATGCCCAGCATCAGGTAGCAATAGTAGCCAAGCGTCGAACTAAGGTTGCTGTAGAAGTTACCCAAATCGAAGTCGAGCGGCTGGCTCTCGTTGAAAGAGAAGTTAAAGTTCCCACTCTCCAAATAGTTGAAGAGACCCGTGGTATAGGTGGAGTTGTACACTGGGCGCCGCAATTGTATCTGCAGCTGACCAGCGAAGTCGGTGGCCGAAGAGCGGGTATTGAGTATCAACGTAACGCCGCAATCCAACTGCTCTTGCGGGTCGAAAGCCATATTTGTCCAGCGACGACCGTTGATGAAATCCTCTATAGCCTGTTTCATGGCATCGAACACTTTTTTGTCGCTCGCCGACTCGTATGCCTGCGTCGTGGTGAGCAGCTTCTGGTAGTTCACCTGCACGGCACAACGGAATTCCTGCCCCTGTGCAACACAGAAGCAGAACATTATCAGCAATATAGACAATATTCGGCGCATACTTTCCCGTGCAAATATACAACTTTTTACAATATCTGGCAAACTTAATTTCACCTCTTGGAACGGCAGATTCCCTGTGTTGATTAATTGTTAATATAAATATATATTTATTACATATATATAAGAGTTTTTTCGTATCTTTGCATTCTAAAACAGAAAATACACATCCCTTATATGGAAGAAAATCAGAATATTGACTACAGTGCGAGTAATATTACCGTACTTGAAGGCTTGGAGGCTGTGCGCGTGCGCCCGGCCATGTATATTGGCGACGTGAACGAGCGCGGCCTGCACCACCTGGTGTACGAGGTGGTGGACAACTCTATCGACGAGTCTCTCGCGGGCTTCTGCGACAAGATAGACGTGAAGATCAACCCCGACAACAGCATCACCGTCGAGGACAACGGCCGCGGTATCCCCGTGGACATGCACGAGAAGGAGCACCGCTCGGCCCTCGAGGTCGTGATGACGGTGCTGCACGCCGGCGGCAAGTTCAACAAGAACAGCTACAAGGTCTCCGGCGGTCTGCACGGCGTGGGCGTCAGTTGCGTCAACGCACTCTCCGACCACATGATTGTCAACGTCTACCGCGACGGCAAGGTCTACCAGCAGGAATACAGCAAGGGCAAGCCCCTCTACGCCGTCAAGGAGGTGGGCACCACCGACAAGCGCGGCACGAAGATCACCTTCCACCCCGACAGCACCATCTTCACCGTCAGCGAGTACAAGTACGACACCTTGCTGGAGCGCATGCGTGAGCTAGCCTACCTGAACAAAGGCATCACCATCGACATCACCGACCTCCGCGAGATGAAGGAAGACGGCGTCACGCCCCTGCGTGCCGACCACTTCTACAGCGAGAAAGGTCTGCGCGACTTCATCGCCTACCTCGACGAGAACCGCGAGAAGCTGATGCCCGAGGCCATCTATATCGAGGGCGAGCGCAAAGGCATCCCCATCGAAATTGCCATGCAGTACAACACCGGCTACAGCGAAAACCTGCACTCCTACGTCAACAATATCAACACCCACGAGGGTGGCACGCACCTCGCCGGCTTCCGCAGTGGCTTGACCCGCACGCTGAAGAACTATGCCGACCGTAGCGGCCTGTTGCAGAAAGCCAAGGTGGAGATTACCGGCGACGACTTCCGCGAGGGTCTCACGGCCATCATCAGCGTCAAGGTCGCCGAGCCGCAGTTCGAGGGCCAGACGAAGACCAAGCTCGGCAACGCCGAGGTGCGTGGCGCCGTCGACGACGCCGTCAGCGAGATGCTGGAGAACTACCTCGAGGAGCATCCCAACGAGGCTCACACCATTGTCGACAAGGTCATCCTGGCCGCCCGCGCCCGTCAGGCCGCCCGCAAGGCCCGCGAGATGGTGCAGCGCAGCACCGCCTTCAGCGGCGCCGGCATGCCCGGCAAGCTGGCCGACTGCCAGAGCAACGACCCCGCCGAGTGCGAGATATTCATCGTCGAGGGTGACTCGGCAGGCGGCTCCGCCAAGTCGGGCCGCGACCGCCGCTACCAGGCCATCCTGCCGCTGCGCGGCAAAATCCTCAACGTGGAGAAAGTCATGCGCCACCGCGCCTTCGAGAGCGAAGCCATCCGCGACATCTACACCGCCCTGGGCGTCACCGTGGGCACCCCCGACGACCCACAGGCTCTCAACCTCAGCAAGCTGCGCTACCACAAGGTCATCATCATGACCGATGCCGATGTCGATGGCTCACACATCGACACACTGATGCTCACCTTCTTCTTCCGCTATATGCCCGAGCTCATCGAGAATGGCTACGTCTACCTTGCCACTCCCCCACTCTACCTCGTCAAGAAAGGCCAGAAACAGATATACTGCTGGACCGAAGACGACCGCGAGCGCGCCCTGCTGGAGTTCGGCGACAAGGGCATCCACGTGCAGCGCTACAAAGGTCTGGGTGAGATGAACCCCGAGCAGTTGTGCGACACCACCATGAACCCCGAGAACCGCCAGCTGCGCCAGGTGACCATCGAGAACGCCGCCAGCGCCGACCGCATCTTCTCGCTCCTCATGGGCGACGATGTGCCGCCCCGCCGCGCCTTCATCGAAGCCAACGCCACATATGCTAATATTGACGCTTAACGGCCTCACCCCTACCCCCTCTCCTAGGAGGAGAGGGGAATAGAATAAAAAAAAAAGAAAGACCAATGTTTAACCAATAAAAACCGACAGCCCTGGTATCCACTCCCCTCGCCTAACAGGAGAGGGGTTGGGGGTGAGGCTGACAATTATGGATAAAAGAAACCTCCTGCTCATCAGCAACAGCACCATGCGCGGAGAAGCCTATCTCGGCTGGTGCAAGGACATGATTGCCGACTTCTGCCGTCGGCACAACGTGAAGAAAGTGCTCTTCGTACCGTATGCCGGCGTGAGCCTCGCCGAAGGCGGACTCAACAAGAGCTACGACGCCTACGAGGCCAAGGTGGCTAAAGTTTACGCCGAATTCGGCGTAAAACTCACCAGCGTACACCACAAGGCGCTGCCCATCAACGCCGTCTACGACACCGACTGCGTGGCCGTGGGCGGTGGCAACACCTTCCATCTGGTTAAGGAATTGCAGCGCACAGGCCTCATGCAGGCCATCCGCCAGCGCGCCTTCGACGGCATGCCCTACATGGGCTGGAGTGCCGGCAGCAATGTGGCTGGTCCCACGCTCTGCACCACCAACGACATGCCCATCGTCATGCCCGCATCGTTCGACTGCATGGGTCTGGTACCCTTCCAGATCAACCCGCACTACACTGATTTCTTCGACCCGAAGCACGGCGGCGAGACCCGCGACGACCGTCTGAAGGAGTATATCATGGTCAACCCCAAGGCCACCGTCGCCGCCATCCGCGAAGCCACGGCCCTGTGCCTCGAGGAGGGCAAGCTGAAGTTGATAGGAAAACCCAATAAAATGAAGGTGTTTAAAACAAAGATGGAGAACACCAAGGAGTACGGCCTCCGCAGCAACATCGACTTCCTGCTGAAAGCATAAGACTATGGGCTACAAAGAATTTGCCACCAAGACATTCTGGGGTCGCTTCGTCGACAACATGATATTATTCATCATCCTCGACATCTTCTATTTCCTCTTCCTCTATGTGATAAAGCATTTTGACTGGGACGACGTATTCATCGGGTTTGGTGTCGACATCGTTCTGGCCCTCGCCTTCGCCGCCTTCGGCTTCGGCTGGACAAAATACTCCCAAAAGGGCAACAAAAAGAAAGAATAGACAGCCCCGCTGAGGCCAGTATATAACAATAGCCGTGGGTAAACCCACCCACGGCTATTATCCGTTATTTCCATTAGGAATTATTTACCTCCCACCTCTATATAATCATATACTTTACCATTATCATTGGTATATCTAAAAACACTATTGTTTAGAAATACAAATTCTTTGGAGTGTTCTGTCGTATTTCCATTAGATGCAGTCGTTGTATATTCTATTTTTAAATCAGGATATGAATAAGTATATTTTCCCGTATAAAGAGAACCAATCAATGGGCCATACGGATTATCATAGCGTGACGATATTTCGAACTCAGAAGATGAGATAAATCTAATAACCTCATACTCATAATATCTGTTATTATACACATCCCAATGCCATTGCATAGAAGCATACGTTTTCCCTTCTATCGAATTATCATCTTTACTACAGGACACAGCTAGCATTGATACTACCGAGACAACCAATACTGCTACCGTTTTAATGTGTTTAAACATATTGTTGTGTTTTAAAACAGACTCTTCCGTGCCTCGTTGAGCCATACAATTAAGAAGCGTGGCACCGATATGTTGCTTCCCGAATAGAGGTCTTGAGAATACCTGGAAAAGAGAAGTTGCAATCAGTCCACGCTAAAACAGCGCGAACCGTTACACCTTACTTGCTTTCCCATTGGAGTTTCTCAAGTTCCTATTCGCAAGCCAGCATAACGCTTCGGCGATTTCCTTTGAAATCAGGTGCAAAAATACACACTTTTTGCGACATAGCCAAATTTATTTTGCCTTATCGGTTGAAAGCAGTACTTTTGCTGTCATATTTCCCTCTACACCGCTCTACTTTTTTCATCTTCGTACAATATTACATTTACAATATCGTTATATAACTATATATTTAGTTTCATAACATGCTTTATAATCATGAAAACAAAAGAACGCAAAAGTACACCTAACGCCAAGAGGCGGGTGAAGCATGGGTACACAATTACAGTGTTGCTGTCGGTGCTGCTTCTGGCACCGACGGGGACAAAAGCACAGACGTGGCGCTGGCCAATGGCCGGACACAAGGCTGGCGAGAATATTCTCAGCCAACCAAACTCCTACATCGACAAGGAGTTCAACTGCTGCGACCTCTTCATCGGCGGCGAGGAGGGCGACGTGGTGCTCTCTCCCGTCGATGGAAAAATCATATATGTCAGCATCAACTATCATCCCTCGCTTGATTATGTGATAGGAGGAAGGTGCGATCCCGATATGACATGGGACGAAAACATCGCCCAATTCGTCAAATCGAACAGCAACTGCGACCCCCAGTATGTGTCAGGCGAGCTCAGCATACGTCTCGCCAACGGCCAAAAAATACACCTATCTGGTCTCAACGGAAAGATGCGTCTTATAGAAGGGCAGATAATATCTGCCGGCGACACCATAGGGCGATTGGCATGGGCGTATAAAGGCTTGCACAAGCCTTCGCTGAACGTCTCCAGCAGCACTCACTTAGACGTTTCCAGCGACCCCCTTTCCCCATTCGGACTGAAGAGCAACTTCCACCTTGACATGGAGGAACGTGAAGACCCCGTCTCTGTCGAAAAAGTGCGCGACGATCTCATCGTCCTCGAGAAAGCTGTGCTAGAGCTCTACCCCTCACTGAACGAGCGTATGAGCAACGAGGCGTTCCATGACAGCATGGAGGCCTTGCGCCAGTGGGTGAGAGAGCCTGTGCCGCAGATGGACATGGAACCACTGGCACGCTTCCTTCATCTGTTGCACGACAGCCATATAGCGCGATTGCCAGACAGATTCAACAAGAAAGAATTCGACTTCTACGTGCCAGTGCTACACTACCTGTTCTGTGACGACACACTGCGTGTGTTGGGAGCCGGGAAAGGCTACGAGAAATACCAAGGGAAGGCTATCACAAGCATCGACGGCATATCGGGTTGCGACTATGCGGCGCTGGCCAAGAAATACGTCAGTCTGTACGACCACAACGTGGAGAGCGTCATGGAGGAGATGGTATTCCTGAGTCCCTACGCCCACTTCATGAATCGCGGTGCCACCAAAGAGAGCAAGAGTCACGTCGTCTTCACCGACGGCGAGGAGGCCGAGATACCGTTCACCCATTATCCTGTAAAGTTTGACTACACGACCTTCCCTTACCACAATATAGTGAAATGGGGAACCACCAACCTCCAGATGCACCCCGACAGCATATACACCACACGGCAGCTGAACGACTCCACCGCCTACCTCGGCATCAAGACTTTCGACATCAGCAAGACCAAGCTAGACCAGCTACTCCTATGGATAGGCGAAAACAAGTCGGCCAACATGATTATCGACATGCGCAACAACTATGGCGGCGACCCTGAGATATTGAACAAACTGCTGGCCTGCTTCGCCCAGCAGCCGATGAACCGCCAAAAAGGGAGCCATCTGTATGTAAAGAAACAGGGCAACTTTGAGACGCTCCGCTACAGTGACAACCACAACAGAGAGGAGATACTCTTCCCCGACTACACTCAAGTGGAAGGGAAAGACGGATACTATAGCTACGACTCCACCAAAACAAGCTATTGCATCATGCCCGACAGCAACCACCAGTATACAGGGCGTGTATATGTGCTCACCAACTCCAAGTCTATTTCGTGTGCCACATTGTTCCCATCAGTACTGGTACGTAACCGCCGCGGTGTCAGCGTAGGTCGCGAGACTGGCTCCGCTTACCATTACATCACAGCCTTGGAGACTGCCCAGATAGTGCTCCCCAACATCCAACGCACGATAGCCATCCCGATGGTAAAGATAGTCTTCGACACTACGGTGTGCGACCGCACCCCCTGGGGCCGCGGTCTGCTGCCCGACTACGAGCTGCCGCTGACCTACAAAGAGCTTACTATGGGTGACGACGGCGAGACAGACTTGATGCTGGAATACGCCCTACAGCTGATTGCCGACGGCAAATACCTCAGTGCCGAAGACCCCTTCGCCGAAGCCGACGCTTCCCCAAAGGCCAGCCGTTGGTGGATATGGGCATTGGGCGCCATCTGCATCGCTGCCATAGGCTTTAGTTTTATCAAGTTCTACCATAAAGGCAGACATAAAAAAGAATAAACAGGCCCGTAGGAGACAATCTGCCTAAACCAAACACATCCCGCACCACAGCAATCTTGCAATGTTGCGGGATATGTTTTTGAGTACACACTTTTCTTCAACTGGCCAAATTTAATTTTGTCGAGCCTGGAAATCGGGTCGTCGAAAAACGGTTTCAAAGCTTTCTTTTTTGTCAAAAAAAAGCCCCAAAATGTCACTTTATAACAAACAGATACTCAGTACATAAGAAATACCCCCTCTTACTCCTCTCCTACTCCTCTCCTACTCCCCTCCTAGTGACCATTTACTGGGGTAAGTGTTGAGTAGGCGGAGGATGGTTTTTCATCATTTAATGACAGGTTTATGATAGCACGGGAGGGGCTGGAAGGTGCCTGCCAGAGACCGTCGCAATAAATTAATTTTGTCATTTTAGCAGAAATGCGTACTTTTGCACACGGAAAACCTATCAACGCATCAACAAATGACAAAATACATCGGGGCGCATGTGAGCGCATCGGGCGGCGTGGGCAACGCCATACTGAATGCGGAAGCCATCGGAGCCAATGCCTTTGCTCTGTTTACGCGTAACCAGCGCAGCTGGGTGAGCAAGCCACTGCCGCAGCTGGAAATCGACGGCTTCCGCGCGCTGCTCGTCGACCGCGGCTTCAAGCCCGCCATGGTGCTGCCGCACGACAGCTACCTCATCAACCTCGGCTCGCCCGACGAGGAGACCCTTCAAAAAAGCCGTGCCGCCTTCCTCGACGAGATGCAGAGGGCTCAGCAGCTGGAGCTCACCATGCTCAATTTCCACCCCGGCAGCCACCTTAACAAGATCAGCGAGGAGGAATGCCTCGACCAGATAGCCCGCGAGGTCAACCTCGCCCTCAGCAAGACCGAGGGCGTGACGGCTGTGATAGAGAACACCGCCGGACAAGGCACCAACCTCGGCTGGAAGTTCGAGCATATCGCCCGAATTATAGCGGGCATCGACGACAAGAGCCGCGTGGGCGTCTGCATCGACACCTGCCACACGCTGGCGGCGGGCTACGACCTGAGTACCGAGATGGGCTACCAGTTCTGTTTCGAGGAGTTCGAGCGCCTCGTGGGCTTCAAGTACCTGCGCGCCATACACCTCAACGACAGCAAAAAAGGCAACGGCAGCCATGTGGACCGCCACGAGGTGCTGGGCGAGGGATTCTTAGGCAAAGCCTTCTTCCCGCGCTTTATGCACGACGAGCGCTTCGACAACATGCCCATCATCCTCGAGACTCCCGACCCCATGCGCTGGGCCGAGGAAATCAAATGGCTACGGAGCCTGTAATTATTATGAAAACAAAGAGAATTATCTTGATGGCCGCCCTGCTGCTGGCGACAGCCGGTACGCAAGCGCAGTTCATGGTGAATCCAGATTATGCTCCAACAACCACTGCCACCGAAGGGCTGCGCGGTTCTGTCAAAGAGTTGGAGCAGGTGGAGATAACCCACGTTGATGGCGAGGAGCTCCGAGATGACACACTTTATCTGCACTTCGACCCGAACGGCCGACTGCAGGAACGGAAAAGCCCTTGGCATGCAGAATACCCTTACGAAAGAGACATCTACTCCGGCGACCTGCTGACAGAGGTGATATGCTGGAACTGGGAGGATACCATACGGCTGTTCTATCATTATTCGGCAAACGGCTGTTTGGAAGCTGTCCGCCTCAACTACTACGACTACGAGGTAGACCAACGGACAGAGGATACAGCACATATACAGTGCGACAAACTGTGCCGCATCATTATGGAAGAAGAAACAAACAAGGATTCCACATTCTACACCTACGACCGTGCAGGACATCTTGTAACAAGGAGCGGCAGCTATTATTCCAACACCTTTGAATATGACAACCAAGGCAATCTCACTAAGTTTGCCCTCAAAAATGGTAACTTTACCAGAGAAATCATATATGTTCGCAATCTTCACGGAGATGTAACCGAGTATCAACGCACTGACTCAGATGGCGCCACCGAATACCATCACTACGAATACTCTTACGACAAATACGGAAACTGGCTGACCCGCACCGAAGGGTCCAGCATCACCACACGCAAAATCACATATTATGAATAGATTGCACCCCGACACCCTACCCTTCCTGCAGGAACTGACGGTGAACAACAACCGGCCGTGGTTCAACGACCATAAAGACCGCTGGATAGCCATCAAGGAGCAGTTCGAGGTCTTTACGCAGGGCCTTATCGACGAGATGGTGAAGTACGACGACACGCTGGTGGGTCTGACGCCGAAGAATTCCGTCTACCGCATCTACCGCGACACGCGCTTCTCGCCCGACAAGACCCCCTACAAGACCCATATCGCCTGCTTCCTCAGCAGTTGGGGACCCAAGAATAGCGGCGTGCCGGGCTACTACTTCCAGCTGGGCACCGAAGAGGCCTACGGTCTGAAGGGCACCTGCAACCTCGGCGGCGGCATCTTCATGCCCTCGCCCGAAGCCCTCAACGCCATCCGTCAAGAGATATTCTACTGTACCGACGAATTCCTGGCCATCATGAACGAGCCGTCATACAAGAAGCACTTCGGCTCGGAGTTCTTCACCATGAAGAAGCTGCAGCGCGTCCCCAAGGGCTACCCTGCCGACTGGGAGCATGCCGACCTGCTGAAATACAAAGACTACTGCACCAGCCACACCATGCCCGACAAGTTCATCGGCAGCGAGCATCTCTTCGACGAGGTGCTCAAAGTGTGGAAAGCCAGCGTGCCGCTGAATCGCTTCGTTCAGCGGGCAATGGAAGAAGTTAGGAGGTAAGAAGTAAGAAGTAAGAAATATGAAATAAGAGTTATGAGTTATGAGTTATGAGTCATAATTCTTAACTGAACCTTGTGTGCCTGCGGGACGCGGAAACTCTCGCAGGCTTTTTGTATACTTTTGCGACGCACCCAGTCGGGAAGTGTGGCAACGACGGGCCGCGTGGCGTCCCATTGCTTGGCAAGGGCGGTGGCGAAATACCAGGCCTGCATCATGCGGATATAGTACTCCTCGCGCCGGATGGAGGCTACCCATTGCAGCTGCTCAGGGAGGAAAGACTTGTCGAGGAAGAAGGCCTCCAGCACGCCGATGCCGAAACGCACGGTATATTCATGTTCCGAGGCCATCCAACGCTTCACATTCATCAGCACATCATCGGCATGTTTAGAAAAGCATCGGGGCCGCAACCCGTCGCAGGTAGCCCAGTTGTCAATGTATGGCAGAAAACGCTCCACTTCGCGCAGACAGCTGTCGTAGTCTTTCATGCTGCTAAGCAGGATAGCGTGCAGTTGGTTCTCCTCATAGTAACGGTGCGGTAGTTCGCTGAAGAACGGTGCGGGCTCTATCTCCTTGGCCAGTTGGCGCAACAGCGGCATCCGCACGCCGATGATATAGTCGGCATCGGCGGTGGGCACAAGTCCGCGGTGGAAGTCACGGTACTTCACATCCTGCAACTCAAAAAGCCGCTTTTGAATTATCTTCGTCTGAATCAACATAGCAACTTGAGTATCTTTCCCCGCGTGTGCTTCACGCCGGCACCTAGTTCGGAGGGTTCCATCAGCAGGAGGCACTGACGCAGTTCCTCTTTCAGTTCAGGGTAGTGGCGGCATTGCTGATAGGCCAGCTTCATGCAGAGCGCCTTGACGCCATAGGGTTCGTCGGGACGCAGCATGTGTTCGAGACAGAAGTCCAGCAGGTCGGTGCGCACATCGTCTATTCCCCATCCCAGCCGCTCGAGCAACACCATCGACAGCCGACGGAGGGGCACCTCAGGCGTGCTGACGGCCAGCCGCACCAGTTCCTCACGATGCTCGTCGATATATTTATTGTCCGAATCCGGCAGGTGCGTCAACGCCCAGGCGGCATTAGAAGCCTCCTTCCCCTCGCTTGAGAGCATGGAACGAAACAATCGTTCACGCTCCTCGACATCGCCGTGAGCCCTATGTGCCAATGCTTTAATATCACCAATGTGCATCACCATAGCGAAGCAAAGATACATTATTTTCTCCATTTTTTAAACATTAAACTATAAACATTAAACTTTATTTCGTATTTTTGCACCCGAAAAACCAAAACCTTTTTGCCGTTATGAAACGCACCGTATTCCTTTTAGTAGCATTGTTGTCCCTGAATCTGCAGCTCAACGCGCAGGATTACAACCATCTGCCCCCCTACGGTTTGTTCGACACAGACCTCCGTGGTTCTGTAAAATCGATTACCACGGTTTCCCGCGACACGGTGTCGGGGTTGACGGCCACCGTGACCGAAAACTACAACCGCGCCGGATTCCTTGAGAAAGTCACCCGCAAGACTTACGACGACTTCACGATAGAAGAGACCTACCGCTATGACAAATCGGGCAAGCTCGTCCAGATGGAGGAAGACCAGAATTACACGATTTCATATTTCGAATATGACAAGCTAGGACGCCTGTCCCGTATTGTGAGAAAGAGCGAAGAGGAAGGAGAGAAAGTAACGACAATCACCAGCGATGCCAGCGGCAGGGTTGTCGCTGTCAAAGAGCCCGAATCGATATCTACCGACACCTTCTTCTATGACGCAAAAGGGAGAGTCGTCAGACATCGAATCGGTATCACCATCAACAACATCCGGTACACCTATGACGCGAACGGCAATATCCTGACCGACTGCGGCAAACACGGATGCACCTACAACGTCTACAACGACCACGGATTCATCACCTCCACGCGCTACGAGAGCGTGAAAGGCTCGGTGTACAACCGTGCGAAATACACATACACCTACATTGGCGACTCCCACGGCAACTGGCTGCAGCGTATCATCAACGAGATTGACAACGAATCCGTGATCATCGAGACCCGTGTTATTGAATATTATCCCTGATTACTGAACGCCCTTTTTACTCGTCTTTGTAGCCCGCGGCTATTCTTGCACGCTTTCTTTCAATCTCGTCGAGGATAATCTTGCGGATGCGGAGGTGACTGGGGGTAATCTCCAGGTATTCGTCCTCGCGGATGTACTCCATGGCCTCCTCGAGGCTCATCTTGATGGCGGGAGCGCAGGTGCTCTTCTCGTCAGCACTCTTGGTGCGCATATTGGTGAGGTTCTTGGCGGTCACCACATTGATGACGATGTCGTTACCGGGACGCAGGCTCTCGCCGATGACCTCGCCGGCATACACCATGTCGCCCGGCTCGATGAAGAAGGGGCCGCGGTCCTGCAGCTTGCTGATGCTGTATGCCGTCGCCTCGCCAGTCTCCTTGGCGATGAGGGCGCCGTATTTGTGGTCGTCCATATCGCCCTTCCAAGGTTGGAACTCGAGGAAGCGGTGGGCGATGATGGCCTCACCGTTGGTGGCGGTGAGCAGCGTGTTGCGCAAGCCGATGATGCCGCGTGAGGGGATGGTGAAGTCGAGCTGCACACGGTCGCCCTTGGTGTCGATGGTGCCCACCTCGCCTTTACGGCGGGTGACCACGTCGATGACCTTCGAGCTGAACTCCTCGGGCACTAGTACGGTGAGCTGTTCGATAGGTTCGCACTTCTGGCCGTCAATCTCGCGGATGATGACCTTCGGCTGACCCACCTGCAGTTCGTAACCCTCGCGGCGCATGGTCTCGATGAGCACGCTGAGGTGCATGATGCCGCGGCCGTAGACGAGCAGCTGGTCGGGCGAGCCGGTCTCCTCGATGCGCATGGCCAGGTTCTTCTCCAGCTCGGCGAAAAGGCGGTCACGCAGGTGACGGCTGGTGACATACTTGCCCTCCTTGCCGAAGAAAGGCGAGGTATTGATGGTGAAAAGCATGCTCATCGTAGGCTCATCTACTTTGATGGGCGGCAGCGCCTCGGGATGCTCGGCGTCGCAGATGGTGTCGCCAATCTCGAAGGCCACGTTCTTGTCGAGCTCCATGAGCACGGCGCAAATCTCGCCGGCCTCCACGGGCGTCTTTATGCGCTCCTTACCGAGACCCTCGAAAGTATATAATTCCTTAATCTTGGTGCGTACCGTCGTGCCGTCGCGTTTGGCGAGGGTGACGGCTTGACCGGCCTGCAGGGTGCCGCGATGCAGACGTCCCACGGCGATACGGCCGAGGTAGCTCGAATAGTCGAGACTCGAAATCATCATCTGCGTGCTGCCCTCCTCCACCTTGGGTTCGGGGATATACTTGATGATGAGGTCCATCAGGTAGCTGATGTCCTCGGTGGGGGTGTTCCAGTCTTCGCCCATCCAGCCCTGCTTGGCGGAGCCGTAGGCGGTGGGGAACTCCAGCTGGTCGTTGTTGGCGCCGAGGTTGAACATCAGGTCGAAGACGGCCTCCTGTGTCAGTTCGGGGTCGCAATTGGGCTTGTCGACCTTGTTGACCACCACGATGGGCTTGAGACCGAGCTCGATGGCTTTCTGCAGCACGAAGCGCGTCTGCGGCATCGGGCCTTCGAAGGCGTCGACCACCAACAGCACGCCGTCGGCCATGTTAAGCACACGCTCCACCTCGCCGCCGAAGTCGCTGTGACCCGGGGTATCGATGATATTAATCTTGTACCCCTTGTAGCGAACGCTGACGTTCTTGGAGAGGATGGTGATACCGCGCTCACGCTCGAGGTCGTTGTTGTCGAGAATCAGTTCGCCAGTCTCCTGGTTGTCGCGAAAAAGTTTGGCCTGATGAAGCATGCGGTCGACCAAGGTGGTCTTTCCGTGGTCGACGTGAGCTATAATTGCAACATTACGAATGTTTTGCATAGCGTTCCTTATTTAAAATCAAACTGCAAAAGTAAGAAAAAAATACCAAACAGCGAAACCTTCATATAATATTTTATACAACATAATATTTTGCACAACATCGCGTTATATTTATCAAAACCAAAACGCCCGCCCCATGTACAACTACGAGCTTTTCAAATTGACGTTAGAGGACTTCCAGCGCCTCTCCGCAACCATGGACGCCGCCGAGCATGCCCGCATCCTTGGCCAATGGTACATAGTCACCGCTCCCACCGACGACTATGTCGCCCAGGCCGACCGCTGGCTGCGCCGGGCCATCGACCTCGGCGACGCTGAAGCCAAGCTCCATCTGGCCAACATGTACCGCTTCGGCGACATAGGCAAGGTCGACATGGACGAGTACCGTCGGCTGGTCGACGAGGCTGCGAACGACGGCTGCCAGCTGGCGGCGATGCGCCGCTGCCGCGACATAGCCTACGGCGTGGGACAGCTGGAGGACCTCGACCGGGGACTCGAAGAAGCTCGCAAAGGACTCGCCGCACAGTCGACACCCGACCCGCGGTGGTACGACACCATCGGCTGGATGCTCTTCGCCAAAGACGATACGGCGGGCGCCAACGAGCACTTCCTCAAAGCCATCGAGGGCGGATACATCGACTCCTACATGGGCATCACCGGCATGCCTAAAAAACACGAGGAAGGGCGCCGCGCAGGTTGCGGCGGCAGCTGCATACTGCTGGCCGAAGCACTTGAGAAACGCTACGACGAGTGCGGCCGCAACGACTCCAACGCCGTTGAATGCTTCTCCGACGACGAAGAAAAACGGGCCTACCTCGACGCCAATTACAACTACCGCAAAGAGCTGGCCGAACAGATAGAGGGACTCTACGAAGAGGCCACACGGCTCGGCGAACCCATGGCCTACTTCTACCTCGGAATGCTCTACCACGACGCCATGCTGTTCCACTTAGAAGACGACGACAAAGCGTGGGCCTACTTCATGCGCGGCAACCAACTGGGCGACATGAGCTGCATGGCCATGCTCGCCGCCATGATTCTCGAAGGTCGCGCCTCGGAGCAGTACCACTACGAGGACGCATGCTTCTTCCAACTCAAAGCCTTGCGCTTCGGCGACGAGGACCAGCTGGAGGACGTCGTGCACGCTTGGTTCGAAGGCGAGCTCAAAGAATACTCCGACGAGATAGAGACACTCTACAAACCCCGCTACGACGCCCTGAGGAATGTCGACGATGACGACGACCCCGAAGACGATGACGGCCGCTTCGACGCCTGGGCATAACAGTATGGGCTCCATCGCCGTGTCATTTTTTTTCACCATGCTGTAGTTTTTAATCTCCTTTTTGCGTTATTATAATCGTGAAGCACCTCGACCCCTTCGACGCCCTGCTGCACCGCTACCGTGGACTGCTTTTCACGCTTTGTCAACGATATAGCCGCGGCGGCACAACAGTGGAAGACCTCCTGCAGGAGGCCTCGGTGGCGCTATGGCGCAACCATGAGCAACTGACCGCGATGTCGTGGGGACCCCAACAGGCAGCGTTGGTGTGGAAGATAGCCCGCAACGCTGTCATCGACGACGAGAGCATGAGCTTCGGCCTGAACTTCGACGGCACCTACGCCCACTTCACCTTCCCCACCAACGTCATGGCCTTCGGTGGCAACGAGGGCGAACTGGCCCAGATTGCCGGTGTCTCCTATGAGTACAGCTACAACGGCACCACCCATACCGGTTACCTCGACGGCGTTGCCGATGACGAGAACGACGATCCCGGCCAGCTGCAGTTCACCTACGACGACGCCACCGACGTCATCACCTTTGTCCTGAACATGTTCTACGCCGACGACAACACTCCCGTCACCCTTACCCTCAATTTCGAGCGCGCTGAATAATAAAATAGTTAATAAGTGTTATGAAGACGCCTGCCGGTTGGCAGGCGTCTTCTGTTTTTTTTCGGGCCTTTGTAATTTTTAACTCTCAAAATACGTTATTATAGTGTGAAGGACACAGAAACGTTCAATGAGTTGATGCTTCGCTACCGCGGGTTGCTCTTCTCGGTCTGCCGTCGCTACAGCCGCGACGGCCTGACGGTTGACGACCTGTTGCAAGAGACAACGCTGACACTGTGGAACCTTCGCAATCAGCTCTTTGGCATCACCATAGCCCCTAAGCAGGCCGCCTGGATATGGCGCGTGGCACGCAACACCTGCATTGACCAGCAACGGCACTTGCCGCAGCCAATACCGTTGGACGAAAACTACGATGCTCCAGCCGAAGACACTACTCTGCACGACACACTCCACGAACTCATCGCCCATCTGCCCGAACCCGACCGCACGATAGTGACGATGCACCTTGCTGGATACGAATACAAAGAGATTGGCCAACGGGTGGAAATGACAAAGAACAACATTGGCATCCGCCTGATGCGTATAAAAGAAAAGCTGAGAGAACAATGGAACACAATATAACATTTGAAGAACTATGGGAACACGAGGAACGTCAAGGCCTGCAACAGCGGCTGCAGCAGGACTACCCCTCATGGTTGCGCCGCCGTCGGATACGTCGCACGGCGCTGGCCGGTATCGCTGTGCTGGTGGTCGCCGGAATATCAATTTTCAGCTTTCAGTTTTCAATTTCCAAGGATTACGACTATGTTGCCTGCAACCGCAGTGGCATCGCCGAAGACCATTGGGCTACTATGGCCGCCAATATTTTAACCAAGGAAATGATATGAAACGTTTATTGCATATACTGCTGCCCGCCGTCTGCTGCCTGCTGACCTTCGCCTGCTCGCGCGAGGTGGAGGAAACGCCGCTGTACCAGAAGTACGCCATGCGGAATGACCTCACGGTGGCTCAGGTCACAGGCTTCCACCTGAACGACTCGGTCAAGGTCGACGTGGTCATCCTCGTGGCCGACGACAGCGTGGCGTGGCAGGGGCTGAAGGAAGAGTTCGACATCCGCACTTCGGAGGGTGTCACCACCTGGATGGGCAACACCGACCACCCGGAGCAACGCGTGAAGCGCAGCGAACGCCCCGCCTGGCGCGCCATGGCCGTCCACGACGACAAGACCATAGCCTTTTACCGCATCGACACCGAGGAACAGCGCGAGGCGTTGCTGAACTATCAATTGAACAATCTGGAAAAAAATAAATAAGACAAATGAAACATACAGCCAAATTATTCACTCTCCTAGCCGCTGTGCTGACATTTGCGGCCTGCAAACCCGAACCCAACGAAGTGCTTTGCGAACGCAATATTGTCTACTATGTCGACGGTGAGAACCATTACGCCACAGGCCACAACGAGGGCCAATGGAACGCGCTGCTGGACAATCTGCTAGAACAGGCTGCCGGGGGCAGCACCGTGACATTCTACAACGAAAATATCCAGCCCACCCTCAGCAAAACGAAAGGGAACGTAACATTCAGCACCACGAGCCGCGAAGAGATGAAAGCCTGGTGCACACGGATGGAGGATGCAGGCATGACGGTCACCATCACCTACAACACCGAGACAGGTGTGTGGAATGGCATAGCCTATGCCGTGATGCACCATGCCAGCAGTGCCTTCGATGGAGAAGGCGCCTCTCTCTCCACCTTCTCGGTGGGCGACGGCGTGGCGGTGCGCTTCTCGCGCGGCATCCTGCAATACAAGGCCACGACGGACAGCTGGCGTTTCGCCCAGCAGCAGTTCGACTGCGTAGGACACGCCAACGAGTTCTTCGGGACGGGGTATGACGGATGGGTGGATCTGCATGGCTGGGACTCCAACGGCTACAGCCAATCGGGATGGCGCCTGATGACACACGACGAGGCCACCTACCTAATGACACAGCGCAGCGCTTCGACGGTGAACGGCGTGGAGAACGCGCGCTACACCCTGGCGGTGGTCAACAACCTGCACGGCCTCATCCTCTTCCCTGACAACTACGACCATCCTGCGGACGTGACATTGCCCGTGGGCATCAATAACAATGGGCAGACGCCCACCACGTTACAGGAAAACGGCTGGTACAGCAACCTCTACACCATCGCCGACTGGCAATGCATGGAGGAGGCCGGTGCCATTTTCCTCCCCACAGCAGGACGTCGCAACGGCACGACGGTTTACGACTTCAACAAGTACGGTCTTTTCTGGCTGGCCGACACCCTGGGAAGCGACAAGGCCTACGTGCTCTCGGTATGGGAACGCTACACCGGCACCGGCACCGCCGAACTTCGGCAGATGGGAGGACCGGTCAGGTTGATTAAAGAGAACCTGTAAAATTGATTAAATAATGACTATGAGAATGAAATATATTGGGAAAATGAAAAAGATTCTGTTATTTGCTCTGATGGGTATAATGGTCAGTGTAGTGTGGGGACAGAACCCGGTGATATATAGTACCGGTTTCGAGGTTGGCGACGACACGGCATGGACGTTCCACGGCGGTCCCAACCGCTGGCATATCGGCACGGCGGTGGCCGACAGCGGCAGCCGTTCGCTGTACATCAGCCATGACGGTGGCGCGACCAACGCCTATACCAATACTGCCACGACCTGCGCCTGGGCTGTGAAGAGTCTGATGCTAGGCGGCGGCATGTACCGCTGCAGCTTCCGTTGGCGTGCTGCCGGCGAAAGTATGTACGACTACCTGCGTGTGGCGCTGGTGCCCGACACGGTGCAACCTGACACGACGATGATTACCACGTATCAGAGTGCCCGCAACTTTGCCGAGAACCTGCCTGAAGGGTGGATTTGCTTCTCGCCATGGACAAGCAACGGTCCCTGCTATATGTCTTCCACTTCGGCAACTCAGTCCTTCACAACAGTGGAGAGCGACTTTATTGCCGATTCAGGCAACTGGAAGCTGGTCTGCATCTGGGTCAACGACCCCTCCTATGGCACCGACCCACCGGCATCGGTGGACAACATCGTGTTGCAGAAGTTCGGCTGCCAGCCGGTGGCATCGGTGATGGCCAATGTGGTGGGGTACGACTCGGTGTACGTTCATTGGACACCCTCGGGGGAGGAATCCTCGTGGCTGGTGACTTTGAACGACAGCATCGTGGCCACCGTTACCGACACCAGCTACGGTATAAGCCATCTGGCGATGTTGACCGACTACACCTTCGGCATCCGAGCCCTCTGTACCGGCGGCGACACCACCGAGGCGGTCAGTGTCACCGTCCACACCGGTGGATTTGTGCCGTTGCCTTTCAGCGAAGACTTTAACAACGTAGGGAATGGGCAATTGCCGACAGAATGGATAGGATTTGAGGAGAATCCCAACCATTACTCGAATACCCTTCCCTCGGTGCAGCAACAGGAGTTGAACATATACAACACACTGAGGTATCCCATTGTTGCCCTCACGCCGCTGCTGCAGGGGCCAGCCAACCGTTGGCGCGTGCAATTCGACGTGTGGATGCAGGCCACACCCACCCACACGGAGTTTCCCACATTCGGTCCCTTTGAAGTGATGCTCGTATCCGACACAAACTATATTGACAGTGCTATCACATTATTGACAGTTCCGGGAGGCACCAATGCCGGCTGGCACACCTACACCTTCGCCACCGACACACTTACAACCTACGGCAACGCTGCATGGCTGCTTTTCCGCTGGCGCGGGAATTACTGCCGTCTGAAACTGGACAATCTTATTATACAACCCTTGACCGACTCGCTGCCGCATGTGTTCGTCAGCGGTCCCGCCACAGTGTTGCCGGAGGACACTAACTTCTTCGCCGTGGTGCACGATGATTTCTATGTGGGTAGTCAGCCACACGACACTGTGGTATGGCTCTCGTCGATGGCGCAGGCCGGTTTGGCCACGATGAATGCCTATGGCGACACACTTGCCATAGTCTACTCCATCGGCGGCACCGACACCCTCACCGCCGTAGCGTCCAATGCCTGGGGCAGCGACACGGTGCAACACATCGTGGAAATAACACCCTGCACGCATGTCACCATGCCTTTCGACGAGGACTTCGAGAACGGTGCCAGCTGCTGGAAGAGCATAAGCAACGACGGCAACGCGCTGTCCACATGGAATATCTCCAGCATGTTCGTGGGTTGGGGCGGCAGCCACACCATCGCCTCGTCTTTCGGCAGCGGCTGGGAACGCGACGCATGGTTGGTGACACCCGCCATCGAAATTCCCGCCGGAACTCAAGGTGCCACCCTCTCGTTCCAGCGTTTGATGGTAACCAACATTCCTCCGGCCGATTATCCCAGTCCGATACTCGAAGTGCTAGTTTCGACACAAGGCCGCCAGTCGGTCAACAGCTTTACCGACACGCTCTATCGTATCGCGGAGGATTACACCGATGCTTTCCGTCGGACAGACCTCGACCTTGACGCTTATGCGGGACAGACCATCTGGATTGCCTTCCGTCATATATCACACTGGGGCAGGGGCATCATCTGGCTCGACGACGTGAGGGTGCGCAATGACCTCCCGCCTGTAGTGCAGCTTTCGGTCCCCGCCGGCTACGAGCGCACGGTGGCGGCACAGACGGGCGTGGAGCATCCTGTGCATCTTGGCGACGCCGTAACGCTCAATGCCGACCTGCTGTTCGGGAACCATATAGATGTTACCTACACATGGCACAGTGCGATGGTCGACAGGGGTGAAGCCTCAATGATACCGGACAGCAACATGCTTACCATCAGTTATCTTACTGAAGGGGTGGACACCATCACCGTGGTGGCCGACAACCACTTCGGCCTTGACACCACCACCACTCCGGTAACTGTTATCAACTGCACCGCCATCACCGAATTCCCTTACACGGAGAGTTTCGACGCGGGCAGCGAGAGTGCCGGTTGCTGGCAAGTGTTCAATCCCGACACCGCCAGTTATGTGAGCGTGGAAATCCATGAACAAGACTTCCTCTGGAGTTGGAGTACCGACAGCAGCGACATGTCATCCCTTTGGGCGGTGTCACCGCAGATAATATTGCCTGACAACGATGTGGTGTATGAATTGTCCTGGAGTGCCGCCCGGAGCGATACCCCCTATAGTGTCCTGTTATCACCGGCAGGATGCGACGAGACCGTCTGCTTTACCACGTTGCTCTACACCGACACCGTCGATGCTTCCAACGACGACTACTTCCGTCAGCACAGCCTCATGCTCGGCGATTACGCCGGACAGCCCGTCCGAATTGCCTTCATGGTTACGGAAGGGTCTTCTGACTATAACTCGCTGACGATTGCCCTTAACGAGGTGAACATCCATGCCACCGACAGCGTGCGCGTGGGGATTGCCCCGACCGGAGAGGACAATGTGCGAGTGTATGTGCGCGAAAAGAGAGTGGTGGTGGAAGGCGCTGACGGCATGAGAGTGAACGTCTACGACATGATGGGCCGTCAAGTCGAACACAATGCGTCCCTACGTCCCGGCGTCTACCTTGTCCGCATTGGGACATCTGCCGCCCGAAAAGTAATAGTGTACTAAAAATGGGTAACGAAAAAGACGGCGACTGCCATCGCCTTCTACCGCATCGACACCGAGGAACAGCGCAAGGCACTGCTGGACTATCAAATGAACAATCTGGAAAACAATAAATAAGGTATATGAAACACACAGCCAAACTTTTCACCCTGTTGGCCGCCGTGCTCATCTTTGCGGCCTGCAACAAAGACAAAGAGGAGTTGCGCCAGGAGCGTGATATTGTCTACACCGTAGCGCCTGCAGGAACAGGGCATGACATGTCCACAGACAATGCCGACGCAACCACATCGGTTCATCTGTATACCGAGGCGGAATGGCAGGCCTTGCTGGACCGCTTCTGCGACTATGCCGAGGAAGGCAGCACGGTGACTTTCCACAACGCCAATAAGTCGCCTAAAGGCACCAAGGACGCCACCACCTTCTCCACCACCGACCGCGAGGAGATGAAACGCTGGATGGCCCAGATGGAGGACGCGGGCATGACCGTCACCGTCAGCTACGACCCCAATACCGGCACCTGGAACGGCACCGCCTACGCCACCGCGCCCCTGGAAAACACGAAACGACTGAGTCGCGTCACCATGACCAAGTCTTGCGGGTCGGGGCAGTTTATTTCTAAATTATGGAGACCGGAATATGATAATTATTTCGGACTTCATACTGTCTACAATTACAACTGGAATGGCGACCAACTGACCAGTGTCGACATGGATGAAGAAACAATCATTTATATGTCGGACGGCGTTACGGTCGACTCTGTTCTCCACGTCCACAACACCGCCACCTTTGACTATGTGAGCGGGAACCGCACCTCGTTGTATCTCTACGACAATGACAGCAACCTGGTTAAAGAATACCGATACGTTTACAATGACAGCGGGCGCCTTGTCCAGGAATTCCAAACCGACCATGCCTACGACGCTCATCATATGGATTACTATTACTACAAAGAATTTATGGGGCTGGATTGGTATTTTGCACCCTCTTTTCTCAACTTTGCATTTAGAGCAACTCTAGGTTTTGACATCCATTATGATAGCGCAGGATATCTTCTTGGTATTACACCTGAGGACAGACACATTACCGACGGTCCAAGCCATATTTCGTACGACTGCTTATGGAGCAACGGCGACCTTCTTCGCACGGTATCTTCATTTGGCGTCCTGCAGCATGCCTACCAGTATAGCTTCTCCCTACAGCCATACGGCATCTCCACGGGCACCACGTCGTTGCTGCCGGGATACAACACGTTCTTCCCATGGATGACATTTTGGAGTCGGCACAACCTGACACACATTTCCGGACAGGGGCCTGAGATGTGGATTTCCCATACCTACAACTCCGACGGCACCATTGCCACCGCCCAGATGACATGGACCGACGAGAGCACCATCCGATGGGTTTTTGAATATCTCGACTAAAAAAACCTTGTATATTAGCCCCACCCTCCTCCTTGATACTCCGTATTTTAAACGTCAGTTTTACGTTCGTTTTACGATTAATAAACGTTAAACGAACGTAAATGGATGGTTGATATATCATTGAGTATTGCTCCAAGGTAGGGGGAAGGTGACTGCCACCCGGGCTGACAATTTGTCAGCGGGTGGCAGTCGCTTTTTTTATATTTCCACGAGAAAAGTATAAATAACCAGAAATTCCCCATAAATATTTTTTTTGTTAACAAATTTTTCATGTTCATATGTATAATTCGGGGAATATATGTAAATTTGCCACACAATCCTAAAGCGATACAATATAACAAACATATGGGAATAAGACACATAAGTATTTTTTTCGCAATAATCTTTTCTTTCTGTTTAAATACATTCTGCCAGTCTGAGAGTTTAGTGGACACATTCCGAACCGTATATTGCGATACGACAATCTGGATGTGTCGGGAAGAACCTTGGGTATTAATTTTCGAAGATGAGTTTGATGGCAACTCTCTTAACAGCAATAACTGGGACATAATAAAAGGAGTGCCTAGAGATTTTTATTTTGAAATACAGAAAGCATGGCATCAAGAAGATAATATAGATGTAAGTAACGGCAGTCTCAAAATTGTCACCCGTCATGAATTTTTACCCAATATGTGATATCATACGACCCGTTAACATATAACATATCCGACTTTGATTATACCAGTGGAGAAATATGGAGTAAACGAAAGTTTATGTTCGGGAAATACGAAGCACGGATAAAGATTCCGAAAGGCTGGGGATTGTGGCCAGCATTCTGGCTATACGGTGATGGTCATATCGGCAACGAAATTGATGTTTTTGAATTTGTAAACGAAACACCATCATCAAACCTTGCCAAGAAACAGCATATGACTGTTCATTATGACTATAATCATGACGGTCACGTTGATGATAGATACTATGAATATTTACATGAAGATATGTCCTTAAAATATCATATATACACTTTAGTGTATCTTCCTGGATATATCAAATGGATGGTTGACGGGAATACTCTCGCTGAACATTACAGATATTATGAGTACTATAATTTCCCAGAAAGGCCCGTCGAATGCGAAATCATTGGAGGATCCATCTATATGGAGAATAAACTTTTTCCGTTTCCTCCAATGAATGTTATTTTTAATACTGCGGTTCAATATGGCCAGGGAAATGAACCAAACGGAAATACTATTCTTCCAGCACAGATGGAGGTGGACTGGTTTAGATATTATGTAAGTGCAAACAATATATTAGTGCAAACCAAAGATATACAGCAACAATATTTAAACAATGATATAAACAATGCTTATGCTGGATATGATGTGAGATTGGATACCCTAATTATTCCATCAGAGGCACAAATCAATATTATTGCATTAAATGAGGTTGTATTACAACCCGGTTTTGAGGCTGAATCTGGGTCTGATGTTAAAATACTTATTCATCAAACGTCACCCCAACAAATGACATATGCTAATACATTACAAAACTCAGAAGAATTAGAAGAATTGGAAATTTGTTTACAACAAAATGACATACCAGATGTTTCCATTTTCCCCAATCCCACATCTGGCAATGTAACTATTTCTTTTCCTGATAATATCGTGAACAACGGAGAAATACTTATTTTCTCATCAAACGGAGAACTCTTGAGACAGAATGCAATTACAGAAAAAACAATACTACAAAATATAAATTATGCACCTGGAATATACATCCTAGCTATCCGCAATTTAAGAGACAATACTGTATCATCATTCAAAATTATTGTGAAATGAAACGGTGGCTATTGGTTCTGATATTATTGGCATCTACGACAAACGCTTTCCCCCAAAGAGTACATAGAGTGATTGACTCTTTATATATTTTTTTTAAAGAGTTCCATATATCAACTGATATTGGTTATTATATTCTTATTCCAAATACCAGTACACATGATGACAAATATGGATGGATAAATCCCAATACTATGTACACCTATGATTACCTTCATCATAACCAATGGGACATTGCTGTGGCTGCAGAAAATGAAATTGTAAGATGGCGGCTCGCCATAGAGCGCGATTATTTGAATTATGGTATTTACCAGCCCAAAAGGAATCTTCAAGCAGATTACCTACGCGCTTCTCTTTCTCTACAGATTTTCCTCTTAAGAAAAATGAAATATCATATACTCCTTGGTCCTGCATTTGAATGGGACAGGATTACACGATATGTCTATTCTACTGATGAACAAACACTAAAAAACCCAAATATAGGACAGACTCTAGGACACAACTTTCTGTTATGTCTGACATTTACCTACGCCATAAACAACAAGAGCAGAGTATTTCTCCAAACATCTGGAGGCCTACGCTTGCGTCACGACCATGATTTTCCGAGTTTTAACCACTGGGGCTATGGCCTCGGTCCTGAGGCTGCTTTAATGTCCAACTGTCCATTAAGCGTTGGCATAGGGTACAATTATTTGTTTAAATAGGCACCCTGACTGACAATTTGTCAGCGCGTGGCAGTCGCTGGCAGTTTTATGGGGGTTGGCACGGTTGTTGATAACATTGGATGTCGCCGCGCTGAAGCACGGCGCACCGAACAAACGAAGTAAAACAAAAAAAACATAACAGTTATGACAAACATCCAACCTTTAGCAGACCGAGTCCTCGTGCGTCCCGCCGAGGCTGAACAGAAGACCGCCAGCGGCATTATCATCCCCGACACCGCCAAGGAGAAACCGCAGCGCGGCGAAGTCCTCGCCGTTGGTAAGGGCACCAAAGACCATGAGATGACCGTCAAACCCGGCGACCACGTGCTCTACGGCAAGTACAGCGGCACCGAGATTGAAATCGACGGCGAGAAGCTGATGATCATGAAGGAAAGCGACATCTACGCTATTATTTAATGTTGAAGGGTATAAGGGTTTGAGAGTTTAAGTGTAAGTTGGCACCTTCAACCCACCCCTAAAACCTTAAGACCCTAATCCTCTAAAACCTTTAAACCTTTTAAAACCTTTAAAACAGAACAATTATGGCAAAACAGATAGTTTTCAATAATGACGCTCGCGAGCAGCTTCGCAAAGGCGTCGACGAGTTGGCAAATGCAGTAAAGGTGACCCTCGGTCCCAAAGGCCGCAATGTGGTTATCGACAAGAAATTCGGTGCCCCTCAGGTAACCAAGGACGGCGTGACCGTCGCCAAAGAGATTGAACTCGAGGACGGCATCCAGAACATGGGCGCCCAGATGGTGAAAGAGGTCGCCAGCAAGACCAACGACCAAGCCGGCGATGGCACCACCACCGCCACCGTGCTGGCTCAGGCCATCGTCAACACCGGTCTGAAGAACGTCACCGCCGGTGCCAACCCCATGGACCTCAAGCGCGGTATCGACAAGGCCGTGGCCGAGATCGTGAAGAGCATCAAGGAACAGAGCCAGGAAGTGGGCGGCGACATCCAGAAGATTCGCCAGGTCGCTACCATCAGCGCCAACAACGACAGCGCCATCGGTGACATCATCGCCGAGGCCATGGAAAAAGTCGGTAAGGACGGCGTCATCACCATTGAGAACGCCAAAGGCATCGACACCACCGTCAAGGTCGTCGAGGGTATGCAGTTCGACCGCGGCTACATCAGCCCCTACTTCGTCACCGACACCGATAAAATGGAGTGCTCCTACGATAATCCTCTAGTTCTCATCTACGATAAGAAAATAAGCAGTCTGCAGACAATTCTACCCATCCTCGAACAAGTGGCCAAGAGTGGACGTCCATTATTCATCATCGCCGAAGATGTCGAGACCGAAGCTTTGGCCACTCTAGTGGTCAATCGTCTGCGGGGAGGATTCAAATGTGTCGCCGTCAAGGCTCCCGGCTTCGGCGACCGCCGCAAGGAGATGCTCGAGGACATCGCCATCCTCACCGGTGGCACCGTCATCAGCGAGGAGAAGGGCTACAAACTCGAGGATGCCACATTGGACATGTTTGGTACATGTGAAAAAATTACTATCGACAAGGATAATTCCACCATCGTTAATGGTGCAGGAAATCCCGATAAAATTAAGGCTCGTATCAACGAAATCAAAGCCCAGATCGAGAAGACCACCAGCGACTACGACCGCGAGAAGCTCCAGGAGCGCCTCGCCAAGCTGGCCGGCGGCGTGGCCGTCATCTACGTCGGCGCCGCTTCGGAGGTCGAGATGAAGGAGAAGAAAGACCGCTTCGACGACGCCCTGCACGCCACCCGCGCAGCCGTCGAAGAGGGTATCATCCCCGGTGGCGGCACCGCACTTATCCGCGCTGCCCAGAGCCTCAGCAACGTGAAGCCCGAGAACGAGGACGAGAAACTCGGCATCGAGATTATCCGTCGCGCCGTCGAGGAGCCTCTGCGCATGATTGTCGAGAACGCCGGCCTTGAGGGCAGCGTCGTCGTCAACGAGGTGAAGAACGGCAAGGGTGACTACGGCTACAACGCCCGCACCGAGCAGTATGAGAACCTCTTCAAGAGCGGCGTCATCGACCCCGCCAAGGTGACCCGCGTGGCCCTGGAGAACGCCGCCAGCATCGCCGGCATGCTCCTCACCACCGAGTGCGTCCTCTGCGACATCAAGGAACCCGAACCCCCGATGCCCGCCGGCAACCCCGGTATGGGCGGCATGGGCGGTATGTATTAATTCCGAGTAGTTAAGGAGACAGTAGTTAAGTAGTTAAGTAGTTAAGTAGTTAAGACAATACTGCTACTATCAACAAAAGGGAGCATCCAATCGGGTGCTCCCTTTCTTATTACCTTCTTTGTGGGTTCTATGATCCCTCGGCCCTTGAGATTGCCTTTCCGATTGGTTTCAAGACCGGTTGGGACTAGCGCAGGGGCGATTTACTATTTCTTCATTTTAGGACGGACTTTGTGGTATTCGGTATTTCCTTCCCTATCCCAACCTTGAATGAAAAACCAACCGTCCGCACCCCAGAATGAGTCGCCACACGGCCACCATCGCGGTGGTGTTTTGTAGACATACGGCTTGCCGAGCTTGTCCGATGTGCAATCATAAGGGTAGATATAAACAATACCCTCCGCTCCTTCAAAAGGGGCGTCCCAATAAATGACATCTGTAAAATAACTGGCCAATAAGTTATCCGTTGACAAAGACATCCTGCAAGTCTCTATACGTGTTGTATCGTTGTGTGTATGTGTGCAACAGTAATCTCCCGCGGCAAGCTCAACGATGTGCCCACAACCCTCAAAGTCGTAAAAGCCACACTCTTCCATGCAATCTTCATAATCGAATCCTATTTCTTTGGCCCATTTGCGAACGATGGCAGAATCTTTTTTATCGGGAGTGCGCTCGGAGCGTATCCTTTGGTATTGTTCCTTGACCCGTGAGGCCGCATCGAATGTGGCCTCACTTATCCTCACGTCCTCCCACACTATCCCGTTTTGCGTCACCTCAACTGCCTGTTCCTCAAAGGCCGTATCCATAAGATGGATGGTGTCCGTGATGCGGGTAGTGTCCTCTTCGACTCCGGTGTTATTGGCATTCATGCAGGCGGTCATCATTCCGAAGGCGCACACCATCGCGCCGAGCAAAAAGAGTTTCTTCATTTCGTTGTAGTTTTAGTTTATCTCTTCCAACTTGAAGCGCATTCGCCAGGTGTGGGTGTCAGCGTTATAATCGTGGGAGAGAATTTTGAAGCGACCGATTTCGGAGGTGTTGTGGACGTGGGTGCCGACGCAGGCGCAGAGGTCGTAGCCGCCGATGCGGACGAGGCGTAGAGTCTCGGAAGCATCGTCGGGAAGCTTCCAGAGGTCCACCTCGGGCGGCACCTCTCCCCTCTTCACAAACTCGTAGCTGACGGGCAAGTTCTGCGCAATCACCTCGTTGACGCGGCGCTCTATCTCCGCCACCTGCTCCTCGGTGGGGCAGGCATCGAGCAGGTAGTCGCACTTGCTCTTCTTGCGCTCGATATGCGCGTTGCGCGACCGCGGACAGCCAAACATCCGCACCATCGTCTGGTTCAAGATATGCTCCGCCGTATGCATGCGAGGGTCTTCCTGCTTATGATGCTCATTAAGAATTGGTTGTTGTTCCATGATTATTAGTTGTATTTGTTATTGGTTGTATTCTACAATACTCCAAAGACTATGGACAATTAGGTAACCATCAGCCCTTGCTTCTTTCTCGTAACATAATGGATTCCCTTCTCTCCAGTGGTAACTTATGTTGGCATCAGAACGTTCAGGACGGAAATAATCTGGTTTTTCACCTAATATATGGAGTGTGTCGCCCGACACTTTGAAGAAAATTGGTTTGTATAAGATTGCAATATTGGCAGTGGTATCCCACAGTTCAGAGTGCTTGTTTGTAGTTGAAAGAAAAAGTTCATCATGATCATTATCTCTGAAATATACAGTCGTCTTTCCACCTGAACTATTGCCTACTGTGATTGGTTTGACTTTTACCGTGATGTTATCAATACATGATGTTAATCCCAATATGGATGTTAGGACGATTAAATCTGTAACGCATCTTCTTATTACCATTTTCGTTAAGGGTGTGTTCAATCCGCCTGTATGCATCGGCGGGTACTCTTCTTTGTTATGAGCATTAAGCATCGGTTCTTGTTCCATATCTGTTTAGTATATTATTCAGCCATAGTTCCATTGTACATTCCCACCAACTTCCCCTCTTCAAAGAAATATATCACACCCCAATATGGCATTTGGTTTCCAAGAGAGAGTTGCTGATCATTTGAGTATTCGGCATTGATAACCCCATGATATTGTTGTTCTAATCTCTCTCGGTCGTCGCCAATGCTTATTGAATGACTCATTTGGCATTCCGTCGGTCCTGTAACAGCTATTCCATCCACAGAAAGGGCCAGTCTTGACTTAGCCACCTCTGCAGAATCCCCGTAAACATCAATCCTCACATTCTTTTTCTGATAGAACCAAGACTGGTGAAGTGCTCCGTCAAATTCCAAGACCACTGCCTCCGATAACGAATCAGGATTACCCCAGCACTCAATCACTTTTCTGATTGAAATATATGGAGTAAGCCAACCGTCAATGGTGTCTTGAAGAAAAGCAGAGTCAACAATATCTGATACTGTAACAGAATCCCCATTGTCCGCCTGTGGTTGTTGGCAACCAGCAAGGCTCATCAGGAACAATGCCATTATAAAAAAGCCTATCTTCAATTTGTTTTTTAAGGGTGTGTCCAATCTTCCCGTATGCATCGACGGGAACTGCTGCTTGTTATGCTCGTTGAGAATCGGTGTTTCCATGTTGATATAACGTAAGATAATGGAAATTATTTTGCCCTGTTGCTCCAGTTGGATATCTTCTGCGTTTCAGCGACCGACTGCGCCTACTCCACCTGCTATTGGAAAAGAAAAACTGATTTTCTTTTCGCTCGGTTTAAGAAACTTTCGTATCTTTGCATTTTGTTTTGGAAACAATTATTAATAACAAAATAACATGAAGAAAACCCTTTTAAGCATTGCTACTATGGCAGTTATCGCTACCGGTTGTCAGCACAAGGCCCAGCTCACGTCGGGCATCAATTTGGACAACTTTGACACCACCGTCCGTCTGGAGGACGATTTCTACCAGTACGCCTGCGGCGGCTGGATGGCTAACAACCCCCTCGACGCCGAGCATTCGCGCTACGGTGCCTTCGACGTGCTGGCCGAGAACGCGCTGAAGAATGTCAATGACATCATCGACTCCGTCAGCAAGAATGAGAACGAGGCTGGCTCGCTGGCCGACAAGATTGCCATGCTCTACAACATCGGCATGGACAGCGTCCGTCTGCAGGAGCAGGGTGCCGCCCCGCTGATGCCCTACCTTGAGGAAGTCAATGCCATCAAGACCAACGCCGAAGTCTGGAACGCCCTGCTCAAGTTACACCACATGGGTGTCCCTGTGCTGTTCGGTATTTTCGGTGAGGCCGACAAGGACGATGCCAACATGTGCATCGCTTGGGCCTACCAGAGTGGCCTCGGTCTCGGCGACCGCGACTACTACCTCCTTGACGAGGGCAACAACAAGAACATCCGCGCCGGCTACGTCGCCTTGATGACCAAAGAGTTTGCCATGGCTGGCTATGACAAGATGAGCGGCAAGAGAGCCGACAAACTGGCTCAGACCGTCATGACTTTCGAGACCCGTCTGGCCAAAGCCATGAACACCAAGCTCCAGAACCGTGACCCGCAGGCCACCTTCAACCGCTACACCGTGGAAGAGGCTGCCGCCTTCGCCCCCAACATCGACTGGAAAGGCTACTTCCAGACCATGGGTATCCTCGATGGCATGAAGAGCTTCAACATCGCCCAACCCAACTACTTTGCTGAAGTCAACAAAGTGCTGACCGACACCGACGTCGAGACCCTCAAGGCCTACTATGCCTGGCAGATCATCAACGCTTTCGCCAGCTACCTGAGCGATGACTTTATCAACACCAACTTTGAGTTCTACGGCAAGCTGCTCAGCGGCCGTGAGCAGAACCGTCCCCGTTGGAAACGCGTCACCTCGACCGTTGAAGGCGCCATGGGCGAGGCCCTCGGCCAGCTCTATGTCGAGAAATATTTCCCCGCCGAGGCCAAGACCCGCATGGAGACCCTCGTGCAGAACCTCATCACCGCCCTCGGCCAACGCATCGACATGGCTGAATGGATGACCGACGCCACCAAGGCCAACGCTCACAAGAAACTTTCCACCATCTATGTCAAGATTGGTTATCCCAACAAATGGCGCGACTACAGCGGTCTTGAAATCAAGGACGACAGCTATCTGGCCAACATTGTGCGCAGCAACATATTCGACATGGACTATATGTTCAGCAAGATCAACAAGCCCGTCGACAAGGACGAGTGGCTGATGACTCCGCAGACTGTCAACGCCTACTACAACCCCACCACCAACGAGATTTGCTTCCCCGCCGCCATCCTGCAGCCGCCGTTCTTCAACATGGAGGCTGACGAGGCCGCCAACTACGGTGCCATCGGCGTGGTCATCGGCCACGAACTGACCCACGGCTTCGATGACCAGGGCCGTCAATATGACGAGAACGGCAACCTGAACGACTGGTGGACTGAAGATGACGCCAAGAACTTTGACGCCAACAAGCAGACCCTCATCGAGGCCTTCAACAACTGCATCGCCCTCGACGACCCCGAGCTCGGTCTGATGCACGGCAATGGTGAGCTGACCCTCGGTGAGAACATCGCCGACAACGGCGGTCTCCACGTGAGCTACCTCGCCATGCAGAACGCCATGGCCAAGAAGCAGGTCAACAAGGAGCAGATGGACGGCTTCACCCCCGAGCAGCGCTTCTTCCTGGCCTACGCCGCTGTGTGGGCTTCGAACATCCGTCCCGCCGCTGCCCTGCAGCTCACCCAGATGGATGTGCACTCGCTGGGCCGCAACCGCGTCAACGTGGCCCTGCCGCAAGTGACGGAGTTCATCGACGCCTTCGGCATCAAGGAAGGCGACGGCATGTGGCTCGCCCCCGAGAAACGTGTGGTGCTCTGGTAAGAGATGAGACGCACACTGTTCATATTGACACTTCTACTGTACTGCTGCACGATTTCGGCGCAGCAGTACAGTTTCTCGTTCCAGCCTGCAGAGCTGGAGGACACCACGCTGTACATCGGACGCCACTACCGTGACGAGGTGCAGCTCCTCGACTCAACACGCTACAGCGCCAAAGGATATATCTTCCGTGGCAAGCGTACATGGCCACGAGGCATCTATGCCCTGGTGCGACAGGACCGCAAGACAGTGCTCACCGACTTCCTGGTCGACGACAGCCGTTCGTTCACTCTCAGCGGTGACGCCAAGATGACGGCAACCAGCATCAAGGTAAAGGGCAGCAAAGCCAACCAACTGATGTTCAAATACAGGGCCACCGATCAGGAGGCCCGTCGCGAGGCCGACAGTCTGCGCAAGGCAGGTAACCAGGAAGCCTTGACAGCCTTGTCCGAACGCATGGCAGCCTATATAGAGCAAGTTGAGCGCATCGGCAAAGACAACCTCTATCTGCAGCTTGAAAACAGCTGCGAGCCTGCAGAAGTGCCCGACAGCATCACAGACAAGCCCTACTACTACCGCACCCATTACTGGGACCCGCTGTTTAATTCGGAATTCGGAATTCGGAATTCGGAGTTGCTTTATAGTCCGCAGTTGTTCAACAAGATGAACTACTACTTCTTCGGACTGCTCTACCGTGCCGATGCCGACACCATTATCAAAGAGCTTGACCGACTGATGGCCCGCATTGGCGACGACACCGCCATGACACGTTATGTGTTGCAGTTCATCGAGCCCCGATACTACCGCTCCACACGCAACATCGGCTGGGACGCCGTGTGGTGTCATATCGCTAGTAATTACATCCTCAAAGGACGCTGTCCGTGGATGCGCGAAAGCGAACTCTATCTGGCACGACAGAACTATAACCGCATCAGCAAGAGCATCATCGGCGCCCATGGACAGGAGTTGTGGATGCTCGACACAACACAGATTGACGCTCCAGAACACTGGCACTCGTCGCATCGCCAGCCGGCGCGCTATGTCATCCTCTGGTTCTGGGACCCCGACTGTCACCACTGCCAGGAACAGAGTGCCGAACTGAAAACACTCTACGATTCGCTGACAGCCCCCGACCGACGCTTCGAGGTCTATGCCGTGGGCTACGACAGCGATGTTGAGAAGTGGAAAAAATACGTCAAGGAACACGACTTCCGCTGGATAAATGTTGGTGGCCCCAATGTCAATATAGACTACCAGGAGGCCTACAACGTACACGGCGCCCCAACAATGATTATCCTCGACTGGCGCCGCGACATCATCATGAACAAGGTGCTGCCCATCAAGAGCCTGCTGCAGTTCCTGGATAACTACGAAAAGAACACTAAACACTAAATAAACACTTAGAAGTGGATATTATCAACATATTGCCCGACAGTGTAGCCAACCAGATAGCGGCCGGCGAGGTGGTGGACCGTCCCGCCGGAGCCGTCAAAGAAATGCTGGAGAACTCGATGGATGCCGGCGCCACACAGATTGACCTGGTGGTGAAAGATGCCGGGCGTACGTTGATACAGGTGATAGACAACGGTAGCGGCATGAGCGATAGCGACGCCCGCCTCTGCTTTGAACGTCATGCCACCAGCAAGATACACAAGGCCGATGACCTCTTTGCCATCCACACCATGGGCTTTCGCGGCGAGGCACTGGCCTCGATAGCAGCCATCGCACAGGTGGAGCTGCGCACACGGCAACACGACAGCGAATTGGGCACACAAGTGACGATAGAAGGTTCTCACATCGTCGACCAACAACCCACGGTATGCCCTGCCGGCACCTCGCTCTCGGTCAAGAACCTCTTCTTCAATATCCCTGCACGACGCAACTTCCTGAAGAAAGACAGTGTGGAGTTCAGCCACATCGAGGAAGTGTTCCGCCGTGTCACGCTGATACACTACGACCTAGGCTTCACCCTCACCAGCAACGGCAAACTGGTCTACGACCTCAAGGCGGGCACCCTGCTGCAACGTATCGCAGGTCTTTACGGCAACGCCTATAAAGAACGTATGTTCAGCGTCGAGGAGCAGACCGACCTGGTGAAGATACGCGGCTTCGTCAGCCGCCCCGAGTTCAGCCGTTCACGGCGTGGCGAACAGTATCTCTTTGTCAACGGCCGCTATATCAAACACCCAGGCCTCAGCACCGCCGTGGAACGTGCCTATGGCGACCTGCTGCCCGAACGCTCCTACCCCAGCTATTTCATCGGTCTAACCGTCGACCCATCGAAGATAGACATCAACATACATCCCACCAAGACCGAGGTGAAGTTCGTTGACGAGCACGCGCTGTTCGCCATCCTGAGGTCGGCCGTAAAGCGCGCCCTCGGACAATTCAGCCTGGCCACAGAACTCAGCTTCGACACCCCGGAGGAGTTCAACCTGCCGCCAGCGCCCAAAGACTACGTGCCCTCACAGCCACGCATCAGCTATAATCCCAACTACAATCCCTTCCGCGCCAGCGGAAGCCAGACACATATGAAGCTGGAGAAGCCCGAGAAACTAGACAATATAGACAATCCAGACAATCTGGATATTCTAGAGCCTCTGGCAAAACCCGAGAAGCCAGCGGCTACCACGGGCTCCTGCTTGCAGGTACAAGGACGCTATATCGTTACGCCCCTTGCGTCAGGCCTGGCTGTTATTGACCAGCATCGCGCCCATGAACGCATTCTCTACGACAAGCTCTCAACTCTCAACTCTCAACTCTCAACTCCGAACTCTCAAACCCTCCTCTTTCCCGTCAACTGCACCTTCTCGGCCGCCGACGCCGAGATGCTGGGTGAACTGCTACCCGACATCAAGCAGTATGGCTTCGAGCTCTCTCCACTGAACCAGACCACCTTCGTAATCACCGCCACCCCTGCTGACCTCAAGGAGGACGACCTGCAGGCGCTGCTGGAAAAACTGCTCTGCGACTACAAGGGCTCCACTATGCAAAAATACAACAATCGTAGCGAGAGTCTCTGCGCCTCGCTGGCACGTCAGATGGCCGTGCGTGCCGGCACCCCTCTGAGCCAGGAACAGATGCAGCAGTTGGTAGCCGACCTCTTCGCCTGCCCCTTGGCCGAAGTATCGCCCTCGGGAAAGAAAATAATCACCATCGTCAAACCAGAAGAACTACTGAAATAACATGGCACAATACCAACCACAGGGATTCCGCATATTGCCCACCGCTGTCAAGCACTTGCTTATAATCAACACCATCTGCTACCTGGCATATTACGTGCTGGCCAAACAACAGATCATTGACCTCAACTACTGGCTGGGCATCTGGACGCCGTCAAGCGGCATGTTCCGTATATGGCAGCCGTTGACCTATATGTTTATGCACGGCTCGTTTGACCACTTATTCTTCAACATGTTCACCTTATGGATGTTCGGTGCCGTATTGGAGCGCTATTGGGGCACACGACGCTTCCTGTTCTACTACCTCATATGCGGCATCGGCGCAGGACTGCTGAACCTTCTGGTGCCGGGAGTGCATCTCAGCGTGGGTGCCTCGGGAGCTGTATACGCATTGTTGCTGGCTTTCGGCATGATGTGGCCCAACGAGTACATCTATCTCTATTTCCTAGTGCCCATCAAGACCAAGTGGTTCATCATCGGCATGATTGCCATCGAGCTCTTCGAGGGTATCTTCCGCAGCTATGACGGCATCGCCCACTTCGCCCACCTCGGCGGTATGCTCATCGGTCTTCTGCTCATCCTCTACTGGCGCAAACACCCTTTTTCAAGAATATAAAAAATAAAACAAATATTACAAAACATGAAGAAAAGTCTATTATTGGTTGCCATGCTTTCAGTGCTGGCCACTTCAATTGCTCAAGAAGACAATGTCTTTAACATCCACTACAACTGGGACAAGATGCTTGCCTACACCTACCAGCCTGGCTATCCCTACGGCTTCGGCTTGGCAGGTGGTTCATTTATGTCGTTTGGTTTTAGCGACGGAGAGACAAGATACCTCGAAACCACGACCGACTACTACCAATCGACCTGGTCGCTGCGTTTTGGTTGGGTTGGATACTCCATCGATGAAGGCGTCACCGGATGGGGCGCCGTTACCTTCCGTCCTTTTGTGAACATGGGCATGGACTTCATGAAACACTACACCCAGACTGCCTCAGGTATGGATTCCAAGACCAAAACCTACTTCACCTTTGCCCCGTCGCTGGCGGTGAATGTCTATATGCTCAACTTCTTCGTGGGCTATGAAATCGTCCCCCGCTTCAAACAGCTCAACGGTCTCAACTTCGGTGCAGGCTTCTCCATCCCGCTCAAATCTAGCAAGACCGCCGAGAAAAGCAATATTATACACATCTAATTATTATGGAAATAGCATCGAAATACGACCCTCGGCAAATCGAGGAGAAATGGTATCAGTTCTGGCTTGACAAGAAACTCTTCCACTCGGAACCCGACCACCGTGTGCCCTACACCATCGTCATCCCGCCGCCCAACGTGACCGGTGTGCTGCACATGGGTCATATGCTCAACAACACCATTCAAGATGTGCTAGTGCGCCGCGCTCGCATGCAGGGCAAGAACGCCTGCTGGGTGCCCGGTACCGACCACGCCTCCATCTCGACCGAAGCCAAGGTCGTCAAAATGCTTGCCGAACGCGGCATCAACAAGCGCGATCTCACACGCGACGAGTATCTCAAGTACGCTTGGGAGTGGAAAGAGAAATACGGCGGCATCATCCTCAAGCAGCTCCGCAAGCTTGGAGCCAGCTGCGACTGGGATCGCACCTCCTTTACCATGGACGAGGTGCGCTACGAGAGCGTCATCCGCGTATTCGTCGACCTATACAACAAAGGACTCATCTACCGCGGCGTGCGCATGGTCAACTGGGATCCCCAGGCCCTCACCGCTGTCAGCGACGAAGAGGTCATCTATAAGGAAAGCCACGGAAAACTATTCTACCTCCGCTACTATGTGGAGGGCGAGGACAAGTATATCATCGTCGCCACCACGCGTCCCGAGACCATCATGGGTGACACCGCCGTCTGTGTGCATCCCGAGGACGAGCGCTACCAGTGGCTCAAGGGCAAGCGTGTCATCGTGCCCGGCGTGGGCCGTGTGGTGCCCATCATCATGGACGATTATGTCGACCGCGAGTTCGGTACCGGTGCCCTGAAAATCACGCCGGCCCACGACATCAACGACTACAACCTCGGCATGAAATACGGCCTTGAGAGCATCGATATCTTCAACGACAACGGCACCCTCAATGAGCACGGCGGCAAGTACTGCGGCATGGACCGCTTCGCCTGCCGCAAGGCCATCATGAAAGACCTTGAGGAGGCCGGCCTCGTCGAAAAGACCGAAGACTACACCAACAAGGTGGGTCACTCAGAACGCACCGACGCTGTCATCGAGCCCAAGCTCAGTGCCCAGTGGTTCCTCAAGATGGACGACATGGCCAAGCGAGCCCTCGAGGTGGTGGAGAACGACACCATCCGCTTCCACCCCGCCAAGTTCAAGAACACCTACCGCCATTGGCTGGAGAATATCAAGGACTGGTGCATCAGCCGCCAGCTATGGTGGGGACACCGCATCCCGGCATGGTACCTTGAGGTGAACGGCCGCGTGGAGACCATCGTGGCACTCAATGCCGACGAAGCCAAGAAGATTGCCACCGAGAAGTACAGCTATACCGGCGAATTGCGCCAGGACGAAGATGTGCTCGACACCTGGTTCAGCTCCTGGCTCTGGCCCATCTCCCTCTTTGACGGAATCCGACATCCCGACAACGACGAGATTAAATACTACTACCCCACTGCCGACCTTATCACCGCTCCCGACATCATCTTCTTCTGGGTGGCCCGCATGATTATGGCAGGCGAAGAATACCGTAATGATGTTCCCTTCCACAACGTCTACTTCACCGGTATCGTGCGCGACAAACTGGGCCGCAAGATGAGCAAGAGCCTCGGCAATAGCCCCGATCCCATCGAACTCATCGAGAAATACGGCGCCGACGGCGTTCGCATGGGCATGCTCCTCACCGCCCCTGCCGGCAACGACCTTCCCTTCGACGAAAACATTTGTGAGCAAGGCCGCAACTTCAGCAACAAGCTATGGAACGCCCTGCGACTGGTCAGCGGCTGGCAGGTCTCTGGAGAATCCGAAAATTCTGGAAACAACGAAGTTGCCGTCCAGTGGATGGAGCAGCGCATGGCACAGGTGCTCGAGGAAATTGAGAAAGACTTCGACCAGTACCGCCTCAGCGAAGCCCTCATGGCCAGCTACAAACTCGCCTGGGACGACTTCTGCTCGTGGTACCTCGAGATGGTCAAGCCCGCCTACGGTACCCCCATCGACCGTGAGACCTACGACGCCACCATCAGCATCTTCTCCCGTCTGATGCTCATCCTGCACCCCTTCATGCCCTTTGTCACCGAAGAGATATGGCATGCACTGCAAACCATCGGCAAGGACGACGAGAAGGCTGCCTTCATCAATGCCAACTACAGCATTATGAACCAGCACATGCCCACCAGTGTCTTCTTCGACCAGCGGATGCTCGACGAGTTCGACACCGCCCGCGAGGTCATCGCCGGCGTGCGCAACATACGCAACACCCGCAACCTCTCGCCCAAAGAGGCACTGGAGGTCTCGTTCATCGCCGCCGACGACCGCTACCGTTTCGCCCGCTTCGACGGCATCGTGCGCAAGCTGGCCAATGTCAGCGCCATTCACGAAGTGACCGAGAAGCCCGCCGGCGCCCTATCGTTCATGGTGGGCACCATGGAGTGCTTCGTACCCATGCCAGAGAACGTCAACAAGGACGAGGAACTGAAGAAACTGCAAGAGGAACTGAAGTACGCCGAGGGATTCCTCAACAGCGTGCTGAAGAAACTCTCGAACGAGAAGTTCGTCAACGGCGCCCCGGCAGCCGTCATCGAAAAGGAGCGCAACAAGCAGCGCGACGCCGAGACCAAGATTGCCGCCCTCAAGGCGCAGATAGAAGCCTTAGGCTGATAGCTTATAAACAGAGGGGGCCCACGCAAAGCGCGGGCCCCCTCTTCTTTTATTCGCGGCGGTCTCGCCCGAAAGCCTGACCAATCCAGTTTCTGTTCAGACGTGCAATATTCTGCCGCTTGATTTGCTTGGGGCACTCTGCCTCACAGGCATAGGTGTTGGTGCAGCCGCCGAAGCCCAGCTCGTCCATCTTGACAATCATGTTGCGGGCACGGTCCAGTGCCTCGGGCTCGCCCTGCGGTAACAGGTTGAGATGGCTCACCTTGGCACCGACAAAGAGCATGGCACTGGCATTCTTGCAGGCTGCCACACAGGCACCGCAACCGATACACTGGGCGGCATCCATGGCCTGGTCGGCCACATGCTTCGGCACAAGGATATTGTTGGCGTCGGGCACACCGCCAGTGGTGACGCTGATATAACCACCAGCCTGTATAATCTTGTCGAAAGCCGTACGGTCGACCACCAAATCCTTGATGATGGGGAACGCCTTGGCACGCCATGGCTCGACCCATATCTCGTCGCCGTCATGAAAACGGCGCATGTGGAGCTGACAGGTGGTCACGCCGTCGTCGTTGCCATGGGGACGACCGTTGATATAAAGGCCGCACATGCCGCAGATACCCTCGCGACAGTCGTTGTCGAAGCAAACAGGGTGCGCTATCTTGTCGTTGATGAGCTTCTCGTTGAGCTGGTCGAGCATCTCGAGAAACGAGCAGTCGGCCGAGATGTTGTCAATCTCATAGGTCTCGAAATGGCCTTTGGCGCGGGCGTTCTCCTGACGCCAGATATGTAGTGTGAATTTCATGGCTTACTTGTAATTACGTTTCACAATCTGAATGTGCTCGTAGTTGAGCTCTTCCTTATGCATCACCTCGGGCTGGTCGTGACCTTGGTACTCCCAGGCAGCGACAAACATGAAGTTGTCGTCGTCGCGGAGGGTCTCGCCGTCCTCGGTCTGGTGCTCGATGCGGAAGTGGCCGCCGCAACTCTCCTCTCGCTGTGTGGCATCGGCCACGATGAGGCGAGCCAGCTCGAAGTAATCCTCTAGACGGTAGGCCTTCTCCAACTCGGGGTTCATCTCCAGCGCCTTGCCGGGAATATAGAGGTGCTGGTAGAAATCTGCCTCCAACTCGACAATCTTCTCGGCGGCGGTGGCCAGACTCTCCTTCGAACGGGCCATTCCGCAGTACTCCCACATGATGCGGCCCAAAGCCTTGTGGTAGTGGTCGACGGAGTGCTCACCCTGTATCGTCATCAGGCTCTCCATGCGAGCCCGGACGTTGGCTTCGGCCTCGTCGAACTCGGGGCCTTCGGCCTTGATTTTGCCCACGTATATCTGGTCGGCCAGGTAATTCTGCAACGTGTAGGGCAGCACGAAGTAGCCGTCGGCCAGTCCCTGCATGAGCGCCGAGGCGCCGAGGCGGTTGGCGCCGTGGTCGCTGAAGTTGGCCTCGCCGGCGGCGAAGAGGCCAGGGATGGTGGTCTGCAGTTCATAGTCGACCCACAGGCCTCCCATGGTGTAGTGTACAGCGGGATAAATCATCATCGGCTCCTCATAGGGGTCGGTGTCAACAATCTTCTGGTACATCTGGAAAAGGTTGCCGTACTTCTGCTCCACCACGTCGCGTCCCAGACGCTTGATGGCGTCGGCGAAGTCAAGGTATACGGCCAATCCTGTGGGGCCTACGCCGTAGCCGGCGTCGCAGCGCTCCTTGGCGGCACGGCTGGCAACATCGCGTGGCACCAGGTTGCCGAAGGCGGGATAGCGGCGTTCAAGGTAATAATCACGGTCTTCCTCGGGGATATCAATGGGACGCAGCTTGCCGGCACGGATAGCCTCTGAGTCCTCTTTCTTCTTGGGCACCCAGATGCGTCCGTCATTACGCAAGCTCTCGCTCATCAGCGTGAGCTTCGACTGGTAGTCGCCGTGCACGGGGATGCAGGTGGGGTGTATCTGCACGTAGCAGGGGTTTGCGAAGGCGGCGCCGCGACGGTGGCAGACCCACGCGGCGGAGCCGTTGCTGTTCATAGCGTTGGTCGAGAGGTAGTAGACGTTGCCGTAGCCGCCGGTGGCCACCACCACAGCATGGGCGGCGTAGCGCTCCAGCTCGCCAGTGACGAGGTTTCTAACAATAATGCCTCTGGCACGACCGTCCTTGATGACGAGATCCATCATCTCATGACGCTCGTGCAGCACCACGGTGCCGCGGGCTATCTCGCGACTTAAGGCGCCGTAGGCACCCAGCAGCAGTTGCTGACCGGTCTGGCCGCGGGCGTAGAAGGTTCTAGAAACCTGTGCACCGCCGAAGGAGCGGTTGTCGAGCAGACCGCTGTAGTCGCGGGCGAAGGGAACGCCCTGGGCGACACACTGGTCGATGATGTCGCCGCTGACCTCGGCCAAGCGGTAGACGTTGGCCTCGCGGGCACGGTAATCGCCACCCTTGATGGTGTCCTTGAAGAGACGCTCCACGCTGTCGCCGTCGTTCTGGTAGTTCTTGGCGGCGTTGATACCGCCCTGGGCGGCGATGGAGTGGGCGCGGCGCGGCGAATCCTGGATGCAGAAGATGTCGACATGGAATCCCAGTGCGCCGAGAGAGGCGGCGGCCGAGGCACCGGCTAGGCCAGTACCCACCACGATGATGTCGAGCTTGCGCTTGTTGGCAGGGTTCACCAGCTTCTGCGCGGCTTTATAATTGGTCCATTTCTGACTGAGCGGACCTTCGGGTATCTTGGAGTCTAATTTCATCGGTTTAAGATTTAAGGATTAAAGGCCAAAGTAAACGAGTATCGGCACCACGGCGAACATCAGGCAGACGACCCAGGCATAGAGACGGCCAAGAACCTCGATGATGTTGTTGTATTTATAATTGTTCAAACCCAGCGTCTGGAAGGCCGACGGGAAAGCATGGCGCATGTGCAGGAATACGATGACAAAAAATACCAGATAGCCCAACACGATGTGCCACACCTGGAACTTCTCACGCGCCATGTAGTAGAAGTCGGGCTCGGGCTTGCTCTCGGGAAGCACCTTCTTCAGCGTCTGGCGCTCCTCATAGGTGAGATGACGTATCCACTGCATATCTTCTGTGATATCACCCTCCATCTGGGCCCGCTGCACAATGTCGAGAACCACCAGCTGGCCACGCAGACCGTCGATGTAATCTCTCATCTCCTCGTCGCTTTCTCCGTACTCCATAGCGTTGGCCTCCATCTCATTGACAATGTCTTCGGGACTCATACCCATCTGCTGGGAGAATTGCACCAGATTCATCATCTCTTCGCTCTGCAGTTTCTCGGTCTTCACCATATATTCGCCCTTCACCACGCCGAGTTTGACGAGGTAGAAATCGTAGAAATGGAAGGCCAGGCAGACAAAGATAAGGATGCCCGTCCACACCATCAGCTTTGAGGTGGTGTGGGTGGTGCTCTTCTGAGCCTGACGGTAGCGCACAGGGCGCGCCAGCCGGTTGGTCAGTGCCAACCACAGCGTCAGCAGGATATGTAGCGCTATGGCGCCCAACAGGACAATCTCGAAAGCCTTGACAAGCCAGTTGGTGCCCATAAAGTGGCAGAAAGCACCATACCAGGCGCCGCCGTCGTGGCGCAGGATGAAGAGGTTGGCTGTGGCATGGAACAACAGGAAGATGAGCAGAAAACCGCCCAACAACGCCACAAGTATCTTCTTCGTGATAGAGTGTAGTTTGGGTAGATTCATATTTACAATTTGTTATACATTATACTATTACAGACAATTCGGTGCAAAATTACAAAATAATTGGCACTCCTGCAAATAAAAAAAACGAGCGACCTTTTTTCGCCTCAAAAAGCACAAAAATGCTTTTTCGGGTTTCAGTGGGATTTTTTTCGTAATTTTGCAGGCGTACAAACTAGCATCTTTCCGATGGAACTAACTATACTTGTGTGTTTTGCGGTATACACAGCGCTGTTGTTTCTCGTCATGTGGCTCACTGGGCGGCGTGGCGCCAAGGGCAACGAGGCCTTCTTCCGCGCCGGCCGTCGGTCGCCGTGGTTCGTGGTAGCCTACGGCATGATAGGGGCATCGCTTTCGGGCGTCACCTTCATGTCGGTGCCAGGCGGCGTCTACGGCGGAGCCTGGACCTATATGCCCCTGGTCTTTGGCTACGTGCTGGGCTATGCGGCGATAGCACTGGTGCTGCTGCCTCTGTACTACAAGCTCAACCTCACCTCCATCTACACCTACCTCGAACAACGTTTCGGCATCGCCAGCGAGAAGACCGGCGCGCTGTTCTTCATCCTCAGCCGTCTGCTGGGCTCGGCACTCAGGATGTACCTTGTGGTCTTCGTGCTCTACGAGTTCGTCTTCCGTGCCTGGGGGCTCCCCTTCTGGGTGCCCGCCGTGGTATTCATCGCCATCATACTGCTTTACACCTTCCGCGGCGGCATCAAGACTGTCGTCTGGACCGACACGCTGCAGACCACCTTCCTGCTGCTGGCGGCAGGCGCCACGGTGGTGGCCATCATGAACAACCTCGACATGGGCATCGGCGACCTACTGAAAGCATCGTCGGAGAAAGGTTACACACGCATGTGGGAGACCGACCCCACGGCACCTAAATACTACTGGAAGCAGATTCTCAGCGGCATGTTCATCACCATCACCATGACGGGCCTCGACCAGGACATGATGCAAAAGAACCTCACCTGCAAGAGCCTGCGCGATGCACAGAAGAACGTCATGACCTCCTCGATGCTCTTCATCGTGGTGAACATACTCTTCCTCTGCCTCGGCTCGGCGCTGCTGCTCTACGCTGAACAGACGGGCTTCGCGCTGCCCGTGAACGAGGCCGGCGCCGTGGTACCCGACAAGATATTCCCCTCCATAGCCTTCTCGCTCAGCGGCTTCACAGCCATCTGCTTCGTGCTCGGCATGGTGGCGGCGGGCTACAGCAGCGCCGACGGCACCCTCACGGCCCTCACCACCACCTTCTGTTATAACTTTCTCAAGTTTGGAGAGCGGAGTTCGGAGAGCGGAGTTGGTTGCCGCACAAAAAAACTCCGAACTCCAAAATTCGAACTCCGAACTCGCCGTTGGGTTCATGTCGCCTTCGCGCTGCTCTACCTGCTCGTCATCATCGCCTTCCGCCCCTTCCACCGCCAATCGCTCATCGACACCGTCTTCGATGTAGCCGGCTTCACCTACGGTCCCCTGCTGGGTCTCTACGCCTTCGGCCTTTTCACCCGCCGTCGCGCCCGCGACCGCTGGGTGCCTTTCATCGCCGTTGCCTCACCCGTGATATGCTACATTCTCAAGCTCAACAGCTTCCAGTGGTTCGGCTACCACTTTGGCTTTGAAATACTCCTCCTCAACGGCCTCATCACCTTCCTGCTACTCTGGATTTCCTCACTGAAACGCTCATAAACTCACCGACACAAAGACTTACTGACTTAAAGACTCACCGACTCCCAAACATGAATATGTTCGTCACCATACTAGGCTCAGGAGCCGCGCTGCCCATCGGTGCACGGCGCTGTTCGGCACAGGTACTCAACATCGGGGGCTTCAGGCTGCTCATCGACTGCGCCGAAGCCACGCAGGACCGCATACGCTACAACCACCTGAAGCTGCAGTCGCTCTCCACCATCATCATCTCGCACCTCCACGGCGACCACTTCTTCGGGCTGCCGGGCCTGCTCTCCACCATGCACCTCTGCGGACGCACCGAGCCCGTCTTCATTGCGGCACCCCGAGGCGCCCGTCAGGTGATAGAGACCACCTTCGAACTCACAGGCAACCATGTGGGCTTCCCCATCGAATGGTATGAGATGGACTTCACCGAAGGCGAGCAGCGCATCTTTGAGCACAAACGCTGCACCATCGACGCATTCCCGCTCGACCACTCGGTGCCCGACTACGGCTTCCGCATCACCGAGGTGCCCCACAACGACCGCCAGCCTTTGAGCTACGCCTACTGCTGCGACACCGCCTATGACGAGCGGCTGGTGGAACATCTGTGCGGCGTCGACCTGCTCTGTCTGGAGTGCACCTTCAGCAATGAGTTCGAGCATCTGGCCGCCGAGCGCAAGCACCTCACCGCCGGACAGGCGGGACGGCTGGCACGGCTGGCTGGAGCCAAACAGCTCCTCCTGACGCACATCAGCGCACGCTACCGCGAAGACGAGCCCCTCATCAGCCAGGCACGTGCAGAGTTCGAAAACAGCTTCCTGGCGGCCGACAACACCCGCATTGAAATCAAAAAATAAGAATTCAGAATTATTTTTTTCATCCAACAAATACACTGACAATCAACTGTCAACTGCCAACTGCCAGCTGTCAACTAAAAAATAGTTTTGCCATATCGCCAAAAAGTAGTACTTTTGCACCCGTTTTTGAGCCTAGGGAGGCTTGACAACATTCAATTCGGAGAGATGCCGGAGTGGTCGATCGGGGCGGTCTCGAAAACCGTTGACCAGCTTGCTGGTCCCAGGGTTCGAATCCCTGTCTCTCCGCGAAACACAACAAAAGAAGCGGGGCAACCAGTGGTTGCCCCGCTCGTCGTTTCATTGTATCATCGCTATTACTCGGCGGCAGCCTCACCTTCACCCTCGCCAGCAGTGGCACTGGCACGGGTGCTGAGGACGTTGACCACCTCAGCGCTCTTCGGGTTGAGGATGGTGTAGTTCTCACAGGCGATGTCCTGCACGCGGATGCGCTGGTTGACATCGAGGTTGGTGATGTCGAGGAGCACTTCGCTGGGCATGTTGGCAGGCAGAGCCTTCACGTTGAGGCGTTTCTGCTTGTAAGCCAACTTGCCGCCCTTCATGACACCCTTGCTGGTGCCGATGGTGTGCACGGGGATGGACATCACGACGGGCTTGTCGTCGGTCAGTTCATAGAAATCGGCATGGTAGACGATCTCGGTCACAGGGTGGAAGTCGATGTCCTTCAGCATGGCGCTGTGCTTGGTGCCATTGATGTCGATGCTGACGAAGCAGGGCTCGGGGTTGAACAGAATACGCTGGAAAGCCGTCTGGTCAACGCAGAACAGAATCTGCTCACCTTTGCCGTACATCACGCAAGGCACTTTGGCGTCGCGACGCAGAGCCTTAGCATCCTTTTTCCCTACGTTCTCGCGAAGAGAACCGCTCATTGATACTACTCTCATTGTGTTTGTTTTTTTGATGGTTTGTAAATAATTATTTGTATAGGTGTAGTCAACTAATACTATTGGCTTAACTACTTACCTACTGTCTACTTAACTACTCAAAATTATTCATTCATTCTCTTAATCACACCTTTGTGGTGCAGAGTGGTCTCGTAGAGGTTGTCGAGACTCTCGTAGTTAACCACGCGGCGGATGGCCTCGGCCAGCAGCCAGTCGCAGCTGAGCACGTGGATCTTGCTGCTCTCGCGCTTCAGCGGGATGGTGTCTGCCACCACCAGCTCCTCGAGTTCAGAAGCCTCGACCTTCTCGGTGGCCTGACCGCTGAGCACGGGGTGCGTAATCATGGCACGGACACTCTTGGCGCCGCTCTGCTTGATGATAGCGGCGGCCTTGCAGATGGTCGAGCCGGTGTCGATGATGTCGTCTAACAGGATGACATGCTTGCCCTCGACGTCGCCGATGAGGCGCATCTCGCCAATTTCATTGGGCTTGTTACGGTGCTTGTAGCAGATAACGAAGCTGTTGTTGAGCGTCTTGGCGTAGGTGCCGGCACGCTTGCTGCCACCCATGTCGGGGCTGGCGAACATCACATCCTCAATGTCGAATTTCTCACGGATATACGGCATGAAGAGGCTCGAGCCGTAGAGGTGGTCGACGGGAATGTTGAAGAAGCCCTGAATCTGGTCGGCATGGAGGTCCATCGTAATGACACGGTCGACGCCCGCGACGCTGAGCATGTCGGCGATGAGCTTCGATGCTATGGGCACGTGGGGCTTGTCTTTGCGGTCCTGACGGGCGAAGCCGTAGTAAGGTATCACGGCGATAATCTTCTGCGCCGAAGCACGCTTGGCAGCGTCGATCATCATCAGCAACTCAAAGAGGTTGTCCGTCGGCGGGATGGTCGACTGGATGATGAAGACGATACCGCCACGGATGGTGTCTTCGTACGAAGGCTGGAATTCACCGTCGGCATACTGAAAAACGGTCGAATTTCCCAGAGGGATGCCATAGATTTCCGCCACACGGCGTGCCAAATCCTGAGTAGCGCGGCCGGCGAAAATGAAAACTTTGTCAGAACGCTTGTCGTTCATTACAATGTTGATTTAAGGTACTTTATATTGTTTTAGGTTCTTTTTCAGGCTCCTGAAATCGAGTGCAAAGATACACATTTTTATACTACTAACAAAAAAAATTTTGCCATGTGTGAAAATGTTCGTACTTTTGCACCCGCTTTCGACAGAAAAAAAACACCTGCCCTGGTGGTGGAATGGTAGACACGGTAGACTCAAAATCTGCTGCTCGCAAGGGCGTGAGGGTTCAAGTCCCTCCCGGGGTACAAAGAGCGCTGAAATTTCAGCGCTCTTTTCTTTTATCCTTACTCGGGACTTGGAAGCATTACCCAAACAGCACATCCATCGCCATCATCAGCACGAATCCGATGGCGAAACCGATAGTGGAGAGGTTGGTGTGGCGACCTTCGGCGGTTTCGGGGATGAGCTCTTCGACCACCACATACATCATGGCACCTGCGGCGAAAGCTAACAGGTAGGGCAATGCAATGCCCAATACTGAAGCCAGCAGCAGGATGGCCACCGAGCCGACAGGCTCCACCACACCGCTCAATGAGCCGATAAGGAACGAACGCCAGCGCGAGTTGCCCTCGGCGTGCATGGGCATCGAGATGATGGCTCCCTCGGGAATGTTCTGTATGGCGATGCCGATGCTCACCGCCAATGCCGCGCTGAGTGTCAGCCCCTGCGCTTCGCCAGCAAACACCACACCCACGGCCATACCTTCGGGCAGGTTGTGGATGGTGACGGCGAGCGCCAGCATGGCGGTGCGCGAGAGTTTCGAACGTGGTCCTTCGGCCTTCTGCGCCCCAAGGTGCAGGTGAGGTGTCAGCTCATCGATAAGCAACAGGAACCCCATGCCCGCCAGAAAACCCACGGCGGCAGACAGCACACTCTCTCCTGCCATATCTATCGAGGGTATCAGCAGCGACCAGACGCTGGCCGCCACCATCACGCCGCTGGCGAAGCCCAGCAGCGTCTTCTGCAGCCGGTCGGGAATCTCCTTTTTCATGAAAAAGACAAACGCCGACCCCAGCATCGTGCCCACCAAAGGCAGCAGTATTCCTATGATTATAGCAGACATATCTCTTCCTATTTCACGGTGCAAAAGTACGAACAATTTCCGAATCAACAGAGGACAAATCTGCAAAATCACTACTTTTGGTTATTTCAGAGTTGCTGTAACGGCAGTAATTTTGCAGCAGAATTTAAAACAACACAATTATGGATAAAAAACTGACAAACACACAAAAAGCGTTCAAAGTTCTCCTGATGGCCGTCGCTTATCTGGCCATGTTCGTTATGGGTGCCGCCAGTGGTGCCATTCACCCCGCATGCTATGCCTACATCGGTGCGTTGTTGCCGTTCATCTCCGCGTTTATCTATCTTCGCACGGCGACCCTTATCCGTGGCTTCGGCGTGGCGACGGCACTTAACGGGTTCATCTTTGTCCTCTTCCTGATTGCGGGCGAAGCTGATATGCCGTTCATCATCGGCATGATTGGCTTGACGGCGATTGCCGAACTTATCCGATTCCTCTGCAAGTACGACTCGCGGAAGGGCATCCGCTGGAGTTTCGTGCCCTTCGCCTTCTCGTTCTTCACCTACACCCTCCATTGGTGGACCGACACCGAAGGCTCGCTGGCTGCTGCCGTCGAGGAGATGCCCGCCGGCTATGACCAGCTGATGATACCCGTCATCGACAACATCCCCATGCTGGTCGTCGTCCTGCTGCTGACCATCCCCGTCGCCCTCCTTGCCATGCGAATTGCCGAGCGAGTGTGTCGTTAGCTATTGCTGACTGTCGATTGGATGAATTTGTGGAAGGCATCGATGTCTTGTGCATCGGGATGGCCGCTATGGACGGGACCCATCGAGCCTTTGCAGGTAAACTCCTGGGGGCTGACGGTGATGCCGCGGGCCTCCAGCGCCTTGCGCATCTGCGGCACGGGGGAATTGATGATGGCGCACGACCCGAAGCAGACGACCCGCCCTACCTTGTCGGGCGTTAGCGATGCGATAAAGTCCATGACCGCGCCGTTGACTTTGCCAAGGAAGACACCCGCACCAAGATAGAGCGTGTCGACGGGTTCGCTCAACGGCTCGGCAACGGTGGCGGCCTTTGCGCCTACAATATTCTCTATGGCCTCGGCCATCTGTTTGGAATGACCAAACTTGCTGTAGTATCTGATTGCTGCATTCATATTTAATTGTTCTTTAGTTTATTCACCATTGCCTCTACTTCGTCGCGGTGTTCGTAGAGGGTGCAGCCGCCGGTGTGCGCCCAGCCGAGGATGCTGGCGTCGCGGAGGGCGCGGAAGAGGGGCGACTGGAGGGCTCCCTTGACACCGAGCTCGAGCACGTTGCTGTCGCTGAAGGGCGAGAAGGGACAGGGCTCGGCCGAGCCGTCGGGACCGATGTGGAAGAAGCCGCGTCCCGAGGCGATGCAGCCGCCGGTGGCTTTCTCGTCGCCGGGGAAGGAGAAGAAAATGATGTCGCTGTACTCGTTGCGGCGCTGCAGCACGGTGACGGCCATGCGGGCCACCTGCTCGTCGTCGAGGGCCAGGTGCTCGGTGCCTTTCTCGGTGGGCACATATTCGATGTAGAAGAGCAGGCGGCAGCGTTTCGCCCGGAGCGACTCGATGAACTGCGGCGAGGTGACCAGTTCCATGTTCTCGCTGGTGACGGTGATGCTGGCACCGAAGATAAGGTCCTCCTGCTTCAGCATATCCATCGACAGCATGGCGCGCTCAAACACGCCCTTTCCACGGCGTTCGTCGGTGCCCAAGGCGGTACCTTCAATGCTGATGACGGGGATGATGTTGAGGTTGCGCTTGATGAGGTCGATGTAGGTGGGACCGATAAGGGTGCCGTTGGTGAAGACCGGATAGATCATCTCCTTCACCGAGGCCACCGCTTCGATGACATCGCGCCGCATCATCGGCTCGCCGCCCGCCAGCAGGGTGAAGTTGACACCCAACGAAGCGGCTTCGGCCATGATGCCGCGCCACTGTTCTGGCGTGAGTGTGGCTTTCTGCTGCGCCTCGTTGTCCTCGGCGATACCGTTGCTCCTGGCGTAACAACCCTTGCAATGCAGGTTGCAGGTGGTGGCGATGCTGGCGATGAGGAACGGCGGCACCGCCAGCCCATCCTTCTCCAGCACCTCGCGCCGTATTTTGGCCGATTTCTCCACCACACGGCGCATACGGTGAACGAAACGTGCCTCCCGGGGATTGGAAAGCACGTTTCGGTAAGCCGCCGCCATGAACTCGCGGATGCCGTCGCTCATATAGGCGGCCAGGTCAAACTTTGTCTCGCTCATAGGCTATTTGGCAGGTTCCCACTTGCAGCGGACGGGCGACACGATGGCTCCCTCTTTCTTCAGTTCGGCGAAAGCCTTGTCGACCTCCTTGCGGTCGATGCCTGTGATTTCTGCAATCTTGCCGGCGTTGACGGGTGCGCCGAACTCACGCATGGCCTTTAGCACTTTCTCTTTCATCGTTGTAAGGTTTTAGGGCGTTACATCTGCTTCACCAGCCAGTTCTGGACGCCGATCTTCTCAATCATGTCCATCTGTTCCTCGTCCCAGTAGAGGTCCTCCTCCTCGTCGGCCAGGTAGGCCTTGGTGATGTCGTAGGTGGTGGGGTCGCAAGCCAGGGTGGGCATCATCTGGTAGAGAGCCTCCACGCCCTCACGCTGCAGCTTGAGATCGGCCTTGATGTACTCGACGGGGTCTTCGACGAGCTTGCACTCCTGGCAGAACTTCACCTGCGGCACACAGCCGAGGTCGAGCATACGATTGGCATACTTCTCCACCCATTCCATCTCCTCGGTGTAGTGGTCGAGATACTTCTGGCCCAGCTTTCCGAAGCCCTGCGACTTGAAAAGCAAACCCTGCATCTTGTGCACAAAGGCACTACTGGAAAGTTCATTCACAATCAATTGTGAAACCTGCAATGTCGGTTTAAAATCCATAATTGTAATATTTAATATTGATTATTAATAATTTAATGACACATACCAGTGTTGGTTTCTGATTGCAAAAATACAAAAGTTTCCGCTTTCGACAAAATCCAAAACAACACAAAAATTGTCTGAAACGATACAGATATGTTTTTTTTTCGTATCTTTGCACCTTGAAATGAAGAAGCGAAATGGTGTGAGAAGTCGTGAAATGGAGTCAAAGGACAATAGCACCGTCTAATACATTTGTCATCTCACTCCCTATCACTTCCCTTCACTTCCTTTCACTCCCTAAAAACAAACACCCATGTACAGTTTAAAAGAAGCCATTGGACTATTTGCCGGCGACCACACCGAAGAGTGGAACGGCGCGATGTATTGCTTTGAGACCAATACAGCGACGGCGCTGCGCACCAACGAGACACAAGGGTTCTTCGCCTGCTTCGTCTTTACGTTGGTTGAAAGAGGGTGGCTGACCATTCGCTACAACGGTCGCGAGCTGACATTCCATCCCGACGACCTCTACACCTATTCGCCAGGGCTTCCCGTCACCGTCATCGCCACCTCCGACGACTTTCACGGATTAAGCCTGATGGCTGACGAGCACGCTGCCATCGATGACCCCACACTCCACGACCTCGTACACATCGCCTACCTGCCCATCGTGCAGTTGAACGAGCCAAAGCAGACGCTGCCTGCCGACACCGCACGACATCTAGCCGCCAAAATGCGCGAAATCATCGACTACCTGCAATCCGACCACATCTACAAAGTCGAGGTGCTGCGGCTGCTCTACGCCGTCTTCTTGCTCGACCTGCAGAACGCACAGAACCGAGTCATCGTTCACCATCAGGTTCCCCAGCGCGTCGAGGAAATCTTCATCGGCTTCATCCATCTGCTGTCCGACCATTTTGCCGAGCACCACGACATCCCGTTCTACGCCTCCGCGCTCCACATCAGTCCCGTCTATCTCTCGCGTGTCGTCCGCCAGGTCACGAGGCGCACCGTCGTCGACTATATCAACCAGATGCTCCTCATGGAAGCCTCGTTCCTGCTGCGCACCTCGGAGCTGAGCATCACCCAGATAGCCGACCGACTCCATTTCGCCGACACCCCCTCTTTCAGCAAGTTCTTCTCCCGCCTGAAAGGCCAGTCGCCGAGAGCCTTCCGCGAGCAATGATAAGCGTCTGCCAACCGTCCCCGATGGATGTTGTAACAAAATCAGTTCATCAGCCGACTCTCTCCCCAAGAATAATGCGGATAGGCCTTCTTGAGGTCTTTGGCCGAACCTTCCACACCGCTGCCACCGCTGGTGGCGAAGACGTTGAGCACCTTTCCGCTGAGGTCGTGGGCTTCGATGAAGGTGTTGACAATGGTGGGTGCGGTGTACCACCACACAGGGAAACCAATCCACACGGTGTCGTAGTCGGCGATATTCTCGCAACGGCTCTTGATGGCGGGACGCGAACTCTTGTCCTTCATTTCAATGGTGGAGCGAGAAGACTTATCGCGCCAGTCGAGGTCGGCGTCGGTATAGGGAACCTCTGGGGTGATTTCGTAGAGGTCGGCATTGTGTTCTTTGGCGAGCCTTTGTGCAGCGGCCTTTGTGGTTCCCGTGGCCGAGAAGTAAACTACCAGTGTTTTTTTCATTGCGTTATTGTTTGATTGTGTTATTGCGTTATTAGGACTTTGTGCGCATGCGGTCAATATCAACGTGGCTGCGAATGCGAGTAATGCTAATTTCTTCATAGTGATATTCATTTTGAATATGATAACGCAAAAGGCGAAAAAATATTGTGCCAAAAAAGGGGCGGTCATACGTTGTGGCCGCCCCCACCCTTGTCCTTGAAGAAGCATTCCTTAATTTTTGTTAAACGCAGTTTTGCTCTATTTAACATAACCCTGGTTTTAATAACGCTGTAACACACTGAAAATCAACACTACCTATCTACCCTCACTCTACCCTCACTCTACCCACCACACAAAAGCATCTCATCCACAGTGTGTTGTACAAAAACAAAATAGAGACTTTTTAGGGAGAGAGTACCTTCCGGATAGAGTTAAGATATGTTAAAAGTGATAGTTGAGAGTTAGCTGAGTGACTTAGTGACTCAGAGACTCAGAGACTAAAAAGGGCTCTCAAACAGAGAGCTTTTTTTATTTCTTTCGTTGTGTCGGAATATTTTCGTATCTTTGCAGCCGAAATCCCCATGAGGAGGGGTTGAAAAAACACATCCAAGAGCGACATCATGAAAGAGATAAAGTGCCCGAACTGCGGAACGGTGTTTTCCGTGAACGATTCCGACTACGAGTCGATTGTGAATCAGATACGTACCGACGAATTCAACAAATCGGTCGAAGAGCGCCTGCATACCAGCGAGGAAGCGCTCCGCGCCCGCCACGAGGTGGAGATGACCCGACGCGAGCAGACCCACCAACAGGAGCTGAACGAGAAAGAGGGGCGCCTGCAGGCCCTGCAGGCCGAAATCGAGGCTATGAAGGAGCGCGAGGCCACCATGCGCAAGGAAGAGCAGCAGGGCTACGAACTGCGCCTGCGCGACGAACGCGACAAGATGCAGCGCCACCTTGACGAGAAGCAGAAGGTGGTGGACGGTCTCACCATGGAGGTGAAGATGAACGAAAGCCGCATGGCGCAGGCGCGCCTCGAGGAGCAGAACCGCGCGAAAGACGAGGTGCAGAAGAAAGAGCTCGAGATAGCACGCCTGAAGGACATCATCATCACCGGCCAGAAGCAGGTCACCGACCAGAAGAGCCTCTACGAGGAGAAGCTCAAGGAGAAGGACGCCATGATCGACCGCTACCGCGACATGAAGACACGCCTCTCCACCAAGATGGTCGGCGAGACACTCGAGCAGCATTGCAGCAACCTCTTCGAGACCAACATCCGCACCCTGCTCCCCAACGCCACTTTCGAGAAAGACAACGACGCCGTCGACGGCACCAAGGGCGACTTCATCTTCCGCGACTTCGACGAGGAGGGCAAGGAATACATCTCCATCATGTTCGAGATGAAAAACGAGATGGACGAGACCGCCACCAAGCACAAGAACGAGGACTTCCTCAAGAAGCTCGACGAGGACCGCAGGAAGAAGGGCTGCGAATATGCCGTGCTCGTCTCCCTGCTGGAGCTTGACAGCGAGCTCTACAACAACGGCATCGTCGACAAGTCGCACCGTTTCCCGAAGATGTACGTCATCCGTCCCCAGTTCTTCATACCGCTCATCACGCTCCTCGTGCAGACCTCGCGCAAGAGCATCGACCTGCAGCGGCAACTCGCTGTGGCGCGGAGCCAGTCGGTCGACGTGAACAATTTCGAGACCGAGCTGGCGGCCTTCAAGGAGGCCTTCGGACGCAACTACCGCATCGCCAGCGAGAAGTTCACCACCGCCATCAAGGAAATTGACAACTCCATCGCCCATCTGCAGAAAATCAAGGAGGCCCTCATCGGCTCGGAGAACCAGCTGCGTCTGGCCAACGACAAGGCCGACGGCCTGACGGTCAAGAAGCTGACCCGCAACAGTCCCCTCCTCGCCGCCGACTTCGCCGCGGTGCGCAAACAGCGCTCCCAGCCGTCCGACGAGGCCCCCACGACAGAGGAGTGACGATTGCAAAAATATATCACAGATACAATATATATTGCTTATTCCCGTTATTGACAAGGATTGTAAACCGCTTTTGACATGAGAAAGACTGCACTATTGATTATCACCCTGCTGCTGGGCGGCAGCGTGGCGATGGCCCAGAACAATGGCACCGCCACCGTGGGCGGCGAGATATACACCGTCGTGGAGCAGAGCCCCGAATTCCCGGGCGGCGAAGACGCGCTGATACAATGGCTGGGCACCCACGTGCAATACCCCACGGCGGCCAAGGAGAAAGGTGTGGAAGGCGCCATATTCGTCACCTTCGTGGTGGAGAAAGACGGCTCTATCTCGGATGTGAAGGTCATCAACTCGAAACCCGAGACGGCCGCACTGGAGCAGGAGGCGGTGCGCGTGGTGCGCGCGATGCCCAAATGGAAAGCAGGCAAGTCACGCGGCAAGAAGGTGCGCGTGCAGTTCAACCTACCCATCGTGTTCAAACTCCAGTAGCCGATGAAAGTCATCATCCTGGGTACAGCGTGGCCCTATCGCGGCGGCCTGGCGGCCTTCAACGAGAGGCTGGCGCGCGAATACCAGTCGCAGGGGCATGAGGTGGAGATTGTCACCTTCACGCTGCAGTATCCCTCGTTCCTCTTCCCCGGCAAGACGCAATACAGCACCGAGCCGGCCCCCGAAGGGCTGAAGATTACACGGCGTCTCAACGCCATCAACCCCTTCAACTGGATTGCCGTAGGGCGTTACATCAAGAAACAACGGCCCGATCTGCTGATTACCAAGTTCTGGCTGCCTTTCATGGCGCCTGCGCTGGGCACGGTGAACCGTGTGGCACGCCGCAAAGGCATCCGCCGCATCTCTATCCTCGACAACCTCATCCCCCACGAGAAACGTCCGGGCGACAAGCTCTTCGCCCAGTATTTCGTGGGCTCGGTGGACGGCATGGTGGCCATGAGCCGTTCGGTGCTGGCCGACGTGGACCTCTTCGACTCCAAACAGCGCAAAGCCCGCGCTTTCTGCCCCCACCCTCTCTACGACCACTACGGACAGACGCTGTCGGCCGACGAGGCTCGGCGTCAGGTCGGCTTGCCGACAGAAGGCCGTTACGTACTCTTCTTCGGCTTCATACGCGACTACAAGGGCCTCGACTTGCTGCTCGACGCCATGGGCGACGAGCGGCTCAAGGCAATGGACGTGCACCTCGTGGTGGCCGGCGAGTTCTACGGCGACGCCAAGCCCTACATGGAACAGGTGGAGCGGCTGGGCCTGGGCGAGCGGCTGGTGCTGAAGACCGACTTCATCCCCGACAGCGAGGTGAACCGCTATTTCTGCGCCGCCGACATCGTGGCGCAGCCCTACAAGAGTGCCACACAGAGCGGCGTGACACAGATAGCTTTCCACTTCGAGAAGCCGATGCTCGTCACCAACGTCGGCGGCCTGTCCGAGATAGTGCCCGACGGCAAAGTGGGCTTCGTGGTGGAGCCCGACGTACGGCAGATTGCCGACGCGCTGGTGCGCTTCTACGCCGAAGGCTGGGAGGAGCGTCTGACAGCAAACGTCCGCGAGGAGAAAAAGAAATACCTATGGACCAATATGACCGAGACGATAGAGGGGTTAAGGGTTAAAAATTAAAAATTAAGAGTTAAGATATGACAATTAGAAGCAAAGCACCTCTACGACTGGGCCTCGCCGGCGGCGGCACCGATGTGTCGCCCTACTCGGATCTCTACGGCGGCGCCATCCTCAACGCCACCATCAGCATGGCTGCCTACACCACCATCGAGCCCACCGACGACGGCCGTGTGGAGTTCCTCGCGCCCGACAAAGGGTTGCGCGAGGTTTATGAAAACGCCACCGAGGTGGACACCGACGGATACTTTGTGCTCCACAAAGGCGTGTACAACAGAATCGTCAAGCAGTTCACCCACAAGCCGCTGTCGATGAGGATAGCCTCTTTCGTCGACGCCCCCGCAGGTAGCGGTTTGGGCACCTCGTCGACGCTGGTGGTCAGCATCCTGGGCGCCTACGTCGAGTGGCTCAAGCTGCCGCTGGGCGAATACGACATCGCCCGTCTGGCCTACGAGATAGAACGTATCGACCTTGGCCTCGCTGGCGGCAAGCAGGACCAGTATGCAGCCACCTTCGGAGGCTTCAACTATATGGAGTTCAACGGCGACAACGTCATCGTCAACCCCCTGCGTGTGCGACAGCAGTACATCGACGAGCTGAACCACAACCTGCTGCTTTACTGGACCGACACCAGCCACGTCAGCGCCGACATCATCAAGGAGCAGCAACAGAACGTCAAGGACAAGAAGACCTCCAGCATCGAGAGCATGCACAAGCTCAAAGAGCAGGCCCAGCAGATGAAGGAGGCGCTGCTCAAAGGTCACGTAAGCGAAATCGGCCAGATTCTCAACTTCGGCTGGCAGCACAAGAAGCAGATGGCGCAGAGCGTCAGCAACGCCCGCATCGACGCCATCTACGACGCCGCTATGGCGGCAGGCGCCACAGGAGGCAAGATCAGCGGTGCCGGCGGCGGCGGATTCATGTTCTTCTACTGTCCTGGTCTGACGCGCTTCGCCGTGCGCGAGGCCCTCTGCCAGTTCGGTGGCGAGACCAAGCGCTACGACTTCACCGCCGAAGGCCTGAAGACATGGACGCTGTAATAAAATGAAAACTGATAATTGAAAACTGATAATTGAGATGTATAGAATACAGGAATCGATAGAGCAGAGCGTAGCTGTCAAGCAGCAGATTTTGGCTGACAAGGAGTTGATGCAGCGCGTTGAAGAGGCTGCCAAGATGATTGAGCGGAGCCTCCGTGCCGGCGGCAAGATACACTTCTGCGGCAACGGTGGCAGCGCCGCCGACGCACAGCACCTCGCCGCCGAGCTCAGCGGCCGTTTCTACTTCGACCGTCCGCCCCTCAACGCGGAGGCGCTGCATTGCAACACCAGCTACCTCACAGCCGTGGGCAACGACTACGGCTATGAATATATCTTCGCCCGCCTGCTGCGCGGCACCGCCAAGCGGGGCGACGTGCTGGTGGGCATCAGCACCAGCGGCAACAGCAAGAATATCCTCGAAGCCTACAAGGTGGCCCAAGAGCTGGGCGTGAACATCGTCTCCATGACCGGAGCCTCCGGTGGCAAGATGCGCGACTGCGGCGGCCTGCTGCTCAACGTACCGTCGACCGACACCCCCCGCATCCAAGAGAGCCACATCATGCTAGGTCACATCATCTGCGAGCTGGTAGAGACAGCTATGTTTAAGTAGAGGAGATAAGGAGACAGGAGATAAGGAGTAAAGGAGGTTGTATTCAATGAGAGAAGCTATCGTTTTGGCTGGTGGTTTCGGCACCCGTCTACGCTCCGTGGTGAGCGATGTGCCCAAGCCCATGGCTCCCGTTGCCGGACGTCCGTTCCTAAGCTACCTGCTCGACGACTTGTTGCAGCAGGGCTATCGGCACGTTGTCCTCGCCACTGGCTATCTGCACGAGAAGGTGGAGGAGTATTTCGGCCACGAATACCACGGTATCGCGATTGACTACGCCCGTGAGACCTCGCCGCTGGGTACTGGCGGCGCCATCGTCAACGGTCTCCAGCACTGCCGTGAGGAGCGCGTCACCGTGCTTAACGGCGACACCCTTTTCCGCATCGACCACGACCGCCTGCTGGCTGTCGGCGACGAGAGCCGTCTGACCCTCGTGCTGCGCCACGTGCCCGATGCGGGCCGCTACGGTGCCGTGGAGGTCGACGCCCACGGCTGCGTCACCGCCTTCCGTGAGAAAGACCCCACCGCTGGCGAGGGTCTCATCAACGGCGGCATCTACCGCCTGCACCGCTCCCTGCTCGACGGCTGGCCTCTGGGGCAGCAGTTCTCTTTCGAGAAAGAGGTCATGCAACCCCTCCGCGAGACCTTCCGTGCCTACCTCTCCGACACCTATTTCATTGACATCGGCGTGCCCGGCGACTACGCCCGTGCCCAAACCGAACTGCCGACACTATGAGAGCCTTGTTTCTTGACCGCGACGGTGTGCTCAACGTGCTGCGCCCCGACGACTACGTGAAGAACCCCGACGAACTGGAGGTATTGCCCGGCGTGGCGGAGGCCCTGGAGTTGTGCCGCAAGCAGTTTGACCGTATCTTTATCGTCACCAACCAGCAAGGCATCGGCAAAGGGCTGATGACCGAGGCCGACCTTGAGGCCATCCACCGCAAGCTGGTGGAATCCATCGGCCCCATCGACCGTATCTACCACTGTCCCGCGCTGAAGCGCGAGCACAGCTTCCGCCGCAAACCCAACATCGGCATGGCGTTGCAGGCGCGGCGCGACTTTCCCGATATCCGACTCAAAGACAGCGTGATGGTCGGCGACAGCGAGACCGACATGCTTTTCGGCCGCCGCGCCGGCATGAAAACAGTGCTGGTCGGCAACAACTCCACTGTCGCCACCGACCAGCCCCATCTGGTGGATTACCGTTACTCCACGTTACTTGACTTCGCGCAGCAATGGCGGTCGTGACAGTGGCTGCTCTGGGTTTCCAATTCCAAAGTACTGTGATGGATGCCGATGCCGTCGAGGTAATCCTTCAGACGGTCGGTGACCTCCTCGAGCATGGTGGCTTCGGGGATGACGATATGCGCCGTGATGGCTGTCTCGGTGGTGGAGATGGGCCAGATGTGCATGTGGTGCACGTTGAGGACGCCCTCCTGCGCCTCTAACTGCTTGGTGACATCCTCGACGTCGAAGCCCTCGGGCACGGCATCGGTGCTCATACGCAGGCTCTCGGACAGCAGGCTCCAGGTGCTGACAAGAATGACGACAGCGATGACGAGGCCGATAATGGGGTCGACGACGGTCCATCCCGTGAGGTTGATAACCACGCCGCTGACGACGACGCCTACCGACACGAGGGTGTCGGCCAACATGTGCAGGAAGGCGCCGCGGGTGTTGATGTCGTGCTGCTGCTGACGACTGAGCACCCAGGCGGTGACGCCGTTGATGACTATGCCCACGGCGGCGGTCCAGATGATGAGGGTGCCGTTGACGTCGGCAGGATGGAAGAACTTATCGACGCTCTCCACGATGATGGCGCCGACGGCGACGAGGAGGATGATAGCGTTGAGCAGTGAGATAAGCACCGAAGCCTTGCGGTGGCCGTAGGTGAAACGCTTGGTGGCATGACTGGAGGCCAGCTTGAGGGCTATCATAGCCAGCAGCAGCGAGAAGACGTCGCTGAGGTTGTGACCAGCGTCGCTGAGGAGGCCCAGAGAGTGACCGATGAAGCCTGCCACGACCTCGACGATGACGAAGGCCAGATTGAGGGCTACGGCTACTATATATATTGTAGAGAGCCGCTCGATAGCATGGGTATGGTGGTGGTGATGATGATGACCGTGGTCGTGGTCATGATGGTGGTGTTCGTGTGACATAATGCGTTGTTTTTTTTGTTCTAATTTCGTTTTGCAAAATTACGAACATTCTGTCAAACAGGGTCCTCACCATTATTGGTGAAAGCGAGGGCGTCGGCGACGAGGAAGATACTACCCGTAACAAGCACCAGGTCATCGGGTTGCGCCGCCTGACGGGCGGCGGTGACGGCTTCACCTACCTGTCCGTAGGCCTCACCATGGATACCAATGGCCTCGGCAGCGGCCTTCAAATCACTCACAGGAAGGGCTCTGGGCACCGAAGGTTGGGTGAAGTACCAAATGAGTTCAGAGTTATGAATCAAGAGTTCGGAGTTGAGAAATTGGAGGATGTGAGTGAAGTCTTTGTCGTTAACACAGCCATAGATAATGTGGAGATTACGATGTGGTGTATTGTTTACTCCCTGCAACATGGCGCGGATGCCGGGCTCGTTGTGGGCCGTCTCACAGATGGTGAGTGGTGCCTCACCAATCTTCTGCCAGCGGCCGTGGAGGTGGGTATTGGTTACAACGTGGCTTAAGCCTCGTTGCAAGTGTGTAGTGGTCAGTGTGTAGCGGTTATTTTTTCGGAGGACTTCGACAGCTTCGAGGACTGTGGCGATATTCTTCTTCTGATATTCGCCCGTTAGTTCCTCGGTATAGCGGATGATGTCGTCGACCACATAGTGTTGGTCGGCGAAGGTGATGGGTGCATGATGGGAGGCGGCGGTAGCGAGAAAGACGGGCGCCGTCTCGGATTGCGTCTCCCCTATCACCACGGGGACCCCCTCCTTGATGATGCCGGCCTTCTCGGCGGCTATCTTCTCCAGCGTGTCGCCGAGGAACTGGGTGTGGTCGAGGCCGATGTTGGTGATAACACTCAGTTCGGGAACAATGACATTGGTAGAGTCGAGGCGACCTCCCATACCCACTTCGATGACGGCGATGTCGACCTGCTCACGGGCGAAGTAGTCGAAGGCTAGGCCGACGGTCATCTCGAAAAATGACAGGGAGTTGGCTGTCAGCAGTTGGTAGTTGGCAGCAACAAAATTTACAACTTCGTCTTTAGGTATCATCTGGCCGTTGATGCGGATACGCTCGCGGAAGTCGACGAGGTGCGGCGAAGTGTAAAGGCCCACCTTGTAGCCCGCCTCCTGGAGTATAGAGGCGAGGAAATGGCTGACGGAACCTTTGCCGTTTGTGCCAGCGACATGGATGCTGCGGAACTTGCGCTCCGGATTGCCGAGGGCCTCCATCATGTCGACGGTGGGCTGTATGTCGGCCTTGTAAGCAGCAGCGCCGATGCGGTGATACATCGGCAACTGCGAAAACATGAAGTCTAGTGTTTCCTGGTAAGTCATTTGTGCGGGATGGTATAGGTGAGGCCGGCGAGGAAGAGGCCGCGCTGCGAGGGGTAGTTAGCCCAATACCAGTAGCGCTGGAAGGCGAGGTTGTCCATCTTCGCGAAGAAACTGAGGGCGCGGTTGTGGCGGTATTCCACCTCGGCGTTGATGCCGTAGCGCATGGGCAGCGTCTGACCGCCGTCGGCCTCCATCTTGCCCAACAGCTGTCCTTCGAGGTAGAAGAACCACTTGTTGTGGTAATTGACCTTGGCGCTGACGAGGGCATCCCAGTCGGGACGGTAATACATGCTCCAAACAGGCTGGATGGCACCTATTTCGGTAAAGTTGTAATGATAGTAGTGGCCACCGGCACGGAGGGTAATCATCTCGTCATTGACGAAAGTGATGTCGCCGCCCACCGTCAGGCGGTTGAGGCTATTGTAGGCCACCTGATAGACATTATCAAGATCGTAATAGGGGCTGAGCGTGAAGGTGATGTCGTTCTCGCGGAGCGAGTAGCTCACCTCGGCGTTAGCCTCGAGTTTCTTGCTCAGCGTCCAGCGGGCGTGGCCGACGAAGTCGTAGTGGGAAGTGGCAGCAGTCGAGCCCCATTGCGATATCTCGGGCATCACATAGGGGTTGATTTGCCGGATGCTGTTCAGGCTGTTGGCCTCCATGCCTCCGGTGGCGGCCAGGCTGAGCACGAGGTTGCCCTTCATCAGTTTCTTGCTGACAACGACATCCGGGAAGAAATGGAAAACGGTGCCGGGATTGTTCATAAGGCCATCCCAGCCCATCGTAACGCCCGCGTGGATATCCAGCCCGCGGAAGAAGAAAACGGCGAATGGGTTGACCTGAACAAGGTTGCCTACATAATTGGGGTTGAAGAGGAAAGGCGTGTTGTTTCTACCCAGCGGCAAGTTATCGGACGACATCTCGTATCGGTAGGCATCCCACTCGGCATGCAGATAGGCGATACCTTTATACTTGTGGGCAATATTGAATCCATAATGCACATCGCCGCTAAGGTTGAGATTGAGTTCGTTCTGGTTCCAGATGCTCCAAAGGTCGGCAAGGTGCACGTTGACAGCGTAGCCCAGTTTGTTGGCATCAAGTTCCATATTCTTGATGCCGACGTTCCAAGTGGCCACGTTGTAGGAAGCGCGGTAGTCGGCGAGGCTGATGTCGTCGCGCGTCAATCCGAGAACATTCTGGAGGGTATTGTCGGTGAAGCCGTAGTAGAGATTATGGTCATGTTCGTAACTGAGGTCGGACGAGAGCTGAAGGACGTCGCCAACGATATACTTACCAAAGAGGGTGACACCCGTGTTGCCCTGCTGCACAGGACCGTATTCAGGCAATTTGGAGAACTTGTCCCATGAGGAGAAGTGGTTAATGCGGACACCGTAGGTCTTGAGGCGGTCGCGCGTGGAGCTCCAATAGAGGTCGGCTAGAGGCGACCAATAGTTACCGAAGCCAAGACGCAGGTAATTGTTGTAGAGCTTGGTAGCGGGCTCTCCGATAATGCGGGCGGCACGGATGCGGGTGGGCTCATACATGGCACGCAGACGCGTGGGCGTAATGGTGTAATGGTAGGTATGCTCGATACGCGACAAAGTGTCGGTAATCTGTGCTGGGAAATTGAGTTTCTCAGCCTGGTCGATGACAGGCGTATAAGAACCTTTGACGACGACACTCTCATTGTAGGTGTTGTCGTTCTGTGCAAAAAGGGCTGCGGAGCAGAGCAGCAGGGCTGTGGATATAATGATCTTTTTCATTGTTTCCTGGTCTTAAAGTTCGATGGTTATCTCTTCCTCGTCGGAGGGCTGCGGGGCAGGCTGCTCGGCGGCGATGATGGCGGCAAGTTTCTGTCGAGCCACACTCAGGAGTTCCTCACCGTCATAGTTGTCGATGATACTCTGGAGGGTCTGCTTGGCCTGAAGACTATTGCCATGGGCGTAGTAGATGTCGGCCCAGAGGATGAACGAGTAGGCCAACCAATAGTCACTCGAGGCGTCGTCCACGATGCTCTCGATGATCTTCTCTGCCTGCTGGTATTGTTGCTGCTGCATCAATATCTCGGCCTGGCGGCAACGGGCCTCGCCGTTGTACTCGCCATTGGAAGAGTTGGCAATGTAGCCGTAGTAGACGTAAGCCGAGTCACGGTATCCTCCGTCAAAGAAGGAACGAGCCATATCGAGGCAGGCCTCCTCCTTGAGTTCAGGAGTAGCCTTGCTTTCGGCGAGCAACTTACGTCCCCAGAACTCGATGTTCCCGGTATGACCACCCAAAGCCACCGCGCTACGTAGGGCTCCAACATAGCCTTGCAGCAGGCTTGCGTCGCTCTCGGCATTGGTGCAGAGGCGCTCATAGAGGGAGCCTGCTTTGGCATAGTCGCCCATGTTATAGGCAATATTGGCGGCATTGTTGAGCGAACGTTCGCTGTACTGGTTCTTGCCCGCCGCGGCGACGGCCTCGTAATGCGGCAGCGCCTTGCCATCCTGCTGTTCACGGTGGTAACAGTCGGCCAACAGGTAATGGGCCTTGAGGGCGAAGAGGCCGTTGGGGAACTTCTGAAGATAGCTCTCCAAGCCAGTGGCCGCAGCGGTGAAGTTACTCTGCTGGTAGCGCTCCTCGGCCGCCAGGAAGGTGGTGGAGTCTTGCTCGACGGTGGACACAGCTACCTTGGTGGTACGCTGGACGTAGGTGAAGTATTCGTCCACTCGGTTCTGGGCAATATAGATATTCTTCACCATGCTAAGTGCATCGCGGGCCTCGTCGGTGCCCGGATATTCCGTCAACAGCCTGTCGAAGGCGCGTAAAGCCTCGTTGTTATGGTCGGTATTATAGTAAATCAAACCCTGATTGAGGAGAGCATTCTTGACATAAGCGCTCTGCGGGTATTGCTTGATGAAGTTATTATAGTAGGTCATAGCCATCTCGTTATTGTCGCACATCATGTAGGTGTTGGCAATCTCGAGCATAGCCTTCGACTTAAGGGGCGAATTGTTGAAGCGCTCGAAGATATAGTTGAGATGGGTCAGCTTGTCGCCGTTCTTACCCTGGGCACCATAGGCGAGGGCTTTCTGATAGGTTGCATAGTCGGCATCGCGACCACCGGCCTTGATAACCTTGTCATATTGCGGGATAGCCTCTGCAAAGCGGCTCTGCACATAGAGACAGTCGCCCATGCGATTCCACACGTCATTCTGCATCTTTCTCTGCTTTTGGATGCCAGCGTCTGACGAGGCAGACGCCTCTTTCGACATTCGTGCATCCAACTCACTGAAGGTCTCGTATGCGTCAGCATACTGCTTCTTCTTCATCTGCAGGTAGCCGTAGGTGTAACGAGCATCATTGGCATATATAGAACTATTGGAGTAGGATGACAGCAGGAAACGCTCCAGATTGCGCTCCGCCTCACGACCTTTTCCATTGCGATATTGCCACTCGCCAAGCAGATAGTTGGCGTCGGCGGTGATGCGGGGCACCGCGTTGATCTTCACCGCCTTCTCATAGAGTTTTACGCCTTCCTCCTCCTTACCACTGTTGCTGAGTTCTATGCCACGGTTGAGTACAGCGCGCTGGTAAGCCTGCTCGAGGGCGGCGTTGCGGTCGGGCACCTTCTCCAAGAGACGGATGGCGTCCTTGTAGTTGTTGGTAGAGCAGTAGAGCTCCGTCAATATCTCCTCAGCCTCGGTTTTGTGGCGGCTCTTGGGATACTTCTTCAGGTAACTCTCGAAAGACTTGATGCTCTCGCCCATGGCATTCTGGTTGAGTTCACAACTCAGCTTGGCGTAGTTGAAGAGGGCGTCCTCCTTGATTTTCTTGTCGAAATCCATCTTCGACGCCTGGAGGAACATGCTGCGGGCTTCCATCTTGCGGCCCAGCTTCACGTAGCAGTCACCCAATACATAGAGGGCGTTCTGTGCCACGCTGTCGCTGCATGAGGTTTTCTTGGCCAGGTAGATGGCTGCCTCGTCATACTTGCCGAGCATATAGTAGCTGTAGCCCACCTGATAGTCGTTGTCCTGAGGAGTGCAGCTCTCTACCTTGCGCTGCTCGTTTTCCACCTCGCGATACTGTTCCAGCGCCTTGGCATACTCGCCACGGTTGAAGTATATCTCGCCAATCATCTGGTGTATCTCGTTCTTCTTGAAGGCATCGTGCTCATTGAGCAGTTGAGGCGCCATCTCCAGCAACTCGTCATCCTTGCCGAGGTAATAATAGATACGGGCGATATAACTGGGGGCTATCTTGGCGAACTTACGATCCTGCTGCAGCTCACGGAAGTTCTTCAGTGCCAAGTCATACTGTCCGTTCATATACTGTATGTGGGCATAATAGTAAAGGCTTGACGTGCGGTACTTTGAATGGCCGTCAATCTGCTGCGAGAAGAGTTTGGCAGCGCGCTGTGTGTCACCGCGCTGGAAGTAGCAATAGCCCATCTTAAAGTTGTACTCGCTACGATGGTCGTATTCCACCTCGGCGGCATTGACCTCGCGGTAGTACGACAGCGCCCGCTCATAGTCACCTCGCGTGTAGTAGAAATTGCCAAGATAGAAGCGCGCCATATTGCAACGCGAACTCTGAGGGTAGAGGCGCAGGAACTCCTCCAGCCGATAGTAGGCGTCATTATTGTCGAGTTTTTCCGAACAGACGGCGGCATAATAGGCAGCGTCGCTGGCCGTCAACCAGTCGACAGAGGCTGGCACCACATGGTCGAATATCTGCTGCGCAGCAGCGTACTTCTGTTTCTGATAGAGGTCGGTAGCTTGGCGGTAGCGGTCACGCAGCCGTTCGCCGCCAGTCTCTTTCTGCGCCCATACAGGCAGCGAGAGAGCCACCAAAGCCACAATGGTCAAAAAATGCTTGCTGTTATTCATAGTGCTTGATTCTTTTTCAATCGGTAAACTCCAATTTGGGCCGTTCCTCGTCGAGTTTCTCCCATGGGGCATGCAGCAAAAATCCGCTACCCGGCGTCGGCGTAACGCTGTAAGGCTGACGGCCCTCAGGGTCGAAGAGGATGAACCACGGGTAACTCACCACTCCCATACTCTCCAGCCAACGATACTGTCCGTCGAAGTGCAACCATGTCCATGTGTAGCGCACCCCACGACGGCTGTTGCGCAACAGGTGGTACATCTTCTGGAACTCACGGTCACAGGCAATACTAACGAACACCACGTTATCGTTCTGGGCATAGACGCTATCCTTGAAGTGTGCCAACGTCTCGAGTTCTCGCAGTGAGTTGGGGTCACCCACACGTACAAAACTCATGTATACCCACTTGCCTCGCAGCGAGTCAAGACTCACCTTGTTGCCGTCGACATCGGGAAGGGAGAGTGCGGCAATTTCCTTTTTCCGCTCGCCACTTTCCTCTTGCCATATTCCACTCACCACCGCCTCGGCTATCCTGCGGTGCTCTTTCCATTTACTCCGTTGAGCCAAGGTGACAAGCATACGCAGAACCCCATCACGGTCGTAGTCGGGGTCATAGAAACTCTCCTTGAGGGCCACAAGCGCTGCCAACTCGCGCAACTGCTCATCGTAGAGAAGCGGCTCAGTGCCTAGCGAGTCAAGGTAGCGGTCCAGATTTCCTTGATGCACCCACTCCATCAGGCGCCATTTTCCCACTTTCCTCATCCCCTGACTCACCATACCACCCAACACATCGAACAGCGTGCGCATATAACACTCGTCATGGTAGAGTATCGGCTGCGGCAACACCTTGCCAAGCATCTGCTTGCGGCTGGCGAAGCCCATATCATAACGCATCTGTGCCAATGTAAAACGGGCATAGCGAGCAAAGAAGTCATCACCCTCCATCGGCATCTGGATACTGGCAACCAAACTGTCCATCCACTGCCGACGAGGCTTGAAGCGGGGATCGAAATACACACGGTGTTCGCTGACGAAACTGTCGACCGCCTCATCGAAGCGCAATATCTTCACATTTAACTCTTCTTGGGGGAGATTGAGAAATTCCAGAGGCAACTCCACTGGGTCGAGGTAGACGTTGCGCTCCTCGTCCTGCTCCCAGCGGAACGACGGCAGCCACACCTCATAGCGACGCCCGGGTTCTACATAAAACGACTGGCTATAGCATTCCACCTGCACCACCACTAGCCGAGGATAAGTCAGGTAGCATTTCAGAATGAAAGCACCTGTACTGTCAACGATGGCTTCGTCGAGCACCCGTTCTTGCAGGGACAACATATCCTCATAGCATATCAATTCCACACGCTTGCCGGCAGCATTGGCCGACTCCCCCACAATGGTCACATTCATCTGACCGTATGCTCCGCACAGCGGCAACAGCAACACGAGTATAATCAGCAGTCGTCTCACTTCGTTAACTATTGGTGTGTATAAAACGCCCATTCTTTATTATTATTGTATCATAAGAAAAAAAATACAAGTCATATTTTTTTCATATATTTGTAAACCACATCCTCCCTTACGGGAGCATATAATTATTTAAACAATAATCATTTAAGCAACAATATTCCTATATGGACAACACAAAATACCGTACCGAGACCGACCTACTGGGAAGCCACAACGTGCCATCAGAAGCCTATTATGGCGTGCAGACGGCCAGAGCGATGGAGAATTTCCGTATCAGCGGACGCTACTTGAGCGAGTTTCCCCGGTTTATTGCCGGACTGGCCATGACGAAAAAAGCAGCGGCAATGGCCAATGTCGAGGTGGGGATGATTACAGCAGAACAAGGCGAAGCCATCCAGTGGGCCTGCGACCAACTACTGGCCGGGATGTACCACGACCAGTTTCCGATAGACATGATTCAAGGTGGCGCCGGTACCAGCACCAACATGGCTGCCAACGAGGTTATCGCCAATCTGGCACTGGAGCATATGGGACACCAGAAAGGTGAGTATCAGTATTGCTCACCCAACGACGTTGTCAACGCCTCACAAAGCACCAACGACGCCTATCCCTGTGCCATACACCTGGCCATGTTCTTAGAACATGAAGCTTTCCTGCCCCATCTGGAGCAGATGATCGCAGCACTTAAATACAAAAGCCGGGAATTCTCACACGTCATCAAGATGGGTCGCACACAGTTGCAGGATGCAGTCCCCATGACGCTGGGACAGACCTTTGGCGCCTTTGCCGCAAGCCTGCGCGGCGAGGTAAACAACCTCAACCTGTCGGCCCGTGAGTTCCTTACCGTGAACATGGGTGCCACAGCCATCGGCACAGGCATCTGCTCGAAACCGGGCTACAGCGAGGCCTGCATAAAGGCGCTGCATAAAGTAACGGGATGGAATATCCGTCTGGCCGACAATCTCATCGAAGCCACCTCGGCGGTGAGCTGCATGATACAGTATTCCTCGGCCTTGAAACGGCTGGCCTTGAAAGTAAACAAGATATGTAACGACCTGCGCTTACTCTCGAGCGGCCCTCGCTGCGGACTCTATGAGATACACCTTCCCGAACGGCAGCCTGGCAGCAGCATCATGCCCGGCAAAGTAAATCCCGTCATTCCCGAGGTGATGAACCAAGTATGCTACAAAGTTATCGGTAACGATATGACCATCAGTTTCGCCAGCGACAACGGCCAGTTGGAGCTCAATGTCATGGAACCCGTCATCGCATACACCCTCTTCGAGAGTGTGCACCTGCTGGAGAACGGACTTGACACGCTACGCACTTTCTGTATCGACGGCATCATCGCCAACGAGGAGCGCTGCCGCCAGCTGGTGGAGCGCAGCATAGGCATCGTCACCATGCTCAACCCCATCATCGGCTACAAGCAGAGCACCAAGATAGCCAAGGAGGCCAGCGAGACTGGCCGCGGCGTATACGAACTGGTGCTGGAACACGGCCTGCTCACCAAAGAGCAACTTGACGAAATACTCAAACCTGAGAACATGCTACAGCCTGTGGACCTTACTTTGAAGAAATGAATCATACAATAAAAATCAAGAAAGGGCTCGACATACCGCTCGGTGGACTGCCAGAACGGACGCTCATCGACGTCCGCTGCATCGAACGTTATGCCGTAAAGCCGCCGGATGTGGTGGGCTTCACCCCACGTCTATTGGTGGCCGAGGGCGACATGGTCGCAGCAGGACAGCCTCTGGTGACCGACAAGCACGACCCACGGCTGACACTCCCCTCCCCTGTCCACGGCACCGTGGAAGCCATCGTGCGTGGAGAGAAAAGGAAGTTGATGGAGGTGGTGGTGAGAAAAGACCTTGAAGACCTTAAGGACCCTAAGAATCATAAAGACCTTACCCCAGAGGCTCCCGTTTGGTGGATGATTAAGGAACGGCCTTTCGGCACCATCGCCAATCCTGACCACAAACCCAAGGGCATCTATGTCAGTCTACGCGACACCAACCCGTTGGCGCCGGACTTAGACTTCGCGTTGAAAGGACGCGAACAGGAGTTTGAAGCTGGTGTGAAAGCACTGGAAGCTATCGCCGAGGTACATTGCGTGAGAGCCGAAGGCCCACACCCCGCCGGCAATATCGGCACAATCATCGCCTCACTCGACCCCATCAACAAAGGCGAATGTGTATGGACCGTCAACGCGCAGGACGTAGCCAACATCGGCCGGTGGTACCTCACTGGCGAGTACCGTCCCGAGCGCGTCATCTCTGTCGGCGGCCCCGCGGCCAAAACACCACACTACTACCGTGTACTCTGCGGTGCATGCCTGAAACAGCTTACCGACGCCCAACTGATGGATAACAGTTATCCTAGTTTAACCCGTACAACCAATACCACCAGAATCATCAGCGGCAGCCCCCTCAACGGCACCACCGTGGCTGCCGACGGTTTCCTCGGCATGTACGACCAGCAGCTCTGCTTCATCGAAGAGGGCGACCATTACGATTTCATGGGTTGGCTGATGCCGGGACTGAAGAAATACAGTTTCAGCAAGACCTTCTTGAGTGGAGTTATAGGTACTCTAGGAAATATTGGTTCCTTAATTCCCATCCACTACAACTTCAACACCAACGTTCACGGCTCGGTGCGACCATTCCTCTTCACAGGCAACTTCGAGCAGGTGTTTCCCTTCGACATCTATCCGCTACAACTCATCAAGGCCTGCATCGTGGGCGACGTGGAGCTGCAGGAGAAACTCGGCATCTATGAGGTGGAACCCGAGGACTTCGCCCTGTGCGAGTTCATCGACCCCTCGAAGACCGAGATACAGACCATTATACGCGAGGCTCTCGAAGTCCTCAGAAAGGAGGCTATCGCATGAATTTAAAGTGGCTAGAAGACTGGTTTGAGAAGATTGAGCCCAAGGGCAAGTGGAGCTGGCTGGGGAGCACCTACGAAGCATTCCACACCTTCGCTTTCACACCTAAGACAGTGACCAAGAGAGGCAGTCATATCCGCGACGCTGTGGATATGAAGCGTAGCATCATCATCGTAGTTATTGCACTGATTCCGGCGCTGCTTTTCGGCATGTGGAATATCGGCCACCAGACTGCCATAAGCACAGGTGCCGACTGGCACTGGTTCTATATGTGGTGGTTCGGTTTCCTGCGGATGCTGCCGATGATTGCGGTGAGCTATATCGTGGGACTCTTCATCGAGTTTGCCTTTGCGCAATACCGAGGACACGAAGTCAACGAAGGCTTCCTCGCCACCGGTCTGCTCATTCCGATGATTGTGCCGGTGACCACACCGCTGTGGCAGCTGGCATTAGCCGTAGCTTTCGCCGTGATTATCGGCAAGGAGGTCTTCGGCGGCAGCGGTATGAACTTCCTCAACCCCGCCCTGGTGGCGCGCGCTTTCCTCTTCTTCGCCTACCCGACACACATGAGCGGCGACAAGGTATGGATTGCCAACGACCTGTGGGGTAGCGACGCCATCGCCGGTGCCACGCCTATGGGACAGCTGGCCACAGGCACGCATCTTTCGGCGTCGGCGTTGGATATGCTTATCGGAACAATACCCGGCAGCACCTGCGAGACCTCCGTCATTGCCATAGCACTTGGAGCAATACTCTTGTTGATGACAGGCATCGCCAGCTGGCGCATCATGCTGAGTGTGTTCCTCGGCGGCGGCGCCATGGGACTGCTGTTCAACGCCATCGGATATAACGACTACATGCAGCTGCCGTTCTACTATCATTTCCTGATGGGCGGCTTCGCCTTCGGCGCAGTCTTCATGGCCACCGACCCCGTCACCGCCGCACAGACCAACACCGGCAAGTGGATCTACGGCCTGCTCATAGGCGCCTTCGCCGTGCTGCTGCGCGTCTGCAACCCCGCCTACCCGGAGGGCATGATGCTCAGCATCCTCTTCATGAACTGCATGGCCCCGCTCATTGACCACTGCGTGGTGGCAGCAAACATCAAGCGCAGAGAAAGGAGGGCCTTGAAATGAAGAAGAACTTCAGCAACACCTATATCTTCATCTACTCGGCTGTGCTCGTCGTGGTGGCAGCCTTGATACTCACGGTTGTCAGCGTGAGCCTTAAGCCCCTGCAGACCAAGAACCAGCAGGCCGAGCAAAAGCAGATGATCCTGAAAACCATCGGCGTGGAGGCCACCCGCGACAACGCCGCAGAGCTCTACGCCAAGTATATCACCGAGGCAGACGGCTACTACCGCTTCGACGGCGGTATCGTCCTGCCGCTGAAGGGCACCGGCCTCTGGGGTCCCATCTGGGGCTACCTGGCACTGGATAACACCAGTACTGTCGTCGGTGCCGTCTTCGACCACAAGGGCGAGACTCCCGGCCTCGGCGGCGAGATTGCCACCGACAAGTTTGCCCAGCGTTTCATCGGCAAGAAGATGGACACCCAAGCCATCCACCTGGCCAAGAACGCCGACCGCGATAACCCCTACGAGGTGGACGCCATCAGCGGCGGCACCATGACCAGCAACGGAGTCACCGCCATGCTGGCCAAAGCCTATGACGATTACAGCAAGATGAGAAAGGAGGCTACCGAATGAAAAACTTTGACCTTATCAAACTCCCCTTCAGTAAGAACAACCCCATCCTGGTACAGGTGCTGGGTGTCTGCTCCTGCCTGGCCGTGACGGCACAGCTGAAGCCTGCCGTGGTGATGGCCTTGAGCGTCACCGTGGTGGTGGTGCTGGCCAACCTCATCATCTCGCTGCTGCGCAACACCATCCCGCCGCGCATCCGCATCATCGTGCAGCTCGTCGTCGTCTCCACCCTCGTGGTGCTGGTCGACCAGGTGCTGAAAGCCTACGTCTACGACGTCAGTAAGCAGCTCTCCGTCTTCGTGGGCCTCATCATCACCAACTGCATCGTCATGGGCCGCCTCGAGGCCTTCGCTATGGTGCAGAAACCGTGGCCCAGCGTCCTCGACGGACTCGGCAACGGACTCGGCTACAGCGTCATCCTCATCGTGCTTGGGTTTGTAAGAGAACTCTTCGGCAGCGGCACCCTCTGGGGCTACCCCGTGGCAGAGAAGCTCGGTCTCTACAGCATCGGCTATGAGAACAACGGCCTGATGATCATGCCCCCCATGGCCCTCATCCTCGTCGGCCTCATCATCTGGTGGCACCGCAGCCGCAACAAAGACCTGTGTGAATAATAGTCCACTAAACCCATTAGCCCCATGAACAATACCCCTAATCCCTCGGTGATCCTTCGGCGATCCTTCGGTGACCCTTCGACGGTATTCCCTTCTTCCTCCCTTCTACGATCCTTCTATGTGCCTTCTATGATCCTTCGACAATGCTGCAGCAAGATGGTATGGTTTTTCTAACTTCTAATTCATAAACAATATGAAGAAAATGTTTTTACTCTCCACCCTTCTCCTTTGTGCCAATGTGCTTTTTGCACAAATCACTATTTTGGATGAGGATGTTCAAGAGAAGATTGTGTCAAAACCACGAGCTTTTGACAGTCTTTCAAATATTACCTATCAGAAGGACCCTATCCAATACAAGCAATATATTGGCTACAAATTATACAGTCTTCCATTTTCTTCCAAATATAAATGCCCAGGCTCAAATTGCTCGGTTCACATGAAAGAGTTTAAATACCAATCACCTCAAGATTATATCTTACCACATGTACCGTATGAGCAATCTAGTGTAGGAATGGCGCACAATAATATGGTCGGCTATCCACGCGATCTATATCAGAAGGATAAAGAAGAATATGAAAAGACTTTCGTTATCACAACAGACATTTACAACGCTACTGACGATGGTACAGTCTATGACACAAAACCGAACAACCCCCAGCATCATATATATAATTCATACGAATCAATCCAAAACACATATTATACGGTTTTAAATATAGAAATAAGTACTTTTCGAGATGGCCCATATCTCAAATTGGAGGAATGGGATAGCGAACATGATAATAATCCCTTTTTGCGTTTCACTCTTAAGAACGAAACATCAGGAGAAGAAATATACTGGATTCCTCAGAGCGGACGATACTTAAGTGATGCAATGATGTTCCTTGTACCATATTTTGAAAAGATGCAAAAGACGTATAAAAATAAAAATGTGGTGCCTACAAAAAAGATAGAAAAAATTGCCGACATCAGTACTGGCGAGCCAGCAAACATCCAGCCAGGGGATGTGTGGTACTGTTATGACGTCACTTTCATAAACCTAAAGGATAAGAAATATGTCCAACCCTATTTTCTCCTAGAAAACGATGGAGTCAAAGTGATGATTTCATTCAATGATTTTACAAAGAAATGTGAGGGAATACTTACAAGAGCCGAAAATGGTTATACAAATTATCCGATGTTTATGCTGGAACAAGATTACAATGAGATTATCGCCATAAGGCAACGTACAGCAGAAGAAAGACAACGGTTAGAGGAAGAGAGACAACGTCAAGAAGAGTTGGCCCAACAAGAGCACAACAAACAGATTATGCAAAAATATGGCAATAAATATGGTAAACTGATTTGTGAAGGGAAAGTGTGCCTTAATATGACAAAGGAAATGTGCATAGATGCTTGGGGGGAACCTTTATATGTAAATTCAACTATCGTCAAAGGTTTAGTCCACGAACAATGGGTATATGGATGGCATAACTACCTGTATTTCGACAATAATATATTAACTGCAATTCAAAATTGACATTTATTTTCCAATAGATTTTGAAAATGGCCGAAATGACCCATTACACCGCCAAGCAATTTTGGAAATGACCGAAATGAACCATATAAATTTTGCAATGGCCGAAATGGGCCATTACAACGCCAAGCAAGTTTTGCAACGGCTGAAATGGACCATTATAACGCCGGGCGGTTTTGGAAGGGGCTGAAATGGGCCATTACACCCTCGGGCAGATTTTGAAACGCAGAATAATCATCAAAAGAATCAATTATAACACACTAACGCATTAACACATTCACGCATTATAGATAATGGACTACATCAACATATTCATCAAGTCGATATTCGTCGACAACATGATCTTCGCCTTCTTCCTCGGCATGTGCTCGTACCTGGCCGTGTCGAAGACGGTGAAGACCTCGGCGGGCCTCGGCATAGCGGTCACCTTCGTGCTGCTCATCACCGTGCCTATCAACTATCTGCTCAACAAATTCTTCCTCGCCCCCGGCGCGCTGGCGTGGATATCGCCCTCGCTGGCGAACGTGGACCTGAGCTTCCTCAGCCTCATCATGTTCATCGCCGTCATTGCGGCCATCGTGCAGATGGTGGAGATGATTGTGGAGAAGTTCAGCCCCGCCCTCTACAACTCGCTGGGCATCTTTCTGCCGCTCATCGCCGTCAACTGCGCCGTCATGTCGGGCTCGCTCTTCATGCAGGAGCGCGGCTATGCCAACATCGGCGAGGCGACGGTCTTCGCCCTCGGCAGCGGCATCGGCTGGTTCCTGGCCATCGTGGCCATCGCCGCCATCCGCGAGAAGCTGCGCTACAGCCACATCCCCCCAGCCCTGCGCGGCGTGGGCATCACCTTCATTATCACCGGCCTTATGGGTATGGCATTCATGTCATTTATGGGATTTAAGTTATAACCAGCCTCCCCCCCCCTTACCTATCTCCATGTGGAGAGGGGAGTAGAATGTAATAATTATGAACAAATCGTCAAATAACAAATAAACATCCTCACCAACATCTCCCCTCTCCTCCCAGGAGAGGGGCTGGGGGTGAGGCTCTATTAGCTATGACTACAACATTAATATCTGCAATCATAATCATCCTGGTCGTCATCCTGCTCTTGGTGGCGCTGCTGCTCGTGCTGCGCGCCAAGCTCATACCGCAGGGCAACGTGAAGATTACCATCAATGACGACAAAGAACTGACCGTACCGACTGGTGGCACGCTCATCTCCACCCTCGGCGATGCCGGCGTCCACCTGCCTTCGGCCTGCGGCGGCAAGGGGTCGTGTGGCCAGTGCAAATGCCGCGTGGTCAAGGGTGGTGGCAGCATACTCCCCACCGAGACACCCCACTTCAGCCGCAAGCAGATACAGGAAGGCTGGCGCCTCGGCTGCCAGGTGAAGGTCAAAGAGGACCTCAGCCTCAAGCTCCCCGAAAGCATCCTCAGCATTAAGGAGTACGAATGCACCGTGGTCTCGAACCGCAACGTGGCCACCTTCATCAAGGAGTTCAAGGTGCAGCTGCCTGCCGGCGAGGCGGGTGCTCCCGCTGAGCGTTTCGACTTCGTGCCCGGCAGCTACGCCCAAATCAAGATTCCGACATTCAAAATCAACTACAGCGACTTCGACCGCAGCCTTATCGGCGAAGAATACCTGCCCGCATGGGAGAAGTTCAAGATGTTCGACCTCGTCTGCGTCAACACCGAACCCACCGTCCGTGCCTATTCCATGGCCAACTACCCCGCCGAAGGCGACGTCTTCATGCTAACCGTGCGTATCGCCACGCCTCCGTTCAAGCCCGACCGCTCGGGATTCATGAACGTCAACCCCGGTATCGCCTCAAGCTATATCTTCTCCCTCAAGCCCGGCGACAAGGTCATCATGAGTGGCCCCTACGGCGAGTTCAGCGTCCGCGGCACCGTCGACGGCACCTGGCGCGACGACCCGCAGGGTAACGAGATGATATGGGTCGGCGGCGGCGCCGGCATGGCACCCCTCCGCGCACAGATCATGCACCTCACACGCACGCTGCATTGCCAGAACCGCCCCATGCACTACTTCTACGGCGCCCGTGCCCTCAACGAGGTCTTTTACTTACAGGACTTCCACCAACTCGAGAAAGAATTCCCGAATTTCCACTTCCACCTCGCCCTCGACCGGCCCGACCCCGCCGCCGATGCCGCCGGCGTGCCCTACACTCCCGGCTTCATCCATCAGGTCATGTACGACACCTACCTCAAGGACCATCCCGCCCCCGAGGATATCGAGTACTACATGTGCGGCCCCGGCCCCATGAGCAGTGCCGTCGTGCAGATGCTCGACTCCCTCGGCGTCCAACCCGAGAACATCGCCTACGACGACTTCGGCGGTAGCACTCCCAAGAAATAGATTATTTTTACACAGACACACAATATATTAGCAAAATAAACGTTATTGGAGCTAAAGAAATTCGGTTAAGACTATGAATATTAAACAGATATTACTGACGCTGATGCTGGTGGCCCTCAGTGGGACGATGGCGGCGCAGACCGGCCGCGACCTGCAGGATGACGAATTGCATGGCGCCGTCAAGCGTATTGACTCCCGTATGTACGAGGCTCACTACGACCTCAACGACAACTTGGAACGCGGCGAGCAGCTGGAGCACCTCATCACCGAATACAAGTCCAACGGCTACCGCCGCTCGCAGACCTACCTTTCGGTGGCCGAGGACATCATCTTCCGTACCCGCTACAAGCACGACGGTTTCGGCTTGACAACCTTGGAGCACATCGTCGATAACCAGGAGCATGTGGTAGGACGTACCTACTACGTCTACGACGCCGACCACACGCTCACGGAGGTCTATGTCGAAGATGCCGAGCGTCAAGTAGAGAGCCGTATGCTGCTTAAGCACGACGGGGAAGGCCGCATCAGCCAGCGCAGTTACAACGACCACCGCAATGACATCTTCAAACGTGAGGTATACACCTACAACCCCGACGGCACTATCAACAAGGCCGTCGTCTACGACCGCTCGAAACAGAAAGTGCAGGAAAAGCGCTGGGAGTACGACGAACAAGGCTACCCCACCAGCTACACCCTCTACGACTACACCGAGGAGGAGCCCGAGATGTTCGTTACGCTCTACATGCGTGAGTACGACGCCCACGGCAACTGGGTACGCTGCACCGAGTACGACATGCTCGGCGACCGCATGATACCCACCTACACCACCGTTCGCACCATAGAATATTTCTAATGAAGAGTGGTTTTGTCAATATCATCGGCAACCCGAATGTCGGCAAGTCGACCCTTATGAACGCTCTCGTAGGAGAGCGTTTAAGCATTATTACCAGCAAGGCCCAGACCACCCGCAAGCGCGTCATGGGAATCGTAAACGGGGACGACTTCCAGATAGTCTACACCGATACCCCCGGCATCGTCAACCCTGCCAACAAGCTCCATGAGCAGATGATGGGCTTTATCGGTACCGCCCTGCAGGACGCCGACCTCTTCCTCCTCGTCACCGAGGTGGGCGAGACCTTCAAGAACCGTCAGGTGCTGGAACGGGTGGTGAACAGCGACATCCCCGTCATCCTCATCATCAACAAGATAGATCTTTCCGACCAAGCTACCATCAGCGAGAAGATAGCCTACTGGCAGGAGCAGATACCACGCGCCGTGGTCGTCCCCTGCTCCGCCACCGAAGGCTTCAACCTGACACGTATTTTCAATACCATCCTTGCACTCCTGCCCGAGCACCCCGCCTACTTCCCCACCGACGAACTCACCGACCGCACCATGCGCTTCTTTGTCAGCGAGATTGTCCGCGAAAAGATACTCCTCTACTACCAAAAGGAAATCCCCTACAGTTGCGAGGTGGCTGTGGAAGCCTACGAAGAGAAAGACGGCATCGACAACATCTCGTGCCTCATCTATGTCGAGCGCGAAAGCCAGAAAGCCATCCTCATCGGCCATCAGGGTAAAGCCATCAAGAAGCTGGGCATCGAGGCCCGCAAAGATATCGAGGAATTCACCGGCAAGCGGTGCTTCCTCAGCCTGCATATCAAGGTCCTCAAAGACTGGCGCAACAGCGACCGCGCCCTCAAGAGCTTCGGCTACGCGCTGGAAGACTAGCCCCGTCAATCGTTCAACGCCAAGCCGCCGAGGGAAGTCTCTTTGTAGAGGCTGGGGAGGTCGTGGCCGGTGAGCTTCATGGTCTTCACCACCTTGTCGAAACTGATGATGTGGCGGCCGTCGCTCATCATGGCGTAGATGTTGATGTCCAGCGCACGGAGGGCGGCCATGGCGTTGCGTTCGATGCAGGGTATCTGGACGAGTCCGCACAAGGGGTCGCAGGTCAGTCCCAGGTTGTGCTCCATCGCCATCTCGGCGGCATACTCTATCTGTTTGGGACTGCCGCCGAAGAGCTGGTTGCTGGCTACGGCAGCCATCACACAGGCCGAGCCCACCTCGGCCTGGCAGCCTGCCTCAGCACCGCTGATGGTGGCGTTAGTCTTGATGACGTTGGCGAAGAGGCCGGCGGTGGCCATGGCACGCAGTATCTCGCGGTCGCTGAAGTCGTGATTCTTCTTCAGGTGGTAGAGCACCGCCGGCAGCACACCACTCGAGCCACAGGTGGGGGCGGTGACGATGCGGGCGCCGCAGGCGTTCTGCTCGCTGGTGGCCAGGGCATAGGCGATGACGAGGGCACGGCTCTGGAGCGAGGGCTTGAAGCCGCTGGCACGGACATGATACTGGTGGGCCTTGCTGCGCAGATGAAGGCCGCCGGCGATGACGCGGTCGTCGAGCAGGCCCTCCTCGATGGTCTGCTGCATCTGACGCCACATCTCCTCGAGGTAGAACCACAACGAGCCGTCTTCGCACTGCTCCACATATTCCCAGAAACTCAATCCCTCTTTGTCGATATACTCCATGATTTCCTTCATGGTGTTGTGCGGATAGACCTCGCCCTCAGGGGTGATGCCCAGCGGCACCTCGCCCTCCTCGGTGGAGAGATAGCCGCCGCCGATGCTGTACACCAGCCACGTGTCCACCACCCCACCCTCGGCGTCGAGGGCTTCGAAGAGCATGCCGTTGGGATGGAAGGGCTTGACGATGTCGGGCCGCCAGACAATCTCCGTCTCTTTGGGTGCCAGCCCGCGAGTGACGGCCATGTCGGTGTGGTGGCCGCGGCCGGTGGCGGCGAGCGAGCCGTAGAGGGTGACACGGTAGCGGGCGGCTTGCTTGGTGCGGGCAGCAAACATCTCGGCCGCGCGGTTGGGTCCCATGGTGTGGCTGCTGCTCGGGCCGTAGCCTATCTTGTATATCTTCTTGATGGTTTCCATAACTATTATTACAACGCAAAATCACTTCAAATATTGTTCAACAAGTCTCAACCACCAATTCATGGCTCCATCCAGAGGCATTTTCCATTGTTGTTTTCTTGCTGTTCTTTTACTGTTCTTTTAGAAAAGTAAAAGAACAGAAGTTAATATGCTAAATAAAAGGAAGATAAAAAGCAACCTTTAGGTACATACAATACAGGCCGTTCTGCACTGTTTCTTCGACATATCTTCGGTTTTTGCAGAAAGAATGGCATGAAACAGACAAAGAAAAGAGAGATTGAATGCCAATTATTCAGAAAGTTTTCGTATCTTTGCAGTTTCACTTATGGCACGCTTTTTGCTATAACCATTTGTAGCACAAAACGAAGACCTTTGTATAACAATTATTGAATAAAGAAACATAAATAAAAATATGGCCAATATCCTGACCCAAATCTTTGGCAACAAGAGTCAGCGCGACCTGAAGGTCATCAAGCCCTTCCTCGACGCCACCCTTGCCGTCTACCCCACCATCCAGGCCCTCAGCAACGACCAGCTGCGCGCCAAGACCATCGAATTCAAAGAGAAGATAGCCCGTGCCGTCGAGGCCGAGGAGACCGAACTCAAAGCCTTGCACGACCGCATCGAGGCGGAATACGATATGCCCGTCGACGAGAAGGAGAGCCTCTACAAGCGCATCGACGAACTAGAGAAGCACAGCTACGAGAAGACACAGAAAGTGCTCGACGAGATACTGCCCGAAGCCTTCGCCGTCGTCAAAGAGACCGCGCGCCGCTTCGCACAGAACGAGACCGTCACCGTGACGGCCACCGACCACGACCGCGACCTGGCGGCCACCCACGCCTCCATCGCCATCGAGGGCGACAAAGCCATCTACCAAAACCACTGGATGGCCGGCGGCAACGAGATTACCTGGGACATGGTGCACTACGACGTGCAGATCATCGGCGGCGCCGTGCTGCACAGCGGCAAGATTGCCGAGATGGCCACGGGTGAAGGTAAGACCCTCGTGGCCACCCTGCCTGTCTACCTCAACGCCCTGCCCGGCAAGGGCGTCCACGTGGTCACCGTCAACGACTACCTGGCCAAGCGCGACTCCGAGTGGATGGGCATGCTCTTCGAGTTCCACGGACTCACGGTCGACTGCATCGACAAATGGGAACCCCACAGCGACGAGCGCAAGCACGCCTACAACTGCGACATCACCTACGGCACCAACAACGAGTTCGGCTTCGACTACCTGCGCGACAACATGAGCCGCAACCCCGAGGAGCTCGTCCAGCGCGGCCACAACTACGCCATCGTCGACGAGGTCGACTCGGTGCTCATCGACGATGCCCGTACGCCTCTCATCATCTCCGGCCCCACGGGCAAGGACGACGACGAGCAGGAGTTCTACCGCTTCAAACCCACCATCGAGAAGCTCTACAACGCCCAGCGCGTGCTCTGCACACAGATACTCGCCGACGCCAAGAAAGGCATTGCCGCCAATCCAGACCCCAAGCCCGAGGACGAGTGTGCAAAACAGCTGCTCCGCGCCTACCGCGGCCTGCCCAAGAGCAACGCCCTCATCAAATACCTCTCCGAGAGTGGCATCAAGAGCATCCTGCTGAAGACCGAGAACTTCTACATGCAGGAGCAGAACAAGTACATGCACATCATCGACGACGAGCTCTACTTCGTCATCGACGAGAAAAACCGTCAGGTGGAGCTCACCGACAAAGGCATGGACTACCTCACCTCACTCGGCGAAGACCGCAATTTCTACCAGCTGCCCGACATCGGCAGCGCCATCGCCGAGGTGGAGCAGAACGAAAGCCTCACCCCCGAGCAGAAGGCTGAGCAAAAAGAGAAGATATACAACGACTTCGCCATCCAGAGCGAGCGCGTGCATACCGTCGACCAATTGTTGAAAGCCTACACACTTTTCGTGCGTGACGTCGACTACATCCTCACCGAAGACAACCAGGTGAAGATTGTCGACGAGCAGACGGGCCGTATCATGGAAGGCCGTCGCTGGAGCGACGGTCTGCACCAGGCCGTCGAAGCCAAGGAAAACGCCAAGGTGGAGGCCGCCACACAGACCTACGCCACCATCACATTGCAGAACTATTTCCGCATGTACAAGAAGCTGGCTGGCATGACGGGTACCGCTTCAACCGAGGCCGGCGAGTTCTGGAACATCTACAAACTCGACGTCGTCGAGATACCCACCAACCGTCCCGTCGCCCGTAATGACATGGACGACATGATTTACAAGACCAAACGCGAGAAATTCAAAGCCGTCATCGACGAGGTGGAACGCCTCATCTCCGAAGGTCGTCCTGTGCTGGTGGGCACCACAAGCGTCGAGACTTCCGAGCTTCTCTCCAAGATGCTCAAGATGAAACGTATCCCGCACAACGTCCTTAACGCCAAGCTGCACCAAAAGGAGGCCGACATCGTGGCCCAAGCCGGTGAGCCTGGCCGTGTCACCATCGCCACCAACATGGCCGGTCGTGGTACCGATATCAAACTCAAGGGCGACGTGAAGGAGAAAGGTGGTCTGGCTATTATCGGCACCGAACGTCATGAGAGCCGCCGTGTCGACCGTCAGTTGCGCGGCCGCGCCGGCCGTCAGGGCGACCCGGGCTCTAGCCTCTTCTTCGTCAGCCTCGAAGACGACCTCATGCGTCTTTTCGGCTCCGAGCGCATCGCCCAGGTCATGGACCGCATGGGTCTACAAGAAGGCGAGGTCATCCAGCACTCGATGATCACCAAGCAAATCGAGCGCGCCCAGAAGAAAGTCGAGGAGAACAACTTCGGCATGCGTAAGCGCCTGCTGGAATACGACGACGTGATGAACAACCAGCGCACCGTCATCTACAACAAACGCCGCAACGCCCTCTATGGCGACCGTCTCAGCATCGACATCTCCAATATGTTCTATGACACCTGCGAACTGCTCTACACAGAGGGCAGCGACTGGGACGAGTTCAAACTGGAAGTTATCAAGGTATTCGCCCACGAAGTGCCCATGAGCGAGCGTGAGTTTCTCTCGCTGCACCGCAAGGAGGCCATCCAACTGCTCTACGACCAGTGCTTCAACGCTTACCGCGAACGTATGCAGCGCCTCTGCGAGAATGCTTGGCCTTTCATCAAGAACGTTGCCGAGAACACCCGTTACATCAACGTCGCTTTCCCCATCACCGATGGCAAGAAAACACTCAACTGTGTGGTGCCTGTCAAGAAAGCCTACGACACCCACGGCCGCGAGTTGCAGCTGTGCATCGAGAAAGGCATCACCCTGGCCATCATCGACGACCTGTGGAAAGAGCACCTGCGCCAGCTCGACGACCTGCGTCAGAGCGTGCAGAACGCTGCCTACGAGCAGAAAGACCCACTGCTCATCTACAAGTTTGAGAGTTTCAAGCTCTTCGAGCAGATGCTACTCAACATCAACCGCGAGATTACCAGCTTCCTCAGTCGCGCCCAACTGCCGCTGCCCGACGAAAGCCAGGTGCGCGAAGCCCGCCAGCAGCACTCCTCGCAGCGTGGCCTCAAGGCCAGCCGCGAGAACCAGTTCGACCGTGCCGCCCGTCAGCAGCAGCAGGCCATCGACAACTCAAGCCAGCAGCCGCAGCGCCAGATGCCGGTGCATGTGGAGAAGAAGGTGGGCCGCAATGACCCCTGCCCCTGCGGTAGCGGCAAGAAGTACAAGAACTGTCACGGCCGCGGCATAGCTTAAGTCCGCATCAGTACCCACCAAAAAAACGTGCCAGTCCCACCCTCTGGATTGGCACGCCTTTTGTCATGATTACCT
>JAGCVD010000023.1 GCA_017962545.1 Bacteroidales bacterium
AGAGCAGGGGCAGCAGGAGGAGCAGCAGACGTGCCAAGGTGTAGCAATGGAAGCCCGTCCAGCGCAGACGCCACATGAAGATGGCGCCGAGCAGCTCGAGGAGGTAGAGCAGGCCGGCACCGAGGAAGTAGCCGCGCGGCATGTCGAGCATCTGCTGCATCATGATGCTGAACTGCTCGGGCAGCATCGCGGGGTTGTTGGCATAGAGCTGCTGCATGGTGGGCAGCAGGAGGGCCGTCATCAGGTAGCTGAAAGCGCTCAGGCCGGCGACGATGAAGGTGAGCACCAGCAGAATATGGAATAGTGTCTTTCTTTGCATTTTTGTAATGTTTACGGTTTACAGTTTTATTATTTTGTAGACAGTAGGTAAGTAGTTTTTCACTAGATTAAATTTATTTCAAAGGAGTTCAAAGCCTGCAAGCAGGCAGAAGTAGATAAGACAAATGTCCGTGTTGGACCCGTTGTTGCCAGTAGTGGTATTGTCTTTTGACTACTCGTCACTCCGTATATGATTTTAATTTTTAACTTTTCACTTTGAAATCAGTTTCTCACTTCTGTTCCCCACATGAGTTTCTCACGGATGGCGGTGAAGAAGTTCTGCTCGCCGAGGCGCACGAGGCGTATGGTGAAGGGTGCTTTGGTGAGGGTTATCTGTGTTGCCGACGATCGGTTGCCTGCTTCCAGCGGGAGGTGTGTGCGGCGCGAGTCCATGCCGAGGAAGCAGTCGTCGTCGATGAGGAGTCGTATCTTCGCGGTGTCGGGGATGATGATGGGCCGCAGGGTGAGTGTGTGGGCCGAGATGGGGGTGATGAGCAGGCCGCGCGAGTCGGGCGTGAGGATGGGGCCGCCGCAGGAGAGCGAGTAAGCCGTGGAGCCCGTGGGGGTGGCGATGATGACGCCGTCGCCGGCATAGGTGGCCACATACTGGTCGTCGACATAGACCTGTGTGCGCAGCAGCGAGGCCTCTTCGGTGCGGTGCACGAAGACTTCGTTGAGGGCGAATTCTGTGGACAATGGGCAGTTGGCAGTGGACAGTTGGAGGAGGCTGCGTTCCTCGAGTGTAAATTTCCCTTCCAGGAGCTCGTCGAGCATGCCGTGGAGGTTTTCCCTGCCTACGGTCGTCAAGAAGCCCAGATGGCCGAAATTGATGCCTAAAACGGGCGGGAAAGCCTCGGGGGCATCGGGACGAACAAACTGTACCGAGCTGAGCAGGGTGCCGTCGCCGCCGATGGAGAAGAGGAAGTCGCAGTGCGGAGGTCGGAGGTCGGAGGTCGGAGGTTCGAGCATACAGGTCTCTATGCCTTTGGCGTGGAGGGTGCCGACGAGTTCGTTTAGGCATGGCCGGTCGGCCTCGTCGATGTGTCGGTAATAGAGTGCTATTCTCATAAGTAGTGTTTATTGTTTAGTGGTCAGTGAGTCGTTAAGTCCTTGAGTCCCTAAGTCTCGTAGTCTTGTAGACTTGTAGACTCGTCATTTTATCCAGGTGATGGCGATGGAGTATTCGTCGCTTTCGTAGACGCAGCCGTCACTCCATTCGCGGCCCTCCTCCTCGCGGAAGTAGCGCACGGTCTTGCCGGGGGTGAGTTCGCGGGGGTCTGTGCCATAGGAGGTGACGATGATGCGTTCCGGCTCAATGGCTTCTATAGTGATGCCACAGGTGTACTCCGGCAGGTCGAGTGTGCCGGCTTTGGCTTCTATCGTCCACTCTTCGTCGCCATCGGCGAAGGTGCCGGAGGGGCTGCAGTGGTCGTGAGACCAGCACACCTTCAGCATGATGGCTGCGGCGGGTTGGCAGCTGCCGAGGAAACGGCCTCGCTCCCAGCGTCCCGACTGTGTGATGCCGGCGCGCTCGAAGGTATAGGTGCCTTCCCCGTGACAGAGACCCTCGTGGAACTCGCCCTCGTAGCGGCGTCCGCAGTCGTCGTAGAAAACGCCCCGTCCTTCGGGCAGGCCGTCTTTCTGGCCGCCCTCGTAGTAGAAGCCGTAGCCCCATTGGGTGTGGCCGTCGGGCCAGAGGAGGATATCGCGGCCGTAGGGACGGCCGTAGGGGTCGCACTCCACAGGTATGCGTCGGGCACCTTCGTCGTCGTGCTTCCAGCGGTTGTAGTCGTACTTCTCCTGCGGAGCTCCCTCTTCCCAGATGTCGCTCTTCTTCATGCCGTCGGCGCTGCGGTGGTAGATGAACCAGCCGTCCCAGGGACGGTAATCTTTCAGTATGCCGCTGCCCCGGTACTCCATCCAGTCGCCGTCGGGGTAGTATATCTTGCAGAAGAGGCCGGGCTCGTTATTGTTGTCGCTGTACTGCTGCACGATGCGCATCCCGTTGTGCAGCGTCACCTCCAGCCGGTTGAAGCCGTGACTGTCGGGGGTGTAGGTGTAGCTGAACTGGTCGCTGCCGCTGTAGGTGTTGACGAGGAACCCCCGTTCGCGGTAGTCGCAAGTATTATTGTCCACCATCACCTCCATACCCACGCGCTCGCCGCAGCACCACATGGCTATGCTACGGGTGCCGTCGGTGTGCAGGGTCTCGTAAACGCCGCACAGGCGGTCGTTGCCGTCGATCCAGCAGTTTTCTATGCGGTCGTCGTTGGCGAAGGTGTAGTTGCCGGAGGCCATGAAGGCGGGGCCGTTGATGTGGGCGAAGCTGAGGTGGAAATAGCCCTCGAAGCGGTCGCCGTTGGGGTAGTCGATGCTGCCGTTGCCAACAGGGCCTTCCAGCCTCTGCTGTATGACGCTGCCCTCCTGCCAGTCGCCGTGGTAAATCTTTCCGTCTTCGTTTTTCTTATGCATAGCGATATTTATTTGATTACAATAACGGTGCCAGCGTATGTTTTGGTATCGTTGGTGTTGTAGCGGCAGCGCAGGAAGTAGGCATAGGCGCCTTGTGGGGTCGATGGCGACGGTGTCCAGCCGGCGTCTTGGTCGGTGGTGTGGTAGACCAGCATACCCATACGGTTGTAGATGAAGAGTTCGTAGAGGTCACCTCTTAGCCCCTGTATCTTGGGGAGGAAGGTGCCGTTGAGGTCGTCGCCCGCCACGATGGCGTTGGGAATGGTGATGAAGGGCAGCGGCGGGTCGGGCACCACCACCCAGGCGGTGGTGGAGTAGAGGGGGTTCATGCCGCAGGCGTCCTTGACCTCCAGCTGGTAGCAGTGCAGCGAGTCGTAGGGGTTGATGCTGTTGTCGCTGTAGCGGTAGGGGCTATGGTGTGGGTGGAAGCTATAGACCTGTCGCCACGGGGTGCCGTCGACGCTGCGGTAGAGGGTGTATTCAAAGGCTGTGTCGACCTCGAAGGTGAGATCGATGGCTGTATGGACACTGTCGTAGGTGATGTCGCTGATGGCCACCACCGAGGCGGTGTCGGTGGTGTGCCGTTCCACCATGACGATGTTGGAATAGGCGCGGAATCCTCTGTTGCTGAGAAGCATCACGCGCAGCCAGATACGGGTGACGGACTCGGGAATCTCGGCGCTCCAATTCCCCGTTACACTGTTGGTATAACCTTGTTGGATGATAAAAGAGGTGTCGAAAGGCTCCATGCGTGTCTGGATATAGGAATTGGGTTGGCCTAGAACGGAGTCAGGCCAGTAGCCCTCGTAAGGGTTCCAGTGGGCGCTGACGGTAGTCCCGCAGTCGGGCACCTCGGCCGTGAGCACCACATTGCCAAAAAACGGCGTCAACTCGCTGACGTTATCGGCGCTGTCGAAAGCATGCAGACGGTAGTGGTGTTGTTCCAACGGACTGTGGTCCACACAGATGTAACTGGTATCAAGGCGCCCCAGGACGGTGCCGTAGTCGAAACAGCCTGTGTCGGACGACCCGGCACAGATGTGGTAGCCCACGACGGCGCTGTCGGCCGAGGCATTCCAGCGGAGCACTATCTGCTGGGTGGCGCTGTCAACGGTGGCCAGCCAGCCCGTCACCGCCGCTACCGGCTCCTGCGCTTGACAAAATGAAAAATGAAAAAGGAGAAATGAAAGACAGCCTCCGCGGACAACCTGCGCAAGCGTCTTTTCCCTTTTTTCTTTCTCCTTTCTCATTTTCAGAAGCTTTGCAATTCAACCAGTTGCTTGTATCGGCCGCCGAGTGCCATCAGTTCGGCGTGGGTGCCTTGCTCGACGATGCGGCCGCCGTCGAGCACCACGATGCTGTCGGCCCCGACCACCGTCGACAGGCGGTGGGCGATGACGAGGGCCGTCTCGTTCTTCAGGACCTCGTTCAGTGTCTGCTGCAGCTGGCGCTCGTTCTCTGTGTCGAGGGCCGAGGTGGCCTCGTCGAGTATCAGCAGGTCGGGCTCGCGCAGCAGGGCGCGGGCGATGCTGATGCGTTGACGCTGGCCGCCGCTGAGCAGGCTGCCGCCTTCGCCGAGGTTGGTGGCGTAGCCTTGCGGCAAGGCCATGATGAACTCGTGCGCTTGGGCGGCACGGGCCGCAGCTTCTATCTGTTCCTGGGTGGCGCCGGCCTTGCCGAAGGCGATATTGGCGCTGACGCTGTCGTTGAACAGCAGGGTGTCCTGCGCCACCACGCCGATGCGGCTGCGCAGGTCGCCGAGGCTTATCTGGTTGACGGGCACGCCGCCGAAGAGTATCTCGCCCTCGGTGACGTCGTAGAAACGGCAGATAAGGTCGGCGATGGTCGACTTGCCGCTGCCCGAGGCGCCCACCAAGGCTAACGTCTGGCCACGGGGCACGCGGAGACTCACATGGCTGAGCACGGGCACTCCGGCGGTGTAGGCGAAGCTGACATCCCGCAGCTCGACGGTGGTGTCCTTAAGGACTTTAAGGTCCTCATGATCCTTAAAGTCCTTAAGGTTTTGCTCTTCGGCTTCGCCGAGGAAGGCGGCCACGCGCTCGGCACAGGCCTTGCCTTTCTTCATCTGTGCGAGGGCGGTGGTGAGGTCTTTGGCGGGCGGTATCATCAGCACGAAAAGCATCACATAGCTGATGAACAGGTCGGCCGTCAGGCCGTGGTCGCCACGCATGATGAGCATTGAGCCGAAGAGCAGTATGCCTACCACAATCAGGTTGCCCAGGAACTCGCTGACAGGCGAGGCGGCATAGATGCGGCGGAACATGGAGGTGCGCCGCCGTGTGTAGTCGCGGTTGTACTCCTGGAAACGGTTGTTGCTGAACTCGATGGCGGTGTAGGCCTTGATGACTTTCAGGCCTCCGATGGTCTCGTCGGTCAGCGACACCAGATGTGAGTTCATCTCCTGCACGGTCTGCGACTTGCGTTTCAACCGTCGCGAGAGTCCCGAGACGACCACGGCCACCAAGGGCAGCATGCAGAGCACGAAGAGCGTCAGCTTCACGTTGAGATAGAACAACATGGCCAGGTACAGCACCAGGCTTATCGCCGCCGTCAGCAGCATCTGTACCGAGCCGAGGATGTTCTCGTCATACTCCACCATGTCCGACCCGAAGCGGGCCAGCACGTCGCCTTTACGCTGCCGGTCGTAGTAGCTCATGGGCAGGCGCATAGCTTTATGGAACAGGCTGTTGCGTATGTCGCGCACCACACGTGTGCGGATGATGCCTATCTGTACGGCCGACAGGTAGCCGAAGATGTTCTTCAGGCTATAAAGCACAAAGATGATGGCCGAGAAGAGCAGCAGTGCGTTGAGGCGGCCGAAGCTTATCAGCCAAGCGTAAAGGCCGTCGAGCCAATGGGTTACAAGGTTTGTCGTTGTCACCGTGGCGACGCTGTCTTCGGTGCCGAAGAGTATCTTCAGGAAGTCGGCCACCGAGAGTGCCGTGGCCATGGTGAATACCACACTCAGTGTCACCAATAGCGCATACAGTGCTCCGCGAGCACTGTAGGGTTTTGAATATTTGAGTGTTATATTCATCAGGGTGGTGTGTTCAACTCCGAGAAGGGTCCGCCGAAGGTCGGATAGATGTCGGGGTCAGGCCGTAGCGGTCTGGGGGGTGTCAGAGGGTGTAGCCGATGTAGTTGTGCGGCGTGATGGCCTTGAGGCGCTCTTTGACCTCGGGAGCCACCTCCAAGGTGTCGACGAAGTCGCTGATAGTCTGTGCCGTGACCTTCTCGTTGGTGCGGGTGAGCTGCTTGAGGGCCTCGTAGGGGTTGGGGTAGCCCACGCTGCGGAGGATGGTCTGGATGGCTTCGGCCACCACGGCCCAGTTGTTCTCCAGGTCGCGGTAGAGGGCCTGCTCGTTGAGGAGCAGCTTGCCGAGACCCTTCTCGAGCGAGGCTAACGAGATGAGAGTGTGTGCGATAGGCACGCCGATGTTGCGGCTGACGGTGCTGTCGGTGAGGTCGCGTTGCAGACGCGAGACGGGCAACTTGTGGCTCAGGTGCTCGAAGATGGCGTTGGCCAGGCCGAGGTTGCCCTCGGCGTTCTCGAAGTCGATGGGGTTGACTTTGTGGGGCATGGCGCTGGAACCCACCTCACCGGCCTTGATGCGCTGCTTGAAGTATTCCATCGAGACGTAGGTCCACACGTCGCGGCAGAGGTCGATAAGGATGACGTTGATGCGCTTGCAGGCGTCGAACCAGGCGGCCATCATGTCGTAGTTCTCAATTTGGGTGGTGAGCTGCTGGCGCTCGAGACCCAAGTGGTTGGCCACGAAGTCGTTGCCGAAGCTACGCCAGTCGATGTCGGGGAAGGCGACACGGTGGGCGTTGAAGTTGCCCGTGGCGCCGCCGAACTTGGCGGTGAAGGGCAGCCGCTTGAGTTCTTCCAGCTGGCGTTCCAGGCGGTAGGCGAAGACGCCCCACTCCTTGCCCAGCGTGGTGGGCGAGGCGGGCTGGCCGTGGGTGTGCGCCAGCATGGGGATGTCTTTCCACTCCTCGGCTTTGGCTTTCAGAAGGTTGAGAATATTCTCGTAGGTAGGCAGCAGCACCTCTTCGGCGCACTCTTTCATTGAGAGGGGCACGCTGGTGTTGTTAATGTCCTGCGAGGTGAGTCCGAAATGGATGAACTCCTTGAGGTCGGAGAGTCCCATCTCGTCGAATTTGCCTTTGAGAAAGTATTCCACAGCCTTGACGTCGTGGTTGGTGGTCTTCTCTATCTCTTTGATGGCGAGGGCGTCGTCGTCGGTGAAGTGACGGTAGATGTCGCGCAGCGCCTCGGCCTGGACGGCCACGGCGGCCAGCTGGGGACGCACCGTCTTGAGGTGGTCGCTGAGGGCGATGAAATATTCCACCTCCACACGGACGCGGTATTTAATCAAGGCGCCTTCGGAGAAATATTTGGCCAGGGATTCGGTTTTGCTGCGGTAGCGCCCGTCGATGGGCGAGACGGCGTTGAGGCTGTTCATGGAATGTATACGGTTTTATTATTTTGTAGACAGTAGTTAAGTAGTTTTTCACTAGATTAAATTTATTTCAAAGGAGTTCAAAGCCTGCAAGCAGGGAGAAGTAGATAAGACAAATGTCCGTGTTGGACCCGTTGTTGCCAGTAGTGGTATTGTCTTTTGACTACTTTTCACTAGATGATTTTTAATTCTTAACTTTTAATTTTTAATTCCCTACAGGGTGTTGTTCAAGAATTCGTATTTCTCGAGGACTTTCTCTATCTTGCGGTTGTGTGTGATGTCGCGCAGCGCCTGGCAGTAGAGGGCGTTGTGGGTGTCGGTGCCGAGGAAGCTCACCCATCCGCGTTCAATCATAGTGAAGGCGCGGCGCTTGGCCTCGTCGCCATAGAAGCCGCCGAGGGAGAGGATGTTGACCTGCAGGTAGACGCCCTGGTTCAGCAGTTGTTCGATGCGGGTGCCGTCGATGTTGAGGTAGGGGTAGCGCTCGGGGTGGGCGAGGATGACCTCATAGCCTTTCATCTGCATGTCGAAAATCATCTCGTCGCAGCCCATCATCTGCTGGTGCAGCGAGAACTCGACGAGCACGTATTTGTCGGCAATCTTCAGGAAACGGGGGCTCTCGAGGCGTGCCTTGAAGCCGCTGTCGATGCGGTACTCGCCGGCGATGCCGCCCAACTTAATCTCGATGCCTGCGGCAGCGGCCTCCTTGCAGAGCTGCTCGTAGCGGCGCACGATGTCGTCCTCGGTATTGGGGAAGCGGGGATGCTGGAAGTGGGGGGTGACGATGACCTTCTTGTAGCCCACCGCCTGAAGGGTACGCAGGCAATCTAAACTTTCTTCCATGCACTTCGAACCGTCGTCGACCATAGGTATCAGGTGGCAGTGCATGTCGGTGCCCAAGGTGGCGAAGAGAGGACGGGGTTCGTTGTTCTTTTTGAAAAGTTTAAACATAGGTATATGAGGTTATTGGATTCTTCTGATGTCGGCTCCGAGCTTGCGGAGGCGCTGGTCGATGTGCTGGTATCCGCGGTCTATCTGCTCGATGTTGTCGATACGGCTGGTGCCGTCGGCGCTGAGGGCCGCGATGAGCAGCGCCACGCCGGCGCGGATGTCGGGCGATGCCATACGCACGCCGCGCAACTTGTGTTCGTGGTTGAGGCCGATGACGGTGGCGCGGTGCGGGTCGCAGAGGATAATCTGGGCGCCCATGTCGATGAGTTTGTCGACGAAGAAGAGGCGGCTCTCGAACATCTTCTGGTGGATGAGCACGCTGCCCTTGGCCTGGGTGGCCACGACGAGGGCTATGGAGATAAGGTCAGGTGTGAAGCCGGGCCAGGGAGCGTCGGCGACGGTCATGATGCTGCCGTCCATGAAGCGCTCTATCTCGTAGTGCTCCTGCGACGGGATGTAGAGGTCGTCGCCTTTCTGCCATACCTCGATGCCGAGACGGCGGAACACTTGGGGGATGAGGCCCAGATGCTGCACCTCGGCGTTCTTGATGGTCAGGTCGCTCTGTGTCATGGCGGCCATGCCGATGAAGGAGCCCACCTCAATCATGTCGGGCAGCAGACGGTGTTCGCAGCCGTGCAGCTCGCGGACGCCGCGGATGGTCAGCAGGTTGGAGCCCACGCCGCTGATGCGGGCGCCCATGTTGTTGAGCATCTTGCAGAGCTGGTAGACGTAAGGCTCGCAGGCGGCATTCATGATGGTGGTGGTGCCGTGGGCCAGCACGGCGGTCATCACGATATTGGCGGTGCCGGTGACGGAGGCCTCGTCGAGCAGCATATAGCAGCCTTTCAGACGCTTGGCGTTGACCATATAGGCTCCGCGCTTGTATTCCACCTCGGCGCCGAGACGCTCCATGCCGATGAAGTGGGTGTCGAGGCGCCGACGGCCTATCTTGTCGCCGCCGGGTTGGGGCACCACGGCGCGTCCGAAGCGCGACAGCAGGGGACCGACGAGCATGATGCTGCCCCTCAGGGTGCCTGCCTGCTCACGGTATTCGGGGCTGTTCAGGACGTCGAGGTTCACTTGGTCGGCCTGGAACTCGAATGTGCGGCCGCTCTCGGTGGTGGCGCTGACATCCTGTCGCACGCTGACGCCCAACAACTTGAGGAGGTCGATAAGGCGGTTGACATCTCGGATGTCGGGCACATCGCTGATGCGAACCTTCTCCGAAGTCAGCAGCACGGCGCAGAGCACCTGCAGGGCCTCGTTCTTGGCGCCCTGCGGCACAACCTCGCCTTTCAGCCGCCGTCCTCCTGTGATTTCAAAGCTTGCCATATCGGGATGTGTTACTGATTATTGTTGGGCCGTGTTGTTTTTCTTCTTTTTCTTTTTCTTCTTCTTGGCGCCGCCCTCGCCCTTGTTGCTTTGCGCCGTGGCGATGTTGCTGAGGAGCTCCTTGGTGTCGTTGTAGTGGAAGCCCTCCGGCAGCTTGAGTTTGCCGCCGCTGAGCTCGCCGAGCTGGTCGGTGATGAGGTCGTCATCGACGGTGTCGCGGTTCCACTGGAGGTACTGGCGCTTCATGGTCTGCGCAATCTGCGCGGTGAGGGTGTCGCGCTCTTCGCCCTCCGGCATGGCCGCCACGGCGTGTATCATGTCCTCTAGTGTACGGCCATAGTGACGGTAGTGTATGTTGTTGTCGGGCAGGGGTATGCGGTTCGGATGGAAGTTCTCGGTCTCCTCGCGGTTGATGGGGTAGGGGCAGTCGACATCAAGGTTGTAGTCGGCCATGATCATCAGGTGGTCCCAGAGGATGTGGCGGTAGTCGGTGCGCTCCTTGATTTTGGGGTTGAGCTGCGCCATGACGTCGACGATGGTGTTGGCCATCTTGGTGCGCTCCTCACGGCTGTCGAGCTGCTTGGCGTAGTTGATCATCTTCACCACGTTGCGGCCGTAGTCGGATATCTTCAGTTGTTCCCGTTGAGTGTTGTATTCCATTTAGAAGAATTTGTTGTAGTGAAAGGGGTCGTCATAGAGCAGGGGCATGAGAGTCCCATAGTTGTCATGTACGATGTTGATGTGCATCTCGAGGGTGTTGGATTCGTTGAAGCGGTAGCCGAATCCGCCGCTGAAGGCGGTGGCCTGCAGCGGCAGGCTCTGGTTGAGCCAGAGGGGCTGCATGTAGCCGCCGATGTGCGCCACGGCGCCCCAGAACCACAGGCGGTCGTTGACCTTGTACTCGGCCTCGGCCCACAGGGCGGTGGCGCGGGTGCCTGTGCGCAGCGGCGCCAGGCTGCGGACTCCATAGCCCTGCAGCTTGAAATCGGTGGGCATCAGACTGCCGACGGCGGCGAAGCCCGTGTTGACAGTCAGACGGCTGGTGGGGTGCAGTTCAAACGAGGGTGCCACCCAACTGAGCGTCTGTGTGCGCCCATAGCCACTGGCCACACTGGTGCCTGTCGCTAGGTGCATCTGCCACCGCGAGGTGTCGGCCTCCTGGGCCCACAGGGGGCAGGTGGCGGCGAGCAATAGTGCCAGCAGTATGGGTGCTTTTCTTTTCATGGGTTATCTGCGTCGGTGTGACTTGCCAGCGGTGCGGGGGTTGGGGACATTATAGCCCAACAGGTGCGGAGCCGCCTTGTCAGTGGTTAGGTTGTCGCGCGTCCAGGCTTTGTATTCGCCACGATGGGCATTGAGGGCATCAAGCAAATCTTTGAGGTCGTTGATTTTGCTGTCGTCGATGAAGTTCTTGGCATAGATGCGGTTGACGCCGGCCTGTGTGCCTCCAACCAGGTGGCAATAGGTGAAAACACGGGTGCCGGCAACGGTGTCACCGTAGAAGCGCGGTGTCGTCGCTGTGCTGTCCATCAGTCCATAGCAGTTGTTGACGGTGCCGCCACTCCTCACCAGTCCTACCACGGCGCCGAAGACGCTGTTGGAGGGATGGATGATGTTGTTCATGACGACGAAACTGTTCACGATGCTGCCATTGTTCAACACCTCGGCCGCCAGGCCGCCGCCCAGGTGGCGGGTGCCGGTAGAGCGTATGGTGAGATAGAAGGCCGAGTCGTTGATGAAGCAGTTGGTCAGTTTGCCGCCGCTCTGGACGGTGGCGGCGATGCCGCCCACTTTGTCGCCCCTCAGCTGTCCGTCGCACCAGCAATAGTTGACGGTGCCGGCAGTGGTGTACACGATGCCGCCCACGGTGTCGGCAAAGAGCATGGAGCCGTCGCCGAAGTAACAGTGGTTGACAGTACCAGTATTATTGTTCTGGTAGACGATGCCGGCCCACATTTTGCCATTCTCGATACGTGCGGCGTAGTAGCTGTCTTCCACGGTGCCGCTGTTGATATAGCAGATACCGGCGGCCTTGGACGGACCGGTCAGCTGCATGGGCGAGGCGGCATAGCAGCCACGGATGATACCGGTGGTGTTGTTGTTGTAGCAGATGCCGGCGAAGATGGCCGTGTTGGAGGTGGTGCCTTTGTAGGAGCAGCCGCAGCCTTCGATGAGTCCTTGATTGATGGAGCAGATGCCCGAGAAACTGTTGCCGCCGCCGAAGTAGGGCGTGCGGTTGGCGGCCTGGCGGCCGGAATGGCAGTTGACGATGGTGCCTTTGTTGGTACCGCAGAGGGGCGAGAAGTTCACTCCAGTATTGGGCGTGATAATGCTGTCACACTGGATGGCAATACCGTCGACGATGCCGTTGGGACCTATCGATTCGAAGAGCGGATGGGTGCTGTTGTTGACGATGCCTGTAAGCGCCGTGGTGTCGTGGTAGTTGCTGACATTGGCGTAGTAGGTCATGTGGCCTGTGAAGTTGCTGATGCCCGAAGTCCATTGTACGGCATTGAGGTTGATGTCCGAGCGCATGATGCGGAAGTAGGTGCCTGCCGTCACCGCCTGTCCGTTGACATACGCCGTGCCTTCGCCGGCAGCGGCAAAGCAGTTACGCACATACACCAGATCGGCGAGGGAGTAAATCTTGAACGGACGTGTCTTGGTGCCGTTGCCCACGAGGACAGGGGTGTTGGAGGTGTTGCTGTTGAAGTCGGTGATGCTGATGGCACGCAGGTAGGTGATGCCGTTGCGCCGTGTGCGGACGGAGAAGCTCTTCTGGAAAGAGGTGCCCTCGGTGGTATTGACGGTCATCCTCAGGTGGTAGTAGGAGGCAGTGTCCATGCCGTGGTAGGCAGGCAGCACCACGTAGAAACTCTTCAGGTCTTTTGGCGCGAAGGTCAGCCCACCGCCCATACTCAGGGTGAGGGTGGCTTCTGCGGCGTCCTTGACGTTGCTGTCGCCCAGGAAAGAGTTGAAAGAGTAGAGGTTCCTGACGGGGAACAAGCCGTGGAGGCGCTTTTTGGTGTAGTATCCGCTGCCTGCGGTGGATTCCAACACGATGCTCGAGATGTGCTTGGTGTCGTTGGTGCTGTTAATCAGCTGCAGCCTCACCAGGCCTGCCAGCGAGTGGAAGTCGAGGCGCGGCGGATTGCCGTCCTCCTCCCAGGATTGGCCGCCGTACCAGGCCACCATGGGCAGCACCTGTTTGGCATAGCTCGAGTCGTCGCGGTAGTGCTGGGTGCCGTTGAGGAAGACTTGCGCCGTGAAGCCTTTGGAATTACCATAGGTCCTTGTCAGTACATTTTTTTCGGACATCGGGTGCAGGCCGACAAAGTAGGTGGAGGGTTTTCCTTCCTCTTCGGTCAGCGTGGTGCCGAAAACACCGTTGTAGTTCTCGTAGTCTGAGCTGCTACCGGTGAGCCACGCATCAGCCATATCGGCGGCATCGCTGATGACACTGATTTGGTCGCCGTATTCCCAGTAGGTCCATTCCTCGTTATACAGACGCACTTTGCTGTCTGGATTGTCAGCGTCCTTCAGCTGTTCCATGGTGGCATTGAAAGTAAGCTGCCGTTTCACCTCGTCGGGTTGGCATGCCGTCAATGCTACGGTAGCCAGCAGCAAAAGTCCTGTTATCTTGTTTCTAACCATTTTTACCATTAAACTGTAAATTGTAAACTGTAACCCGTAACCCCTCATCAATCCCACTCACCGGTTTCATACTGACCATAGTTGTCGGTGAATTCTGTCACCTCCTCTGATGCACGCATAGAGTTGCGGTCGTTGCCCTCGATGAGCACATAGTCACGGTCGCGGGTGTTCCGGTCGAGTGCCACCGAGGTGGCGTAACCTTTCTCAGGCTGGTATAAGTATACCTCCAGCGTAGGTTTTATGTACACTCTTTTCATTTCTTTATCAGTTTTTGGATGGTGATATTTCCGTCAGTGTGCACCCTCAGGTAGTAGGCGCCCGAAGCGTAGCGGCTGACGTCGATGGTAATGTCGTTGCTGTTGCGTGCGTTGAAGTCCTCCACACGGCGTCCCTGGTTGTCGTAGAGTTCCACGTGGCTCATCGCCTCGGTGGCCTCGATGGTCACACGCGACGTCGTCGGGTTGGGATACACGTGTATACGGCTTTGGGTCGTGGGTTCCACGATGCCCAGCCTCGGGTTGATGGTCAGCGACAGGGTGACGATGCTGTCGCACCCGTGGATGCTCTGCAGGGTGTCGGTGAGCACGATGGTCGTCGTGTGGCTGCGACCCACCGTGCGGTAGAGCATCAGCACCTCGACATCCGACAGCGTGAAGCCGTAGCCTTCATAGGCGTCGCCCACATTGACACTGTCAGCCACCTGCTCGCGTGTGGCGTGGTTCACCAGGACATGCAGCGTGAAGGTGCTGTCAATCATCATCACCGAGTCGATGACGTGGCTGACGACCTCCTCGTCGAACAGGTAGACTTGGCCTTCCCATTCCACGCTGTCGCAGCCCGTCACCAGCAGCGAGTCGCTGACAGGTATCAGGTCGGGCGAGCCGAACAGCGGGTAGCCGTCCTGCTGGTGCTCGAGGTCGCTGCGCCAGGTGTTGAACTTGTTGTCGCCCTTCGCGCGTACCCATATATTTAATGCGCGTGTAAGGTTGTTGACACCGTAGTTGCTGCTGCTGAGGGTCACGTGGTTGCCCTCGCCGCTGAAGTCGGTGTTGTGGCTCGAGGTGGCGTTGTTGCGGTGCTGACCCACACTGCGTGCCACCGAGCCGCTCTCGTAGTAGTTGCTCGTGGCCTCGCTGCCTTCGTCGAGCACGGCACTCACGGCGCCCTCGGTGGCCTCGCCGGTGATGTCACCGTACACGTAGTTGTTCTCGATGACGGTGTTCTTGGCGTAGCCCACCAGACCGCCGGCACGCTGGTTGCTGCCCTGGCTGGTGAAGTACACGTGGTTGTTCATCACGTACGAGCGGCCGTCGTTGTCGTTGGCATCCTTGGCTGCGGGAGTGTCCGACGGCACTCCGTTGAGGTAGCCCGCCACGCCGCCGGCGTAGACCGACTGCATGCGGCTGATGTTGCGCGAGCCCGAGTTGTACACCTTGGTGGAGGTGCCGTAGCCCACCACGCCGCCGCTGTAGACGGCGTCGCCAACATACTTGGCCGAGACGGCTGAGCCGTTGATGGTGCTCTGGTCGGCCTTGCCCACCATACCGCCGCTGGCGTAGTGCGTCGTCAGGATGGTGGCGGTGCTGTTCTTGTTGCTGCTGTCGGCCACGGCGCAGTTCTTAATCTGCGTCTGGCGTGTGTTGGCCGCCAGGCCGCCGACATACTGGGCGCCGCGCACCAGCGCACCCTGGAGTTCGATGTTCTCCACGGTGGCCGAGTCGAGGAAGCCGAAGAAGCCGGTGTAGTCCACATTGGGCTCGTCGATGATGATGTTCTTGATAATCACTCTGCTGTTGCCAGCCCGTGTGCACGAGTCGGTGTTATCCTTGTTGGCGCCGATGAACGAGCCGCGGAACGGATGCTGCATCGAGCCCACGGGTGTCCACAGGTAGTCCTTCATATCATAGCCGCCCGACTTGTCGTGCAGGTATACGCTGTTGAAGAAGAACGAGCGCGCCTGCGTGCCGTTGAGGCCGTTCACCACGCTGATGAACCACGCCAGGCCGTTCTCGTCGTAGATGTGCACATCGCCGTGGTAGGTGGTCACGTAGCTATTGCCGTTACGATTGGCGTAGTAGTAGTTATTGTCGTAGGCGGCATGGGCATCGGCGACGTTGTTGATATGGTCCTTCCAGTAGTTCTTGGGTCCATAGTAGGCGCGCACGGTGTCGCTGGCCGGAGGCACCACATAGTTGACCTGGGTGCTGTAGTACGGGTCGAAGTCCCACATGATAAAGCGGTTGGCTCTGCCATTGGGATCATACACCGGCGCCGTGGCCAGACGGATGACGTCGCCCTCGCAGAACATCAGTCCGTCGAGGTCGTGACGGTTGTTCTCGTCATCCTCCAGGTAGATGGTGTCGTTCGACACACCGGGTGTTGCATCGGCAATCATGGCCGAGATGACGCCGCTCGAACGGTCGGCCCACACCCTGGGATAAATCTGGATGGCCTTGAAGTTGCGGTTGGCCTCGGCGTAGTGGTCGTCGGCCGTGTCGCGGTCAGTCCAGTACTCGGTGGTGTTAATCTTTTGGAACTTCGGAGTACCCGTGGCGGTCTTGTTGAGGTTAATCTTCATGACCTTCTTCTGACGGCATCCGGCGGCATCCGTGGCCACCACGGTCAGCTCGACAAGCTTCGTCGTCGCCGAGTGTGTCATCTCGACGTGAGGTGTAAGGAAGGTGTTGGAGATGGCCGCATTGGCCTTGGTGTAGTTGCCGGCAAGAGCCTCCATCATGACGATATTGTTGGCATCGTCGGTGGTATCTCTCTGCAGCTCGCCCGCCGTGCTGCTTGTCCAGGTGTAGATGTAGGGGAAGAAGCCGCCCTGCACACGGTAGGTGATGCTGTCGCCGCCAGTGGGGCAGGTGGCATCTTGCAGGTAGCCGTAGTACAGCGCATCACCCGTGGGCACGTTGGCCAGCGGCGGCAAGGACGAGATTTTCTCGCCGGCAATCTGCTGCTTGAAGGTGGCGCAGCGGTGCAGGAAGATGGTCTTGTTGTCAATGCCGTTGTTGTAGAGTGTGTCGTAGGGTCTTATGTCGGAGTAGAAGTTGCCGTGCGTCATCACCTCGTTGATGTAGCCCAGGTTGCCGTTGGGCTGCATCACGATGCCGATGGTGTCGCGCACGCTGAGACCCGGGAACCACTTGGTGACACCAATCCTGGTGCCCTCGGCGATGCCCGTGGAGAAGACGATGGTGTCCGACTGGAGGTCGTTCAGATAGTCACCCGTAGTGGCCTCCTTGCGCGTCAGGAAGACGTTGGCGTGCGTGGCAGTGTCGATGGCTTTCTTGGTGACGTCGAAAGTGTAACGCATCAGCGAGTCGGGACCTGGATCTTTATCCTTCCATACCGATGTCCAGAAACGCTTGGCGGTGTCGGGTTCATCACTGTAGGCTACGGTCTTCGGATAGAGGTAGTTGTCAGTAATGGTGATGGCCGTCTCTTTGTGCGACTCGCCCATTGACACAACACCGTGGTCCACATACACGGCGCCGTCGTCGGGTATGGGCACATCCGACCTCGAAGCATTTTTCTTGGGTTGGTTGACATTGAGGTTATGCTCGATGGTGACGGTGTTGATGAGCTCTAGTCTGGCGTTGTCGGTGACGCTGATGGCACCGCGCTTGGCGCTGGTGACACCGTCTCCGCCCACCTCGTTGATGTTCCAGTTGTTGGCCACCGAAGTGTTGTGCTCCAGGCTGACAGAGGTCTTGCGACCGCCGTTGTTGGCCACGGCGATGATGGGACCGTAAACGGCGTTGGTGTCGGGATAGTAGTTGGTGTCTATCTGCCATGCACCGTTAACCACTTTTATGTTTTTGCGTTTACCCAGACTGCTGCCGTCGAAGGCAATACTGCGGGTCGAGAAGGAGGTGGTCTTCTCCACGTTGTTGACCTTACCGCCAATCACGTTGATCATCGTGCCGCGGTACACGGCCTTCTCGCCGGGCCATTCATGGTTATGTCCAGTGTAGCGGATAATGGGCACGGCAGCATAGTCGGCACCCTGGATGGTGAGCTGCTGGCCCGGGGTGATGTCAACCTCGCCCATGATGGCTATCACGTCGCCCTCCTGGTAGATGCTCTTGTTGAAAGCGTCGGTGAAGTTGTCGACATATCTGGAAGGACTCTTGCCAATTCCGTTTTCTCTGGGGCTCTTCCAAGCGTTGGCTCTCTTGGTACGTGTCCAAGAGCCTATGCGGAATTCTTTTGCACTATAGCCGTCGCCGGCAGGGTACACTATAGTCATCGAGTCGGCCGAGGCCAGGTAGATGGTATCGCCATGCTCGCGGCATTTCACATTGATGGTGATGTTGAAGCTGCCCTGGTCGACATTGGCTTTGTAGCTGCGGAACTTCATGATGGCCTTGCCCACATAGCCCTTGTCGTTAATCTTGGGATACTTTTTCAGGCCGTCGTATATCAGGTCAACGTTGAGGGCTGCCAGTCCACGGCCGTCCAGCTGGCCCATCTTCAAACCTCTGGTGGTACCACCCTCTGTAAGGTCTTGCCATGTGGCAGTATCTGCAACAATGCCAATTTCTTTGGCCCTTTCGCCCCTGGGAAGTGAGGTCAGGTCGTACAGGCTCAAGTTCTTGGCGCCGGTCTCAATGTCGTGCCATCCGTTGGCAGAGGTTACGGAACTGCTGACGTTGTCGGTCGGGGTGATGCTGAGGGCGAAGGTATTGGGGGTGGAGGTGTTCACGACGGTAGTCTCATTGTCGGTCAGGTAGAAGCGCTCGGAAGTGGGTGTGAAGGTGGTGCCCGTACCTTCCAGGTCGGTGGGATACCAGGTCACCTTCTCCAGATACAGGTCGCGGGCCTCCAAGGTGGCGGGCAGCACGGCCTTGCGGGTGAAGATGTTGGTTCGGCCCTCATTATCCATGGCCAGCACCTCGTACTCTTGGTCGATAAACTTGTCGATGATGGTCGAAATGGTCACCACTACGTCGATGCTACCGATGGGGTCAGTGGTGCTGATATTGGGATTGTATTCCTCCAGCGTGAAACTTACGGTGCCGAGTAGCGTGGTCGAGAAGAAGGTGTCGTAGGTCAGGTAGAGGTTCATGCGCGGGCAGGCATTCGAGACGTCGCCACCCACCTTGGCCGACCGGTAGTCGCTGCTGATGCTGACGTTGGCGTTGCCGGTGATGATGGTGGCGCCGTTGTTCCAGTTTCCATGTAAGGGCTCAGGGTCTATATATCTGCCGTTGTTGTCCTTTTGGAAGTTGTCACCCGAGGCCAAAACCAGGCCGAAGGTACTGCCGGGGTTGTTGCCGATGTCGTCGGCAATGGTCTGCACGGTGCCGTTGGATTTTTCCCAGTGGGCTGTAGTATAATAGTTTGCCGTGTCATACGTTACGGGTTCTGCCACTTCCCACCACTTGTTGGCTCCCGTCTCAGTCTTGTATCTCATATTGTTGGTGTCGACGGGGTTCCAGGCATAGTCGGCCAGGTCCATCACCGAGTTGTCGTCGCGGAGCACGATACCCGAGGCGGAGAGTTTGTAGTAGTTGCCCGGGGCCGAGGCTGGCAGGTCGAGCACGCTGTGGGCTAGGGCATAGTCGTAACCATTCCAAGCGCCCTCGTGAGAAACACCTGCGGCGGTGTCGGGCAGCCGCATCGGCATGTCGAAGGCCAGAAGCTTCGAGGGGTTGGCATGCGCCAGGATGACGGTGTAGCGCGAGCGGCGGCCTTGGCCGACCGACCATACACGGTAGTTTCCGTAGTAGTTCTCGTATTCATACTCCGGTGCATTCGACCCTTCGCCGCCCCACGTGATGTCCCAGCCACGGTCAGACCCTGTGAAAGTGGGGCGCTTATTCTGGTCTTGGCACTCCGACATGAAGCCGCCGTCGTTCTCATGCTTGTCAAGCGCCACCCCCTGAGGATTGGTCGCCTCGCCGGCGTATTGGGTCTTGGAACGGGCCGCCACGATGGCATTGGTGCCCTCCTCGGCCAGCAGGTAGGCGAAGCCGTTGACTGCACCGTAAACGCCGTCCTCACCGATGATGTCGATATTCACACCGTTGTTCACCATCACGGCGGTGTATTTCTTTGTGGTCTTGTCGATGGCGGCCGAAATCTTCTCGCAGAGAATGGTGGGGCACGTCCCTTCAACAGAGTTATCGTACAATGTGCCGCTCACAACGTAGTCGGTCACCGAGGCCATATTGTCTTTGTAGAAGTTGAGCGTGCTGATGTTGGTCATCAGGGCGTCGACCTCCATAAGGTTGTATCCGCGCGCGTTGACTGTGTGCACACGGTTGATGGTGTACTGCTGGCTGGGATAGGCCGACACGGCGTCGTTGTCGCCGGTGTAGCGTATGCCGGTGTTCCACAGCCACAGCGTGTCGGCACGCTGTATCGACTTCAACTGGCGGGTGGCGTTGCAGTCGTTGCCCAGGGCGCCGTAGTTCTGTATGTCGACGCGGTTGCGCACATCGCCGCCGTTGGCCGAGGTGCCGGAGCCGACAATCGACTTGACGATAATCATCTGCGGCAGCGGGCTGCCACCGTCGTTGTCGGTCTCGTAGCCGTTGCCGTCGATGAAGATACGGCTTTCGCCGCCGTAGAAGCCGCGGGCATCGAAGTTATAGCTACCCGTATTGGTACCCCAGTTGGCGCCGCCATAGACCGACGCGTCGAGGGCCAGGGCGCTCTTCGTCAGCGCCGGCACATAGCCGCCGGCACCCGGCTTGAACGCGGCGTAGGCATTGGCCTGCCCATTGTAGGTGTTCGTCCACACCGGCGAGTTCGCGATGGCGTCCACGCCGATGTTTACATACACCGAGCCATACACATCGCCCATGTAGCCGGCACCGTACACGTTGTTCATAATCGTGCCGCCCGCAATGTTCATAATCGACGACGGACGGCGGGTGGTGCTGTCGGAATTGACGCACTCGCCTTTGACGTAGGTACTGCCGTCGTAGGCCGTTGCACCGTAGCCGTCATTCACGTTCTCCGAGCCGCCGTACACCGACTCCTTCACATAGGTGCTGGCACCGTCGATGTTCAGCATCTTCAGGCCATAGACAATCTGCTTGTCGGCACCTGCGCCGCCGGCGTAGATGTTCTTGTTGAAGCGGCCGCCGTGCACATTCACCAGCACGTACGAGTATTTCGTCGGGTCGGCATAGGCCGTGGTCAGCGTGGTGCTCGTGTCGGCCGTGGCGTTGCGCGCGATGTCGACCTGTACAAGGTTATTCCCGTCACGGCGGGCATAGTGGCCGGTGTTGTCCTTCAGGTAGCTGAAGGTGGTACCCAGCTTGCCGCCGCCGTACAGGTTGCCGTCCACGGTACCTGCACGGAAGTCCACCTCCACATACTCGGCGTTGGGCACATACAGCCGGTTGGCACCGCTGTAGTTGTGCTGCGCGTTGTTCTCGGTGTACTGCGCGTCAGCGTAGTCACCGTTGCCGGCGCCGTAGATGTTGCCGTAGGTGCCGCCGTTGATTCTCAGGTTGCACTTGTAGACGTTACCCGTGAAGTCGTTGCCGCCGAACACGTTGTAGGCCGTCGTGCCCGCCAGGGTGCCGTTCATCGTCAGGTTGGCCGTGCCGTACACGTCCGAACCCCAGCAGCCGCCGTAGATGTATTCAAAGGGCTTGTCCCACGTGCTGTAGGCGGTGATGTAGGTGTTGTACACGTCGCCGCCGCGACCGCCGCCGTAGGCTGCCGCACTGCTCAACTCATAGGCATGGTGCAGATGCACGTGCGTGGAGCCCGTGTCCTTGCTCGACGCCGTGGTCTGGAAGCCCACATTGCCCAGGCGCGGATTGTTCAGGTTCTCATAGTCGCCGGCGCCGCCGCCGAAGAGGTTGCCCGTGATGGTGGCTTGGCCGTCCCTGCCGCACACCTGGTCGTTCACATTCACATAGGTGGCACGGCAGTTACCCAGCTGGCCGCCGCCGTAGACGTTGCCTATCGTGCCGCCGAAGATGTTCACCGTCGTGCTGTCGACGTCGGGTCTCGAGGCAGTGGCTATCAGGTTCGCACCCTCGCCGGCGTCGACATGTGACGACCCGTAGGGATACACCTTGTACTCGTCGCCGCCAATCTCCACATAGTCGTATCTGCCGTTTGAGCCGCCGAAGAGGTTGCCCACCTTGCCGCCGCTGATGTCAATACGCGTGTTGCCGTAAATCTTGCCACCGATATTGTTGCCGCCGTACACGTTGGCAATGCCGTTGGTGGACTCCGTGTTGCGAATGTCGATATAGGCCATGTTCGCCACATCGGCCATGTTGCAGCCGCCGTAGAGGCTGCCCTCGATGATGGCGTTGGAACTCGTCACCTTGATATAGGTCGACACATTTCCCACCGGCTGCTCGCAGATGTCTTCGTAGGTGTCCTTGTTGCCGTTCATGTTGCCCGCGTTGCCGCCGCCATAGACGTCGAGCACCTTGCCCTTCGTCAGCAGTATCTCGGGCACGCAGCTGACCATGTTGTCTTTGTTGTTGCCGCCGAAGATATAGTTGACATAGCGGTCGGTGGTGTTCTTGGCATTGAAGAGCACCGTCAGGTTGTCGCGCACGCTCACGCCGTTGCCGCCGCCGAAGACGGTGTCAATCTCACCGCCGCTGACGTTGATGTCGATGCAGGTCGACGACTGGATGGGCGTGTAGTCACCGCTGGTGCTGGGGCATATCGACACATAGTCGGGAGCCGAGGGATTGCTGTAGTTGTAGGCGCCGTTACCGCTGCCGTACACCGAGCTGATCCTCGGTTCGCCCTGCAGCAGCAGGTAGGTCGAGTAGCGCGAAGTGGTGTTTGTCCTGTTGAGGTCGGTCACGCCATCCGAGGCCTTGAAGTTCAGGCCTGTGCGGCTGCCGCCGTCGGTGTAGCTGTCGTAGCTCTCCACACGGCCCACCTTGTCGTTGCCGGCATAGAGCGAGCCGTCGATATGCGTGGTGCCTTTCACCAGCAGGTAGCCCAGACCCCACACATAAGCCATATTGCCGCCGCCGAAGACGTTGCGCTTCACCGTGCCGCCCGTCATCGTCATGTGCACGGCACCGTGCTTGGTGGCCTCTATGCCCACGTCGGCCATGCAGGCGCCGCCGTAGACGTTGCCCCACACCGTGCCGCTGCTCATCAGCAGGTTGGTTCTGTTGTGTGTCGGGATGAGGTAGCCCAGATAGTCGTCATAGGGGTCGAAGGGATGGCCCTCGTTGTCGGCAAACTGGATGCCGTACACGTAGGCGCCGTTCTTGTTGCAGTGGTAGTCGCCGTTGGCGCCGGCATAGACGTTGGCCCACACCGTGGGACCGGCGCCGTCAAGCACCACAAAGGTGCCGCCCGTGCTGCCGCCCACGTCGCCGCTGATGTTGCAGCCGCCGAAAACAGTGCCTATCTGGCCGCCCTGCAGGCGCACGAAGGAGGAGTTGGTCACGCTGGCCAGGTTGCAGCCGCCGTACAGGTAGTCAATCTTCATGTTGTTGCTGGTCACCTTGATATAGGTGCCCAGGCTGGCAGGCGCCGCGATACCCGTCGAGTCGGTGCCCGAGGGGGTGGTGAACACCGTCTCCAACTCGCTGGCATGAGCCGTGCTGGCAGCCGTCATGTTGCCGGCGTTGCCGCCGCCATAGACGGTGCCTATGCCGCCCGACGTCAGCGTCAACGTGGGCAGGATATCCATATCCGCTTGGTTGTTGCCACCGAAGAGGCAGCGCACATTGTAGTTGGCGCGGCCGCCCACCCAACTGTTGGGGGCGCCGGCTTGGGCGGTGGTATTGGTGAAGAAGCTGCTGTCAGTGGCGTTGACGGTGCAGCTCGTCGCCGCAACCGAGGCGCTGTTGCCGCCGGCAAACAAGGTGTCGACCATGCCGCCCGTGACATTGATGGCCACGGTGGGCGCCACCACCTTGTTGCCGCCGCCGTAGAGGTAGCGGATGCCGAAGTCGCGGCCGAAGCCGTGGAAGTAGTTGTTCTCCACACCACGGGCTGCTTTGCTCTGCCATGCGCTGGCGGGGGTGCTGTAGGTGCGCGTGCCGCTGACGTTGATGGTCACGGTGTTCGTCGTGGCACCCAAGTTGCCGCCGTAGTTGTTGCCGCCAAACTCGGCAAACACCGTGCCGTGCTCGTTGTCTATCTGCACCACCGCGTTCTCGTGCCCCGTCAGGTAGGCGTTCTTGGCGCCGCCGAAGAGCGAGTCGACGACCACGTTGTCCGTGGCCACGGTGATGTGGGCTTTCTTGATGGTGGGGATGTAGCTGCCGTTGGGAGCCGAGGCCACGATGGAGACGAAGGCTTCATTCGCCGTGTCGGCGGTGACGTTGCCCCACGGCATCACGCTGCCATGGAACTGCGTGGCCGTCATCGTCACGCCCTCTGTCAGTGCGGTATTGCCACCGCTGACGTACTGGTAGTTGTAGTAGCCGTTGCCGCCGCCGTACACCGAGCCGATGTGGACCGGATGCGACGCATCGGTATTGGCGGTACCCAGCGTGATGGTGGCGCCGCCGTTGCCTGTCACACGGCCGCTGATGTCGTTGCCGCCGTACACGGCACCCACCGTGTCGCAGCGGTGCATCGTGATGGCAGTGGTGCCTCCCACGTCAGCCTGACGGCCGCCGCCGAAGACGGCGCCGTGGATGACAGGAGCATGGGTGGGAGTCTTCACCACCTCGGGCAGATCGTTGGTAAGATAAATCAACACCTTGGAGGTCTGCGACGTGCCGTTGTCGTAACTCACCGTCAGGAACAGGGTGTCTATGCGGTCGCTCATCGGCAGCACGCTGCAGGTCACCGTGCAGGTCGCCTGGTCGGCGTCGGTAAGCGTCAGGTAGCGGCGGGCGCTGTTGTTCAGGCGGTAGGAGTAGCCGCTGATGTTGCCAGCCGCCAGGCTCTCGTCGTTGCCGGCAGGAGCCGCATTGTGTATGGCGCCGCCGTAGTAGTAGTAGTAGGCATAGGTGGTGTCGCCTGCCGCACCCCAGCCGGCATCGGCACGGCTGGTGTAGTTCAGGTTCATACCCTCAATCTTCTGCACCACAGAGTACTTAGTGTAGGCTGGCGTGATGTTCACCGTCACACCGCCCTCGAAGTCGGTGGCGGCGGTAGCGGTGAAGCTCTGCTGGTATTTCAAACGGTTCTCCGGCGTCACCTCACGGCTCAGCGTGATGCCCGTCAAACCCTTGTTGGCAGGTGTGATGCTGGCAATCTCTTTTCCGTGCTCCGTGCTGTCGACCGCCGAGAACATGGCGCCGAGACCTGTGGCCTTGACATAGACAGGGTCGCCGCCAGTGAGCGACAGGGCAAGCGAGGCATTTGCGTCGTAGCAGTAGGCCGAGTCGTTGCCAGCGCCATTGGGACGGTAGATGATGGTCTCGGGGCGCTCGTAGCTGTCGCACGACATCGTCCACTTCGTGCCGTCGTACATAATCCAGTAGTAGCTGTTCTTCCATCTACCGTTGCGCAGGTAGCTCTCCTGAATGGCGGCGCCGAAGTCCCAGTCGTACCACTGTGTCGTCTCGTCGATAGGGGTGCCCACGGCCACCTTCTTCAGGTACAGGCCTTTGGCTGAACTGGCCAGCAGGAAGTAGCGGTAGCCGCCCCATTCCTGGTAGTAGTAGCCCGAGTTACCCGTGCGCAGCCACACGCAGTAGGGCGAGAAGTCGTTGACAGCCGCAATGCCGTTGTCCGTACCGTCCTCATGATTCGCGATATCCAGCGCCATGTAGAAAGCCCCGGTGGGAATCTCCGTAATCAGCGTGGTGTCGGTATAGGCACCATGGGAGGTGTAATTGTCCGGGATACTGTCCTTCCAGCTGCCTTTGGCAATGCCGATAGGTACCTCGACGGTGCCATGGGCGGTCTGCCAGCGCACGCGGCCGTTGGTCAGCACATACAGCCCGTCGGTGTTCTGGGCCTGCAGTTGCGGTGCCAGCAGCAGCAATGCCGCCAGCGTCAAGAGTCTCTTGTAGCGATTAGCCAGTTTGTATTTCATCATTACAATACTTTATTTTTCACCAATGGTCTTATAGGGACATTACTACGGCAAAAGTATGATATATAGTGATATATACCCACTCGTCCGGAATGTTCCAATCCGCAAAGATACGAATTGTTTTCCACACCTGTTAATAAAATCCACGTGCATTAAATATATTTAACATTCCACAACGCACCCCCAAAATACATCGTGCACGACATAATCCATGATTTCTAACTTCTAATTTCTAACTTTTCACTCTTAACTCATAACCCCTGACTCATAACTGGCAAAGAAAATTCGAGGGTGTCAGGTGGGCTTCCGCCCTTTCCCGACACCCTCGGCGAATTATATCGCACGCGATATAATCATGAACTTTTTAACTTCTAACTCCTCCCCTATGTTTTCCATTCCAACTAACTCCTCCCCTAAGATAGGGGAGGGAAGAGGAATGCCAGTGGCATTCCGGGCAGAGCCCTGTGTGGAGCGCCAGAGCTTGCTCTGGTGGAGGAGTATAATAACTGCTCTGGTGGAGGACTATGTCTCGTAGTCTCGCAGTCTCGTTGTCTCGCAGTCTCGTAGTCTCGCAGTCTCGTAGTCTCGCAGTCTCGTAGTCTCGCAGTCTTGTTGTCTCG
>JAGCVD010000024.1 GCA_017962545.1 Bacteroidales bacterium
ACCGGTGCGACGGTTGCGGTGCTTGCCCTGGAGCTCGACATTGAGGAGCATCTCCTTCTTGACCTCTTCCATGAGTTTCTCCTGGCTGGCGCCGTCGCCGGCCTGCTGCTTGGCCTAGTTGTGGATGTCGGTGAACGAGGCGCTGTCGATGTTCAGGGTCTGAACGTCGATGAGGATCTCATTGTCCCAAATCTCATCCATGTTGTTGTCAAGCTTGTTGGCGGGCTGAGGGAGAACACCCTTCGGCTCGATGACGCGGTGGGTACCGTACTTGTTGCCTTTTTTCTGCATAATGATTAGTGTTATTTTTTTGATTATTAATTAATTTAAATACTTCCTTACGGAATTGAAGAGTACAAAGATACAAATAAAATCCAAACTGCAAAAAAAATAATTTTCACTCGGCCGTCGCCGGCAGCAGGACCAGACGGAGGTCGCGGTAGCGACAACAAGCGGCGCGATGCGCACGCTCATGCTCCCAGATGTCGGCCGTCACCATGCCGCCCATATTTCCAAACATAGAACGGACGATGACATAGCTTGTGCCGTCGGCCGACAGAGACAGCGGTATCGAGTGGCTGCCCCATCGCAGTTCGGCGGTGGCCCCTAGCGCTCCCCCTTTGGCTCGGGGAACAAAGGCCGTGTCGGCCAGATAGATGGTGTCAGAAGGCCGCTGCATCCCCACGCCACGTGTGTAAAGGCTGCTGGTATTGATGAACTGGCGGCAGGTCCTCACGTTGTGACGATGCATGTAAAGCGCTGTGAGCGTATAACGCTGAGGAGTTGGGTCGAGTGCATAGACGACCATATAGGCCGAGTCGGACGGCCACATTATCGGTGCGCTGACGCTGAAGACATCGTTGATTTTAGCCACCTTGCCACCCACCTTGATGGCGTTACTGTTCATGGATTTCACCATGAACTGCTGAGCCATGAGGGCCACAGGGAGGCACAACGCAAGTGCAAGTATTATCGCTCTCTTCATCATCGACGATCCACTTCAATGTATAACGGCACCATACCCTCGGAATAAGAGGTCAGGCCCAGGCGGTTCTGTATGTAGCGCACCTCAGACGGGGCTGCACGTTTCTCTTTCATGGCCATCTCGACACGGCTGTAGAAATTACCCTCGGCCTTAGTGTAGCGTTTCCTCAAGCGGTCGGCATCGATGGATTTGTCGCTGTAGATAAGGCACAGGTAGTGGCGGCCGCGCATACCTTCAAGAACCACAGGTATTGTGGCAGCAGGGCCGCTATAGAGCACCGTGAGTTTCGATTTGCGGCTGTCGACACCTAGTAGGCATTGATAACCGTAACCTTCGGTACGACTCTCGAAGCGCAGTTCCGTGCCGGAGGCATACTCTCCGTCAAGGGTGTAGAACAACTGCCCGTTATTCTCGCGCAACCACGGCAACGCCTTGGCGGTCCCATCCACCACCAAGTCGACTTGTGCGGTACGCACCTGCGCCGAGACGATGAACGTCAGGGAGAGCAACAGATATGTCAACAGCGAACGCTTCATATCCTCAAGAGAACATTTATCTCCGTTGTCAAACCTCGGCCAGACGCTCGACGACGGTGCCAACGAGTTGGCGCATGGGGTCGTGGTAGTCGTTGAGGAAGGTACCGCGGGGACGGTTGGCGATGATGAGGCAGAGGGTGAGTGCCTGATGACCCAGCAGGTGGCTGAAGCCGTAGATGGCAGAAGTCTCCATTTCGAGGTTGGTGACCGGAAGACCGTCATAGCGGAAAGCCGCCAGACGTTCGTTGAGGCCATCGATGGCGGGATGCAGACGGATGGTACGACCTTGGGGACCATAGAAGCCCGGAGCCGTTGCGGTGATGCCGCGGTGGGAACCTACGGCAAGATAGTCAAGAAGCTGCCTGCTTCCCGCCACACAATAGGGAGTTGCCAGACAACTATCGAGGGCCATGTGGTCGAGGAAAGCCTGCTGCATGTCGGGCAACGGGTTGTCCCATTCACGATAGTAATTCATCAGCCCGTCAAGGCCAACGGCGTAGGCCGACGCCACCGTGCTGCCGCAGTCGATATCGGGCTGCAAAGAGCCACTGGTGCCGATGCGAACCAACTGCAGATGTCTATCGCTCTCGTCTCTCCACTCTCCGTTTTTCACTCGCAGTGCCGCATCGAGCTCCGTCATGACGATATCGATATTGTCGCAACCCATGCCTGTGCTGAGCGCCGTGAGACGCACCCCGTGGTAGAGACCCGTCAGCGCGTGAAGCTCCCGGTTATACGACTCAAACTCAACCTTGTCGAATATGGTCTTGAACATCTCGACACGGCTGGGGTCACCAACCAGCAACACCTTGTTAGCCAAGGTGTCGCCGGTAAGATGTATGTGGTATAGGCTGCCGTCGGGGGCAAGGACCAGTTCGCTGGCTTTCATGGTGTCGGACTATTTGCGTTCGGCTGTATTACCCGTGCGCGAGGTGCCAGAGGTGCGGTTCTTGCTGGTCGTGGTCTCTTGGCGGGTGGTGGTGCCGCCACTGCGGGTGGTGGTACCCGTGCTGCGAGTCGTGGTGGTGCCAGTGCTGCGGGTGCTACTGCCCGTACGCGTAGTACCTGTATTCTCGGAGGAGCCACTTTCGGCAGAGCGGGTAGTGCCAGTGTTGGTGCGGGTAGGCGTAGTGCTGGTGCCACGGGTGGTGGTGGTACGGGAGGTACCGTTGTCGTCAGAGCTTCGGGTGGTGGTGGTACGGGAGGTACCATTGTCGTCAGAGCTTCGGGTAGTGGTGCCACGGGTATTGCCGTTGTCGTTGTTGTCGCGGGTTGAGACTGTACGGGCGGCGCCGCTATTACGCTGTATGGTAGCCGAACCGGCATTGTCGTTATCCGTGCTGCGTGTGGTGGGCACCGAGGTGCGTCCGGAAGAGGTATTACGGTTGGTGGTGGGGCCTACCTGCGGATGCTCGAGGCCGGGAGTCCAGGTTTGTGTGGGAGCCGGAGCGGGAGTCTGGGGCGTGCGCATATAGTAGGGAGGCAGCGGAGCCTGTGTGTGGGGGCCGTAGCCGTGGTGCGGCGGCGTGGGAGGCATCCAGCCGTGGCGGTGGATGTCGTAGTGGTAGCTGCGCACATAGCCCGCCATGTGGGCGCGACGCGTGTAGGGGTTGTAGGGCGGTATGTACCATCTGAAGGATGGCGTATTCACCGTGGCGTGGAAGCGCAGGTACTGTGCTGCATTGTACATGCGGCCGGCGCTGTAGAGCCACACGCACTGCAAGTCGAGAGGCATGTAGATCTCATCGCCGGTGTAGGCGTCATAGCCGTAAATCCAGAGCTCGTAGTAGGCAGAGTTGATGCGCTCCATCCAGACTTCGTTGACGAGGACGTAGGTCTCAATCTCGTAGTCATAACCGCAGTAGATCATGAGCTCTTGCTGCGCGTTGAGGTATTGCACCGTACGTGAGGCCTGGGCGTAGGTGAAGTAGCGGATTGAACTGGCCGATGCCGTGAAGGTCATCAGGGCCATAACTACAATGATTGCAATGCGTTTCATAGTTGTATGTTTTTATTGTTTCTATTTATTTCGTACTGCAAAAATACAAAAACTTTCCGACGGGGCAAAATATTTTTAAAAGTTTATAGTTTATAGCCATAAAATTTGGTGTTTTATGATTATTCTGGGATTGATGTCGGGAACGTCGTTGGACGGCGTGGATATGGCGGTGTGCGACATTGCCGTCGGACGGTATTCCATTCTGGCGGCGGAGACGGTGCCCTACCCTGCTGAATGGCGCCAGCGGCTGTCGACACTGGAGACAGCGACGGCGTTGGAATATGCCCGTGCCCATGTGGACCTGGGCCACTGGTTCGGCCGTACGGTGAAGGCCTTCCTCGAGCGTCATCCACTGGACGTGGAGGCCATCGCCTCACACGGCCACACCATCTTCCACCAGCCTGCCGTCGGCTTGACGACGCAGATTGGCGACGGCGACACCATCGCCGCCGAGACAGGGCTGCCGGTGGTGAGCAACTTCCGCACCCTCGACGTAGCTCTGGGCGGCCAAGGGGCTCCCCTAGTACCCATCGGCGACGAGATGCTCTTCGGCCAGTACGACGCCTGCCTCAACCTCGGCGGCATCGCCAATATCTCGTATCGCTCCGAGGGACGGCGCCTAGCCTACGACATCTGTCCTTGCAACATGGCGCTCAACGAACTGGCGGCGCGTCTGGGACTGGACTACGACCCCTGTGGCGAAAATGCGCGCCGGGGGAATGTCGACAAGACACTGGGCAACCTTCTGGACGGGCTCGACTACTACCGTGCCAACCCACCGAAATCGCTGGGCAAGGAGTGGTTCATCGATTCATTCCTGCCCCTGCTGGAGGCCTCCCATCTTCCGACCCTCGACCTGCTGGCCACAGTAACACGCCACATCGCCGGACAGATAGCCGGCGTGCTGAATGGGCGACGGTGCTCCACCCTGCTGGTCACAGGAGGTGGTGCTTTCAACACCTACCTTATTGAACAACTGGCCATGCTGGCTCCAGAGACAACGATAACGGTGCCTGACGCTTTGATAGTAAACTATAAGGAAGCGCTTATCTTCGCCCTGCTGGGCTACCTGCGCCTGACGGGGCAGGTGAACACGCTGGCCTCGGTGACGGGTGCACGCTGCGATTCTGTCGGGGGTACCCTCAGCGGCCTGCTGCCGCGTCACCTTCAGTGACCATTAGCGGACATCACCGCATGCTGGGACGACGTTCTTTGATGACCTCGTAAGCCTGGTTTATCTCTTTCATCTGCTCAGCAGCGTTGCGCTGCAGTTCCTCGCTCATGCCGGCCACACGGTCGGGATGGTATTTCATGGCCATACGACGGTAGGCCTTCTTGACCTCGTCGTCGGTGGCCGAACTGTCGATACCGAGGACGCGGTAGGGGTCTTTGGAATATGACGAGGAAGAACTGGATGAACGGGAGGAATTGGAATAATTGGGGTCACTGTAGCCCACATGGCGCTCGAAGATGGAGGTGTAGTCGGAAGTGGAGATGCCGAGGTACTGGGCGATGAGACGCAGCATGTTGAGTTCGCTCTGGTGGAACTCGCCGTCGGCGCCGCCGATGCCGAAGAGGAAGTCTACCATGTGGTAGCGTGTGGTGTAGTCGGTATTGGTTTTAATCTGTGCACAGACCTGGTCAATAGGAATGTCTTTCTGCACCATCTGCTGCAGCACCTTGAGCATGGCTTTGCCGCGCTCCTCGCCATAGTTGGCCAAGAGGAAACGCTTGACATAGTCCAGTTCACTCCTTTTCACCTGTCCGTCGACCTTCATCACGGCGGCGATGAGGACCATGAGGGCCACGTTGATATCTTGCTGTGTGCCGGTGTTGCGATAGGGACCGCGGTGATAACTATATTCGGCGCCATTACCACCGCCAATTTGCTTGTCAGACGAGATAGCCTTGCCAATCCAGTAGCCCAACAGGGCGCCTATCGGGCCGCCAATAGCCCATCCGAGGCCCGCGAAGAGCCATTTAGTGAAACTACTCATTTTTCAATATATTATAGATGATGGACTGCACGTCGGTGCGGACGTTCAACTGAGCCAGCTTGTTGGGTGTGGCCGAAGGATGCACTCGGTTGGAGAGGAAGACATAGACGAGGTCATAGTCGGGGTCGACCCAGAGCATGGTACCAGTGAAGCCAGTGTGGCCAAAACTGGCCTGCGAAGCCTCGTAGGCAGCCTGCGCGTTGCGGTTGGGCACCGCAAGCTGCTTGTCGAAGCCTAAGGCGCGACGGTTGCCGTGTTTCTCGAAATGACGGCGGGTGAAGGTCTCGATGGTCTTCTCCTTAAGATAACGGTGGCCGTCGAGCTCGCCGCCGTTGAGAAGCATCTGCATCAGACGAGCCAGCTCCTCAGCGGTGGAGAAGAGTCCGGCATGACCACTGACACCTCCCATAGCGTATGCGTTGGGGTCGTGCACGGTACCCTGGATAAGACCCCGCAGGCTGTCCTGCTCAGTAGGGGCAATGGTGACTGAAATGCGGAGACGTGAGAGATACGTGTTGGGGTTGAAACAGGTGCGGGTGAGCCCCATGGGATGGTAGAAATAAGTATTGGCATACTGGTCAAGCGACATGCCGGAAACGCGTTCTACGACGTCACCCAGGAGGATGAAATTGAAGTCGCTGTAGACAGACTTGTCGACGAGCGAACTCTGCGCAATGAGCAAGAGAATGCTGTCGCGTTTGGTGGTACGCTGCCAATAGCTGTCGTAGGCCTTGAGGAGTGTTTGGTGACTGAGAGCCTGCTTGATGGTGATGTCCTCCTTGTCGGTCTTCTTCAAGTAAGGCAGGTATTTACTCAGTTTTTCGTTCAGTTCCAGTTCGTCGTCCTCATAGAGCTTCATGATGGCCAGCGTGGTGGCGCAGACTTTGGTGAGCGAGGCGACGTCGTAGAGTGTCTGCGGCGTGACGGCAAGGGCGTCTTTCTCGTAAGTGGTGTGGCCATAGCAACGGTCAAAGACTTTGCGTCCTTTATGCATGACGACCACCTGGCATCCCGGCATGGCGCCGGCGCCGATGGCGCGCTCAATGATGGTATCGATACGACGGTCGATATTGAGGGTTAGGTCTTTGACGATATCCTGGCATACCGTGACGTGTTCCGCGCCAGGCACTCGTACCTCGCCATCCAAATGAGGAACCACAAGGCGGTGCTTGGCACGCAACACACGGCGGCAATGGTAGTCGACGAGGGCGAGGATACTGTCATTGGCCACAGCGGCGGTCTTGATGGCTTCGATGGCCTGCTGCACGTCGGGCGGCAGCAGGATGATGTCGTTGCCAGCCAACAGGGCCATCAGCTCGGCGTTGCCGTTACGGTAGGTGTTGGTGATGCCTTTCATATCTATACCATCGGTAAACACCAGACCCTTGAAGTCCAACTCCTTGCGAAGCAGGCTGTCGACGATGACGGGGCTGAGCGAGGAAGGTCTCTGGGAATCATAGGCGTTGACTTGCAGGTGGGCCACCATGACACCCTCGACGCCTGCATCGACCAGCCGACGGAAAGGATAGAGCTCGACTGAGTCAAGATGTGCACGGGAATGATTAATTACAGGCAACTCAAGGTGACTGTCCTTGTCGGTGTCGCCATGGCCGGGGAAGTGCTTGGCGGTAGCCATCACCCCCTGGCTCTGCTGGCCGAGGGCATACATGATGCCCAACCGGGCCACCCGCTCACGGTCGGTGCCGAAAGAGCGAACGCCAATGACGGGATTCTTGGGATTGGAGTTGATGTCGACGACGGGGGCGAAGTTGACATGAACACCCATCTCACGACACTGACGGCCTATCTCCTCACCCATACGATAGACGATGCTGTCAGCATCGGGCGAAAGCATGCCGAACTTGGCATTCTTCGGGAAAGAATACATATCCTTGAGCCTCATACCCAGGCCCCATTCGCCGTCGATACATACCAGTAAGGGCACCTTGGCATCCTTCTGGAAACGGCGTGTCATGGAAGCCTGCCGCTCGGCAGTGCCGGCAAAGAAGCAGACGCCGCCAACGCCATAGCTGTTCATGCGCTCGGAGAACTCCTTGACCTGTTTGTCGCTCATATCCAACGGCACACGTACCACCATCAGTTGGGCGATACGCTGCTCAAGGGTGAGCTTCTTCATCACCTTCTCCACCCAGATGGTTTCAGGGTCGAGGAAGGTAAAACCCCGGGCGTCGAAGACCTGCTGAGCCTGAGAAAATGAAAAATGAAAAATGAAAAATAAAAAAAGCGCTAACGCTATAATATGTCCCCTACAGTTCTTCATCTTATATTCTTAACTATTAACTCTTAACAATCTATCTATATAGGCCACCTGCCGCTGACGGGGATTGCCTTCATAGTTCAGTATCACATAGTCGGCCCGGCGCATCATCTCCTCGGCAGGCAGTTGGTTGGCGATGCGGGCCATAAGAGCCTCCTCTCCCACTCCGTCACGTTGACGCAGACGGTCGATACGCTCGGCGAGGTCGAGATAGACGCAGACGACACAGTCCATCCGGCTGTCGAAGCCGTAGTCATAGAGTATGGCACTCTCGAAGAGCACATAAGGCTCCTCGGCATGCTGCTGGCAGAAGAGGTCGAAATCCGCCATCACCCGGGGATGCACCAAGGCGTTGAGCCCCTCCAGCAACGTGCGGTCGGCAAACACCCGCTGGGCAATGGCACGCTTGTCGGCGGTGCCGTCGTCAAGGAACACCCCCTCGCCCAGCAACGAGCGCAACTCATCGAGGAAATCTGCCTCTTCGTAGTAGCGCGACGCCACACGGTCACTCACAAAACAAGGCACTCCCAGGCGTCTGAACTCAGCCACCACAGTGCTCTTTCCACACCCCATGCCGCCCGTCAGCCCCACGCGTTTCATTGTATCACGACGGCTTGTATCTCGGCGGGTTCAACACTACGTGGACGCACATAGGACGGGAACTCCATCAGGTGCGGTGTAAGACAGCCCTCATGTGTGAGAATGTCATCATAGTTGACCGCCACCACAAAATCAAGCTCGCGGTGCAGGTCACGCTGAGCCACCCAGACACGTACCGTGGCCACTTCGGGATACAGACGAAGCGACACGGAAGTGTCAGCGCCCAACACGGTGACGGGCACACGGTACTCCTTCTCCACATAAGCCTCGACGGGCAGATGTACCTCCACTTCGGTACATGACGGATGCACATCGGCATACTGCCGCCATACGGGCTCCAACGACAGACGGTAGGTGCCGCTCTCACTGATGTTCCGTATGCTGGTGGCGGCGACCTTCAACACCGGTATCTGCGCCAGCACCTCGTCGGGACCGTAAAGGATCACCTCGGACGGCGTGACAGTGGGCTCGCCATAGAGGCCATGCTGCTCCGTGAACGTAAATTCGACATCATCGATACGTGGCTGGTAAGCCCGCTGTCCTCGCGGGGCAAGGACGACATGCAGCGAGTCGACAGGAGATGTCACCTCCTTGGCTCCTAATATAACGTGTAGCAATTGTTTACGCAAATCGCTGACGGCCACAGCGTCACATTCCTCGGGAACTGTTACCTGCAGCTCCGGCTGATGGTAACTGTTGAGAATGGCGTTGAAGCCCGACATCGTCACCTTCAACGGCAGCACGGTATCGGCACTGGCTACAGCATAGCGCACCGTGTCGAAGCCGACCATCTCGACGCGCACCTTCATGGGGTACTCGTTGTGTTCGGACATCGACACACCCAGCCACACAAGAGCTGTAATGCCCAGTATGACCAGGAAACGCTTCACTTCTTCTCTTCAGTCTTGGGGGCGGGAGCAGGCTGTATCATGCTCTTCTCGACAGTCATGATGACCCCGTTGCTGACTTCCACGTCGACGGTATGGTCTTCAACAGCATGCACCTTGCCATAGATGCCACCCGAGAAGACAACACGGTCGCCCTTCTTGAGGGCGTTGCGGAACTGCTGCTCTTCTTTCTCTTTCTTGCGCTGCGGACGCATCATGAGAATCCACATCACCACCAGGATGACAATCATCCAAATCCACATGCTCGAACCGGCACCCTTCTGGGCCTGTAATAACATCATTGCTAAATTCATCGTTATTTCTTTTTTATTTGTTTGCCATTTCTTTGGTATTTCTTTGGAAAAAACCAAAGAAATACCAAAGAAATACCTTTATCTACCTATGTTAATGACTCACTTGAGCCAGTATCTTCAGCTTGGCACGCGAAGGCTGTGCGTTGCTGACCACGGTGACCTCCTGGAACTGCTGTCCCGACTTACCGGCGCTCTTGAAAGTGACGGTGATATACCCCTCGCCACCCGGGGCTATGCGCTGCTTGGGATAGTCGGCGATGGTGCATCCGCAAGTGGCCGAACAGCCGGAGATAACGAGGTCGGCATTGCCCGTGTTGCGGAAGTGGAAAGAATAGGAGATGCTCTCACCCGCCGAGAGACGGCCGAAGTCATGCAGGTCACTGTCGAAAGCAAGCACAGGCATAGCCTGTTTGTCGTTGTATCCCTGCGCACTCTGGGGGTTGCGGATAAGGTCGACATCGGTGTCGTCGGCAGCCTTTGTGCGGCAGCCTGCCAGTGTGAGCAGCACCAACCCCAGCAGCAATACGGAACAGCGTCGTTTCATATCAATCATTTTCTATCTGCGATTCTCAATTTTCAATTTCCAGAAGACCCCGACCGGTCTTGTTGATACGCCCCTGCGAGCGGAGTTCGAGGACAAGGCGGTCCAGGATGCCGTTGATGAAGAGGCGGCTGCGCTCGGAGCTGAACTCCTTGGAGAGTTCTATGTATTCGTCGATGGTCACCTTCTCGGGGATGGTGGGACAGCTGACGAGCTCGGCGACAGCCATGTTGACCAGCAGGATGTCCATGAGCGCGACACGCTCGAACTCCCAGCCCTGCAGACGCTGGCGGACCATCTCGTTGCTCTCGTCGCGCAGGGCGAGGCTTTCGCGCAACAACTGGCGGGCGAACTGCATGTCTTCCTCGTCTTTCTCTTGACGACGGTCGTACATGATGGGCCACTGCATGGACTCATCGAAGTTCTGTTCGTCGAGAGTCTTGAGCATCATGAAGTTGTACTGGGCTATCTGCTCGAAGTCGTCCTCCCAGAGGAGACTGCGCTCGGAGATGACGGCGACAAGGGCCTCTCGGTTCATCAAGTAGCGGAACATATTGATGGCCATCTCCTTGTCAGCCTTGAAGTCACTCTCGGGCGTCGACAGGTAGTCGCTGTAAATCTTGTTCTGGCGGAAGTCCAAGAAGGTCTCACGGACTAGGTCTTCATTGGTCTGCCATACGCCGGCCCACTGCTCGGTGTATTTCTTCAGGTCGTAGTTGTCGGCCATGCGGCGGAGGAAGCTATTGCCAAGGAACTTGAGGTTGGGCTGTTTCTCGGCAGCCGTGGGACGGAACTTCTTCTTGCCTTCCTCGATGACACGCTCAGCCGCTTCCAGCATCTGGGGCATCAGGGCGAGCTGGATGACTCCCAACTCGTTGAGACGACCGATGTGGTATTCAAAATCGGCCATCACGGCATCACTGTTTTTCTCCTCCAGCTGGTTTGAGTAGAGGGCCTGCAGTACCTTGCAACGTAGAAAATGTCTGCTTAGCATTTAGAGAACAATATTGATAATCTTTTTAGGTACGAAGATAACTTTCTTGGGCTCGCCCGTCAGCCATTTGGCGGCATCGGGCGCGGCCTTGACGGCGGCGACAGCGTCGGCCTGCGTGCAGTCGGCAGGCAGGTCGATGGTGAAACGCATCTTACCGTTGAACTGCACCGGATACTTGACGGTGTCCTCAACGAGCATCTGCGGGTCGTACTGGGGCCATGAGGCATCGAAGACACTGGTGTCATTACCCAGTTGGTGCCACAGCTCCTCGGCGATGTGCGGCGCGAAGGGCGCTATCAGCACCGCCAAGGGCTTCAGCACCTCGCGCTTGTCGCACTTCATGTCGGTCAGCGTGTTGGCACAAATCATGAAGGTCGACACCGACGTGTTGAAGGAGAAGCGCTCCACGTCGTCAGTGATCTTCTTGATGGTCTGGTGCAGCACCTTCAGTTCTTCCTTGGTGGCAGGACCAGTCAAACTAGTTTCACTAGTCAGGCTAGTATCGTACAGCTTCCAGAACTTCTTGAGGAAGCGGTGCACGCCCTCGATGCCGTTGGTATCCCACGGCTTGGCCTGCTCGACGGGGCCTAGGAACATCTCATACAGACGCAGGGTGTCGGCGCCGTAGCGTGCCACCAGATCGTCGGGATTCTGCACGTTGTACATGCTCTTCGACATCTTCTCCACCTCCCAACCGCAGACATACTTACCATCCTCCAGCTCAAAGCGGGCGTCGGCAAACTCGGGCCGCCACTGGCGGAAGCGCTCGATGTCGAGCACGTCATTGTCGACGATATTGATGTCAACATGGATGGGCGTCACATCGTCCATGTTCTTGATGAGGCCTTTGGAGATGAAGAGTCCGTTGTCGGCCTTGCTGCGATACACGAAATTGGAGCGACCCTGTATCATGCCCTGATTGATGAGTTTCTGGAAAGGCTCCTCCTTGACAGCCATACCGAGGTCGAAGAGGAACTTGTTCCAGAAGCGGGCATAGATAAGGTGTCCCGTGCCGTGCTCGGCACCGCCGACATAAAGGTCGACGTTCTGCCAGTAGCCGACGGCCTCTTTCGAGAAATAGGCCTCGTCGTTGCGCGGGTCCATATAGCGCAGATAGTATCCACTGCTGCCGGCGAAGCCAGGCATGGTGCTGAGCTCCAACGGGAAGACGGTCTTATTGTCAATTGCCGAACAATTGACCACAGTGTTGGTCTTGGTGTCCCAAGCCCATTTCTCGGCGTGACCCAGCGGCGGCTCACCCGTGGCGGTGGGCTTGAACTCCTTCACTTCGGGAAGCTCCAGCGGCAGGCACTCCTCGGGAATGGTATAGGCTATGCCGTTCTTGTAGTACACGGGGAACGGCTCGCCCCAGTAGCGCTGACGGCTGAAGATGGCGTCGCGCAGACGGAAGTTGACGGTACGGTGACCGATACCCATCTCTTCAATACGGTCAATGACGGCCTTCATGGCCTCCTTCACCTTCATGCCGGTGACGAAGCCGCTGTTGACCGAGTAGCCCGTCTTGGCATCCATGCTCTCCGTCCAGGTGGCGGGGTCGCTGACGGCATCCTTCTCGAGGGCCACCACCTGACGGATGGGCAGGTTGAAGTGGCGCGCGAAGGCAAAGTCGCGACTGTCGTGGGCGGGCACAGCCATGATGGCTCCAGTGCCGTAGCCGGCCAGCACATAATCGGAGACCCAGATGGGGATGCGTTCCTCGGTGAGAGGGTTGACGGCATAGGCGCCGGTAAATACACCGCTGACCTTCTTCACCTCGGCCTGGCGCTCGCGCTCGGAGCGGTTCTTGGCCCAGGTGACATAGTCCTGCACCTGCTGGCGCTGCTCGACGGTGGTAATCTGGTCGATGAGCTCGTGCTCGGGGCAGAGCACCATGAAGGTGACGCCAAAGATGGTGTCGGGACGTGTGGTGAAAATCTCGAAACTCGGCACCGGCTGCGGGTCGAACTGCGTCATATAGGCCTGAACGCCAGGGAGCACGTTGGCGTTGCTCTTCACATCGAGCGGGAACCACACGGCGGCGCCTTCCGAACGGCCAATCCAGTTGCGCTGTATCTCTTTCAGACTGTCGGTCCAATCCACCTGCTCCAAGCCGTCGACCAGACGCTGGGCATAGGCGGAGATGCGGAGGCTCCACTGGCGCATCAGCTTGCGCTCTACAGGATAGCCGCCACGCACCGACAGGCCGTTGACCACCTCGTCGTTGGCCAGCACGGTGCCCAGACCGGCACACCAGTTCACGGGGATGTCGGCCAGGTAGGCCAGACGGTAGTTCATCAGCACCTGCTGACGACGGGCTTCGTCCCACGAGTTCCACTCCTCGGCGCTGAAGTCCAGCACCTCGGTGCAGGCGGCGTCGAGTCCCTCGCTGCCACTCTTGGCGAAACGGGCCTCCAGCGTGGCTATCGGCAGGGCCTTGTCTTCCGTGTTGTCATAGTAATGCTTGAACAACTGCAGGAAGGTCCACTGCGTCCACTTGTAATACTTGGGGTCACAGGTACGCACCTCACGGTCCCAGTCGAAGCTGAAGCCTATCTTGTCGAGCTGCTCGCGGTAGCGCTTGATGTTCTGCTCCGTGGTGATGGCAGGATGCTGACCCGTCTGGATGGCATACTGCTCGGCCGGCAGACCGTAGGCGTCATAGCCCATGGGGTGTAGCACATTGAAGCCGCGCAAACGCTTATAGCGGGCATAGATGTCGCTGGCGATGTAGCCCAGCGGATGACCCACATGCAGTCCTGCGCCCGAAGGGTACGGGAACATATCCAAAACATAGTAGTGAGGCTTGCTGCTGTCGTTGTCGACATGGTACACACCATGCTCCCTCCAGTAGTTTTGCCACCGTGGTTCGATTTCTCCGAAGTTGTAGTCCATTTTCATTCAATCATTTACCGCATCCGAACACTCTGGATGCAAACAGCAAAGATACGAAATATTTTATAATACCTATAATAGGTAAAAAATATTTCACTAAATCTCCCTTCAAAGAAGTCAATAGCGAGCCTATATTCGAAGACTATTCTATGGTTGTTCTTCGGTTGTTCTTTTTTTTTTGGGGGGGCCAAAGAACAACCGAAGAACAGACTGTAATCAACTGAAAATAAGTACTAGATTTTTACACTCCCACCTATCGCCAGAAGCGGGAGGTGATGTCATGCAGTGTGCCGTCGATGACGCGGTAGAGACGCTGGTTGGTGGTGCGGCTCTTCAGGGGACCCAGGTGACGGAGATAGGGCCCCAACTTGATGTAATCGAAATTGCTGAGGCTCACCTGCGGCGACAGCAGCGTGCGGCCGCTCCACCAGGCGATGTGCAGTTTGGGGTGACGCTGACGGAGCCAGTGAGCCAGGTTGTTGACCTCCTGCGGCTGTGCGTCGCCACCCATGAGGCTCAGGCAGGTGACCTCCTGCTTCTGACGCGAGAGCATGCACTCCACGGTCTCGCCGTCGAGCACCTCGCCACCCTCGTTCCACAGGTGTGTCGAATGGCAGCCCGGACAACGGCAGGGACAGCCCGAGAGGTTGACGGCCAGCGTCACCTCGTCGGGCAGTTCCTGGAATACTATGTCAGTATCAATGTAGCGAAGCATAATAGCGACGGGAGGCTTCCTCCTGACGAGGCTTGCTGAAGTTCGACACGCGGCGCAGATAGCCAATCACACGGGTCAGATAGTCAACGTTTTTCGAATGGCACTTGGGGCATTCCTTGAGGTATCGTTTGTCGATGTGGCCACAGTCGTTGCAGATGGTGTTGGGGATATTGAAGGTGAAGTAGTTGCATCCCTCTTTGGCGGCCACCTCGAGCAACTGCATGTACTGCTGCTGCGTGAGGTGCTCCTCGAGGTTGCAGTGCAGCGCCGAGCCACCAGTGAGATGCTCGATGTAGGGGGCGCCATGCAGGCGGAATTTGTCGAGTACGGTGAGCGAGGTGTCCTCGACGATATAGAAGTAGCTGTTGTAGCAGTCGCGCGGCACGAAATAGCCGTCCTCGCGATCCCACTTGGCGTGCTTCACACCCACGTTCTCGGCGGGAATCATCTCGCAGTTGAACATCACATCCTTGGTGCGATACTCCTTGTTCTTCTTCTCCACCAGACCGAGGATGGTCTGCACGAACTCGCGGTACTGCGGATTGTCGTTGATGGGGATGCCCATGAACTCGGCGGCCTCGACCAGGCCGTTGACACCGATGGTGAGGTACTGGCGCGCGATGTTGATGTAGCCGGCGTCGAAGAGCGGCAGCATGCCGTGGCTCTGCAGCTCCTTGAGGTTCTCATTGTAGGCCAGCTGCACCTTGTGGCAGAGGTCAATGATGTCGGTGAGGAACTCCTTGTAGTCCATCTGGTGGTTGACGGCGTACTGGATGCAACGGTTGAGGTTGATGGTCAGCACGCTCTTCGAACCCGTCGAGACGCCGCCGGCGCCCAGCGTGTAGCTAAAGCCGTTGTCGGTAATCTCGTTGCGCAGACGGCAGCAGCTGGAGAGCGAGTCGGCATTGTCGCTGATGTAGGTGAAGAAGGAGTGTCCTTCGGCATACATCTCGGCCGTGAACTCGGCCATCTCCTCGTCGACGAACTTCCCTTCCTTATTATAAAGCAACGCCATGGTCTCCACGGGGAAGGTCAGCACGGCCTTGGTACGCTCGCGGTTGAACCATTTCATGAAGCGCTTCTGCAGCCAGCAGAGACCGTCCCAGTCGGGCTCGCTGCCATCGGGGAAACGGAACTCGCCGAAGAGGCTCTGGAAATAGGGCTTGTCGTAGTAGGCGATGTTCCAGAACACCGACTGGTAGTTGCGGGCGCCGGTGGGCTGGTTGAGCGAGTAGACAATCTGCTCGAAGCAGTCAGTGATGACCTTATCCATCGTCTTCTGCTTCAGGCTGAGGTCAACCACACGGTCGGGCTCCTTCCAATAATCCTTGCCGTAGTCTTTCTGGATGAAATAGTTGAGGTACATCAGGAACTCGGGGGTGGCGCAGGCACCGCTGAGCATGGAGGAAACCATGAAGACCATGTTGATGAATCCTCCGCAGAACGACTTGAGGTTGGAGGGCGCTGTCGAGTTGCCGCCGATACTCACCGTGCCGCCCAGCAGCCAAGGATACATGGTGATGGAGGCACAATAGTTGGCCAGCGAAGTCTCATCATTCTTATATATAAAGTGATGCGTCAGCAGGTCGATATAGCGGTCGGAGAGCTCCTTGCCATACATCTTCTTGATACGGTCGGTCAGCAGACGGCGGTTGAGGCGGATGAAGTTGCTCTTGGGCAACTCACCTATCAGCGTGGCGATGTTCTTGTTCTCCACATTGGCATTGGCGTCGTACTTGCTGCCCGTGGCGGCGTTGGCGGCATCGACATAGTCGCTCAGGAAGCGCAGCTTCTCCATCGTCTCGCGGTCCTCGGTGTGCTGCTGGCGGTAGAGGATGAAGTTCTTCGCCACGGCGTAGTAGCCCTCCTGCATCAGGGCCACCTCCACCTCGTTCTGTATCTCCTCGACGGTGATGCCGTTGTGGATGTCGAGGCGCGACAATATCTTCGACAGACGCCCCAGGTCGATGGGCTCGCCCAGCGATGCGAACGCCTTGATGATGGCGTTCATGATTTTGTCGAGTGAGAAACGTTCGGTCGTACCGTCACGCTTCGTAATTGAAAATGTATTGGTCTCCATATAATTATGTTGCTTTAATTCGCGAAAGCTTCTCTCTACAGCCCTGGCAGGTCTCCTGGCTTGCCTCCGGCTACCGCGCCTTCTCAGGCCTCAAGGGCCCAATGACATTTTGCGGCAGCCTGACAGCGAGGCTAACAGTTGCGCGTCAGCCCGTGATTTTCACACGGTTCCCTCTTGTCCGCACATGACGGACCACGGCTGTTTTGACGATGCAAAAATACATCCTTTTCGCCGACCCTACAAATAAAGTTACGAACACCACCCGTTGAAAACCACACCCGTGCCAACCCCTGCCGACACTTCGCCACATCCAAATTCTCCCTTTTTCGACAGTTCTTCAATACGTTCTTCAATAGACGATTGAAAAACCATTGAAGAACTACTGTCAAACTATTGTCTTTATGACGGCGACGACCTAAAAAACTCCTTTTGACTGCCAAATTGTCAGTCTTCGTGTCAGTCAGAAAAACTGGCACGGTTATTGATACAGAATGGGTGTCGCCTTAAGACTTCAAAGGCCCCGAAGCCCCTAAAGACCTTAAGGACAGCAAAAAACAAACAAGAAAACAAAAAAAGAAAGGACAATATTATGAGCAAAATCATCGGAATCGACCTCGGCACAACCAACAGCTGTGTCAGCGTCATGGAAGGTAACGAACCAGTAGTTATCGCTAACAGCGAGGGCAACCGCACCACCCCCTCGGTGGTGGGCTTCCTCGAGAATGGCGACCGCAAGGTGGGCGACCCCGCCAAGCGTCAGGCCATCACCAACCCCCACAACACCGTCTACAGCATCAAGCGC
>JAGCVD010000025.1 GCA_017962545.1 Bacteroidales bacterium
CGCAGAGGGCGCGCACGGTGACGCTGTAGGTTGTGGCGGCGTCGAGGCCGTCAACCACCTGGCTGGGAGTGCCACTGACGGTGTAGGTGTGCTCATAGACGGGCGAGTTGCAGAAGACCCTGAGTTCCCACTCGGTCTCGTTCTCACCGGCAGTCCAGGTGACGGTGGCGCCCGAGTAGGTCGGGTTGGTCACGGTCACGCCGGTCGGCATGGCGCACGGGTGACGCAGCGTGGTGACGGGCACATAGGTCCAGTCACTGTTGGCGCCGCCACAGACACCGCGCACGGCGACGTAGTAGCTGGTTGAACCAACCAGGCCGGTGAAGGTGTAGAAGGTGTCGGCAACGAGCGTGCCAGTAGCAGGAGCCACCCAAGCATCTTCGACGATGGCCACCTCGTAGCCCGAGGAAGTGCCAATCCATTCGATGAAGATGGAGGTCTCGGCCGTGTCGACATTCATGACGACGGGAACCTCGCAGGGTGCTGCACCGCAACTGACGAGCTTCATCGTGGGACGGTACTGATAGTAGGCCTTGGTGCCACTGTAGGTACTCGAGGTCGGGTCGGCATCGTAGGTGTCGCTGTACCACACAAGGGTCTTGTAGCCTGTGCAGGCCGAAGAATTGAATGTATAGGCAGAGCCATTGTAGTCATTTGAGTTGTCATCGACAATAACCAGCAGGTTGCCGTAGCCATTCCATGTGTAGGTGGTGTCAAAAGCGAAATAATTCCATCCCTGCGAGCAGTTGAGGTTACCGCTGTAGACTTGGACAGCGATGGTGGTGTCGAGGAGAACCAAATCGGTGTTAGAGCTGAACACACTCTTGTCGGTCGGTTGCAGCCAGATGGTGACATTGGTCTTGTCCGTTGAAGCAGTGCTATAAGCATAGCTATAGGCGATGGCCGATATCTCACCGACGCCGACCAACTCGGCACTGTCGATAATGGTCTCGGAAAGGGTGTACTTATAGAAGTTATTGACCGGAGCATAGTAGGATGTACTGGTAGCTGTACCAGTGAATGCAGCCGTGGCGCCATCGCAAATCTCGGTAGCCAGGACGGAAGTTTGGCTCCAGTTGCCGGTATCAGTGGCAGAGCAGATAGGACGCACGGTAAAAGCATAGGAGGTCAGCGTGTCGAGACCCGTGATGGTGACGGGATGGTTGCTGACGGTCATGGTGGTAGTTGTGGTACTGCCATTCACACCATAGCGCACCTGCCACTGCGATGCCGTAACCTGGTCGGTCCAGTCGATTGTGATGCTGGTGGTGCTAGCAGCTGTAGCGGTGATATCAAGCACCGGCGGGCAGGTGGGCAAGTAGTCGACCACGACATTGTCGATGTAATGATAGCTGTAATAAGTGGTGGTAGAGGTTGTGTAGACATTGCGGAAGGCAATGATGCGGCTGGTGCCAGTGTAAGTGCTGAAGTAGACGGTATGCTCCATATGCGTAGAGGTGGGGGTGTTGATAGTCTGCATCGGCACGAAGGTGTTGCCCTCCATGACACCGACCTCAAGGCCATAGCTAGCACTGGTGGTGTAGTCCCAGAAGGTGAGCTGCAGGCTGTCGAGCGGAGTATCCATCGGGGGCAACATGGTGTAGCTCTCGCCATAAAGGCGGAGGGTGTAGCTGCCGCTATGGGCATAGGTGCTGCTGTAGTACACCTGCGGCTGGTAGGAGGCAGCCTGATAGGTAGAGGTACCCGTCATGACGTAATCCCAGCAGCTGACATGCACGCCGGTGGCTGCAGTGGTACTGCTAGTGATGGAGTCGAAGTTCTCACTATAGGGCACAGAGACCGCCACACATGGTGTGTGGTATGTCTCGGTATATCTCATAGAGGTGTCTCCAGCACCACAGATAGACCGAATCTGGATTGTGTAGTCGGTGTTCGCCGCGAGACCAGTAAAGGTATAGGCCGGAGAGTTGACTACGACAGAGGTGGTGCCCATAGAAACCGACCATTCATTCTCGCCACTACCGGGAGTCCAGGTGAGGCTGATGCTGTCAGCCGTGAGTGCCGCAGTGACATTCTGGGGCATAGCGCATGTGTTGCGCACAAGGGTGACGTTATCGATAGCACCCGGAGGTGTGGTACCGCCACTGCCGTCGTTAACCCAAGCGAATACCAGTTTATAGGTGCCGGGGGTATTGATGTACATAACACCCGTACGGTTTTGCCATGTGGTCTGCATGTTGAGACCATAGGGCGTGGAGGTTCTGCCCGTGAGATCAATCCAAGGAGCAGGTGCTACCGTCTGGCCGAAGTTGTAGGCACTTGTGCCAAAGGGCAAATCTCCGGCCACAACAGTCTCCGAGGTGGGTCCGAAGAGTGCACGGATAAAGTCATAGTTACCCTCGCCATTGCACTTCCAGTCGAAGGAGTAGGCATACTCACCGGTGTCGATGATATTGAAGTAGCGGACGGCATAGGAATAACTGATACTACTATTGGTATAATCATTAGAGGTACCATTGTTGGTGACGAAGAGTGTGCGGGTACTTCCGTTGGTGGTATCGCTACCCACCATCCAGTAGTTGGTCTGACCTTCGGTATAGAGGTCCCAGCCGTTGACGCCTGGAGCTTCGAAGTCGCAGGAGTAGGGCACCGTGGCCGGCGAGGCGGCGAGGGTGGTGAAGGAGATGTGACGGTCGGCAACGCTGGCGGCACCAACACACTCCGGATAGACATAGACATGGTAGACCGTACCGGAGTCAAGGCCCGTGAGGACACAGAAGGTATCGGTGACATGGATGGCGGTCATGTGGCCGGTGCCGGGAGTGAAGGGAACAGAGTCGTACTCCACATACCAACTGGCGTTGCTGCTGTTGTCGGTCCATGCGATAGTGGCGCTGTCGAGCAGAACAACCGTGGCCATCAAATCCTCAACACGCGGACAGGTAGGCAGCACGTCGAGGGTCACATCGTCGAGCATCAGGTAGATGGCTGTCGAGGTGCCGGGATGCTGGATAGCACTGAAAGCGATATGATTGCCAGTACCTGTATAGGTTGCCAAGGACACATCAAAATCCTCGTAGGTGGTTCCCGCGGGATACACCGTGTCAATCGCCACGAAGGTGGTAGCATCCGTCGGGTTGGTCATCACACCAACCACAAAGTCGCAGTTGTAGCTGGTGCTGTACTGCCGTGCCCAGAAGTTGACCTGCAGGGTGGTAATATCCAACGTGGAATCCACGGGGGGCATAATGGCGTAGCAATAGCCGCCGGAGGCAGCATAGAAGTAGAGGCCGTGAGTGTTGTTATGGCCATAGGAAGTAGTGGCATTGATGTAGGGACGGTCGGCCGTGCTGCCCAGCTTGTACCAGCAAGTGGGGAAGGCGGTGGTCCCTGTGCCGTAGCTCTCGAAGTCCTCGGTGAAGGGCAGCGAGTCAATTGCACCGCAGGAGGTGCGGAAGGTGTGCACGGACGACCAGACGCTGGTGTCGGCACCGCACAGACCGCGCACATAGACGTCGTAGGCGGTGTTGGGCGACAGACCGGTGATGTCAAGGCTGTCGACACTGAATACAGGAGTTATGATGCCGGTGCCGAGAGCGAAGCCCATCGGGCCGTACTGCACCTCATAGTCAAAGGCGCTGGTGGTATCCCATGTGATGGTGGCGCTGTTCATAGTGATATTCTCGGCAGCGACATTGCCCACACGCGGACAGGCAGGCAACACATCGAGGGTCACGTCGTCGAGCATCAGGTAGATGGCTGTCGAGGTACCAGGATGCTGGACAGCCCTGAAGGCAATATATTTACCAGTACCTGTATAGTTTGCCAGTGACACGTCGAACGCCTCGTAGTCGGTTCCTGCGGGATGCACCGTGCCTAACGCCACGAAGGTGGCGACATCCGTCGGATCGGTCATCACGCCGACCTCAAAGTCGCAGTTGTAGCTGGTGCTGTACTGACGCGCCCAGAAGCTGACCTGCAGGGTGGTAAGATTCAACGTGGAATTCACGCGGGGCATAATGGCGTAGCAATAGCCTCCTGCGGCAGCGTAGAAGTAGAGGCCATGAGTGTTGTTGTGGCCGTAGGTAGTGGTGCCATGGATGTAAGGACGGTCGGCCGTGCTGCCCAGCTTGTACCAGCAAGAGGGGAAGACGGTGCTACCTGAGCCGTAACTCTCGAAGTCCTCGGAGAATGGCAGAGCACTGATGGAACCGCAAGGTGTGGTGTAGGAGGCCGTGCCTGCAATATTGGTGTCGGTGCAGTTGGCAGTGACGCGGAAGGTGTAGTGCGTGTTGGGCTGCAGGCTGCTCTCCAAGATGGTGTAGCTGGTGAGGGTGGTTCCGGTCAACAGGTTAGTCCAAACGCTGTCACCGTCGGCCTGATAGTCGACATCCCAAGAGGTTTCCATGTAGCCAGGGATCCAACTCAGTTCAAGGTTGCCGACAGTATCTTCCATAGCAATAACGGCAGGTGCAGCGCAGGAGGCCTGCGTCAAGCATTCGCCACCGCCGGTGACCAGCCTCATGTTGCTGCGCCAGAAAGAGCCTGTGGGTACGGCGGCATCCATCTCGGTAGGACCATAGGCTGTGCTGCCATATACACGGTGAGTCTTCGCATTGCCCGTGCCAGAGAAAAGCTGATAGCGGAACGTGGCACTAGTGCCATCCGAAGAACCGCTGTTGTCGACAATAGCCACCACAAGGTTGCTGGTGCCATCATACTGGAAAACGCCTTGGTTGAACAGGAAGTAGTTCCATCCCGAGGCGGAGCAGTTGAGCGGTCCAACATAGACGAGTTGCAGCTGGCTGTAGGGGATGAACGGGTCGGCTGTTTCCATTGAGGCCTGCGTGGTGTTGGCCACATAGAGCGAGCATGTGGTGGCGTGGGTCATCGCGACGGAGCCCGAGTAGTCAAAGCCGATGCCGCTGATGGTGGCAGGACCGTTGAAAGCCACCTCCGATGCCAGAATCAAGTGTTGACAGTAACTGTAGTCGTAGCTCTGGTTTAACGGCATCACGGCAGAAGTGCTGGTGCCCGGAGTTCCCACGACGAGGGTGTCGACAGGTCCTGCATTGGTGGTATCCCATTCGATGCAGGGCATCGCACGAGTGGCAAAGCTGAAGGTGAATGCGTTGCCTGCATCAACGTTGCAGATGGGACTGATGGACACCATGTAACTTGTGTCGGCATCGAGGCCTGTAAGAACCAAAGAGGTGGCGGTACTCGTGACGGTGGTTGCACCGGCAAGGCTGTCAGAAGCATAGCCGTAGTGTATTTCAAATTCATCGGGAGTGATACCCAGGCCCATATCATAAGTCCAGTCGATACGAGCCGCCGAAGCTGTGGCGTTTACACTGTAAGAAACAATATCCGGGCAATTGGGAATATAGTCAACCTTAACATCATCAAGATAGTGGTAGCTGTAGTAAGTAGAGGAACTGGAGGGATAGTAGTTGCGGAAAGCAATCACACGGCTGTTGCCGGTGTAGTTAGTGAAATAGATAGTGTATTCAACATGTGTTGAGGCGGGAGAATTGATCACCTGAACGGGGACAAAGGTATTGCCCTCCATCACACCGACCTCAAGGGCGTAACTAGTGCTGGTGGTATAGTCCCAGAAGGAGAGGCGCAGGCTGTCCAGCGAGGTGGGCATCGGGGGTAGCATATGATAGCCGATACCATAGAGACGATAACTATATGCACCACTATGTGCATTGGAAGTGCTATAATATATTTGAGGAACATAGGAACCTGTCTGGTAAGTTGCAGTACCCGTTAAGATAGCATCCCAGCAGGGTACCTGTATGCCAGTGGCAGCAGTGGTGCTGGTAGTGTGGCCATCGAAATTCTCAAAGTAAGGCAGGCTGTCAAGAGGCACACAAAGCGTACGGACTTCCGTGCTCGTGGCAAGGCTGGTGTCGTCGCCACCGCAGAGAGCATACACATTGAAGGTGTACATTGTCTGGGGAGTGAGATTCATAGCGGTGTAGGCGCTATCATAGACGACATCAGTAACGGTGTCGGTCGCACTGCGCAATACGACAAGCCACTGCGACTCGCTGCCACCGGGGTTCCATGTGAAATCAATCTGGTCGGACGCCGGCAGGGCGGTGAGGTTAACCGGTTGCGGACAGGTGAGTTCCGCAACAATCACATTGTCGATGGCTGCGGGAGGCTGGTTGTAGACCGAGCCGTCGTTGCGCCACGCAAAGACGAGGCGGTAGACGCCGGCAGAAGTAACATTTATAGCTGCCGTTTGAGTAGTCCATGAAGTGCCATTCAGGTTCAACTTGTTGCCACCATCGACAGCGACAAATCCCGTGGGTACTGCCGTAGCTGTCCAGCTGGAGTAAGAGGTGGGCAACGCGGTACTGGCCGGAGCCACAGCCACACGCAGAAAGTCGTAGGTGCTCTCACCTGCACACTTCCAGTCGAACTGGAGGGCATACTGACCAGGGTTGGTCACTTCGAATGTCAGATAGGCATACGACACGCAGGCCGAACCGGAGTAGTTGTTGGCAGTGCCGTTGTTGTCACTGACATAGAGAGCACTGTCGCCACCGTTGTTGGTGGCACCACCGATGTACCAACCATTAGGGCTAGCATTGGTGATTGACCAGTGCGCATTGTCTGCGGCATCTTCGAAGGTGCATGTGAAGGGAAACGATGTTATCGTGTCTCCCTGTGCTTTCACTGCCCACGGCACCAACAGTGCCGCCAAGAGCACCAAAATAGATAATTGTTTTTTCATAATAATACGTGTTATGTTAGTTAATATATTTATTATCAATCCAAAAAAACACATTCCGGCCCAATAGAGCCTCCCAAAACGTTACCGCAAAAGTAGGAAAAAGTATCGAAAAATGCAAATCTTTTGCTTTTTTTAACATATACTACCCCCAGCAGCACATTCACATTAGACTAATATTCAAGCAAATACCTTCTGTTCTTTTACTGTTCTTCACGAATTTGTATAGAACAGTAAAAGAACAGTAAAAGAACAGCAATGGAAAACCCTGAAAAGCAGCAGGGTGGAAAAATACCCATCCAAAGGCTGGCGGCTGGCATCAATAGCAGCCCTCGACGAAGTTGAGGAGGCGGGGTTTGAGGTATTCGCGCTCCTCGATGAAGGCCATGTGGGCCACGTCGGCCATCAACAGGCACTCGGTGCGGCGCGGCAGCAGTGTCTGTGTGACAGCCAACTCAATGGGTATGCGCGGGTCGTTCTTGCCGTAGACGAAATAGAAAGGCACGTCGAGCTGCTGCAACACGTCGAGGCGCGACGGACGCTGCGCCATGCCGCGCTGGGCGGCGATGATGGAGGCCGCGGTGGTCTCGAGACACTGGTCGCTGAGGTCCTTGATGTCCTGCGAGAGGGCGGCGCTGCGACTGTCGTCGAAGAGCGACGGCACAAAGCTGACGATGTAGGCGGCGCGGTTCTGCTGGACGGCCTCGCATACCTCCTCGCGACGCTGACGGTGCTCGGGGGTGTCGGCGAGGGCATGCGAGTTGATAAGACCCACGCCTTTGACGGTATAGGGGTAGCGGTCGGCATAAGCCAGAGCGACGTAGCCGCCCATGGAGTGGCCCACCATGACACACTGGTCGACACCGGCGGCGTTGAGGACCTCCTTGACGATGCCCGCCATGAAGTCCATGGTGTGGACGTCGCAGAAGGTGTCGGTGAGGCCGTGACCGGGGAGGTCGATGGTGATGACACGCAGGCGGTGCATGTAGCTGAGAACATAGGAACTCCACACGTCGAGGTTCTGCAGGAAGCCATGCAGGAGCACGAGGGTTGGCGTGTTGTTGCGTCCTTCGTCGCGATAGTGCACGGTGCGGCCGTCGATGGTGATTGTGCGGTGTTGTTCCATAGCGCTCAGGGTATTAGAAATCGGTGCAAAATTACAGATTTTTTTTCATATAGTACTTCCTCTGTGCAAAAAAAATACCCAACTCGTTGTTAATAACTATTCTCGGAAGCGGATGCTGACGCCGGTCATCCCCTTTCGCGCATTACCATAGGGCGAGAGGAGGATGCGGCTGGCGACGACGCCGCGTTGGCTGAGGAAGTCGCGCAACGCCTCGCAGCGCTGCAGCGCCAAGTCGTAGCAATGACGGGCATCGGGACCAGGCACGTCGACGAGCAGCTCGGCGACGGCGGCGGGATGAGCCACCAGGAAGCGCGCCAACTGCTCCATTTGCAACTGTGCCACAGGCAGCAGCACGGTGCCGTCGGCAGAGAAGGTCACCGTGGGCAACGGCAGGGCGCGGTCCATAGCGACGAGTTCCTCATAGGTGTAGGTCGGCAGACGGTAGTCGGTGTTCGGCGCGGAACGGCCGGTGGCGGAGGGCAGAAGGGTGGCGGTGACAAAACTGGTGCCGGCATCGGCCAGCAGCGCATAGCGGCCGTCACGACGCAGGTTGAGGGCAAGAGCAGCGTTGTCGCCCTGATAGTCAACAACCTGCGTGACGGTTTGTCGGTCGACGTCGGCGACATAGAGACGCACCAGGGCGTGGCTCACATCGCTGATGTCGAGGGAGTAGCTGGCGCCGGCATCCGTGGTATCGTGGCGGGTAGCCACGCTGAAGGTCTCCCACTGGCCCGAGGCATTGGAGGTAAAGACGAGGCGCCGCTCGTCGGCGCTGAGGCTAAGATCGGCCTCACGGAAGGGGCTGTTGACACCACGACCCAGGTTGCGAGGCTCGCCCCACGACGTCCAGTCGGAGAGGTCGCTGCGCTCGACGACATAGATGTCGCCGTAACCGAGGCCCGTATAGCCGTCGCTGACGAAATAAAGGGTCTTGAGGTTGCGGCTGATGACGGGATGGCGCTCACAGTAGGGCGTGTTGACCTTAAGGCCCAGGTTAACAGGCGTGCCCCAACGACCTGCGTTGAAGGGTATGTACCACAGGTCGGTGGCCAAAGCTGTGTCGCCGTGGAAGTTGTCGCCTGAGGCCTGCAAGTTGAGGCCGCCCGGACGGTCGGAGGCCAGAAGGATGCCGCTGCCGTCGGGCAGCAGGCAGGCGTCGGTCTCGTAGTAGTCGGTATTGACGGGGAACGGCGGTATGTCGCTGACGCGCCATTCGTCGCCGTCACGCTCTTCTATCCAGATATCGCCTTCGTGGGTGGTCAGCCGCACGCTGCTCGCTGCATTCCGCTCGCCGCTCTCGGCCCGCCGCTCGCCGTACTCCGTCGGTGTGGCCACAAGGCGGCGCAGCGTATTGTACTGGCTTTGCCACTGGTTGTCGAAGCATATCTCGAACTGCTCGAGGCGGAAAAGGGCGTCGGCATAGCGGCGTGCCTGAAGGAGAGGCTGCAGCATGCGCTGCAGCGGCACGATGGCGATGCCCTTGCCCATCATCAGGCGCACATAGGCGGCGTAGCGGTCGTAGTCCTTCTCGGTGTAGTCGCCCAGCAGCTCAGCGGCGTCGATGTCGGCGGCACGTTCGAGGTCATCCTCGAGGGCACGGGGAAAGGGGAAATCGGCGTTGGCGTCGGCGAAGCGGCGCAGCGGGGCGCCGTTGCCTTCGACAGAATGCCACGAATAGTAGCGGCTATAGACCTCGCTGTAGTAGGCGTCGAGTTTGAAGTGGTCGACATAGTATTGGGCCGCCGCCGCATCATGGCGCGAATAGATGAGGGCGCGGAGGCGTGCCAATGCACGGTCGGCGATGTCGAGGTCGGCATTGGAGTCGGCGAAATGGGCCAGCTCCATGGCGGTGTTGCGCTTGGCGAGGTCGGTCTCGAGGAGTTCCTCCATACGGTCGCGCGCCTGCTGGCTCTCGTCGCTGGCGGGATAGCGCGAGAGGTAGGCGTTGTAGGCGGCCATCGACCCTTCGCTGTCGGCGGCGCGGAAAGCCAGCAGGGCTTTGCGGCGGTCAGCTAAGCGGCGCACGGTAGCGCTCTGTGGATAGCGTGCCGCCACGCTGTCGATGGCGGCCTCGGAGGTGGCAGCAACGATATCGACGGCGACCAAGCGACCCAGCCGTTCCTCGAGTTGCTCGGCTTCGGCGGTACCCGGGTAGGTCAGCATGAAGCTGTAGCAATCCTCGGCGCTACCATAGTCGCGGAGACCGTTGAAGACGAGGGCGTAACGTTTCGTGCGCAGCAGACGCACAAGATCGGCATTGTCGGAGAAGTGTTCGAGGTAGTTGTCTATCTCGGTCATGGTAAGGTCGTCGCGCAGCCGCACCGTTGCAAAGGCGGCGGCATGGATGGCCTGCTTGAGGTCACGGATGGTGGTGATGGTGACGTTGTTGCGCTGCAACTGCACGAGATCGCGCACACGGTCGTGCTCGAGAAGGTCGATGTGGCGCTGCTCGGTGAGACGGGCGTACTCGATGGCCAGGGGCAGGTTGCGCATGGGGTTGGAGTTGTCGAAGTAGAAGAGCGCCAGGTTGTAGAGTGTCAGCTCGTCCTGTGGATTCTTGGCAAAGGCGCGGTGCAAGTCGGCGAAGCGGGCAGCATGGGCGCTGTCGGCCTCCTGGGCCTGCACACTTCCCATAGTTCCTATAGCGAATATAGCAACTATAGCTACTATCAACCTCTTGCCCATCATTTTATCGAGGAAAGAATCTTCTTGAACTTGACTTCCATCTCCTCGTAGGTCTCACGCGTGGTCTCGAGGCGGAACTCGACGGCGGTGCGGCGCTCCTTGAAGTAAGTCATCAGGAAACGGTAGTCGCGCTTGTCGGAAGGCTTGGTGTAGATTCCCTCGTAACCGAGGCCGCCACGAGCCGGCAGTCCCTCGCCCTTGCTCCACTCGCGGAGCGACTGGTAGGGCTGGTCGACGTAGCGGTCGTAGACGAGCTCATAGAGGTCGCTGCCGTAGCCGTCCTTGACATAGATGCGGAGGAAAGGCAACACGGTGTCGCCGCTGTCGTCGAGGAGTACCTCGCCGACGTAGCAGTAGTAGTACACGTTGGCGCCGTCGTCGGTCTTGAAGGTACGCAGATAGCGCCACTCGTCGTTGTCGAGCTTGAAACTGACGCTGGTGCCAGGGATGTTGAGCTGCGCCATAGTGCTGCCTGTTGTCAGCAGCAGGACGGCAAGGAAAAGCCACCGTCTGAGTGTTTTCATACGTCTATCCTTTCTTTGTAGAATTGCAACAAGCGGTCGGTCAGCCGCCGCACATCGTACTGCTCCGCCACGAGACGGGCGGCCTCCTCCCCTACCCGGCGACAATAGTCGGGGTCGTCGACGAGGCGTTTGATTTGACGGGCGAAGTCGTCGGGCGTGTTGGCGATGAGCAGGTTGACACCGTCGGTGTAGTCGATGCCACGGGCGCCGACAGTGGTAGTAACGACAGCCTTACCCATCGACATAGCCTCGATAATTTTCACACGTATGCCGCTGCCGCTGAGGAGGGGCACCACGTTGATCTGCTTGCCGGCGATGAAACGGCTGGCGTCGTCGACCTCGCCGACGATGGTGACGCCGTCGATGTGCGCCTGCATGAGCCGGGCGGGCATCTTGCGTCCCGCCAGGTAGAGGTGTGCCTGCGGCACCTCGCGGTGCACCACGGGCCACACGCTGTCGAGCAGCCAAGCGATACTCTCTTGGTTGGGCATCCAATCCATGGCGCCGAGGTGGTAAAGAGAATATTTCTCGGGAGCTCTGGGAGCATCCTGATACTCAAGAATATTGATTCCAAATGGAATGGTCGTGACAGGACGGCGGCAGCCGTTGTCACGGAAGTAGTCGGCATCACCCTGCGTGATACAGACAATGCCGTCATAGTCCTGCAAGTGCTCCATCTCGTAGGCGCGGAGGGTTAGCGAGAGGTGGTTGAGATACCAGCGCTTGAAGTTGTTGCGCTTGCTCCCGAAATAACGCTTGCTCCCATCCGGCCGCGAACTCTGCGCCACACGCTTCCATATAAGGTGCTCCACATTGTGGGCGCGGAGAATGACCTTGGCCTGCGAGTATTTGCGGATAAGTGGCACATAGGGGGTGAGGAAGATACTCTCGACATGCACGATGTCGAACTGTTCCTCTTGAAGGATGACTGCCAGCCGACGGGCGAAAGCCGTGCTGACATAGCGCTTGACATGATACGACTCGCCACAGAGCATGGCGAGGGCGGCGGGCAACACCTTGACGCCGAGGTCGATGTAGACGGCCTCGGGCGAAGTGGCACGACGGTAATCGGCGGGCAACTGCTCCAAGTCGGCGGGGTGCTTGTCGGTCTCGACCGTCAGCACCTTCACCTCACAGCCGGCACTCAACAGCCCTTGTGTGATGCTGTTCATGGCCATCGTGCCGCCGTCGACGGGCGGATAAGGAGGCTTGTTGCAGAGTTGGAGTACCTTCATGCCGATAGTAACGCTGTTTCCCCGCTATTATTGTCCAGAGCGCCTATTCTTTGGGCAGCGCCTTGAAGCCGAAGCCAAGTATCTCGCTGCTCTCCATGATGTTGACAAAGGCATGGGGGTCGAGGCGGTGCAAGTTGCTCTTGAGCTTCACCATGTCGGCACGGTCGAGGGTGACATAAATCATCTTGCGCTCGTTGCCCTGATAGAGACCGGTGCCCACCAACAGAGTGCCGCCACGCTCCAGGTCGTTGAGGATGTAGCTGCGCACAGCCTCCAACTCGTCTGTAACAATGAACATAGTCTTGTAGCTCTTCATACCGTCGACGACAAGGTCGATAATCTTGCTCTCAATGAAGATGAGGATGATGGAGTAGATGGGCAGACGGAAGTCGCCGAGGACGAGGGTGGTCAACGAGATGCAGCTGTCGACGATGAGCACCAAGGTGCCGAGGCTGATCTTGGTGTACTTGTGGATAATCATGGAGATGATGTCCGAGCCGCCCGAGGTGGCGCCGGCACGGAAAATGACGCCGATGGCCACGCCGTAGATGAGACCCGCCACGACGGTGTTGAGGAACATATCGGGCATAAACCAGCGCTCCACGCCGTCCTGCATGTAGAAGAGGGCCGTGGTGTGCTCCCTGGCATCCAGGAAAGGACCGTCATGGATGACGGGTGCATAGCCCCACGTAGTCTCAAGGATGAAGGTGAAGACCGGTATCAGGATGACCGAGATAATCGTCTTGAGGCCGAACTTGGGACCCAGGATGATGGTGCCAATGATGAGCAACGGGATATCCATGCAGACTCCCGCCAAGGATATCTTCCAACCCCACAAAGCGTTGAAGACGTTGGCGAGACCATAGACACCGCCTGGCGCCAAGTGGTAGGGATTGACAAACATCACGTCGCCTACGGCAAATAAAGCACTGCCCAAGATGAGCAGCAGGTAGGACATTAACTCTTTTTTCCAGTCTTTTTTATTATTCACGTTATCCATAAGTAGTTAATTAATAACAAACAAAAGGTCTCACCCCGAGAGGGATGAGACTGCAAAGGTACACATTTTTTTTGATTTGAGCGACAAACGGGGCTCGAACCCGCGACCTGCGGCTTGGGAAGCCGCCGCTCTACCAACTGAGCTATTGTCGCTTAGTGTGCGACCTACGTGGAGCAAACTATCCACACAATCGCAATGATGTTCCCTAAAACGGCACTTTGTTTTATTTATTGCATCCGACAATTATTTTTTTGAGAGGATGCTGAGCAGGCGGAGGAAGAGGTTAATGACGTCGAGGTAGATGTCGAGGGCACAATCAATGGCGTTGTCGAGCGTCTTGGGGTAGGCCTGCGACTTGGCCACATCGTAGCCGATATAGCCCGAGAAGAGCAGCACAAAGAGCCAGTCGAACAGCATGCCGCGATAGCCGAGCAGGAAGGTGGCCACTATCTCGGCGACAAGACCCACCAGCAGTGCCACCAGGAGTGTGCGGCCCAACCCAAGGAAGAACTCTGGTTTCACTACAGCCACCATCGTCATGGTGAGGGTCACCATAGCGGTGAGGGCCATCGCCTTGACGACAATACCGGCCGGCAAGCCCGGCACTACCAATGCAAGCAGCAGGCCGATGGGCAGCACCAGCAGATTGTAGCCAATGAAACTGACCAATGGATTGCTGGACCCATTAGACAGAAAGATGCCGATGAAGGTGGGCACCACATAGATGAGCAGCCACCCAAACCAGCCCACGCTGGCCGCCATCTGCTGCAACGGAGCAAAGAGGAAATAGACCATCACGGCGTTGACTATCAAGCCGTAGGCCAGCGCACCACACAGCACCAGATTGAATGAGCGGACCGACATGCGGTCCTCAAGGCCCGACTCAAGACGCAACTGCTTGCGGTTGCTAAAGGTTTCTACCAATGATGTTTCAGCCATAATATTCGTATTTACCGTTTTCACTGATGACGGTCACCTGTGCCTTGTCGGCAGCCTCCACACGACCTATAATCTGTGCCTCTACATTGAAGGAGCGACTAATGTCGATGATGCCGCGAGCCGTCGCCTCGTCGGTGTAGAGCTCCATGCGGTGGCCCATGTTGAACACCTTGTACATCTCCTGCCAGTCGGTGTGGCTCTCCTCGTGAATCATCTTGAAGAGCGGCGGCACGGGGAAGAGATTATCCTTGACTACATGAAGTGGACGACCGCCGATGAAGTGGAGTATCTTGGTCTGTGCGCCACCGGAGCAGTGTACCATGCCATCAATCTTGGGGCGGTACTCGTCGAGCACACGGCGGATGATGGGGGCGTAGGTACGGGTAGGCGACAACACCATGTGGCCAGCGTCGACACCAGGCACCTCGGTGGTGTCGGTAAGCAGTTTGGAGCCGCAGAAGACCACCTCGTCGGGCAGATTCTTGTCGAAGCACATCGGATACTTCTCGGCATAGACATGCGAAAAGACATCGTGGCGCGCCGAGGTGAGACCGTTGCTACCCATGCCGCCGTTGTAGGCCGTCTCATAGGTGGCCTGACCATAGGAGGCAAGGCCCACGATGACATTGCCGGCCTTGATGTTGGCATTGTCGATAACATCGGCGCGGCGCATGCGGGCGGTAACGGTACTGTCGACGATGATGGTGCGCACAAGGTCGCCCACGTCGGCCGTCTCACCGCCGGTGAGGACGATGTCGATGCCCATGTCGCGCATCGTCTGGCAGAACTCCTCGGTGCCGTTGATGACGGCGGAGATGACTTCGCCAGGGACCAACTGCTTGTTGCGGCCGATGGTCGAGGAGAGCAGGATATGGTCGAGAGCGCCGACGCACAGCAGGTCGTCGGTGTTCATCACGATGGCGTCAATGGCGATGCCTTTCCACACGGAAAGGTCTCCCGTCTCTTTCCAATACATATATGCGAGGCTCGACTTGGTGCCTGCGCCGTCAGCATGCATGATGTTACAATAGGCCGGGTCGCCTCCTAGCAAGTCGGGGATAACCTTGCAAAAGGCCTGGGGGAAGAGACCTTTGTCGATATTCTTGATGGCGTTGTGGACGTCCTCTTTTGTTGCGGAGACACCGCGCTGATTGTATTTATCCATTGTCAATTAAAGTTTCTTGTACTCAAAAGTATAGGTATATATGGTACGAGCACCGCTGGCGCTGTCCAGCTGGGTGTAATAGTTGCCATAGACCAGCCGCTCTTTGTCGAGCTCACTGATGGTGTAGTTCAACTGGATGGTGGTACTGTTGGTGGGCACCAGCAGCAACTCAGTCTCGTCCGAGAGGTACCAGTAGTAATGATATTTCTCATTGCCTTCCTTGATAAGACAGGAGCCATCCTCATCGAACCTAATATACCGCACATCGGTACTCGGCAGGTCGTTCACCACCGTTCCCTGGGTTGCCGAGGTCACGGTTTCGTAAGCCCTCTCCATTTTCCAGCTGCCCAGCAACAAATCGGCAGCGGTAGGGTCGCTGCAGGCCGTCAGCATCAAGGCAACCAAAAAGAGTGCAAATCCAATTGCCTTCTTCATACTATCAAACTATATAACAGCAACATACCAACATCCTTGCCGATACTTGCCATCTGCAAAGATACGACTTTTTTCAAAACCGCAAACAGAAATCCGCCTACCGCCGCTTCTGCATCTTGCGCCGTATGGCCTCACGCACCAAAACCTCCGGCGACAGCTTCTTGTCGTTGTCACCCCATATCTGTGCACGATAACAGCTAACACTGAGGTTGCGCGTGGTGGCGCTGTTCCAATTGGTGCAAGTCCCGTCGGAGACATACACGTCGGCCACACGGAACATCACGGCATTCAAGGTGTAGGAAATCTCCATGTTGACAGTGTCGAACTGCAGGATATTCAACGTGCCGCTCTTCATACACCACAACTCACTGTTATTATACTCTGACGTAAAATTATAGTATATAACAGGATGATAATAATAATAGTCTTGATTATTATAGTGTGGATAACAATCCAAATAAGTGTAGGTACTGTCGTAGGAAGTATGTTGGTAGATATACAGGCTGGTGAGATTGTAGCTGTAGGAACTTACGGCAGGCGCCGGAGTGAAATGAAACGAGAGTGAAGGCATAGCTCTGTTGCCCGACGGCAACGTTCCGATAGTAATAAAATGTAGTGATTGACCATAATTCTCATCATAATGGTTCCAATACACAGAAGGATACGAGTCCGTCCAACTGACGCTGCCGAAGGTGACACTGGTGCCGCTCGATGCCACCTCGAAGGTCCTCACCTCCCCGTAGCTGGTGCCGTTGGCGTTCTTGGCGTAGGCGCGATAAGAGTAGGTACCCTCCTCCAGATTGGTCAACGTGACGGAGATGCTGCAACTGGTGGTTCCTGCGGCACCCGTCTGGTTGACAACCATGCCGCTCGAGATTGTCGGCGTTCCCGTACCCTTCTTGTAGCATATGCCCGCCTGGGTCAGCGGTGCCGCACCGCTGGTGGGCACCTGGCCCGTGCACACCGCCGTCAACGACATCGGGTTCACCGTGGCCGTGCCCGTAGTCACAGTGGGCGTCGGCGCACGCATCGTGAAGGTGCGCGTGGCGCCATAGCTGGTGCCGTAGGCGTTGGTGGCATAGGCGCGGTAGGTGTATAGCTTGTCGTACTGCAACCCCGTGAGTTTCACCGAGAAACTGAACGCCGCGCTGCCATCGTAGCCTGTCGCCCCCACATGGCTGCCGCTCACGGTAGGGGTGCCGCTGCCCTGCACATAGCAGATGCCGCACTCCGTGACAGGGAGCTCGCCGGGGTTGGTGACATTGCCGTCGACCATCACCTGATCGGCCCCCATGGTGTAGCCTTCCGTCGTCACCACAGGGGCATGGGCGTCGACCCGGAACGTCTGCACATCACCGTATGCGGTGCCGAGACGGTTGACCGCATAGGCGCGATAGCTGTAGTCGACATTGTGCCTCACCTCCTCGAGCACGGCGCGGAAAGAGCCTTTGCCGCCCGTCGGCACCGCAGCCCGCAGACACATGTTGTCCATTGTAGGGGTCGCCGACCCACTGGTCACGTAGCAAATGCCACAGTCCGTCACATCGGTGTTGCCGTCGTCGACAATAACTCCCGTTAGCTTCACGCTCATACGGTCAACAGAAACCTCACTGTCGTGGGTCTCCACTTCAGGCACCGTCATCGTCTTGGTACAGCCGACAAGGCACAGCACCGCCAACAGAAGGAAACACTTTTTCATAACAGCCAGAACATACTCATTATCAGTTAAGTAAAAATCATCATACATATATTTGCCATTTGCAAATATACACAAATTATTCAAACTACGAACTCCCGCGTAGAAATAGGCACCATTCTACATCCCTCTAGGTACCATCCTCGCATCATCCTCGCATTTTAACATTTCAGATGCGGAAAAAATGGCTATACTAAGCTTCTCGAAAACATAAAATAAGCGAGACTGGCAAGCCTCGCTTATTTTGTATGTAAGTGTACGTTGGGCATTAGCGACGACGGCCACCACCGTTACCGGAGCTGCGGCGCTCACCACCGCGGTCGCCACCTTCGCGACGGCCATGACCACCACGGTCGCCGTCACGACGGCCACCGTTACCACCTTCGCGGCGGACGGGCTTCTCCTCCACATAACCTTCGGGCTTGGGGAGCAGGGCCTTGCGGCTGAGCTTAATCTTGCCATTCTTCTCGTCGAAGGCTATAACCTTCACCTGGAACTCGTCGCCCACATGGATGAGGCCTTCTAGTGTTTCGGGATGACCCCACTCGTACTCGCTGATGTGCATCAGGCCTTCCTTGCCGGGCAGGAACTCCATGAAGGCACCGAACTCAACAATCGAGACGACCTTGGCGTCGAAGATGTCGCCCACTTCGGGGACGGTGCAGATGTCCTTGATCCACTTGAGGGCGGCGGCAATGTCGTCCTTGTTCTGCGAAGCGACGTCGACGATGCCGAACTCGCCTTCCTCTTCGATATTGATGATGGTGTTGGTCTCGGCCTGAATCTTCTGGATGACCTCGCCACCCTTGCCGATGACGGCACCGATAAAATCTTTCGGAATCTTGATTTGCTCGATACGGGGCACAAAGTCCTTGTAGTCGGCACGGGGCTCGGGGATGGTCTCGAGAATCTTGTCAAGGATGTAGAGACGCCCCTGACGGGCCTGCTCAAGAGCCTTGGCCAACACGTCGTAGCTGAGACCGTCAACCTTGATGTCCATCTGGCAGGCGGTGATACCGTCGCGGGTACCGCAGACTTTGAAGTCCATGTCGCCAAGGTGATCCTCATCGCCGAGGATGTCGCTCAGCACGGCCCACTTGTCACCCTTCGAGATGAGACCCATAGCGATACCTGCCACAGGCTTGCGCAGCTTCACGCCGGCATCCATCAACGCCATGCAGCCGGCGCAGACGGTGGCCATCGAAGAGGAACCGTTGGACTCAAGAATATCGGAAACCACACGGATGGTGTAGGGGCATTCTTCCTCGGTGGGGAGCACCTCCTTGAGTGCGCGCCAGGCCAAGTGGCCATGACCCACCTCGCGGCGGCTGGTGCTGCCACTGCGTTTCACCTCGCCAGTAGCGAAGCCGGGGAAGTTGTAGTGCAGTAGGAAGCGGCGCATGCCCTCGATAACGGCACCGTCGATTTTCTGCTCGTCGAGCTTGGTACCGAGGGTACAGGTGCTGAGGGACTGGGTCTCGCCGCGGGTGAAGATGGCGCTACCGTGAGCCGAAGGCAGATAGTCGGTCTCGCACCAGATGGGGCGAATCTCATCGAGCTGACGGCCGTCGAGACGGGTGCGCTCGTTGAGCACCATGTCGCGCATGGCCTCACGCTCGGTGTCATGATAGTAACGGTCAATCATGAACTTGATCTCGTCCGTGAGGGTCTCCTCAGTATAGTTGGCGTCGATAAATTCCTGCTTGATGGCGGCGAAGCCGTCCTCGCGCTGGTGTTTGTTGGCGATGCCCTGTTTGCTGAAGTCGTAGCACTTCTGGTAGACGGCGTCGCGAACACGCTGGCGCAGCTCCTCGTCGTTCACCTCGTGGCAGTACTCGCGCTTCTCGGTCTTGCCAGTCTCGACAGTGAGCTCGTTCAGCACGCGGCACTGAATCTTGATGGCCTCGTGGGCGGCCTTGAGAGCGCCGAGCATCACGTTCTCGCCGACCTCCTTCATCTCGCCTTCCACCATCATGATGTTGTCCTCGGTGGCGGCCACGATAAGGTCGAGGTCGGCACGCTCGATGTCGGCCATGGGGGTGTTGATGACGTACTGGCCGTCGAGGTAGCTCACGCGCACCTCGCTGACGGGGCCGTTGAAGGGGATGTCGCTCACAGCGAGAGCCGACGCGGCGGCCAGGGCTGCCAGCTGGTCGGGCATGGTGTCTTTATCGCCGCTGATGAGGGTGATGTTGACCTGCACCTCGGCGTGGAAGTTGTCGGGGAAAAGAGGACGAAGGGCACGGTCAACCAGTCGGGCGATGAGAATCTCATGCTCCGAAGGACGGGCCTCACGTTTGAAGAAACCGCCAGGGAAGCGGCCCATGGCAGCGTATTTTTCCTGATAGTCAACGGTGAGAGGCATAAAGTCGACGTTCTCGCCCACCTCTTTCTTAGAACAGACGGTGGCAAGGAGCATCGTGTCGTTCATGCGGACCACGGCAGCGCCGTCGGCCTGTTTGGCCAACTTGCCGGTCTCGATTTCGATCATGCGGCCATCGCCGAGGTCGAAACGCTTAGTGATAATGTGTTCGTTCATTTGTTTTTATTGTTTTCTATTACTTTACCGCAGCTTCGGGGACCATCCCCGAAGCTCATAAAAGTGTTAATTTCAAATATCTATCTCCTTCGACGGGCATCTAAAGACCGGCAAAAAGAAAGTGCAAAGTTACGAAATTTGAGCGATATAGCAAACTTTTTTTGATATATCCGAATTAAAGATAAAGAAAAAAGGTCTCCCAGAGAACCCGGGAGACCCCAACCATAACCAAATAAATATGAAAAACTATTTTCTGAGGTTGAGTTGTTTGATGATGGCACGGTAGCGTTCGATGTCCGTCTCTTTGAGGTAGTCGAGCATCTTGCGGCGCTTGCCAACCAAACCGACCAGGGCGCGTTCACTCACCTGGTCCTTCTTATTCTGCTTCATCAACTCGGTGAGGTGCTGGATGCGATAGGTAAACAACGCAATCTGGCCTTCAGCACTGCCGGTATCTTTGGCAGATTTGCCATACTGGGCGAATATCTCTTCTTTCTTTTCTTTTGTCAGATACATAACGTGTTACGTTTGTTTTTATCTCTTTTTCCGTTCTTGATTTCGGCTGCAAAAATACGACTATTTCTTAAACTGGCAAAATATTTTTGCTATTTCGTTCAATTTTAACGTTTATTAAGAGAACTGACCAGACATTTACACGATGTATCACCACTCGATGGCCGCGGAAATCTCGGAAGCCAGGGCCTTCAACTCCTCGGGAGTCATTGCGACATGGTGCCCGAAGTTGAGGTCGCCGGGCTTGTTCAGGGGCATGAGATGGATGTGGACGTGGGGCACGTCAATACCTACCACCGCTTCGCCAACCTTGATACAAGGGCATACCTTCTTCAAGCCCTTGGCTACTTTTTTTGCGAACAGATGAAGCTCACAAAAAAGTTCGTCATCGAGGTCGAAGATATAATCGACCTCCTGTTTGGGGATACACAAGACATGACCCTTAACAACAGGATTAATGTCAAGGAATGCAAAGCAGTGCTCCGTCTCGGCCACTTTGTAGCACGGTATCTCACCGGCGACAATCTTACTAAAAATACTTGCCATAACTATCGCTCTATTTTGGTGAGTTCAAATGTCATCTTGCCTGCGGGAACGTTAACCTCGACAAGGTCGCCGACCTTGTGCCCTAGGAATGCCGAGGCGAAAGGCGAGGTAACGCTTATCTTGCCCTGCTTGAGGTTAGCCTCACTCTCAGGCACAATGGTGTATTTCTGAACCATCTTGTTCTTGGTGTTTCGGATGGTGATGATGGACAGCAACAGCACCTTCGAGGTGTCGATTTTGCTCTCGTCAAGCAGACGAGCGTTAGCCACAAGGTCCTGCAGTTTGCTGATACGCGCTTCGAGATGGCCTTGTGCCTCCTTGGCGGCGTCGTACTCGGCATTCTCCGAAAGGTCACCCTTATCGCGCGCCTCAGCGATGGCCGCAGAAGCTGCAGGGCGCTCGACGACGATAAGGTGGTGAAGTTCATCCTTCAGTTTCTGAAGACCTTCTTCGCTGTAATACTTTATTTCTGCCATGATATGTCTATTTATTCAAGCGTTTAAAAAGTGGGAAAGGCTTGTTGGAAAAGCCTTTCCCATATTAGGATTATGTGCGATTGCTCTTAGAAACGCAGGCTGGCTCCGATGGAGTGGGTGCCACGCATAGGCGATGCCGACTGGAAAGAGTAGTCAATGGTGATACCCGTTTTACCGTCATCCTTGGCGAGAGGCACGTCGACCGACGCACCGGCGCAGATACCATTGTTAGCCGTGGCGGCATCTCCGCTCAAGAGACCGGGCTGCATAATATATCCACAACGCAGCTGGAACATCTTAAGCAGACTGTACTCGACGCCAACGATATAGTTATCGCGCAAGAATGCATTGGAGGTGAAGGCTGCTGCCAGGGTTAGGCGCTGATCCCAGTTCTCAAAAAGGAAGTCGTAAGAGATACCAATGTTGAGGCAGGTGGGAAGCTCCATCTCGGCGGCACGCGTCTCAACGGTGAAATTGTTGCCAGCAGTGTTGACCATCTGCAGTGATAGGCCAGTACCGCCGAACTTCATCGAAGGACCCCAGTTCTTCAGAGAGATACCAAACTTGAGTTCATCATCCTCACCAGTGACATACTGGATACCAGCGTCGATACCTAAGCCCGAGCCACTGACATTGTCGGTGCTCTCGGTGACAACCTTGAAGAGAATGGAACCATGAATGGTGTTGGTGAAACTATGGGCGTAAGCCACATTAATGTTCATGTAGCTGGGCGAGAAGGTACCATTACCACCCTCAGGGCTGAGGTAGGTAGTGACATCGATATCACCAAAGCCCATGGACATAATGTAGACACCAGCTACACCGCGCTCGAAGATACGCACGGCAAGACCGAAGGTATTGATGGTGGCGCCGCTGGATAGTCCGCTCTTACCACCATACAGCATAGTGTTGGTATAGCCCACCTCGATACTCTCGACGAAAGCAAGACCGGCCACATTGGAGAACATGGAACTGAGGCCTCGCACATTGGCCACGTTAACGCCACCCCAACCAGTGTTGCGTGCCCAGGGGTTGATGAGCAACTCAGAAGCACCGGCTGTGCCACGACGTTCGTCATTGCCGGCGTAAGCCGACTGTGACGTGAGGGCCGCGAGGACCACAACTACAGCAAATATTCTAAATATATTTTTCATTTTCTGTAATGTTTTTGTCGTTAGGTGTTACATGTGTTAGAAACCGAAAGAGTTGAGGTCGACAGGACGCATCGTGCCGAACCATTTGACGACACGCTCGCCGATGCCAGGCACCGTGATATGGATAAGATACATACCGCCGGCAATGGGAATACCCGTCTGGTTGTGGAGATCCCAGTCGTAGGTAGTGCTGTTGACCGGCGTGGGACCGAGGGAACGAACCAGCGTACCATCAGAAGTGTAGATACGTATGTAGCAACCTTCCTTCTTGCCATCCTTATTGACACCGGTGGGCAGGTTAATGAAGCGTACCTTGGTCTCCAGTTGGCTGGCTGTTTCATAGTTGGAGTAACTATAGTAGGGGTTGGGAACTACATTTATCAAACTCAGGATGGAATCGACATAACTCTGTCGAGCACCATTGGCGGTGGCCAGGTTCTCAAGAACGGCATCGGAGGGGTTGATGACGAACTGGTAAACCGGCATATTCTTGTTGATGGCGGTATTACCTGTACGCATGGCGTCGGTGCCATTGAAGCTCATATACTTGCTGTAAGGAGTACGGATGTCGATGTCAACAGTCACATCACAGGGGATATCCTTCGGATTGTCGAAAGCATAGCGCGGGTTGACCAAAGGTATGTTGACCCAAGCCGTGGAAGCATAGAGCATGGCGATAGAGTCGCGGACGGGCACATAGTTGTCGGCTCGGCTGACAAGACCCTTGTAGAGCAACTTGGTACCTGTGGTGGGATAGAGCTCCGAATTGAGCATGCGCTCAGCAGATTGCAGCATATTCATTGCCCAACGGCCGGCATCATAACTCGGAGTGACATAGGTAGTATATGCGCTTCTATTAATGCCATTATCGCGATCAAGCAAGTCATAGAATGTCTGACGCGTAGCGTTCATCACATAGATGTAGTGACGTCCACCGAGGACGTAGTTCTGCGTACCTTCCATTGTCGAGTTATCGGGGTTCCACATCATGTCACGGCCATTGTGCTGCACGTAACGCGAGTCTTCACCAAACATGATGTTCAAACGCTCACCGCTGACAGTGTTGATGGCGTAACCTGGGAACCAACCCATACCGTTGGCCGAGATGTACTCGGGATCGTCAGTGCTACCGGCAGCATAGGTAATACCCTGTGCAGCGCATTCGGCAGCCGTCAGACCGTCTTTATTGACGGAAGCGTGGCGACGCACGGCGAAACGACGGGCATTGCCTTCGGAAAGAGTATAGTCATCGCACATCTCGACAACCGGGCAACGTGTCCACTTGCTTTGGTCAGCAGTGAGAACGATACGCACACTGGGCAACTTAGCAAGTTCATTGTAGTTGAGAGCCTTGTTGAAGATATTCGTCAACAACATGCGCTCAAGACGATAACGGCTGACACCAAGGCTGTCAAGCATATGGTCATCGTCGGTGATGAAAGAGGCGAAACTGAAGCCCGGATGGAACGGCATCGTAGAGACGACACCATAGGGAGCCCAAGTACCACCCACAACACTCTCATAGACCTGTGTCTTGTCAATACCCTCACTGGAGTCAATGGATGAAGAGACCGTGGCGGAATAGACTTTCCATGCCTTGAAATAGTCTTCATCAAGGTAGGCCTCGTTGACACTGTACGGCGAAGACGAAGAGATAAAGTTCTCATAAGCATTGGCAGAGAACTGGCTACCAGAACGAATCCAGTTATAAATCAAGTAGGAATCGTTATCGGGCAAGCCATACAACCACTGCTTGTTCTCGTCAGCAAACTTCATGGACGAGCCCAACAGGGCACCCTCTTTGACAAATCCTTGATAGAATTTACCAGGATAATAGTTAGTCTTGTATGTACCATCTGTGTTTTTATAGCCAGAGACATCAATACTGGAAGCTGCCGCCTTGGGGTTAAGCAGAGAGACAGCAATACCGAGTTCAGGGAATATCTGCTCATTATAACGCGAGATGGAGAAGTGTGACCACACGCGAGTGAATGTGTCATAAACAGGACCACCGTCAGCATTAACGATGCACCAGCGGGTGTTCTTGTTGACACCACCGCCTACCGTATCATTGTTGACATTGGTGATATTACCATCGGCGTCATAGATAGCGTTCCAGAAGAGGATGTTGAAGCGGCCTTCTTTCAACTTGAGCGGGTCGATGACGCGCACGTTGATAGGACCGTAGTTCTCTTCATACTGAGGATGAGCGATGATACAGGGGCTGGTCATATAGGAGCGGTCACCCTGACCACCGATGCCTGTAGTAAAGTTGTTCACATAGGTGCCGGGGCCCTTGCCTTCAACACCAGGGGCACCCATCAACTCGGTGATGGACTGCTCGGTGAGACGCAGACCTGAAGTGGTACCATTACCAAATCCCTCGATACGAATAATGTTGGGGCTCATACCGAATTCAGCCTGGGCAACCTTACCACCGTCTTCAACGGCAGGATTGTGAGGAATGACCGTGATGGGGGTAATACTTCCACCACGCTCGTTCTTACGACCAGCAAGGTAAGGCTCTTTCTGACCATCGAGGAAAGCTGCCTCTGTCTGAGAATACTCTTTGAAGCGGTTTTGTGCATATGCGATGGCGATAAAGTAGTATTCCCTATTATTCACCAAACCGGTATTCTGACCAGTGGCAAAAGCATCGTTGGTAATGCGGAAGACATGCTGGATACCTTTGTTGGCACCCTCGACCATCACAGTACCTGTAAGCAGACCGGTCTGCGTGTTGGTGGTGAAATTAGTAAGTGTACCGATAGGCAGACTGGGGTTGGGGTTCCAGGTGGTGTCAATGTGATGAACCACAGTGTCACCAGCGCTGGTGATAGTCCAGACCGTATCTATCGACAGGATGGTATCGTAGTAGTTCTCAATATCGCACTGGGCAACCAAACGAGCCTTCGAGGCATCGTTGATGTCGGCGATAGAAGTGTTGCCATCTTTCAACTGATAAATCTGATAGCCTTCAAAGATGAAGCTACGGGCCACCGAGTCATAGAGATGAGTGTTACCACTGGCATCAGTGTAACTACGGACGATGGCGGGATCAACTTCACGATACTTCTCATTATAGTTGTTGGATGTTCTGTCCTCATAGTTGAGATACAGAATAATCTCATTGCTCAACTCCTGGGCAGTCATGGTGGGAGCGTCGGGACCGTCAAGAACCTTGAAGCAGTTCTCAAAGAGAGCCTGGCACACGTCATCAATCTCACGCAGCAAGGATACCGAAGCCCACTGGCCGTCACCACTGGAAGCCTGAGCGAAAGGAATACCCACGGTAATGTAATTCAAAGCACCAGGTTTCAAGGTGAAAGGACCTGCCGACTGCATGAAACGACGGTCACCAGGACTGTTGCCGGCGGTAATCTCACGCCAATCATCAGGATTGACGGAAGGCATCTCACCATCGGTACCCCAATGCCACGGGTCGCTGTTATCCGGGAACATGAAGTCGCAATCGAGATTGGCGGGGTCAATGCCCGTGGAGACAGCGTTTCCACCATACTTCATGCGCTGACCGTTCTTCCAGTAGCCACGGAGGTAGTTGTAATAGTCGTTAGCCTTTACGGGCTCACCGTAGATTGCATTGAGAGAGTTGTCGTAATACACGAAACGGCGCATACCGAAACGTTCGTCGTCGACAATATTGTTACCAAAGTTCACACCATTGATGGCACAGTTGCCCACTGCATCGCCGGGGTGGAAATACCAACTGTCATAACCAGTTTCACTTGTAGCGAAGAAGAGGTCGGCATCGTCGGTGATGGAGATGGTGTCATACACCTGTCTTCCATAGGCATCAATAGAGTCGATAGAGGTGCCTTTCTTCTTCATCTTGTAGTTACTCAGAAGGTTCTTCACCTGCAAGTTGGTATAACTGTCACTGAGAATCTTGGGAATATCAATCTTGGGATTATCCAAACCATCGGGGTCCATATACGGGCCTTGGAAGAAGTCGATACCGACTGCAGGAGGCATACCGGAATAACTACCCGAACCAGGAGTATCCTGAGACTTACCATTGTAGCAATAACCGAGACCACGACGTACATCGCAACCCACAAAGTCGTCCCAAGCATAACCCAAATCCGGATCAACCCACTGGCTGAAGTAGGTCTCACGTAACTCATAGGTGGAACGGTTGATAATCTCGTAGGAGTAGAATGTCATGTTATTAATCTCGTCATTCGTGGAGAATGCGAAAGCCTGGGCACGAATCTCGAGACCGATGGACTCACCTTTCGACTCGGTATGTGTATTACCCTTGTCGTTGAAAACCCACCAGATAGTCTGGTCGCCTTTCAGAACTTGGTCCGAGAGAAGGCCGCCAGTGACGATACCGGCAACGTCTTCCTGCGTGGGAAGCACATGCTGGGTGTATTTGTCACCCCACTCTGCCTTCAATGTACGAGGGCAAAGTTCGTTATCAAAGTCATAGTAGGGATAATCACCCTGTTCAGGCTCATAGACACCATTCTTGTTGGCATCATAGAAAGGTGCCAGGAAACTTGTCAGGTCATCGCCATCACCATGGGCGGGCCAATCTCTGATGATGTCGGGAATATCACCAGCGCTATAACCATCAATGATTGTGGCGCCATTACTGTCATACTCAAAATGAGCCTTGTGAGCCAAAACCTCAGCCTTGGTGATAATCCAATGCTTGTCATACTGGTTACAAACAGGCAGGTCAACAGAAGCCGTGCCATTGATTTTCAGAGGACCAGTCCAATAATCGTCACCGTCGCTACCAAACTTAAGAGCGGCAAGACGGAGCTGATCATTGACGTCGGTACCGCCAATCCACAAGGCAGCACAGAACAGCGGGCAAGTGTTACTGTTCTTGGGCAGATGGTATTTAGCGACACTGCCGTCGTACCACATGTTACCATAGCCATTAATCAGAGCACGCACATTGTTAATGTTAAGCTCCGCAGTACTCTGCGCCCTCTTACAGACAGCAGCCTTAGACTGTATAGTAACCTTTTTCGCGTTGGTTTTCTTACACTCAATGCACTCACGTGCCGATACGGTAGTCGACACTGTGGCTAGCAGCAAGGAAATCAATACCAATTTACTATATATACTTTTCATCTTGATTAATTTTTTCGCTGTTAGATTTAGAACATATAGGTTAAGCCCACTTTGATGGTACGGGGGCTACAGTAGTGCCATGTACCGTTACGGAGAATGATAGTGTAGATATCACGGAAAGCCTGCGGGTCGAGGTAGGCATTGATAACCTGCTGCGACTCGGGATCGGTGAGGTAGCCGTTATCCTCGGGGTTACCCGTCACAGGGAAGACGCCAACGATGTTGCGGATATCAAAGAGGTTGTTCACCGTCACAGCAGCACGCAACTGCGTCGGACGTTTGCCAACATTGAAGCTCCACACCTTATCAGCAATAATATTAAAGTAGAAGCCCCAAGGCATACGAGCGCCACGATATCCACCAACGATAGTGGCCTGCGAGTTCGAGAACTGCTTGGTGTAGGGACGACCAGACTGGGCAACAGCGAGGAAGTTGATACCGAAGTTCTCGAGGAGCTTCACTTCTTTCTTACGCTTCTCTCCAGTCTCTTTGTCCGTGACAACACGAGTAATGACAGGACCGTTGTACTTGCTGCCGCTGCTGTAACGGAAGTCGACATTGGCCTTGAACTCGTGACGACGGTCATCGCTAATCGGGTTGAGCATCTTCAGGGTGGTGTAACCTTCCTTGATGAGCTCGGTCATCGTAGTCGACGACAGACCTGTACCCTCAGCATACTGCAACGTATAGTTGGCGTTGACGCGGATGTTCTTGGTCTGACGGAGGTCGTAAGCCAACGTGACACCCTTGATGGTACGGAAGTCCTTGTTGTCATAGCTGTAGTAATTGGGGTTAGGGTCAGCACCGGCGTACTGGACCAACTGGATAAGGTCGCGAGTCTCTTTGTAGTAAGCCGAGGCACTGATGGCGGACGACTGATTAAGAGCCTGCTGGAAACCAAGTTCGTAGTTGGTGATACGCTCAGGTTTCAAATTGGGGTTGGTAATGGAGGAAATCTGAGTCATATAGAGGTAGCTCAGATAACTGGCCTCCCAGCCCGACGAGGGACGACGGGCGATAATGTCATAACTGGCCTTGAACTGCGACTTCTCACCAATGGGGAAGGAGAAGGCGATACGAGGCATGGCAACAATCTGAGGAGTGTAACGTTCAAAGGCTGAAGAATACACCGTGTTGTTCTTCATAGCAGCTTGACCGCCACCGTCTCCACCAGTGCGATAAGGAGTCGGCTTACCCGTAGTACCGCTGACCTCATTGGGCGAAGAAACCTCCGCACCCATGGCATTATACCACTTGCCTTCGGGGTCACGATAACCAACAATGATAGGCATTGTCGTGTTGCTCTCATCGGGAACGTAGTTGACATAAGGCACCCAATCGTCTCCAGCGTTGTCAAGATAGGAATCACCACCGCTGATGAGGCTACGGTTGGCACGAATGTCGGCCACAGTGTAGGACTGATACAGCAGATAGGGATCCGAGAGGACGTACTGGTTACCGTCGAAATAGTCGACACGAACACCCACATTGAATATTAAGTCTTGGAAATAGAACTTATCCTGAATATAACCAGCCACATAAATGGGCGAGAAAGCAGGCAGCAAGCGATCCTCGGAATTGAAGAAACGGTCGAGGGTCCAGTTTGCTCCGTTGTATTTCTTACCAGTGTGGTCATAGCCGATATAACCGACCTTCGAGTTACCACTGTTGAAGAGCTCGTCAGCGGAGAACATGTTGATACCACCGGCATTCACATAGTCCTCAGGGGAATAGCGGTCAATATCAATCCACGTATAGTCATCAATCGGGCTACCGTCAGTGTTGGTGTAACCATTGCTAATCAGATACTGACGGAAAGCAGCATCGAAAGGCGACTGCTGATCTTGGTCAAGCAGACGAGGATAGTTCACATAGAGCTGCGAACCACGCTGCTCATAAATAGGATTGTCTAAGTCCATCTGCGAGATATGACGGTTGGCATTCTGACGCATAATTGTCCACAATTCGTAGGCATTCAAAGAATAGGACGACTGCCACATCTGGTCATACTGCACACCGACCTCAATTTCATGACCTTTCACATCAGCCGATGCCTTGGCCTGCAAATAGAGGTAGTCGTTCTGACTCTTCGAATAACTGGCACTCTGCACACCGACATTCGAGATAAGACTATAAATGCTTGAGGGGGAATCACCATTGTAAAGACCCTTGTAGGCCAAAATATAGTCACGAGTGGTCAAGTACGGTTGAATATCACGGAACTCCTCGCTGCCGAACAACTGCTCATTGTAGTTGGCAAGCAGCGGATTGTAAGTAGTATAGCCGTTCTCCGGGTCATAGGGCGACACATAAGTCACTTGGTCTCTCCAGTTGTTCTGTACATAAGCCCATTGATTAATACCATTATAATCTATCTGACGCAATTCATACGTGGGGACCTTTTCGGTGACAAACTTACCAATATAACCGTATTTGAAAATATCATCAATGCTACTGCCAAAGTTCTCATTATACGATCTCGATGTATAACGGTTGACCATACCAGTAATATTGTACATCACATTTTTGATGGGGGAAGAAGCCTTGGCCTCATCCTCATTGGATACTTCGGCATCAGGGAAACGCTGGGTGAAGTCCACGGTAAGAACCATGTTCATGCCCTCGCCCACCATCGAGCCGGAGAGAGACATCGCCAAAGGCGACACCGAAGCCGACGGAGAATGGCTGGCACTAAACTCACCCGTCAGAGTCAAGGTAGCATAGTCCGAGAAACGGAAGTCGAGAGCACCCTCCATACCAATGCTATAATACTGCAGGTTGGGTACACGCGAAGCATCGCCGCCGAAGTTCTTCTTTCCAAGACGCGTGAACTCATAGAAACTCTCCTTGCGAAGCAGTGTTTCTCCAGAATAGTTTACACCTCCCGTGAGAGGATCATATGTCAATGGGTTCTGCTCAATTTGTCTCACGAGGTCGTCATCGACAATCTGATAGCGATAGCCCTTCACACGATAGAACGGAGAATTCTCATACGACCCCTGTCCGTTGAAACGGAAACCTATCAGCGTACGCTCGACAGTAGAGCCATCGGCCTGCTTAAAGTTTTTCTTATAGACAGGACCCGTCAGGTACACCATCAGCGTGTGAATGTAGCGATAGTCAAGATAGGTCTCCCAGCGTGCCACACCTTGGAACTGGCTCGTTGGCGGTTTCAGCGTGATAATCTGCGAACCACCGATAGCCTCACCGATGCTGGCCGGAGTACCACCCAAGATAACCTGAATCTCAGCGATAGCCTCCTTAGGAGCGGAAATACCCGTACGCTTACGGACATTACCCTGCATGGTAACCATGCCGCTCTCACCACGAGCCGTACCGGTACCACCATCACTATAACCGACACCGCCGACCGATGCCACAATACTCTCTACTGAAGTACCAGGCATGCGCGCAATATCGTCGCTCGACAGTCGAGCACCTTGCTCGGCAGAGCCGATTTCAATGACAGGCACCTTGTCGGCCACAATGTCAACCACCTCAAGAGTGGTGGCAGTGGGATTAAGTGCGACATCAACCACCGTGAAACCCGAAGCCTTCACGTTGATACCCGTCTGCACATAGCGGTTGTAACCCACTGAGGAGACCTCAATGTCGTACTTACCAACAGCGAGGGGCTTGATGGTGAAGATACCGTCAAAGTCCGTCTGACCGCCGTGTACCTGTTTACCGTCTTGCTTGACGACAATGTTGACAAAAGGCATAGGTTCCTTCGTCTTGGCATCGGTAATGGTGCCCTTCAGCGTGCCTTGCGCCAATGCTGCCATTTCCGCCATCAGCAAGAGTCCGAATGTCAATAGTACTTTTCTAAACATTCTCATTGCGTTTACATGTATAGTTATTATTTATTTTATTTGTCACCAATTATTGGGCCAATGCCTTGGCCTTCTTCTGCTTGCCGGAAATTTCGTACACCACCGAGCAGGCTATGCACAGCGACGAGAACACACCGACCAGAACACCAACCAATAAGGCAAAGATGAAGCCGCGAATCACCTCGCCACCAAAGATAAACATCATCAGCAAGGTGACAAAAGTGGTACCCGATGTATTAACAGTACGTGCCAACGTGGAGTTGATGGCATCGTTCATATGCGTAACGAGGTCACGTTTGGGATAAAGTTTGCGGTATTCACGCACACGGTCGAAGATAACCACCGTAGCATTAATGGAATAACCTATCACCGTCAACACGGCCGAAATGAAATACTGGTCAACCTCAAGGTTGAAGGGCAACAAACCATAGAGGAGAGAGAATATACCGATAACCAACAGGGTATCATGCGTCAAAGCAGCCACACTACCTATACCGAAGCGCCAGCTACGGAAACGCAAACCAATGTAAACAAACATCACGAGCAGGCCACCGATAACCGCCCAGATGGAATGCACCAAGTTGTCATGGGCAATAGTACCGCCTACCTGATCAGCCTGGATGATACCCACAGGATTGGTCTCGGTCGACTTGAACTCTTCCACAGTCACAGGATTGGCAAAGTACTTGCTCGTTCCTGCATAAAGTTTCTCCACAATTTCATTCTTCACAGCATCACCGTCTTCCGCAATCTTATACTTGGTCGTAACCTTCAACTGGTTGCTCGGGCCGTAAGTCTTCACCTCAGGAGCCTCTTCAAACTGCTTGGCCAAGTCGGCACGCACGTCAACGGCATTGACGGGCTGATCGAAACGCACCACATAAGTACGGCCACCCGTGAAGTCAATACCGAAACTCAAACCACGGAAACTGAAACTGGCGATGCATATCACAATAGCGACACCTGCAATGATATAGAACAGGCGACGTTTACCTATGAAGTCAACATGAGCATTGCGAAGGAAGTTCTCCGAGAAAGGGAAGGAGAAGTTAATCTTGCGCTTATGCTGCAGGTTGCTGTCGATAATCAGACGGGTGATAAAGATGGACGTGAACAAGGATGTGACAATACCGATGCAGAGTGTGACTGCAAAACCCTGGACGGCACCCGAGCCGAACATGATAAGCACCAGACCCAGCAGGAACGTCGTCACCTGTCCGTCAATAATAGCTGAATAAGCGTTCTTGAAGCCGTTCTCAACTGCGTTGGCCATACTGGCACCCGAACGAAGTTCCTCTTTGATACGCTCATATATAATCACATTGCCATCCACTGCCATTGCCATGGTTAAGACGATACCAGCCATACCAGGCAACGTCAGCACTGCTCCGATGGAGGCCAATATTCCAATTAAAAGGAATACATTAGTAATAAGGGCCGCCACCGACACCCAGCCGGCACGGTTATAGAAGAGGACCATGTAGATGAGCACCACGATGAATGCCAGCACCATGGAAAGCAGACCATTGCGGATAGACTCCTGACCAAGTGAGGGGCCAACGACCGCTTCCTGCACAATCACAGCAGGGGCAGGCAGTTTACCACTCTTGAGGATGTTGGCCAAGTCCTTAGCCTCTTCAAGGGTAAAGTCACCAGTGATAGAAGAACGGCCTCCAGCAATCTCTCCATTGACACGAGGTGCAGAATACACCTGGTCATCGAGGACAATGGCGATACAATTGCCCACATTCTCTCCCGTTATGCGCTTCCACTCACGGGCGCCCTCGCTATTCATGGTCATCGAAATCTCGTTGCCGCCAACGGTCGAGAAATCCTGTCGGGCATCACTGATGCAACCACCGTCAAGCAGTGCCGAACCGTCACGAGTGGTAATCTTGATGGCATAAAGCACATACACGTCGGCACCGAAGTGCTCATCGGCCTTGGCCGACCACAAGAACTTCACCGTACGGGGATCATAGACTTTCTTCTCGGCAGCCTTGTCAAGCATCGCGCTGATATCTGCACGGTCTTTGCTGGCGGCAAGACCCACGATAGGACCTTGCAACGGCTGCATATTCTGATCAACATAGAGTTGCAATTTCGCCATCAACGGATTGCTCTTGGCAAAAGCCTCGCGATCAGCGGCCTGAGAAGCTGTGGAAGCATTGTCGGCAGCAAGCTGCTCGAGCATGGCTTCTGCACTATCTTTTACGACCTCCTCTTCTTCGGCAACAGCGGTGGTATCGGCTTCACCATTGACATTGATGGAAGCGAGGTAAGTATTAGCAGCATCCAGGAAACGGATAGCCTCGGTATTGTCATACGTCTGCCAAAACTCCAACTGAGCAGTACCTTGCAGAAGTTTGCGCACACGCTCGGGTTCCTTCACTCCAGGAAGCTCAACCAAAATGCGCTCCGAAGCAGAGAGCTTCTGAATGGTGGGCTGAGCTACACCGAACTTGTCGATACGCTGACTCAGAATTTGGTAAGTACGGTCATAGGCACCGGCGGCTTCTTCCTTAACGACCTTGATAACATCGTCATTCTTGTCACCCAACTTAATCTTGTCGCGGAGCTGCCCACTGAAATAGGATGCCAACGACACGTTGGGGTCTAGTTTCGTAATCTCATCGTAGAAAAGGGAAACAAAGTCACGGTTGGTGCTCTTCTTCTGAGATGCCAATGCATTATCAATAGCTTGGTTGAAAAGAGGGTCCTCGGTATGGTCGGCGAGAGCACGAACCACATCAACAGTCGAAACCTCAAGCATCACATTCATACCACCCTTAAGGTCGAGGCCGAGGTTAATCTCACGGCTCTGGCACTGGCGATAGGTGTAACCCAAATAGACCTTCTCTGAGGCCATGGAGTCTAAATAGCGAGCTTCACGGGCATTGCGGAGGGAGTCCACAAGAATTTGCGCATCCACATCGTTATCGGTTCTTTCAGCCACAAAACGCTGCGTTTGCTCGTTCTTGATGTAGTTTTCAGCGGTTTTTTTAGCCTTGCTTTCAATGCTGCTGGTCACAAAAGTAAACGACAATTGAAACAAACAAACCAATGCGAAAGCCCATGCCAAAAATCTGATAAGTCCTTTATTCTGCATAGTTTAGATATAAATTTATTATTTTTATTTAATTCTCTTTGAATGTGCAAAAGTAACAAAAAATATTGACATAGCAAATAAAATTAAAAAAAAAGATGTACCTTTGCAGCAAAATTCAAGATATACAGAAAGATATGGAAAACAAAAAATGCCTCACGGTAAAAGAGTGGGCCAACGACGACAAACCCCGTGAAAAAATGCTGCTTTACGGGAAAAAAGGACTTTCCAACACAGAACTCATAGCCATCCTTCTACGTAGTGGCCTCCCCGGCAAAACAGCCGTCGATGTGGCCAAAGAAATACTTAGTACCGCCGACAACAAACTAACGACACTCTCTCAATTGGACTACAGCCACTTGGCACACATCAAAGGTCTTGGCACCGCCAAAGTCACAACACTCATGGCGGCACTGGAACTCGGCTGGCGGATGCAGGGCGAAATCAGCGACTCTAACGAACTGATTCTAAACGACAGTACATCGATTTTCAACTATATGGCTCCCTTGATGGTCGACCTTGACCACGAGGAGTTTTGGGTCGTATATATGTCCATTCGCAACAAAGTAATTACACGCCAGCGTATTGCCGTAGGTGGACAGACAGAAACACCTGTAGACATACGCATTATTTTCCGCAAAGCACTAGAAAACAAAGCCGTGCACATTGCCCTTCTACACAACCATCCCTCTGGAGGCCTGCACCCAAGCAGCATCGACTGCAAATTGACAAAGCAATTGGTAGAAGCAGGCAATCTACTTCAAATAAAAGTTACAGAGCACATTATCATTGCCCTCGGCGCCACTGGCAAAGCCGATTATTATAGTTTTCACGACAATGGACTGCTTTAAAGCACGGTTACCTCGACACTCACCGAGTCCATATGACCTCCTAGTGGAGGATTGAGCTTACTAACCCGAACCACAACATTCTTGGTATCAGGAAACTGAGTCCTAACCACCTCCCCCACCCTGCGGGCCACATGCTCTAACAAGTGAGAGGGACTATCCATCTCCCGTTTCACCACCTGATACACCTCAAGATAATCGACAGTATCTTCTATATTGTCAGATATTTCCGCTCTACTCGTATCAACTTCCATGCGAAGGTCGACCTGAAAGTGAGTACCGATGACCCGCTCCTGTTCAAAACAGCCATGATGGGCATAAAACCGCATGCCATTAATAGAAATAACTGACATGTTACAAGGTTGTTAAATGATATTATCAAACTGATGCAGGAAGCGAAGGTCATTCTCAAAGTAGAGACGAAGGTCGCGGATTTGATATTTGAGCATCGCCATACGCTCCACACCCATACCAAGAGCGAAACCTGTATACTCCTTGCTGTCAATGCCGCAGGCATCGAGCACGTTGGGATCCACCATACCACAGCCTAGTATCTCTAGCCAGCCTGTGCCCTTGCAAATATTACAACCCTTGCCACCACAAATGTTACACGAGATATCCATCTCGGCACTCGGCTCGGTGAATGGGAAATAACTGGGTCTCAGTCGTATTTGTGTATCGGGGCCAAACATTTCCTTGGCGAAGTAAAGCAGTGTCTGCTTCAAGTCAGCAAAGGTGACTTTCTTATCAACATAGAGAGCCTCTACCTGATGGAATATACAATGCGCACGGGCACTAATGGCCTCATTCCTAAACACTCGACCTGGAGCGATGATACGTATCGGGGGCTTATGCGTCTCCATCACACGCACTTGCACCGACGAGGTATGCGTGCGCAATGCTACATCCTGCTTACCCTCCTCTTTCTCAACAAAGAAGGTATCCTGCATGTCACGAGCAGGATGGTCGGGCGGGAAGTTCAGCGCCGAGAAAAGATGCCAATCGTCCTCTATCTCCACTGACTCCTCTACAGTAAAACCTATGCGAGCAAAGATTTCGGCAATCTCATTCATCGTCACCGAAAGTACATGGCGGCTGCCATGCTGCACAAAGTCGGCAGGCATGGTAAGATCATGGGTATCATTTAGTTCCGGGGCTTGCTCGACATAATTCTTCCACTCTTCCACTTTGGCCTGCGCCGCATTCTTCAACTGGTTGAGGGCGATACCTATCTCTTTCTTTTGGTCTCCAGGCAATGCTTTGAACTGCTCAAAAAGCTCGTTCATAATACCTTTGCGGCCAAGGAAACGCACACGGAACTGCTCCACCTCGGCAGCTTTATCCTTAAAGTCTTCGATACGGGCATTCCGTATCTCCTCAATGTACTGCGAAATAAGATTCTTCATCTGTCTTTATGTAGTTTATTTGATCACTTTGACGCTGAGTATTCTTACATCTTCCACCGGACGGTCGGCCATACCAGTCTTTACGGCAGCAATCTTATCCACAACATCCATACCTTCAACCAATTGTCCAAAGACAGTATAGTCGCCGTCAAGGTGAGGCGTACCACCTACCGTGGTATATACTTTACGTTGTTCTTCTGTGAATGTTTTACCATAACGCTGCGCCATCATATCCAAGGTTCTGACATCCCACACTTGTCCTTGAACTATGTAAAACTGGGAAGCCGACGATTCTTTCCTTGGATTCACATTATCTCCCTGGCGGGCAGCACACAAGGCGCCTTTTTGATGGAAGTGATTCTTCTTAAACTCCGCAGGTACTGTGTAACCTAACGTACCGTCTCCAAGCATCTGGCCTGGACGCGCATGACGCGATTGTGGGTCGCCACCTTGTATCATAAAGTTCTTAATGACCCTATGGAACAATAAGCTGTCATATGTATGTTCATTGACCAATTTCAGGAAATTGTCACGGTGCTGAGGGGTGTCGTTGAACAGCACGAAGACCATACGACCCTCTGTAGTGACCATTTCTACACGAACCTCTTTATCCTTGTTTTTACTCTGTGCCACAACCGATTGTGGTATTCCCAAACTTAACGCCAGTAAAAAAAACGCGGCAAAAGTGATTTTTTTCATTATTTATTAGAATATTTTTACTAATTTTGCAACTGCAAAAGTAAGAAGAAAATTAGACATAATAAGACAAAAAAACACACTTTTATGAAGAAAAAAATCAACCGTCTGTGCCTACTGCTGTTTATCAGTCTCTTACCCACGGTATTATTCATCTCTTGCGACAAAGATACCAATTGCTATTTGGACGTTATCGTAATTGACGAGGCTACCAAAAACCCTCTTTCGGGCGTGACTGTTGAACTATACCAAAACAATTGCGACGAAAACGAATATAACTACCGTCGAGGCGTCACCGACGCCAAAGGAAACTTTTCCACTTTCTTTGAGGCTCCTGGCATCTTCTCCATCAAAGCCACCCTCAACCTCGAGGAGGGCGGCTATCGCCAAGGTAATGGCACGGTGCGTACCGTTGAAGGAGAAACCAAGACCGCCACAGTCGTACTCAGCAGTCACGTAGACTATTAATACCCATACAACATGGTATTTAACCCCACACAAGAAGACCTAGTTCAACTTAACGGACTAGGTCTTACTGTTGAAAAAGTACAGGAACAGATAGACCACTTCAAAGAAGGTTTCCCAAAAACTCGCCTCGAAGCCGCCGCCACTCCTGCCAACGGCGGCATTCGCGTGCTCGACGACAAGGAGATAACACACTACGAACAACTCTACCGTAGCCTCGGCAAGGACATCAAAATTCTCAAATTTGTCCCCGCCTCCGGCGCCGCCACACGCATGTTCAAAGACCTTTACGCCTTCACAGCCACCTACTTTGGTGTCAGCAACAATTTCGCAAACGAATTTCCCGACGTAAAGGTGTTCCTCGAGAACATACACTCTTTCGCCTTCTTCAGCGATCTCAAGGCCTGCATGAAAAACGCCGACCTTGACATCGAAGACTACCTGCACCGCGGCGACTACTCTACTGTCATCAACTTCCTGCTCAAAGAACAATACCTTGGCTACGGGAACCTGCCCAAAGCCCTGCTCAAATTCCATCGATATGGCGAGATGCAACGCACTCCGCTTGAGGAACATATCGCCGAAGGCGCTCTCTACGCCCGTTGCTCTGACAGCACCGTCAACCTTCACTTCACCATCTCTCCAGAACACCGCAACGGCTTCCGCCGTAAACTCGCCGAAGTGAAACAATACTACGAAAACAAATTCGGCATAAAACTCAAAGTAACGCTCTCGGAACAAAAGCATTACACCGACATCATCGCCGTTGACGAGCAGAACAACCCCCTGCGCGACGAGGAGGGACGTCTCATCTTCCGCCCCGGCGGACACGGAGCTCTCATCGAGAACCTCAACGAACAGCACGCCGACCTTATCTTCATCAAGAATATCGACAACGTGGTGCCCGACTGGATGAAGCATTCCACCGTCACTTACAAACAGGTCCTCGCCGGTATGCTCCTCGACCTCCGCACCAAGACTTTCGATATGCTGCGTACCCTCGACGGCAACCCCGACGATAATACGCTCCATAAGATAGCTCGCTTCGCCGAAGAAGAGCTAAACATCATGGTACCACCAACTTGTAATGCTAAAGACTTTCACGATTTGCTCAATCGGCCCATGCGTATCTGCGGCATGGTGAAAAACCTCGGCGAACCTGGTGGTGGCCCATTCTATACAATTGATTCCATGGGTCGTAGAAGTCTCCAAATAGTCGAGTCGGCCCAGGTAAACCACAACGATCTTCAGCAAGAAGCCATCTTCCAGGCTTCGACCCACTTCAACCCTGTCGACCTCGTCTGCAGCGCCAAAGACTACCGCGGCCATTATTTCGACCTGCGCCGTTACGTCGACCCCATGACGGGCTTCATCAGCAAAAAAAGTAAAGGATCCCAAACGCTCAAATCCCAGGAACTGCCCGGCCTCTGGAATGGCGCTATGGCAAACTGGATTACTCTTTTTGTCGAAGTCCCCATCACCACCTTCAATCCCGTCAAGACGGTCAACGACCTCCTACGAAAAGAACATCGCGAAAGTTAACATTTACAGTAAACAACACGGCTGAGCGGGCAGACGGAAATAACGTGGGTCAAGGGTTGAGTAATTCCACAAGCGGTTCCACGGAACAGCCAAGTAGGCGTCGGTGACGCCATAATCTGGATTGCCCTCGTCAAAAGCATCCTCCTCAAGGTAAAGGGTAACGGTGCCGTCAGGACCATCCAACGAACTGAGTATCAATGTTTCAAATGCCGTAGCCCAAGACTGCACAGGCCATTGGTATGCCTGTTGCGGAGCGACAAGTTTGCGACAGCCTTCGCGGCGTCCGCGTTCCACAATCTCCTGCAACCCGTCGAGACGGGCCCTGTAATGCTTTGAACTGTCGACAATCTTCCCGCAACTAGCCAGCAACAGGACAGCAAATGCTACTAACACAACCCGTTGAACACGTCGTGCCACCACTGGGAGTATCTCGCACACGACAGGAACCCCGGCGAAGAAGACAAGCGGCAGCCAAGCCCGCTCGATGGCAATGTTGCCAGCCTCGTCACGATAGACAATCACCGTCATGGCGATAAAGGCGAGATTAAACAGAATTCCGTAGGATAATCTCATCCACTGACGATGACTCAGATGTACGCCCAACGCCACCACGTAGAGCGCCAGCGTGACAAACCATAGGAATGGCCTCACCACAAGTCCACGCACAACATTTAACGACGTGATATGCCCAACGCTGTAACGTACGTCGACCATCGTTGGAATAAATGAAGCATCATGTCCGGAAATCATCGTCGAACGGACGATGACAGCAACCACGAGCATACCCGTCCCCACCCAAAACGGCACGGTGAGACGCATCCTGTTGTCAACCAGATGATAACCCAGTAGAAACACCACAAAGAACATGCCAATGGGGTGTATAAAGATGCAGGCCAACACCGCAAGTGCCACACCAAGGATGTGAAGCCATGAACGTGATGGATGTCGGAGAAGAGCCAGCAAAAGGGTGGCGTATATCATCAGCGAGAAGGTCTCGCTGATGGCATGGAAGAAGGTGTGACGGATGCAGAGCATCGGAAGCAACAGCAACAGCGCCAACGGGACATCCTTCACACGATAGGCGAGCAAAAGGAAAGCTACGTAGCCAAGCAACGGCGCCGCCACAGAGTAAAGAACGACAAGCAGCGGCAAAGGTAAGCCTAATTTGATACCGATGAGTGGCAGCAACTGGGTGACAGCCATAGTGTAGCGGTGGTCGTATATGACGAAGGTGCCTCGCTGTATCATCTCAAACAACTGGGCTGCCGAGTCAATAAAAAGCACCCTCTCCTGTGCCAACACCACACTCAACGCTATGAGTATGAGGAATCCAAGATGTCCGAAAAGCCTACCTATTTCCGTTCCTTGCTGCTTCATAATCAGGTTCTTCTAAGAGTGACGCAAATGTTCCCGAGGGGTGGGTACGGAAGAAAGAGTCGAAATAGGCCGCCCTCGTCATCGAATCCCAATGGATGGAGCCATAGATATAACGGACGTTATGGAATGCCGACAACCCTGCCGTCGCCACCAAAAGAACAAGTAACACCCAGCGCAACAACACTTTACGCGAAGCCACCCATTCTATCCAGGCCGCCAAGGGAATAGCCAGCACAGCATAACTCTCGATGAGGGCACGCAAACCACAGCTGCCGCCGTACCACCAGCACCACCACGAGAAGACCACATAGAGATTCAGCACGAAGAAGACGACGATACCCCAGAAATGGGCTCTGTGACGGCGCCACAGCGGCACAAGACCCGTCAACGCGAAAATCATCACAGGAGTGTATACCAACCAGCCCTTACGGAAACCGAAGAGACCTTCCACCAGCTTGGGGTTGCCAAAGAAGAAGCGCTCGCTACTGCCGTAAGAATAGTAGAACAGATGCCCTGTAACAGCATGCCAATAAACCATTTGCGGCACCCAGACAAGGATTATGGCAACGGCCAACAAGAGTATCTTCCACCAAGAGGCCGTCATCAGACGCCATTTCTCCAGAAAAGAGTCTTTCGAGTGAACTCCATAAAGCAGGAAATAGATGACCACCAGCGCATTGGTAGGACGCACAAGGCTGATCAACCCCAACGTCAATCCAATCCCCACAGAGCATCCCCATGAGGGAGCTGTATTCCCTACCACGGAGACACGTCCATGCCACAACTCGGTGAGTAGCGCAAACAACGCGAACAGGAAGAAGCTGAAAGCATGCGACATAGGAGCCTCATAGAGGCTATACCAGTAGAGGTTGGTGCAGAGCGCCACAATCATCAACGTGACGGCAGTAATCCATTCGGGGAAATGACGCAACAACAACCTGCGTAACAACAAAAGTCCCAGAACAGTATAGCAAAGACCAGCCAATATCAAGGCAAAGGCATAAGGCACCGAGAATCCATCAGCCGGATAGCCCAACAGGGGCGCCGTCACATGTGCCGCAAGGAAGAATGGGCAGTACATGATACTCAAGCCCATGGAAGTCTTGATTACCTTGCTGCCATCGGCCAACGTCTCAGGCCAGTAGGTGCCTATATGCTCATGTTCGGTAAACGACAGCGTGAGGTCGTGCTCAATAAAGGCAGCAGGCAGATAGGAGTAGTACGAGACCACATCCCAGGCGATAACCCGCTCGGGGGTGCTGTAACGATGATTGTTGAACATGCGCAACAGCAGAAAGGCGGCTATCAAAATGACAACCACACAGCTAAGGCTGACTGTTCTGCTTTTCATTCTCATCGTTTGTCGAAGGGATTGGGGGCCGAGATATCATACTGCGCCGCCGCCAGAAGCATCTGGAAACCAAGGACGAAGGTAAGCACCGCCACCATAATGGTACCCGTGGGCGACGGACAGCTGAGCGAAGCGTAGTGTATCCAGTTGGCCAAACCGAAGACAAGGCCGAAGAGGAACGACGGCAGGCCCACAAGGATGTAGAGCGAACAGATATTGAAATCGTAGACGAAATAGCTCAGGTGGAGACGGCGCAGCCAGGCGGCAACAAGACGCGGCGGGAAAGAGAACAACGTCTTGCCGATGCTGAGGTTGGAATGCTCGTCGGCATAAATGGCCGGCATCGACACTTCCCTGATGCGGGCGCCGACATAGTGCATCTCGATGAGCATGGAACTCTCGAAGAAGTAACGGTCGGCCAGACGGTCGAGGTCCATCCGGCGGAGCGTCTCGGTACGGATGGCAAAGAATCCGTTGACGGGGTCGCTGACGTTCCAATAGCCCGAAGCAGCTTTCACCATGAAGCCCACCCCCATATTGCCGATGCGGCGGATGGCAGGCATGCGGCGCAACATACGACGGTCGAAGAGACGGTTGCCCTTGGCAAAGTCGCCCTCCTGCAGCGCCTCCACCAACGAGGCGATATAGGTGGCGTCCATCTGTCCGTCACCGTCAATCTTCACCACCACGTCGACATTCATCTCCATAGCCTTGCGGAAAGCCGTCTTCATGGCACCGCCAACACCTTTGTTCTCTGCATGGTGGATTGCCACCACCCTACCGCCGTCGGCCAAGCGGTCCACAAGTGCGGGAGTGCCGTCGGTCGAGCAGTCGTCGACCAGCATAAGGGTGTCCACAAACTCCGGAACGCCTGCTACCACCCGCTCGAGGTGCTCCTCGACATGATAACAGGGAATGGCGACAGCTATTTTCTGATTATTCAGCATGAATGGTATCAATTGGCGAAGAAGTCGTCGACGGAATGATGCAACGTGCTGTCTGACAGCAGACAGAGCGACAAGGTGTCGTTGCCGGCAATACGCTGCAACCGATTGAGGACATCGGCAGCCTCTTCGTAGTTATTACGGTACGATTGGTCTTCGATTATAATGTATTCAAACGGGAACTGGAGGGCAGGCTCCATAATGTCGCGATTGGGCCACATGACGGCGTAACCCGCTCGGTTCATCATACAGAAAGGAGTGTTCTGCGGGTAGGCCAGCAACGCTAGAAGGCGTGTGTCGGGACCTAGGCCCGCCGACTGCAGGAGGCGGTTGGCACTCTTGTACGCTATGGCGGTGTCGAGGGCATCGAGGCCTTCGTTGCGGCGCAAACGCTGGGTGTCAACACAGCGCACCGTCATCAACACCGTCAATGACACCACGGCTGCCGTGGATGCCAACCGGAGCGGAAGCTTGCGGGGATTGGGCAACTCGCGCAACAAGAGAGCCACAAGCATCAGCAGCGGCAGGAAGAAGCTGTCGAGGAAGTAGTAGTCGTGGTCCTTGTACTGTCGCAGCATGGCAATGCCGAAAAGGAGTTCGCCAAACAGCCAGATGGCCAGCAGCCACCACGACGAGAGCCCTCTCGAACTGACGGAACGACGCACCCGCAGCACTTTGCACACCACTACGGCGACCACCACGGCGGCGATTACCCAGTAGTCCATCCGCAGGAAATATTGGTAGCGCCAGGTCTCACGGGCTTTGAGCAACACCGCATGGGCCTGCTCCAGGTCGGAGGCCGGCAAAAGGGACGAGAGGAACAACGAGCCGTATTCGTTGCGCAAATGTATATTCCACAGGTAGTATGCAACGAAGACAGCGGCTCCTGCAAGGAACGGGGGCAAAGCCTGCCGCCAGACGGCCTCGTGACGTAGCAGCCGCAGGAAATGGAACGCCGCCACAGCCACCCACAGCACAGCCAGCGAGGTGCGCTGCATCATGGCCAAGGTAAGCAGCGCCACGCTGACAGAAAGCCACTTGGCGCTATACTTCCGCACATGCAGCATATAGGCCGCCAGGCCAGCTATGGCACACGACAAAGCCGGAACCGTGGGGATGAACGACGCGCTGTAATAGGCAAACGACGGAGAGGTGGCGCAGATGACGGCCACCAGCAACGCCTTGAGGCTCGACCTCGTCAACAGGAAGACACAGAGGTACAGGCACCACAGCCCCAGGATGCTGACAAAGAGCGTCCACCCTCGGAAGAGCCAAGGTTGCGTGCTGCCAGTAATCCGCATCAGCAGGCTGGCGCACCAATGATGCAACGGCAGGTCGCAGGCCGTGACGAGCGACTGCGGCATCTCGGGGTCTTTCTGTTGCTTGTTGTAGATAAGTGTCTGTGGATGAAACAAGTCACCACCATTATGCAAGAAACCCAAGGCCAACGAATAATTGTCGGCCTGGGTCCATGCATGGATATAGGCTGGTGGCTCGTTCAGATGCCTGACATTGATTACGATGGCGATGCACGCCAGGACAACCAATGCCGGCAAGTGGAGGAGCAGCTTTCTAGTAGCCGAAGATCTCATCCAACGTCAGCTTCTTCACTGTGCCGAATTTGGCCAGTTTGTTGAAGTCTATCTCGCTCTCCTTGCCAAGGATGAGGTAGAACTTCTTCTGGCCTTTGATGTACTGTTTCTGGAAGTTCACCAGGTCGCTCATCGTCATCTTCTGGTAGGCCTGGAAGTTCTGCTTGGTGAGGGGCTCTTTCCAACCCATGCGCTCGCAGTTCAGGTAGCTCGAGATGATGCCGAACTTAGTGGTGCGGGCGGTGCGGCTGCCGGCCAGCAGGGCATCCTGCGCCAGCTTGAAGTTAGCCTCGGCCTGCGGCATGTCGTTGAAGAGTTCCTCATAGGCGCCGAGGGCGTCGAAGAGCTTGTCGTTCTGGGTGATGACGTTAGCCTGGTTCATAAAGTATCCATCCTTGCGGCCGCTGTTGGTGTAGTAACTGCTAGCGCTGTAAGCAAGGCTGCGCTTCTCACGCATCTCCTGGAAGACAATGGCATTCATCGAGCCACCGAAATACTCGTTAAAGAGATTGACGCTGGGCACCAAGGTGCTGTTGTACTGCGCTCCGCGGAAGTACTCGGTCATGTAGGTGTTCTTGGCGTTGTAGTCGACGAAGAGCACCTGGTTCTCGTTGGTGGCCTGGGGATGGTACACCTTGTTGGCGGGCACCTCCTTGGTGGGCTTCACGGTGTGTATCTTGTTGACGGCGGCGGTGGCCTCCTTGAGGGTCAACGGGCCGTAGTAGAGCACGCGGTGCTTGTACTGGAATAGGCTGTGCAGGGCGTCGGTGAGCTGCTGGGCAGTGTAGGCGCGCAGCTGGGCATCGCTCTGTGTGGTGGCTTTGATATACTCCTCGCCGTAGACACCATACGTGCCGAGGGCGCGGAAGGCGGCACGCTGGTTGGTCTTGTTGTCAGCGCGACTCTTGATGGCACGCTCCACAAGCATCTGCAACGCCTCCTCGTTGGGTATTGCACCAGCCATAATCTCCTCCACGAGCTTCATGGCCGGCTCCATGTTCTCGGCCAGGCCGCTGACGCTGACGGTGACCGTCTCGCCACCCACTCTGATGCCCCACGAGCAAGCCAGCTTGTAGAACTCCTCCTGCAGTTGCTCGGCAGTGTGTTTGTCGGTGTTGAGGTAATCCACCAGGTCGGCGGCGAGGTCGATGGTCTTGTCGGCGCGGCTGCCGAACTCGAAGCGGTACTGCAGGTTGAAGGTGCCGTTCTCTTTATTCTTCACATAGAGCACCTCGCTGCCGTTGGCGGTCTTACCCTTCTGAAGGTCTTTCTTAAAGTTGACATAGACAGGCTGGATGGGCTTGGCTTTGGCGGCGTCGGCTTTCACCTGAGCCAGGAAAGCGCTCTCGTTGTCGCGGCTCACGCTGATGGGGGTGATGGCGGGCTTGACCACTTTGGTAACGGGGTCGGGGGCATCCTGATGCTTGTAGACGATGACGTAGTTGTTGTCCTTGCAGATGCGGTTGGCAAAGTCGACGATGTCTTTCTTCGTGATCTTGGCCAGATCGTTGATTTCGTTGCACACCTGATCCCAGGTCTGGTGCTGCACAAAGGCGTAGGCCATCTGACGTGCGCGGCTGTCGTTGCCCTCGGCATCCTCCATGATTTCGAGCTTCAGCTGGTTGATGCTGGCCTCGATAAGGCTCTCGTCGAATTGACCCGCTTTCACGAGTTCAATCTGTTCGAGCAGCAGGTCGCGCACCTGGCCGAGGCTCTGTCCCTGGGTGGGACGGCCATGGAGCGTGAAGGCGGCGTAGTCATTGAGGGTGTAGTTACCGGCATAGGCACCAAGGCAAAGCTGCTTCTGGTTGAGGTTGAGGTCGATGAGGCCGCATCTGCCGTTGTAGAGCACAATCTTCATAGCCCTGGCCATCAGGGCGTCGCGGCTGCCGTTACCCTCTTCGATGCGGAAAGCGATGGTGAGGCTCTCGGGGTCCTGACCGTTGACGAGGCGGATGATGGGGCTGGTGATGGGTGCTTCCTTCACCTTGTGGAACTCGGGAACGGTGCCGGGTACCCAGCTGCCAAAGTACTTGTCAATAATCTTGATGGCCTCGTCGGGGTTGAAGTCGCCGGCCATCGCGATGCACATGTTGTTGGGCACATAATAGGTGTGGTGGAAGCGGTAGATGTTGGTCATCGAGGGGTTCTTCAGATGCTCGATGGTGCCGAGGGTGGTTTGGGTGCCGTAGGGGTGGTGCGGGAAGAGGCCGCGCATCATCTCCTCGTTCACACGGCGGTTGTCTTGCGCCAGGCTGATGTTCTTCTCCTCATAGACGGCCTCCAACTCGGTGTGGAACAGACGCAGTACCAAGTTGGGGAAACGGTCGGCCTCCACCTTGGCCCAGGTCTCCAGCATGTTGGCCGGGATATTCTCGACATACATGGTGTAGTCGTTGCTGGTGAAGGCGTTGGTGCCCTCGCTGCCGATGGCCGTCATCGACTTGTCGTACTCGTTGGCGATGGCGATGGTCGAGGCTACGTAGCTGATCGAGTCAATCTGGTGGTAGATGGCGGCACGGGCGGCCTCGTTGGTCGTCTTGCGGTACACCTCGTAGAGGTCCTCGATCTTCTGCAGCTCCACCTTCTCGCGCTCCCAGTCGGTGGTGCCCAGCTGGTGGCTGCCCTTGAAGAGCATGTGCTCCAGGTAGTGTGCCAAGCCGGTGGTCTCCGATGGGTCGTTCTTCGAACCCGCGCGTACGGCGATGTAGGTCTGGATGCGCGGCGCGTCCTTGTAGACGCTCATAAACACCTTCAGGCCGTTCTGCAGCGTGTATTCGCGCACGCCCAGCGGGTCGTTGTCGTAGGTCTTGTAGGTGTACTGCTGGGCGCTGGCCATCAGCACAGCCGCCACAAAGCAAAGGGTCAAAAAGATTCTTTTCATCGTTTATATCATTTAAATTTATTCATCGAAACAAAATGCAAAGATACGACAAAAAATCAAATATTCGTCCTTATCATCGCTCCTTTTCAAAAAATACAACTTTCATTTTCTTTTTCTGGATGCTGTACTGACAGGGACAAGCCCGGCTGCGAGAGGTAGAACATGTAGAGAATGACCGGCTTCGTGCCGCGGTTCTCGCCGTGATGGATGGTGCCCACCATCTCCACGACGGCCTCGCCCTCATGCACCACCTTCTCTGTGCCGTCCTCGCTGACGACGGTCAGCTCGCCCTGTACCAATATGCCGAAGTTCATCACTGGGTGGTGGTGCCACCCCAGCTTCTGCCCGGCGGGTATTTCATATTTCATCCCCACTATCTCGGGCCGTCCCTGCAGGTATTCGGGCAGCTCCACGCCGTCCCAACTCTCGCTGCTGCGTATCAGTTCTGTGGTCTTCACCTGCTGCTCGGGTTTGTCTTGAGGGGCGTCGGACAGCAAATCGCAAAGCTTGTCATCCCTGAGGACCTTGGGGGCTGCTTTGCCAGCCAGCACCAGGATTTTTTCCCCCTTACGGTAGATATGCAGCTGCCTAGAACGCACCACGGCCGTCAACTCCGGGTCCTCCTGCATCGCCAGCCAGAGGCGGTGGTACTCCCCGTCCTCCTCAAACAGCTTCCTCCGCAGGTGCGAGCACATATTTGTTGTGTCGATTCCAAGTTCAATCATAGGTCATCCTCCGCTAATTCTGCTGGTTAATCAAGCTGACCACCACCTTCACCATCACGTCTTTTTCCTCAGGGCGGCTCTCGGCGATCATCAGCGTGAGGGCCACGAGGGTGTTGTCGGCCAGGCGTTTGCTGCCGTCAGCACGGTACAGGACACCGTTGTTGTTCAAAAACCAGAGGAACAGTGTGGCGGCGATACGCTTATTGCCGTCGCTGAACGAGTGGTTTTTCGTCACCAGATAGAGCAACATGGCAGCCTTCTCCTCCACACTGGGATAGAGTTCCTCGCCCCCGAAAGTCTGGTAAATCTGTCCGATGCTGCTCTTGAACGAGTCATCTTTCTCGTTACCAAAGAGGGTGCTGCCACCAAACCGCTCGCGCAAGCCGTTGATGGCCTCTGTCGCGTTGTCATAGGTGGCGTGGAAAGGTTCCTCCTTGGTGGTCTTTTCTATCGTTAGCCGCTGATAGTCGTAGTTGTCCAGGGTGTCGAGGGCGTAGGTGTAGTCGGTCACCACCTCGAAGAGGGCGTTGGTTTCGTCGTTCGACAGCAGTGGCTGGCTCTGGATCGTGCGACCGAGCATGCCCACCAGCTGCCTCAGCTCGCCAATCTGCTCCTTGCGAAGCCGCTCGTTGACGGCATAGCCCTTGGTGAGGTAATCCTTCAAGATGCGATTGGCCCACTTTCTGAACTGTACACCGCGATTGCTCTTCACTCTGTATCCGACAGAAGTCACCATTTCCAGATTGAAATATTCCTTGTCGTGTGTCTGAGTTTTCCCTTCAATGGCACCATGTTGAGTGGTATTCGCAAATTTTGCGACTACCACTTCGCCAGCCAGTTCTTCCTTTAGGGCGTTGTTGATATGTTTGCTGATGGTCTTATAGTCGCGACCAAACAATGTAGCCAACTGTTCACGTGTGAGCCAAATCATATCCCCATCCAGCTTCACATCCAGCTGAACAGCATTGCGCTCGTCTTTGTATATGACAATCTTGTTTTCTTCCATAACTATATCTCCAATTCAATATTCCATCTTCCTTCTTCCATCTTCCATCCTACATCTTATTAGTATCCAAAAACCGAAAATGTGTCACCTGATATTCCCTTACTATTGGCGGGGGACAGGTGCCTGTCCCCCGTGTCCCCGTTATCATAAGTATTCGTTTCATAATTGATATGTTTTAATGTTTCCTTCTGCAACAACTGTGGCGGTGCCGCCCACATAGAGGGTGCCATCCTCGGCAATGCGGGTAGACACCACCGAGGGACGTCCCATAGTTTCTCCCTGTAGAAAGTTGAAGTCGCCCATTGCGGGAATCACGCCGAGGGTTGACAGATAATGTGTCAGGGCTGCATTGGCTGTGCCGGTGGCCGATTCCTCCGGTATGCCATACAAGGGGGCGAAGTCGCGCACATGGGCTGTGATTGTTTGATTGCCTGATTGCCCGATTGCTTGAGTAGGGAGGGCAAAACAATGGAAACTGACGGCCTTGTGCTTCTCCGTCAGCGCAGCGACAGCCTCCATATCGGGATGCAAAGCATTGAGTGCTACAACATCTTGAATGGGTATCATGATATCCTCCAAACCGGTGTAGGCCACTTGAACGGGCAACGAGGGGATGTAGCCATTGATGCCGAGCGCTTTGTAGATTGGAGCAATGTCGGCAATAGTCTTCACAATGCGAGGCGCCGACATCTGCATCAGCACCTTCTCGCCCACCTCAATACAGAGGTCTCCCGCCAAAGTTCGACACCGGCATTCACCTTCCGCTATCCCAAGACTGTGTAACAACGAGAATGTGGCGATGGTAGCGTGGCCGCACAGCTCCACCTCAGCCTTCGGCGTGAAGTAGCGCAGATGGTATTCTGTTGGCGATAGTTGGCGTACAAACGCCGTCTCCGAGTAGCGTAACTCCGCTGCCACCTGCGTCATCAAGCTTTCGCTGGGGAAAGGAACTCCGCCCAGCAGGACAACTCCCGCTGGATTGCCGCCGAACGGTCGGTCGGTGAAGGCATCAACAATATAGTAGCGCATCATGGCTTGGGAGAGAAGGGGCATTTCTTGCCGATGCACTGCTCGTTGATCTGGCTACGGGAGCAGCGCACCTCTGGTTTTTCCATCTCAACGCCGAGGTGTTCCTTCACGAAGTCGATGGCTGTGAGCACCGAGAGGTAGGAGTCGCGCTTGCAGCAGCGGGGGCCGCCGTTCTCGGCCACCTGCTCCAGGGCACGGGCGGTGCAGAGGTTGCAGAGGCGCCAGGTGTCGGTGGAGAAGGGAGTGTTTCGGGTGATAATCGACATGAATATGCCGGTGCTGATGCTCGCGCCGCAGGCACCCATATAGCCGCAGGCGCCGCCGGGCACCTGCTCGCCGCGTTTCCTCACCTCGGCGAGGGCCTCCTCCATGTCCAGTTTGGCGCTGTCAGGCAGGCTGTTGTTGTAGGCCGTCAGCAGTGCGGCACCCACCAGC
>JAGCVD010000026.1 GCA_017962545.1 Bacteroidales bacterium
CTCTTCTACCGTGAGATGATGGGGAGCCTCTGCCTGACGATGATGTACGACATCTTCGAACTCCACGCCCGGCGCGACGCCACCGACACCCACAGCGACCGCACCGCCATCATCGTCCGGCAGCTGACCGAGCTGCTCGCCACCGGCATCAGCCGCACCGAGCGCGACGTCAGCTACTATGCCGAGCGGCTAAATGTCTCTACGAAATACCTCTCCGCCACCGTCAAACGCGTCACCGGCCACAGCGTCAGCAGCTTCATCGACCGCGCCACGGTCCCCATCCTGAAGAAATACCTTAACAACGAGCGTCTGTCGCTCACGCAGATAGCCGACCGGATGAACTTCACCTCGCTGAGCTACTTCAGCCGCTACTGCACCAAGCACCTCGGCCAGTCGCCCAGCGACTACCGCCGCAGCCTGCAGCCATCGCTAATTTGATTCGCCTTCGCGGGCGTGGGACTGCAACTCCATCTTGCCGAAACGGAGAGTGACGGAGATTGACAGGAACCTGCTGTCGGTGTGCGAGGTGCTGTAGGCGAGCAGCAGCGGGTTGGTGCTCCACGATTGCGAGCGGTTCCAGTTGAAGAGGTCGCTGACGTTTAGGGCTACCGACAGACGCTTTTGCAGAAAGTCAGTGCTGACGCCCAGGTCGATGCTGTGGCTGCCCTGACTCTGTGCGAATAGAGACTGAGTGGGCGAAGCGTAGTTGCCCGACAGGTTGATGCGCACACGGCGGGCGATGTTGGCCCAACAGTTGAGGCGGAAGCTGTAGGAGGTCATTGTGCTGCTGTAGTGGCCGGCCTTGGGGTGGTCCACCTCGTAGCCCGACCGGTAGAGGTTCGCGTAAAGGCGGAAGTTGAGCCAAGCGGTAGGGCGATAGGTAACGTTGCCTTCGATGCCTAATTTGAAGTTGTGGCCTACATTGTAGGGCATTCGGAAGCTGACGACGCGGCCGAGGAATGGGTCGACTTCGGTACCGGCCTCGTCGCAATAGCTGATGTTGCCCGACGACAGGCGTGCATAGCTCTCGATGCCGACGGAGCCGACTTTCGAGAAATAGCGGTTCCAACTGAGGTCGAAATTGTGGGTGTGTTCTGAGTGGAGGCCTGGATTGCCCACCTTGTAGCTGTCCTCGCTGTAGCGACGGACGGACGAGAGATTCTCGGCCGAAGGCAGCGTGGTAGCGAGCGAGTAGTTGAAACGGAAATAGTGCATGCTGGCTGTACGGTAGGTGAGCCCGATCGAGGGTCGCAGATAGAAGCGGCTGAGCGTGGTGTCGTCGTCGAAGAGGGCGTCGAGCCGGTAGTGGCTTGTGGTCCAATAGCCGCGCAGTCCGAGGGTCATGGTGACTGATTTCCACTTGTGGCGCAGGCTGACATTGGCCGAAAGTTGGCTGCCGTTTTCGTGTTTGTCGAAGCATCGCAAGGTGTCGCTGATGGTGTAGAGAGAGGTTGCAGAGTCGAAATAGGATGGGTCGGAATAGTTGCGGTTGTAGGAGGGCGTAATGGTGAGTCCCGCCGTCAACTCGTCGTTTTTGGAGAGCGGACGGTTGTATGAAGCACTGAGCGAAAGGCTGTTGTTTGTCATCCCGCCCACGTAGCGCTTGCCGAAATCGAAGAGCGTCGAAGGCAGCGAGCCTGCCAGCAGGTCGTAGTTGCGCTCCACGGTGCGGTCGTTACGACTGACGTTGAGGTTGTCGTATAAGCCAAGTGTGAAATTGTGACCCTCATTGTCGAACTTGTGCTTCCATTGCATGTTGGCCATGCCGATGAGGTTGAAGTCTTTTGCCTGCTCGCTGTCGTTCAGCCGATAGTGGAACTCTTGCGGCCAGAAATACTGTTGGTCGGTCACGGTGAGCGTGCTGCTTTGCGAGGGAAAAGCCATGGCCATTGCGAAGAGGCTGAGGTCGTTCATCGAGTCCAGCTTGTAGTTGAGCGACAGGAAGAGGTTGGCGTTTTGTCGGTCGATGTCGTTTTGGTTGGATGAATGGCTGATGGCGGTGGTGTCGAAACCTGTATCCGACAGTTGCCTCATGACTTGCGACGACTGCTTGTTGCTGTGCTTTGGCGTATAGCCTGTGCCGAGATATATATTTGTTGTGAACCGTTCGTTCTGTAGCACGTAGCTTGCCCAAGGACTGATGGAGGGGCGGTTCGAAAGGCCAGTGCCGAACGAGAGGAAGTGGCTGTTTCGCAGCTTGGCGCTGGTGACAATGTTGATGATGTGGCAGCCTTCATCCACCATGTATTTGGCCGAGGGGTTCTTGATGACCTCGATGCGCGAGATGGCGTCGGCAGGGAGCGACTCGAGGTATACCTTTAGTGTCGAGCCGTTCATGTGGGTAGGGTAGCCGTTGAGCCAAATCTCGATGTTCGAGGAGCCACGCATGGAAATGTTGCCATCGATGTCCACCTCAACGCTTGGGGCGTTCTGCAGCGCGTCGAGGGCTGTGAGACCGCGGACGGTCTCGTCGTTCGACACGTTGTAGTTCACCACTTCGTCGTCCATGCTGTAGATGGGGCGTGGTGCCCGAACGGCAATGGTTTTCAGGGTGTGCATCTGTTTCTGCATACGGAGACTGTCGAGTCGCAGCGAGTCTTGGAGCGACTGCACGTGGAGGCTGTCGGGTTGTTTTTTCGTGGTGTCGGCTGTGGCAGACTCCTGTTCTGCAATGGCGGCCTTCAGCGCGTCGAGAACCTCGATGGGAATCTGGGCTGAAATCTTTACGAAAGGGCATAGCAATAGCCCCATAAGGAATGCTAATTTCTTCATTTGTATTGTTTTAATAAATTATTGGTTTCTTCACAAGCAGGGATGCTTGCGTATCAGATTTCAACAAGCAGGGATGCTTGCGTACTAATTCGGGGGGTTAGAATTTTGGCAGTGTGAACTTTAGTTCGTCTCTTTTCTTGAGGACGTATAGAATGGTCTGCGCGTAGACTTCATTGTTAGGGCAGTGGAACACGAGGACTGTTCGCGTGGAGTCGGAATGGTAGATGAGGTACACGCCATTGTCGCCCGGCAGTGGTGTACGCGCCATGAACTGCATGTTGGTTGTTTTGGGATGGTCGTAGGCTTTGCCGTCCTTGTCTGTTACGGGTGTGATGTTGATATTGGCCGATTCGATGTTGCTGAAAAGGTACGAGAGCATCGATTCGGTGATGGTGGTGGACTTGCTGCAGCCGAGGCTGTCGAGGTTGCGTGCGAAAGCGTCGAGACCGGTATTTTTCTTCTTCTTGTCGGTGGTTGGCAGCGCCTTGAGGGCGTTCATCATGTGGCGGAAGGCGATGTCGTCGTCGGCTTCGAGCATGGTGACGGTAACCTTCATTCCGTCGGTGATGGGAAGTCCCTCTATGCACGATGCCTCGATGTTAGTACGCTGCGAGAATGCTTTGTATATGGCGGTTTGGGCTTTCGAAGGTGCCATGATGAGGCAGGCGATAATAAGCGATAGGATTTTTTGTTTCATATTAATAAATTGTTATGGATTAATCTAATGATTCGATTACCGTCAAGAACCGTTGCATAACTTCGTCGGCGTTGCAATTGTCCTCGCAATAGACGCGGACGCCTTCTTTCGTCATGCTGTAGTCGGAATGGGACTGCTCGTTTTTGGCCACGAGCACATCGGACTTCTGTGATGTCGAGGTTCGGGCTATCAGCACAGCAGCAATGGCGGCAAGGACAATGGCGGCAGCCGCTGCATAATGCCATCTGGGGGAGGTGCTGTGCTTCCGTCCGGTCTCCATTTCCAGCAGGTTCCTGTGCTCGTTGTGGATCTGTTCTATCAGTTGGTCAATATTTTTCATGTTCTATCTTGTCATTGATTTCTTTCAGATGCTTTCTGATGCGCGACAGGCGTGTCTGCACGTTGGTCAGACTGATTCCCAGTATGCGTGCTATCTCGTCGTGTTGCCAGCCGTCGAGGTATAGCCCGATCAATTGCTGTTCTTTTTGAGGCAGGAGCGATACCAGTTCGCGCAAATGGTCGACCTGCTCGTTGTGGGAGGGATTTCCGACTGCGAAGACGCTGTCGTGCTGATTCACTTCATCGTCGATTGATATGGTTTGAATTTGTCTTCCGCGGTGCCGTCGCCAGCTGATTCCTGTATTGACGGCCACGCGCCACACCCAGGTGATGCCACGCGCCGAGGGCCGGTAGCGTGCCCATCCTCGCCACAGGTTGAGCACGATGTCCTGTCGTAGATCCTCGCGGTCCTCGCAGCTCTGGGCGAAGGACCGGCACACGCGGTCGATGGCTGCCGAGTGTTGTTCTATCATTGTCAGGAATGGGTGTTGCATCAAAAGTTTTTTTATTCGTTATCGTTTTTGTACGCGGTATACCTGTATTAAACGCCGAAAAATCTGAAAAATCACATTTGACGTAAAAAAAGCACGTAGGATTGACTCCAGCGTGCCAGATATGTAGTAAACGTATCGTGTTGCAAATCTTTAAGCTTTATTACCGCAGCCGGTTGCGGAGGAAGTTGCCTCGTGTCGCTGCAAAGAAGAGGACCACGCCGAGGATGTGGACTATGGCGACGCCAACAAACGCTGCCGAGTAGCTTACATGTTCGGCGACGATGCCGCCCAGCAGTATGCCGAGTCCGAGACCGAGGTCCCAGCCGGTAAGGATGGTGCTGTTGGCGGTGCCGCGTTCGTTGTGCTGTGCCAGGTCCACTATCATGTTCTGCATCGATGGCCAAATGTGGCCGTTGCCCAAGCCGATGAGCAGCGCGGAGCCGTAGTAGCCGATGGGGTTGTGTACGGTGGCGAAGAGCAGGTAGCCTACCGTCGAGACGAGGATGCCCTCGGCGGCGTTGTGCACGATTTTGCCCTGCCGTAGGGCTCGTCCGCCCTGTATGCGCGACAGCATCAGGCCGCCGCTCAGGATGGCGAAGTAGGTGCCTGTGCCGGTAGTGATGCCAAGGGTCTCTTTGCTGTAGATTGCCAGGTAGTTGCTCAATACGCCATAGCAGAAACCGAACACCACCACGTTGAGCCCCACAAGCCATCCGCGCACAAGGAAGAAGCGGTCGAGCGACAGCTTTTTCTTGTCCTGCATCAGCTGACGTTCGGGCAGTGTGATGGTAGCGTCGACGGCGAAGCCGATGAGGGCAACGACAAGTGCGAGGATGAAAAGCAGTTGGAAGCTGTGGGTGTGGCTATATATGAGGACGCCGACGGTGGGGGCGATGGCGGTGCCCAAGTTGTTGCTCAATCCGTAGTAACCTATGCCTTCAGTACGTCGCGACGAGGGCAGCACGTCGATTGCCACGGTGCTGTTGGCTACGGACGAGGCTCCGAAGGGACCGCCGTGCAGGGTGCGGACGATGAAGAATAGCAGCAATGACCCCGCCACCAGATAGCCACCAAATATGACGGCGTTGAGCAGCAGGGCTATCAGAAGCACCTTCTTGCGAGGAAAGCTGTCGGCCAGGTAGCCGCTGAAGGGACGCACGAGCAGTGCGGCGACGATGTAGCCTGCGAGCACCAGACCAATAGTGTCCTTGGTGGCGCCAAACTGCTCGCTAAGGTAGAGCGGCAGCAGTGGTGTCAGCAGGTAACCCGAAAAGGCCATGGTGAAATTGGCCACCATGACCTTCCAGTAGTTGGCGTTCCAGAGTCGTTCTTGTGGTTTTACATTTTCCATAACTACTCCATTAACGCCGTCTGCAGAGATTTATTATAAAGGGTTGAAGGGTTGTAGGGTTTGCTCCACTTCGGTCGCAGGCCTGCAAGCAGGCAGGAAGGGTTGAAAGTTGTTTTCGTTTTCGTCTTCGTTTTCGTACGAAGTTTTCTTCGTCTTCGTACAAAGTTGTCAGAGTGACAGTTTCAGTCCTGCAAAGATGGTGCGAGGCAGGGAGGGTCCGTAGATATACTGCGAGTCGCGCTCGTGACCGCTGTCGAGGTCGCGCTGGTAGCTGTCGAAGAGGTTCTGGATGCCGGCGTCGACGATGATGTACGACATCTTCGAGCTCCACGCCCGCCGCGACGCCACCGACACCCATAGCGACCGCACCGCCTACATCGTCCGCCAGTTGACCGACCTACTCGCCACAGGCATCAGCCGCACGGAGCGCGACGTCAGCTACTATGCCGAGCGGCTAAATGTCTCTACGAAATACCTCTCCGCTACCGTCAAGCGCGTCACCGGCCACAGCGTGAGCAGCTTCATCGACCGCGCCACGGTGCCCATCCTGAAGAAATACCTCAACAACGAGCGCCTGTCGCTCACGCAGATAGCCGACCGCATGAATTTCACCTCGCTGAGCTATTTCAGCCGCTACTGCACCAAGCACCTCGGCCAGTCGCCCAGCGACTACCGCCGCAGCCTCCAACCGCGTGGGTGATACAACAATCATTTATTTACGGTGGTTTTCCCTTCGCGGTAGTCGGTGGGCGAGACTCCCGTATGTGTCTTGAAGTATTTGCGGAAGGTGAACTGTTCGGTAAATCCAAGGCGGTCGGCCACCTCCTTGACCTGCATACCCGGCTGCATCAGCAGATGCTTGGCCTGGTTGATGGTAAAGATATGAATCCAATGCTTGGGTGTCTGGCCCGAATACTGCTGGATGAGCGTGGAGAAGTGGCGCACCGTCAGGCAGGCCTCTGCAGCATAGTCGGTCACAGTGCGCCGGTCGGCATAGTGGAGCGCGAGCGATTTCATAAAGTCCACAAAGAGTTGCTCTCCA
>JAGCVD010000027.1 GCA_017962545.1 Bacteroidales bacterium
AGTGACAAAGACTTGCGCGATATCACATGTGATGTTCTTGCTGCCCATTGGTCGGAGTGTGTTAATGGAGAAGTATGTGTCAAAGGCCTTATGCCGGCCCGCATCAGCAACGAGATGGTGCGGCCTTACCGCGAGGAACTGGCTTGTTTCAAAGGCATGACGGCCGAGGAAATCAGGCGGTGGGTGATGGACAGCATCACCATCGATGACAGCAGCAACTACTACAACTGTCCCATCTCGCCCGTGGGCGTCTACAAACTGCGCCGCGCCGACAGCCACAGCCGAGACATCTTCTTTGTGGCCGCCTGTCGCGCCGCAGAGGTGCCGGCTTACCTGGACAATGCCACGAATACCATCTATTGCCTCACCCCCGCCCCCTCTCCTAAAAAGAGAGGGGAGTGGAAAGCCATTTCATTCGACACCCCTCGCCTAACAGGAGAGGGGCAGGGGGTGAGGCCGACCCTCACCCTCACCTATCGCGGCAAGAATCCAGCCAAGCCTGTTTATTGGCCTCACTTCACCCTCGCCAAGTTGGAGAACGGCGACCTGCGCACCTTCGACTTTGAGGATGATGCCCGCATGGCCAAGTTCCCCGCCACCATTGAGCTGGAACCTGGCATTTACTGTCTCAGCACAGGCAACCGCTACCCCGACGGGGCTGTGCGCTCGCGCATGGAGTTCTTCGAGATAGAACCAGACGAAAAGGTTACCAAGGAAATCATCATCCTGCCTCTGGTAGACAACAAGACAACGAGTCTACAAGTCAACAAGAATATTGAGCTGTTCGACGGCATCGAGCTCTGGGACTACGCCGGCGAGAGCGGCATGCTCTACATCAACCTTGGCAACTACAGCGAGCCCTCGAAGCATCTCATTGTGGAGTTGCGTCAGCAGCAGAAAGAGATGAAAGCTTGGGGCGGCATGACCTTCATGGTCGGCCCCGCAAATATCGGCATGCCATCGTGGGGCTTGGTCAACACCGATTTCGCCTATCAGAAAGGCCTCTTGGAGCAGCGCATCTGCGAGGCCGCCAAACTCAATAAGGTGGAATACCCGTTGGTAGCCCTTATCGACAAGGACGGCCATATCCTCTACCACAGCACCGGCTACAAAATAGGCGTGATAGAGCAAATATTAAAGGCTGCACGTCAGTAACGTGCAGCCTTTGTGGTATTGTCTTAACTACTTAACTACTGTCTACTTAACTACTTATTCAACCGTGACTGATTTCGCCAGATTTCGCGGCTGGTCGACGTTGCGCCCCTTGGCGGTGGCGATGTAGTAGGCCAGCAGCTGCAGCGGGATGACCGAGAGCAGCGGCACATAGCAGTCGCGTGTGTCGGGGATGACGAAGGTATAGTCGCTCATGTTGCTCACCGTGGTGTCGCCCTCGGTGACCACAGAGATAATCTTGCCCTTACGGCTCTTGATTTCCTGGATGTTGCTGACAATCTTGTCATACATACCGCGCTTGGGTGCGATGAAGACGCAGGGCATCTCCTCGTCGACCAGCGCGATGGGGCCGTGCTTCATCTCGGCGGCAGGATAGCCTTCGGCATGCAGGTAGCTGATCTCCTTCAGCTTCAAGGCGCCCTCCAGAGCCACGGGGTAGTTGTATCCACGGCCGAGGAAGAGGAAGTTGCGGCAGTAGGTGAACATCTGCGCGAAGCGGTCGATGTCTTTGTTGTTCTCCAGCGTCCACTGTATCTTGTCGGGAATCTGGTAGAGCTCGTCGACCAGCATGTGGAACATCTCGTCGCTGAGCGTCTTCTTCTCCTTGGCGATGGCCAGACCCAGCAGGCACAGCGTGATGACCTGGCCCGTGAAAGCCTTGGTCGAAGCCACGCCGATTTCGGGACCTACATGCAGGTAGGTGCCGCTGTGGGTGGCGCGGGCGATGCTCGAGCCGATGACGTTGCAGATGCCGTAGAGGAAAGCGCCCTTCTGCTCGGCCAGCTGGATGGCGGCCAAGGTGTCGGCCGTCTCACCGCTCTGACTCACGGCGATGACCACATCGTCGGGATAGATGACGGGATTTCTATAGCGGAACTCCGAGGCGTACTCCACCTCCACGGGTATCTGGGCCGCCTCCTCGATGAAGTACTTGCCGATGAGAGCCGAGTGCCACGAGGTGCCGCAGGCGCAGATGATGATGCGGCGCGCATTGATGAACTTCTCCTTATGGTCGGTGATGCCGCTGAGGGTGATGTCCTTGCGGATGTGGTGCAGACGGCCCTTGATGCAGGTGCGCAGGGCGTTGGGCTGCTCCCAGATTTCTTTGAGCATGAAATGGGGGAAGCCGCCCTTCTCCAGCTCGTCGAGCGAGAGACTCAGGGTGTGCATCTCCGGCGTCTGGTGCACATTGGCCAGGTTGGCGATGTCGAGATTGCCGCCGCGGTCCATATAGGCAATCTCCTCGTCCTTGAGGTAGACCACCTGCTTGGTGTATTCCACGATGGGGGTGGCGTCGCTGCCGAGGTAGAACTCCTTCTTGCCACGCGCGTCGGTGCCCACGCCGATGACCAGCGGCGAGCCCTTGCGGGCGCAGACAAGCTGGTCGGGATGGTCTTTCTGCAGGATAGCGATGGCGTAGGCGCCGATGACATTCTTCAGGGCGCGCTGCACGGCGGTGAAGAGGTCGCATTTATGCTGCTTCTGCGTGTATTCGATAAGTTGCACCAGCACCTCGGTGTCGGTCTCGGAGCAGAAAGTGTAGCCTTGTTTCTCCAGCATGGCGCGGAGTGTCTTGTAGTTCTCGATGATGCCGTTGTGCACCAGCGAGAGGTTGCCGCTCTGCGACAGGTGGGGGTGGGCGTTCACCGTATTGGGCTCGCCGTGGGTGGCCCAGCGGGTGTGGGCGATGCCGATGCTGCCGGTGGTGTCCTCGTTGGCACACTTGTCCTCCAGTGCCGCCACCTTGCCGGTGGCCTTATAGATGTTCAAGTCGCCTTTAGCGTTAATCATTGAGACGCCGGCCGAGTCGTAGCCGCGATATTCCAGTCGATGAAGACCCTTTATCAGGATGGGGTAAGCCTCTTGCTCACCGATGTATCCAACTATTCCACACATAATTATTATGTTTTTAAAATAATTTGCAAAAGTACGAAGAATTATTGGATTGACAAAATTTTAACAAAAAAAGCCTCCTTTTGAGAAGCCATTAACCAATCTTTGTGACAGGTGCCCGTACCCTGTTCTAGCTAGATGTTTTCACTCGCATTTGCCGTCGGGGGTGCAGACCTTGGGGGCATAGGAGAGGGTGTCGACACGGGTGTAGTCGAGGGCGGTCACTGGGACTGTGATGTAGCGTATGTCGGTGGGTTCCAACATTGCGGTGCTGTCGTTATAAATGGTGTAGGTGCATTTCATGCGGCCTTGCGGGTCGAGCATCACCGTGGTGGGGGTGCCGTTGGGACCGGTGATGGGCTGCTGCGGGGCGATGGCATTGACGACATTGTCCAGCCTGTTGTCGGCCTCTACCAATCCCAAATCCTCGAAGCTCGCACCGTAATGCCAGATAAGGTTCCACACTACCGTCCACATGTTCTTCACCATCAGTGGGCGGTACTGCGGCAGGGTGTCGTTGATCCAGTAGCGGGGCGAGGTGATACCATGGCGGCGGAACACTTCGTCCATATACTGTGCCGAACTGTAATCTGTCTCCACGAAGTACCAGCACACCTGGCTGCTGTCGCACTCGGCCATCTTTCTTGGGTATACGTCGCGCATGGCCAGTTCGCAGGGGCCGCAGCACGAACTGGTCAGTACCACAACCTTGTAATGCGTAGTATCGGCGGCTATCAACTGCCGCAATTGCTCCACCGTGACGGGTGTAAGGTTCTCCATGGCAAGCACCCTCTGGTAGTTCTTCACCGTAGGCTTCTGCATTTTCACTGTCATGCAGCCTGAAAACAGCACGGCGGCAAACAGCAATAATAAGTAACGTTTCATCTCAAACGTTCCATGGTGTACATGAAGTCCATGTCGATATTGGGGTCGGGCGAGGTCAGCACTAGCTTGTCGGCGGTGAGTTTATCTACCACGTAGTCGCCATGGATGCCGTTTTCGACATGCAGTATCTGCTTGCCGTTCTCTGTGGTGAGGATGTAGTGTTCCCACTTGGGTATGCAGTTGCACCGCATGTCGGCTATCATTACCGAGTCGGCGGTGAACTCCATGCTGATAGTCCCCGCCGGGATATTCGCCTGCCCCGCGACGGTTATCTCATACGACTGCGCCGTGTTGGCCCAGTTGCCGATAATGAGGGTAGAATTGTCCTTGCCGCAGGCGGCGAAGAGTATTGCTGCTCCCAGCAGGGCAATGATACTATCAATGTGTTTCATAATATAATTATAACGTTTCGTTACAGGGTTTATTATTTACTTCTACTAATGTAGTCGTTTGAGAGGCCCAAAATCTTACACTCCTTGGCGTTTTTTATCGAATTACAGCCACTTTGCGGGCGAGGCGGTCGCCGACTTTGACCATATAGACACCGGTGGGCAGTGCCTCATTGTGAATTGTGCGGCCCATCATGTCGAAGATATGCACCGTCTCGCCGTCGGCACCTTCGACCACGATGCGGCCGTTGCTGACATATACCGCAGGCGAGGGCGCCTGCGTACCATCGTCGATGCCGTTGCAGTCTTCGTGGTATTTGTTAACGAACAGCCCCCAGTAGCTGTCGGCCAGCCATGCGTTGAGGCTGCCGCAGGGGATGAGGATAGTGCCAAGGCTGCCGATGTCATAGAGCGGGCCTTCGCCCACGATGGCGGGCGGAACCGCGTCGGAGAAGACAAGGCATCCGAGGTTGGCATGGTAGAATATTCCTTCGCCCAAAGTGTCGACAGGCCCGTTGAAACGCACATTCCGCAGGTTGTTGTTGCACGCGCCGAAGGCGGCTTCGCCAACCTTGCGCAGCGTGGCAGGGAAATCGAGAACTGTGATATGTGTGCTGCTCATTTGCGACAGCGCCCAGAAAGCATAGTCGCCAATTTCCTCGACATCATTACCCCAAGTGATGGAACAGAGTCGGATGCAGGAGTTGAAAGCCTCCTTGGGGATGACACGCAGCGAGTCGGGGATATCAATAGAAGTCAGCGCATAGCAATGTTCAAACGCGCCTTGTCCCATCGAAAGCAGTGTCTGCGGCATAGTGACGTTGGTCAGCCGGTCGTTCTCGGAAAAGGCTTTCCGTCCTATCGACTGCAAGTGGGTTGGCAGCGTGATATTGGTGATTTGGCAGCCGTTGAAGCAGTTGTCGCTGATGTCGGTGACGCCCTCGGGAATATTGATATTGCGTAACCATGTATTGTTCTCGAAGCCGCCAAGCACTTTCACGTTGGGGTTCAGCGTCACGGTGGCACCCGACTTGTGACAGGAGACAAGCGTGTCGTAGCCCGCGCTGTAGAGCAGAAGGCCGTCCATCACATAATGGGTATTGCCGCTGGCGATGGTGAGGTTGGTCAACTGCGGGCAATAGGAGAATGGACAGATGCCGATGCTAGTCACGGTCGCAGGGATGACAATGTTATTGACAGCCGAGCAACAATTGAAGGCAAAGGCGCCAATGCTCTCCAAACCCTCGGGCAGCGACACTGCAGTGGTGTGGCTGTTGAAAGCGAAGGCCATCTTGCCGATATGCCTCACATATGATGGCACGTTGATGGTTCCCGTCACCCCATCGGGTACGATGCAGAGTGTGAGGCTGTCCTTGCTGTAGAGCCAGCCGTCGATGGAATGGTAGTTATGGTTGTCCTCGTCCACGGTGATAGAGGCCAGATTCCGCGCCCAGAAAGCGCACTCGCCATACTCCTCGAAGCAAGCCGGCAGGTGCAGTGACGAGACGCAGGAATAGAGGAAGGCGTGGTCGCTGATGACCCGCAGTGAATCTGGAAGTTGCAGGGAGGTGAAATTGCAGTTGTAGAAGCAATACGAGCCGATGCTGCGGATGGTGGCCGGCAGCGTCATGCTGGTGACGTCGGTGCAACTCTCGAAAGCCGACTCACCCAAGGCCGTCACGGTATAGGTGGTGCCGTCGTGCTCCACCGTCTGCGGGATGGTGATAGCACCGCTGTAAGGGGTGTCCTGTAGGTAGTAGTTCGACAGAACTTCGACAGTCTGCTCAGAAGTGATACCATAGGCGATTCCACACGACTCAAAGTATTGCGCCGAAGCGGCGAAGGGAAGGCAAAGCACTGCGAGGAGTGCAAAGAGGGTTTTGGTGTGTTTCATGGGTTTATCTTTTCATCGGATTAAACAAAATATGCTTCTACTACTAATAATAAATACCCATTTTTCGGGTGAAATCTGACATGGGGTGTGAATTTTTTTTTGAAAGTTTTTTGTAAAGAGTTGAGGGTCAGTGGGATGAAAAATGCCCCAAAAGTCCTCCGCAGGTGGGAGTGAGAAGAGGATATAGGGAGAAAGGGAGGGGATGATGGAAGAGTACAGAAAGGGTAATTTACGTCAAAACGCTCCATTTTCGGCTCTACCGAACTTCCACCAACCCAGCACTTTCGCTCAATCCCCTCTTACTCATCACCTACTCCTGTCATTATCCTCGATTTATGAAAATTTACTCGAGTAGGCAATAAGTAGTCGAATGTTACGTTATCGTCTGTAGTTATTAACTTTAATCTATAGGGCGATGGCAAAGCAGACAGGAGGACACTTGGGCGGCTTCAGCGGCAAGCTGGGGACCGTCGTGGGTTACATGTGGCGCGGACGGTGGTGCGTGAGGGCGCACAACCCCTATCCCGCCAATCCGCGCACCCCCAGGCAGGTGGAGCACCGCGAGATGTTCCGGCAGGAGGTGCAGCTGGCGGCGACGATGCGTGCGGCCGTCAACAAGGGCTTCAAGGAGGTGTCGTACGAGCTGGGCATGACGCCGTACAACCTCTTCGTGCACCTGAACCAGCACGCCTTCTCTTTGAATGAGGGTATCTTCACGGTGGACTACAGCGCGTTGCGTCTGAGCACGGGGCCGCTGCAGGAGGCTGTGTACGGGGCGCCGGAGTGGACGGCGGACAATGTGCTGACGGTGCGTTTCGAGGGCGGCAGCGGGAGGTGGAACGACTATGTGCGGCTGTATGTCTACTGTCCCGAGTGGAGTACGGGCATACTGACGGCGCCCGTCTACCGCAAGGACAAGAAAGTCAGCGTCATGCTGTCGGATATGTTCGTGGGGCGCGAGGTGCATGTCTACGGCCTGGTGAGCAACGACGAGGGGCTGTGGGCTGAGACGACCTATGTGGGCTCTCTCGTCTGCGACGAGACGGCCGAAGACAACGAGCCGCAGACAGAGGAGAGTGCGCAGCCGCCGGTTCGCCCGTCGGCAGAAAGTAGGCCGACGGCCATAAATGATAAGGCTATACCTGCGTCGGCTTCCACAGGGCCGCCGGCGACGTAATGGGTGACATCGCGTAGGACGAGTTGTTGAGTCTGTGAGACCTTGAGTCTTTGAGTCCTTGCGTCGTTGAGTCTATGAGACTTAGTGACTCATTGACTTAGAGACAAGAAAAAAGGCTCTCCAATGAGAGCCTTTTTTATGTAAGTCGGTAGATGCTTACAGCGTCTGGACGGCTTCGATGAGGCCTTTGCCGATTTCGATAGCTTCCTCGTTCTGGGGAATGAGGTTCCAGTGGCGCTGGGGCAGGGAGTGCTCCAGACCTTCGTGGATGTACTGCTTGTCGACAATGGGTTTCAGCTTGAGGAAGCCACCGAGGACCACCATGTTGAAGACCTTGCTGATGCCGAGCTCCTGGGCTTTGGCGGTAGCGGCGATCTTGTAGATGTTGATGTCCTTGCGGGTGGGCTCGTGGGTGATGCCGTTGGGGTCGTAGATGAGGAGACCGCCAGGCTTCACGCTGCTCTCAAACTTGTCCAGCGACTGCTGGTTGAGGATGATGGCCGTGTCGAACTGGTTGATGATGGGCGAGCTGATGCGCTCATCGCTGATGATGACGGAGACGTTGGCGGTGCCGCCGCGCATCTCGGGGCCGTAGCTGGGCATCCAGCTGACCTCTTTGTCCTGCATAACTCCGGAGTAGGCAAGGATTTTACCCATCGAGAGGACACCCTGTCCACCGAAACCGGCTATGATGATTTCTTCAGTCATTGTTTTTCTATTTTTAATTGTTTAATAAGGTCCTTAAGGTCTTTAGGGTCCTTAAGGTCCTTAAGGACTTTATTGCATAACGGTTAACGGGTGATCCAGAACCAGACGGTTGGCGTCGATGCCTTCAACGATCTTGCCGTCGACTTTGATGTCGCCGATGGGGTAGTTGGGCATCATGTTGTCTTCCATCCACTTGTTGGCGGCCACAGGGGTCATCTTCCATCCGCTGTTGCAGTTGGAGAGAATCTCGACGAAGCTGAGGCCTTTCTTCAGTTTCTGGTTCTCGAAGGCTTTGCGGATAGCGGCTTTGGCCTTACGCACGGCGGCGGGGTTCTGCACGCTCTGACGGGTCACGTAGTAGGTGCCGGGCAGGGTGGAGAGGAGCTCCGTCATACGGAGGGGATAACCGTTGAGGTCGACGCGACGGCCGTAGGGCGTCGTGGCGCTGCGCATGCCGACCAGCGTGGTGGGGGCCATCTGGCCACCGGTCATACCGTAGATACCGTTGTTGACGAAGATCATGGTCATGTTCTCGCCACGGTTGGCGGCATGGATGGTCTCGGCGGTACCGATGGCGGCGAGGTCACCGTCGCCCTGATAGGTGAACACATAGGTGTCGGGGTTGAGGCGCTTGATGGCGGTGGCGACGGCGGGAGCACGGCCGTGGGCAGCCTCCTGGAAGTCGACATCGAAATAGTTGTAGGCCAAAACGGAGCATCCGACGGGGCTGACGCCGACGACGTTGTCCTGAATGCCCATCTCGTCGATAACCTCGGCGATGAGGCGGTGGGTGGTGCCGTGACCGCAACCGGGGCAGTAGTGCATGACGGCGTCGGTGAGCACCTTGGTACGGGTGTAAACCTCCTCGTAACCCTCTTTCAGCAGCTCTTGCTTGCGAGCTTCAATATCTTGATTCATTGTTGTTCCTTTCTTTATTTGATAATCTTGTTTTCAAGAGCCTCCAGGACCTCGCCGGGAGTGGGGATGATACCGCCGAAGCGGCCGAAGTGCTCGGTCTTCACGCCGCACTTGGTGGCCAGCTTCACGTCCTCGATCATCTGACCGGCGCTCATCTCGACGCAAAGGATACCCTTCACGTGGGCGGCAACCTCGGCCAGCTGTTTGGTCGGGAAGGGGAAGAGGGTGATCAGGCGGAACAGACCCACCTTGATGCCTTTCTCGCGGGCCATCTGCATGGCCTTCATGGCGATACGGCTGCTGGAACCGTAGGCGACGATGATGTACTCGGCGTCGTCGCAGTTGAGCATCTCGTAGCGGACCTCTTTCTCTTTCATCTCGGCGTATTTAGCCTGCAGCTTCAGGTTGAAGACTTCCTGGCGGGCACTGTCGAGCTCAAGGCTGGTGATGATGTTGTGGTTACGGGTGGCCGGCTTGCCCCAAGTGCCCCAAGGGGCATTGGCGCGGCGCTCCTCCTCGGTCCAACGAGGCACATAGTCGCGAGTGTAGAGTTTCTCCATGCACTGGCCGATGGCACCGTCGGAGAGGATCAGGACGGGGTTGCGATACTTGAAGGCGATGTCCCAAGCGTCGAACACGAAGTCGTACATCTCCTGCACGCTGGCGGGAGCGAGGGTGTAGAGCTGGTAGTCACCGTGACCGCCGCCCTTGGTGCTCTGGAAATAGTCGCTCTGCGAGGGCTGGATGGTACCCAGACCGGGGCCGCCGCGCATGACGTTGACCACCAAGCAGGGGATTTCGGCGCCGGCGAGGTAGGTCAGACCTTCCTGCATCAGCGAGATTCCGGGGCTGGAGCTCGAGGTGGCGACTTTCTTGCCGGTGGCGGCACCGCCGTAGACCATGTTGATGGAGGCAACCTCCGACTCGGCCTGCAGTACAGTCATACCGGTGGTCTCCCAAGGTTTCTCAGCCATCAGGGTTTCCATAACTTCGCTCTGCGGGGTGATGGGGTAACCGAAGTAACCGTCACAACCGCTGGCAATCATTGCGCGGGCAATAGCTTCATTGCCCTTCATCAGTTGAAGTTCTCTTGCCATAGTATTCCTTTCTTTTCTTTTCGTTTAGATTTTTTTCTTGTAAACGGAGATCACGCCGTCGGGGCACACCATGGCGCAACTGGCGCAGCCAATGCAACTGTCATTCACGGTCTCGGTGTAGTTGTAACCCTTGCCGTTTACATTTTTCGACAACGCGATGCACTTCATCGGGCACACGGGTACACAGACTCCGCAGCCTTTGCAGCGCTCGGTATCGATGATGATTTGTCCTTTAAATGCCATAATTTTAATGTTATAAGATTAATATTTTGGTTTTCGTAGTAATAAATACGTGCCTGCAAAGATATAAAAAAAAATCCATACAATCACCATAATTGGTGAGAAATATTTTTTGTGACGATACACTTGCCTATGTCTCAATGCATTCCATACGGTGTGCAATATGCAATAAAAGAGGCTCTTTGGCGTTATGTGTTTAAAAACAGAATTGTGACATGAAACTGAGCATACGCAACTTTGGGGATAGTCTCAAATATTACTTTAACCTGTTGAGTGACAAAGAAGATGAGCGGCAGGTGGTGGAGCAGGTGAGCGCCGGCGTGGTGTTCCGGGGCACCAACCTGTGGATTCTGATGTTTGCCATCCTGATAGCGTCGCTGGGGTTGAATGTGAACTCGACGGCGGTCATCATCGGCGCCATGCTTATCTCGCCGCTGATGGGCCCCATTATCGGCATGGGCCTGGGTGTGGGCATCAACGACTTCGACCTGTTGAAACGGGCTTTGAAGAACTATGGTGTGGCGACGTTGATTTCGGTGGTCACGGCGACGCTCTATTTCCTTATCTCGCCATTGAGTGAGGCGCGCAGCGAGCTGTTGGCGCGCACGTCGCCGACGCTCTATGACGTGCTGATAGCCTTCTGCGGCGGTGCTGCGGGTGTGCTGGCGCTGACCACCAAGAGCAAGGGGCAGGTCATCCCGGGCGTGGCCATCGCCACAGCTCTCATGCCGCCGCTGTGCACAGCGGGCTACGGGTTGGCTACGGCGCAATGGAGCTACTTCTTCGGGGCCTTCTACCTCTTCTTCATCAACACCGTTTTTATTGCCCTGAGTACTTTCTTGGGGGTCAAGCTGCTGCGGTTCCACACCAATCCGTCGCTGTCGCCCGAGCGGGTGCAGTACGGCCGTCGTGTCATCACGGTGATACTGATTGTCACCTTGGTGCCGGCCGCCGTGATGACGGTCAACATAGTGCGGCAGAACATTTTTGAACGTAATGTGGCGCAGTTTGTCGACTATGAGCTGCAGCAGAGCGGTACACAGATACTCTCCAAGAAGGTGGAGCACGACACTTTGCGTGTCGTGGCCGTGGGACGTACCATCACTGACGCTGAGATTGCCGAGTCCAGCAGCCGGATGGGGCGTTACAGCCTAGGGGGCTATGCGTTGGATATTATTCAAGGAGGCGACAACAGCCAGTATCTGTCGCTCATCAACCAGCAGTCGAATCTGAATGTGCAGCTTGCCGCTCTCAGCGCGCAGTTGTCGTCCTATACACAGTATGACACGTTGTCGGTACGCATCGCTGAGGAGGCGGTGCCTCTCTTCCCCGACGTGGAGTCGGTGGCGGTGGGACGTGTTGGCGGCGAGACCGTCGCGTTGGTGAAACTAAAATCCGGTGACGAAGAGCCTGCGCTTGAGATGGAACAGCTGCAGACCTGGCTCCGGGTACGCACGCGGCAGCCGGAGCTGGATGTGATAGTGCGTTAACGGTCGGAGGCCAACCCCCATATTTCCCAGCTCAACTCGGCTTGGCGGTGCAGCATCGCCAAACCGTCTTGTATTGCGGCGTCTGCCGCAGAGGCCTGTTGCAACAGCAGGCTGGGGGAGGGGTTATAGACCAGGTCGTAGACGAGACCGATGGTTGGTGGCCAGTGGTCGCTGGCCAGAGGACTACGGTTGATGTCGGGGTAGGTGCCGACGGGGGTGGCGTTGACAATTAAAGTTGAAAGTTGAAAGTTGAAAGTTGATAGTTTTTCGTAGCCGATGGCGTCGGGGTGCTTTTCAGGGGTGCGGCTGACAAAGAGGTAAGGGATGCCGAGTTGGTCGAGGGCGTAGGCTACGGCGCGGGCGGCACCGCCGGTGCCGAGGATGAGGGCTTGCCTGAAATTCTTTGTCCTCACCAGCGTGTCGCGGAAAGCGGGGGCGTCGGTGTTGTGGCCTATGAGGCGGCCTTCTTCAACGCGTACACAATTCACTGCGCCGATGGCGCAGGCTTCAGGGCTAAGGTCGTCGAGCAGCGGCAGGAGGGTTTGCTTGTGGGGCGACGTGACGTTGAAGCCGTCGATGTGCTCTCGCGCCACCCACTCGCGCAGGTTCTCGAGTGAGGGCATGGGGCACAGCCGATAGTCGGCGTCAGCGAAGTGCTGGCGGTCGAACAACTCCTTTGAAAGAGAGTGCGTTAAAGGATATCCTATCAGGGCGTAATGTCTCATCTTCGGAGTGCAAAAGTACGATAAATTTTATTATCGTACAATAAAATGTTTGCATGCACGTTACGAGTTAGGTATAATATATAAAAAGCAGACCACATGGGCGTCATAGCGCGGCAGAGCATCAAAGGGGCGTTGGCCAACTACCTGGGGGTGGCGATAGGATTCGTCATCACCTTCTTCGTGCTGACGCGCTACCTTACCGAAGAGGAGGTGGGACTGACGCGCGTGATGGTCGACGCGGCGATGCTCTTCAGCTGTCTGGCGCAGCTGGGCACCAACGCCTCCACGGTGCGTTTCTTCCCCCATTACGGCAACCGAGTCTTCGGTCTCTCGTTGCTGCTGCCGCTGGCGGGTTTTCTGTTGGTGGGCGTGCTGCTGTTGGTTTTCCATGGCCCACTGGTGGAGCTCTATAGCGAGAAGTCGCCCCTGATAGCCGACTATTTCTACCTGCTGCCGATGCTGACGTTCTTTGCGCTGTACATGACGGTGTTCGAGACCAACGCGTCGGTGCTGATGCGCATCACGGTGCCCAAGATGGTGCGTGAGGTAGGCATCAGGGTCTTCAATTTGGGCGCTTACCTGCTCTACGGCTACCGCCTTATCTCGCTCGACCTCTTTGTGTGGCTTTTCTGTGGCAGCTATGCGGTGGCCATGCTGCTCAACCTCTTCTATCTGCTGCGTATCGTCAAGTTTGACATCAGTGTTTTCCGTCTTGACTGGCGCTTCTTCACGCGGGAGCGGGTACGTGAGACGGGCCGTTACACGCTCTTTATGACCGCCACGGTGTTGGCCGGCAATATACCGCTCATCAACTCGCTCTTCCTCGGCGCCAAGGCGGGTGCCGCTCTAACGGGCGTATACGCCATCGCCAGCTATATCGCCAATGTTGTCGAGGTGCCCTACCGTTCGCTGGGAGCCATCTCGCGTCCTGTGGTGGCGACGGCGGTGAAGGAAGGCAACTGGGGCGAGGTGAACCGTCTCACGCGGCAGGTGAGCCTGCACCAGCTGTTGGTGAGCCTCACCATCTTTTACATCATCTGGATCAACCTCGACACACTCTATGCCTTCATCCCCAACGGTGCCAGTTATGCCGGCGGCGTGGGAGTGGTTCTCATCATGAGTCTCGCCAAAGTGGTTAACTCGTCATTCTCCATAGGCACCGACGTGCTCAACTATTCGCGCTACTATTCGCGTGCCTTGATATTCATCGCCCTGCTGACGCTGAGTGCCATCGCGCTCAACACGTGGCTCATCGGCCTCTGGGGCATCGACGGCTCGGCTGCGGCCACGCTGCTCAGTTACCTGCTCTACTTCACCGCCCTGCTGACCTACCTGTGGTGGCGGCTGCATGTGTGCCTCTTCTCGGCGGCGCAGATCAAGGTGGTGGCGTTGATGGCGGCCGCTTTCATTCTCAATGCTGTGTGGACCTCCCTGCTGACGCCGCTCATCACTCATCACCCCTCACTCATCACTCTTTTGGTCGACGCGGTGCTGAAGACCCTCGTGCTGGCCTCCGCCCTCCTGACGGCGGTCTATGCCTGGCGTGTCAGCCCGACCCTGAACACCATGATAGAACAACGTATCCCATTAAAGGGAAAAAGATAAATGAACAACGGGAAAGGGCACCCCCTTTCCGATAACCTCTCAAACCGATATGCTAGACAAACTTAAAGCCATCTACAGCCGCTATCAAGAGATAGAACAACAGATGAACGACCCGCAGGTGACTGCGGACATGAAACGGTATGTGAAATTGTCGAAGGACTACAAAGACCTGCAGCCTGTGGTGAAAGCCTACAAGGACTACAAGGCGCTGCTCGACACCATCGCCGAATGCAAGGAACTGTTGGAAAACGAGAAAGACCCCGAGTTGCGTGAGATGGCCAAAGAGGAGCTCACCTCCAGCCAGGAACGTCGTGAGAAGATGGAGGAGGAGATCCGCATACTGCTCATCCCTGCTGACCCGCAGGACTCGAAGAACGCCGTGGTGGAGATTCGTGGTGGCACGGGTGGCGACGAAGCCTGTATCTTTGCCGGCGACCTCTTCCGCATGTATACCCGCTACTGCGAGAAGAAACACTGGAAAGTCGAAGTCACCGATTTCAACGAAGGCACCTCGGGAGGCTACAAGGACATTACCTTTACCGTCACCGGCGAGGGCGTCTATGGCCTGCTGAAATATGAGTCGGGTGTGCACCGTGTGCAGCGCGTGCCCGCCACCGAGACGCAGGGGCGCATCCACACCAGTGCCGCCGGCGTCGTTGTGCTGCCCGAAGCCGAGGAGTTCGACGTCGAGCTCAATATGAGCGATGTGCGCATCGACACTTTCTGTGCCTCAGGTCCTGGAGGCCAGTGCGTCAACACCACCTATTCGGCCGTCCGACTGACCCATATCCCCACTGGCATCGTTGTCTCTATGCAGGACCAGAAGTCGCAAATCAAGAACAAAGAAAAGGCCATCGCCATTCTGCGTACCCGCCTCTATGAGCGTGAGTACAACAAATACATGGAGGAACTCTCCTCCAAACGCAAGACCATGGTGGCCACGGGCGACCGCAGCGAGAAGGTGCGTACCTACAACTATCCCCAGAGCCGCGTCACCGACCACCGTATCGGCTGGAGCATGCATAACCTCCCCGCCTTCATGGACGGCGATATCGAGGAGTGTATCGAAGCACTCCAACTCGCCGAGAACGCCGAAAAACTCAAAGCCTCAGTAGGATGAAGAAACTGCTATTAATATTGCTGACAGCGGCATGTTCGCTTCCGCTGATGGCGCAGAGCCCCAAAGTAACGGCCGACTTTGCCGCCGAGACCTTGCCCGCCGACCTGCAGGAGTATCTCAACAAGAGCACCACAGACAAGAGTGTGCAAAAGGACAATGCCAAGTTGGTGGAAGCCTTCGGCGCAGCCTATGCTGCTATGGATGCAGGGCTGCAGCAGCGAGTCACCAACCTTTACAGCTATGCGGTGGGTGTGAAGATCAAAGCAATCCCGGAGCTGGTGAACTTCACACGTGTGCTGACGGCCTACGCTGGAACGCAGAACCTTGAGGGGTGGGTGGCCTCCATGGAGACCTACCGCAAGAAGAATTCCAAGGCGAAGTACATCAATGACTTTGTCTCTTGGAGTGAGCTGCTGCTGAGCGACCGTGTGCTCTACCGCTCAGCTACCAGCGAGTGGAGTTTCGGCCCCCAGACGCCTTTCCGCTTGGTGGTGGAGAATGGTGCCATAGTGGTGCGCATCGACGCCCCTGCCGACCTGAACTACGCCTCCAGCAAGGACTGGAATACATTGCACGGCACCCGTGGTTGGTTTGACTATCGTGAAGGTTTGTGGCACGGTCAGGGTGGCCGTCTTGACTGGGCCCGCACGGGGCTCGGCGCCGAAGCCTGCTACGCCGACCTGCGCACCTACAAGGCCGAGGTCAAGTTGCCCAAATTTACTGCCGACAGTGTCAGTTTTGTCAACACACACTACTTCAGCCAGCCCATCATCGGTCGTGTCGAAGAGGCTCTGCAGGGCACTATGGAGCCGGAGAAGTATACCTATCCCCGCTTCCGTTCCTACCAGCGCGACTTCGTTATACGCAACATCATGCCCGAGGTGGACTACAGCGGCAGTTTTATGATGAACGGCTCGAAGTTTATCACCGCCTCGAGCAAGCATCCCGCCAACCTGGTATTCCATCAGGACGGACATCCGCAGATGAGCGTCACGTCGCTCAAGTTCACCATAACCCCCGACCGTCTGTTGGCCGAGAATGCGCAGGTGGCCTTCTATCTGGGTGAAGAGGACAGTATCAGCAATGCCGGTATCACGGTGCGTTACTTCCCTGCCGAGAAGAAAGTTACACTTGTCAACGACCAGCAACGCAAGTTCTATAGCCCTTATATCGACACCTACCACCAACTCGACATCTACAGCGAGAGCATCGTGTGGCTTAAGGACCAGCAGCGACTGGAGTTCTCCAATCTTGCTTCCAGTGGAGGCATCAGCACAGCCCAGTTTGAGAGTTCTAACTGTTATACTTACCGCAAATACCGCGACATACAAGGTATTGACGAGATTAGTCCCGTACGGCGTGTTTACGACTATGCCGAGAGTAACTCGTGGTCGTTCGGCGTCAAGGGCTTCTCCAACCACATCGGCCTGGATATGAGCCAGACACTGCTGATGATCCACACGCTGTGCCGTTACGGACTGGTGACCTACAACGAAATCACCAACCGTGTGCTGGTCAAGGAGAAACTGGAAGACTATGTGAAAGCCAACTCACGTGCCAAAGGGTTCGACTACGACGCGCTGTCGTTGGAGAGCACCACACGTGGCGTCAATGCCCGCATGAGTCTGAATGATAACGACCTCGTCGTCCGTGGTGTGGAACAGTTCGTTGTAAGCGATAGTCATCAGGTGGTGGTGCACCCCGACTCAGCCAGCGGATACACGGTGCGTGTGGGACGCAACCGATCCATGCACTTCAGCGGCAAAGTGGAATGCAACAAGTTTATCCTGCAGGTGACCGACTGTGACTTCGACTACGAGAAATACACTCTCGAGATGCCGCGTATCAACAGGCTGGAGTTCTATGTGCCCGATTTTACTAATCCCGACTTCGAACAGTTGGTGCGCACGCCTCTGTCCGACCTCGTGGGAACGTTGCACATCGACCGTCCCGACAACCACAGCGGTCTCACCAAGAACAAAGAGTATCCCATCCTAGACAGCCGTGAGAACTGCTACGTGTACTACAACCGCAAAGCCATCCAGGATGGGCAGTACAAACGTGAGAGTTTCTACTACACCATTGAGCCCTTCTCGCTGCAGAGCCTGGCCGACTTCAAGGTTGACAGTCTGGAGTTCGGCGGCGTGCTCACGTCGGCGGGCATCTTCCCCGACATTCGCGAGCCATTGAAAGTGCAGCGCGACTACTTCCTGGGCTTTGTCACCCAGACGCCTGTCGGCGGTCTGCCTGCCTATGGCGGCAAAGGTGTCTATCATAATGTGCTGCGTCTCGACTCCGGCGGTCTGCACGGCCCCGGCCATGTCGACTACCTTACCTCGCACAGCACTTCGACCAACTTCCTTTTCTTGCCCGACTCGACGGTGGCTTTGACCGACACCGTCGTGGTGCGCGAGGAACAGGGCTACCCCGCCGTACACGGTGACCGCACCTCGTACCATTGGCTCCCTTACCGCGACTCGCTTGACATTGCCACGCTGCCCAAAGGCAATCCCCTCGTGATGTACCGTGACGAAGCCACCCTGCGAGGCCATCTGGCCTTGATGCCCCACGGCGCTGTGGCATCGGGTACCGCCACAGTACGCGAGGCTACGCTCGCCAGCCGTCGTTTTGAACTGCTTTCACGTGAGATGAATGCCCGCGTGAGTTCCTTCACCCTCCGCAGCAACACCTTCGCTACCACAGCCTTCGAGGCTGACAACATACAGTCGCGTGTAGACTATGACGGTCGCCGTGCCGAACTCACCATGCCGAACGGTCCCTCACGGACTGACCTGGCCATGATGCAGTACGAGGCTTGGGCTGACCGCTTCTATTGGGACATGGACGGACACATCCTCGACATTGCCAATTCACAGCGCTCCACCACCGAAGGGCTGGATGCCATGGACATCCATCTCCGTCTGCCCAAGGCCGACGACCTGCCGGGTGCCCGATTCGTCAGCACCGACCCCAAGCGTGAGGGCCTCACGTACCATTCGCTCATCAGCACCTACCGTTACGAGCAGGCCGACCTCAGTTCGCGTGGCGTATATCTCATCACCGTGGCCGATGCGGCCATAGCCCCTGCCGGCGACTCGGTGCATATCACCAAAGGGGGCGACATGCGAGTGCTTAATAACGCCAGCCTCGTATGCGACCGTGCCAACGCCTGGCACACCGTCACTGAAGCCTATCTCCTCATCAACGGAGCACGCAGTTACACCGGTAAGGGTTATATCCTCTACCCCGAGGACGAGCCGAACGAAGAGAAACGCCAGCGCATCTACCTCAACGACATCAGCGTGAATACCTCAGGCACCACTATGGGGACGGGTAGCATCAATGAGAATACACAGTTCACCTTGAGCTCCGCATTCGGCTTTGCCGGCAAGGTACGTATGGAAGGCAACCGCAAACTGCTCTGGTTCGACGGCGGCGTGCGTCTGTTGCACTACTGTGTGCCACAGGAGCAGATGGGCTTGCTGGCCTATGCTGGCTATACCGACCCCGACTCGATACATGTCGAGGTGCCCGAGATACCTACCGACTGGAAAGGCAAGCGCATCAGTGCTGCCATACTTATCGACAAGACCACCCTTGAGCCGCGTCCAGCGTTCCTCACCAACGAGCGTTCCACCGACAATGAGTTGCTCTCGGCTCACGGCGTGCTGACGCATTACAGCGGCAGCCAGAAGTATTTGATTGGCTCTGCCGAGAAGGTCGCTAATCCCGATGCTGTCGTGGCGCCGTATCTTAGTCTGAGCACCACCGATTGCCGAGTGGAAGGCGAAGGCCTTATGGATTTCACCCTCAAGCGTACACAAGCCCGCTTCTATGCCTACGGTACAGCCTCCGTTGGCATCAAGGATAATAACGAAGACCACCTCGCTACGGTATTCGGTATCGACTTCCCGTTGGCTGACGAGGTGGTGGCCGCCGTTGCCGCCGCCATCAAAGACGACCTACGACTGATGCCTACTGCACCCGCTTCCAACGGCGAGATGCGTCACGCCTTGATGTACCATCTGGGCGACGAGCGTGGCGCCAAGGCTTATGCCGACTACAGCAGCGAAGGACGTCTCACCGCCATCCCCGAACCAATGCGCACCATGTTGCTCTTCGACCGTGTAAGATGGCAGTATATGCCCGGCGTGGGCTACTATTGCGATGGGAAGGTGGGCCTGGCGGCCATTGCAGGCAAGCCCGTCGGGCTTGACGTGCGTCTGAAAGCCCAAATCAACAAACGCGGCAATGCGCAGTACATGACCTTCTACCTCGAGGCGGCACGCGACCACTGGTACTTCTTCCGCTACGACCTCATGTCGCAGGAGCTGGTAATCTATTCCTCCATGGGCACTGTCGAGGATGCCGTCAAGGCGCTGCCTGCCGACAAACGTCGTGTTGAGAAAGACGGCTTGGGAGCTTTCCGCTACCATATTGGCAATAACCGAAGCGAAGTGACCACATGGCTCACCACCTTCTCCAAGACAGTCTATTCCTCGGACGACGAGGACTTCTAACCGTGCGGGTATGAAAAAGATTGGTCTATACCTGGTTCTGGCGGCGACTTTTTTGACAGGATGTCATGAAGGGCGTTCCATCGACCCGCTGAAGCGCTCCCGTGTCGACGGAATGAACAAAGAAGCTTTCGTCAACCGTTACCGCGACCCCGATAGTTGTATCGCTTTATCACAGCGGGTGTTACAATACATCGGGGACTCGTTGCCGGAATATGTTGATGGATCGTTGCGGGCACGCAACAATATGGCTTTTGCCTACTACCAGAAGAGCGACCGACAGAACGCCAACTTGATGCTCGACATTGTCGACAAGACGGTACACCTCAGGGAGGAAAGTATGCGCAATGGCGATATTGAGTGGGTTATCTCCCAACTGTTGCGCTCACGCTTGTTGCAACGCGATTGCCAGATTGCCGACTCATATCAGCTCCTTTATGATATCGGACGCAGTCATGTGCTAGACCGTAGTCGCGACAACTTGCTCTACAACTATGCACAGACAGAGTATTACATCACCATGTTGGTGCTCAACTTCCACTATCGTGACGGACGTGAGGACGATGTGCGCACACTGTTGCAGGAGGTGGAGAGCCGTCGTCCCATGCTGCAGGTGGACTACGCCCAGGACATGGCTCTCAACTACGCCCTTGCCTACGGGTGGCAGAGTGCCGGCGAGAGCGACATCGCGTTGGACTATTGTGAGAGTAACTTCGATATTCTTGACCTCAACCCATCGGCGTTTTGCCCGTTCAACTATGCCAATACACTGCAGATGACGGCATGGTCGTTGAAAAGCCAGCCAGGCAGTGTGTCTCCCGACAGCGTTTTGGCACTCTATGACGAGGCGCGCCGAGTCTTCTTCGATTATGGAGATCCTTATCAGATGCTGGGTGGCACCATCTCGACGGCACGTTACGCTTTGTTGATTGGCGATACGGCCAAGGCTCACGATGTGCTGGAGGAATGGCGTTCCTTGCGTGGCACATGGAAGCCTTTTGCTGCTCCCAAGATGGAGATAGGCTACTTCGACGTGCTGTTGCGCAGCCGCATGGCTTCATCGCCCGACCAGGCACGCCAGTGGTATGAGCATTATGTCGACCTGCAAGAATATATCAAGCAGAACGAGAAGGACGACTTCGTGCTACAGCAAACGCTTACAGCTGCTACACGTCGCAGCCGCTGGATGACACATACCGCCCAAGTGGTCAGCGTGCTGCTGGTAGTGCTTCTTGCACTGACGGTGCTGTTGTGGGTCAATGCTCGCCGCCTGCACCGTGAGAAACGGGAACTGGAAGCCTCTAAACGACGAGATGTGGAGCGTATCGCCAATGTGGAGACCTGCCTCAGCGTCATGCGTCATGATGTCAGCCCCTTCATAGGTTACCTCCGCAACCCCAACCTCTCTTCCGAAGTGCGTTCCGAAGTGCTCGAACAACTGCTCCGCACCTTTGATAATATCAAGAACTGGACTCGCCTGTCAATACCCAGCGGTCTCGTCTTCAATGCCTCGGTATTTCCCTTGCAGGAGGTCTTCGATGAGGTGCGCACCCAGGTTGTCACTCCTCATGCTGGCGTCGACCTCCTCTTCGAAGCCACGCCGCTTACCATCTGGGGCGACCGTCTGCTGACGGTTATCCTCTTACGCAACCTCGTCACCAACGCCCTGCAGCATACCGAGCAGGGAACTGTGGAGGTCGGAAGTCGGAGGTCGGAAGAGGGAGGTCCGTTTGTGGAGATTACTGTCAGCGATACCGGTAGCGGCATGACGCCTGAGCAGCAGGAGAACCTCTTCCGTGCCGACAGGGAGGTGCAGGGGGAGCACGGCTTCGGACTTATTCTTTGCCGCTACATCATCAAGAAGCACGACGACCTCACCCGCCGCGGTTGTAAACTCTGGGTTGAGAGCACCGTGAGCAAGGGCACCGTTATGCATATCTTACTGGCTGAAAAACAACAATCATGAGTAATATTAGAGTTATGATGGTCGACGACGAGCCTTTGATACGCAAAGTCGTCAAGATGGAGATGAATGAGCGTTCTTCCGCTCAGGTTGAAAGTGGCGATGTTGACGGCAGCGTCATGCGCCGCGTCGAGATGGTCGACACCTTTGCCGATGGTCCAGCGCTTCTCGCAGCTCTTGAAAACGCGCTCCCTCCAGACTATCTGTTGGTCGATATGGAGTTCCAAGGAGAACCTACAGGAGGGCTGATGATTACCCGTCGCGTCCATGACCGCTACCCTGACGTGAAGATTATCATCTTCTCGGGCCGTTTCGACAATCCCACGCCCATGGAGGAGGGCCGTATGCAGCGTGTACACGACATAGGCCGTGTGGTGATGGAGGCCCTCAGCCTCGGCGCCAGCGCCTTTGTCAGCAAGAACGCCGCCGGAGGTTTCTCCATCGAGAATATTCTTCGAGCCATCGCTTGTCTTGAACGCGGTGAGAAGTGCTATTTCAACTACCCCGTGATGCTCACCCTCAAAGAGGCTGCCGAGCATTATTTCCGTATGGTGGAGAGTCACGACCTCGATTTCGACCTTAGCCCTACCGAGCACCGTCTGTTGCTGCTCGAGGCCGCCGGATGCACAGCCAATGAGATATCACACCAGCTTGACGAGAACGACAAGGCTATCCAGGAGCGGCAGAAAGACCTCTCACGCCGTCTTGGCATCGTCAACAAGAGTGCTGCCCGCGTTGCCAAGGCCATCTCTCTTGGCCTTATTGCCCCCCGCGACGTACAGTTCCTACCGCGCCAATAAGCGAATGGTCTATCGCAGCAACGTCACTGTACCCACCCGCGTGTGCCACTGCTCAGGGAACCAAGTGGTATGGTAGTGAAGGCGCCATACGTAAGTGCCTTGAGGGAGAGGAATGCCGTTGCGAGTGCCGTCCCAACCGAGCCGGTAGTCGTCGGCATGGACTATCAGTCGCCCTTGGCGGTCGTATATCTCTAGTTCGCCCTCAGCCACTCCTGTGGTGATTATTTCGAATTCTTGGTTGCTCTCGATAGTGGGTGTGAAAACGTTGGGAGCCCAGAGGTTGATGTGCAGGATGGGCACTCCGATGGTGATGGTGTCGTAGCAGGTGCCGTTGAAGACAATGAGTGTCACCGCCACGCTATCATTTCTGACGTCTATTTCACTCACCGAGAGGCAACTTTCGCCATCGCCCATGGGGATTCCGTTGATAAGCCATGTCCGGTTTGTCGAGCCTTCTGTAATGTCGCAGACCATCAGCTCTTGATTGTCGAGTGTAAGGTATTCTGGAAGGGTCCGCACTCGCGCATGTGGTAGGGATATTGGCTGCAAGATGGCACTCTCACTGAAAGGACATTGGTAGTCGATGTTAACCGTGTAGCAGGTGGTTATATCTGGATAGGGATATATGGTGCTATCGTTTTCATGACCCGCCAAGGAGATGTCGGGGGGCACTGAGTTCCAGACGAAAGTGCTGGGTGCACCGCTGAGTGTAAGCGAATAGCTTAGGTGAGCGCAGTCGATATCCACCGTCAACGCCACGTCGGGCTTTTCTATCTGATGGAGTGTCAGCGTGACAACCGAGTCGCACCCCCAAACCGTGACTAGCGAGTCCACATAGGTGCCGCCTTCCTCGAGGGTGCGGCCGTGCCAGTGGTAGGTGGCATTGAAACAGACGCTGTCCTCCTCGGACGTGGCGGCGGTGGGGTACACGCTGATGGTGACCTGTAACGTGTCGTGCAGCGACGTATCGAAGTCGTCGTGCAGCACTGCTTCCACCAAGAAACTTCCCACCGAGTCGAACCTATAGTCCATCTCGGGGGAGGTGGTCATCAGTGGTACCGAATCCATCATCCATTGTGCCGACATGACTCCTGTCACAAGGAAATGTACCGTGGTACCCTGACAGATGGCATAGTGCGACCGTTCCTCGCCGTCTGTCAGCAGTTGTACCCGGTCAAGATGGCGGAAAGCTATGTCACAGATAGCGGCCTCGCTAGCGCGCCATCCGAGCCAATAGAAGTGGCTCGTCAAAGTTCCTACGGGGTTGACAATGTGGTGCACCGCATTGCTGATCGGCACCCGGGCATAGGAGAAGAGGCTGTCGACAGGATGGAAGAAGGTGTCGATCGGAGTCCCGTCGAAGGTGATGTGGGACACGTCGGCCGTACGAGCGGCAATATTGACATAGCTGTCGGCAGCCGGAAGTGAGGCGATGGGCTCGCGGAAAGTCACTTTACTGACACCTTGCTCCACCGGCACCACCATCACCACCGAGGGGTCGCCACCCTCGCCACCGTAATCGGTACTGCTGAGGTAGAGCATCGCCATGACTGGCTGCGAAGCATCGAGACGATGGGCCGTGTCACGCGGTAGGTAGAGCTCATACGTCTCACGACAGTCGATGACAGCCACCTGCTGTCCGTCGACCCGTAGCACACAGCCGTCGGCCGACGAGGTGACCCGTACCCGGTCGCCATCGGACTCACGCACCGTGGGCACCAAGACGAAATGCCGACCCCAGTAATCGATGGGCAGCGCCTGCTCGAAGATGCAATCGCCGGGCATTCCGCTAGCAGGAACCATGGCAAGCATATTACCCTGCATCAGGAAGAAAGGATGGTTGCCTTCCACCAAGGAGCCACAGAACGAACCGCCGTTATTATCCTCCGTCAAAAAATACGCTTGACCCGCGTCAAGCGTGACGGTGTGGGGGTTGCTGGCCAGACCAGGTACGTTCTCGCCTGGCGGAAAGGTGAAGGTCAGCACCGTGCTGTCCTCGACCGCCGCCACCGCCAGGCCCGGGGTGTTGCGAAATCCGGGATAGTCCTGCATGATGTACTGCCGACCCAAACTCTGTGTCGGGAGTATCATCGTCATGTCATTGCTGCCAGTCATACGCTGAACATACCAGAGGCTGATGTCGCCCGTCGTGGTAACATGTAGCGCACGGGAAACAATCTGGTTGTGCTGGGTGCATAGCACCTGCACATACGGCACCTCCACACTGGCGCTGCCGCCAGCCGCCAACGTAACGGAGGTTTCCCAGCCGGTCAGGGGATTGGCAATCGAGACCGAGGAGGCCTCGTAGGCCACGATAACCAACGACGGCACATGGTCGTGGTAGACATCACCGCTATGAGAGCCGTAGCAGGTCACCCAGAAGTCGCGCCCCACGGCCGTCTGGCCGCAGGCCGAGGTTGCCACTACCAGCAACAACAAGAGTACGATATTATTCTTTGCTTTTTTCATCAATACACATATAAGACGCAAAACTACCCGTGTTTGGTTCACAAGAGGTGATGTTTTATGTTTTTTTAACATTAAGAAATCGTCACGAGGCGAATTATTATGTGCCCGATATTGTTTTTTTTCGATGGCCAGTGTGTATAATTGGAGAATTATATGTAAATTTGCATCGGAATAAAGATGAAGGTAATACGCGCTATATTATTTGTTATCAACGTACTATTGGCGTTTGGGTTGCTGCTGACGACGTTGGCCGGCACAGTGGCGCCGTCGCGTGCCATATTGCCTAGTGTGTTGGCGTATGGCTATCTGCCCTTGCTGGCGGCCAACGTGGTGATGATTCTACTGTGGCTGCTGCTGCGGCGCTGGACGTGGCTGCTCAGCGCTGCAGTCATCGCTTTGCGGTGGGGCACGCTGGGATTCTTCTTCCAAGTGGGTGGCACGACCAAGGTGCCCGACGCGAGCGAGCACCCCTATGCGGTGTCGCTGATGACATACAATGTACATCAATTTCAAGGGCCTGACAACCGTCCTGAGCAGTCGGACAGCAATGCGTCGATATTCTTGTCGCTGGTGCGCCGCCATCAGCCCGATGTACTCTGCATGCAGGAGTATGCTGCCCCGAAAAGGCTGGCGTTGACCGACAGTTTGGTGCTGTTGGGCTACAACCACTATTACGGAGCCCACACGGCGAGGAACGGCACGCCCTATGGCACGGTGGTTTTCAGTCGTCTGCCTATCACGTATGTAACGCGTATCGACAGCGAGAAGTTGCTGGTGGAGCTATTGAAAGAGTCTTCGTCGGGAGGTCCTGCACAACGGTTCCGCGTGTGCTGCATACACATGGACAGTTACCGTTTCAACGATGCCGACCGCGAAGAGATTGAGCGCATGCGGCGGGGCGAGGTGCAGGAGTCGTCGCGCCGTACGCTGGGCAAGGTCAAGGAAACTATCCTCTGTCACGAGAACGAGTGGACACAGCGTATCAAGCCTGTCGTCACCGACAGTTCAGTGCCTATGGTGCTGGCCGGCGATTTGAACGACATCCCCGGCTCGTGGCTTTACCGACAGATTGGTAAGGAATTGCGCGATACCTTCCGGGATAAAGGCTTTGGATACAGCCACACTTACAATGGGGGCTTCCCTCAATTCCGTATCGACATGCTGTTCCATAACGAGGGCCTCGACTGTTTGAGTTATCGCCGCATCAAGTCCGATATGTCGGACCACTACCCAGTGTTGACCTATCTGGAGTTTGCTATATGAGGAAGAACGAGTTGTACAGACGTGTGATTGAATATTTCGAGCAGGCTATGCCTGTGGCGGAAACGGAGTTGCACTATGAAACGCCGTTTCAACTGCTGGTGGCCGTGGTGCTGTCGGCACAGTGTACCGACAAGCGTGTCAACATGGTCACTCCGGCGCTCTTCGCTGCCTACCCGACGCCCGAGGCGATGGCCCAGGCCACGAAGGAACAGATATTCGACTATATACACTCGGTGTCGTATCCCAACAGCAAGAGCCATCATCTGGCGGGGCTATCGCGGATGCTGGTGGAGGAGTTTGGTGGCGAGGTGCCCGACGACAGGGAGCAGCTGCAGCGTTTGCCAGGTGTGGGACGCAAGACGGCCAATGTGGTGGAAGCGGTCTATTTCGACCGCCCCGCCATGCCGGTGGACACCCATGTGTTCCGTGTGGCAAATCGTATTGGTTTGACGGTCAATAGCAAGACGCCTCTGCAGACGGAGCGTGAACTGGTGAAGTATATCCCCGAAGCACTCATCCCCAAGGCACACCATTGGCTCATCCTGCATGGTCGCTATGTCTGTCAGGCGCGCAAGCCGAAGTGTGGGGAATGTGGTTTGACGGAAGTATGTAAATATTATAGTGGACAGGAGCCGGGAGATAAGGAGATAAGGAGAAAGGAGGGCGAGCGTGCTGTTTAGTCAACCTGCTTTTCTATGGGGGCTGCTGGCACTGGCTATCCCTGTCATCGTGCACCTATTCAATTTCCGGCGTTACCGTAAGGTGTACTTCAGCAATGTGGAGCGGCTAAGTGAACTGCACTCCGAGCAGCGTCGCCGTCACACGCTGAAGCAGTGGCTGGTGCTGGCTATGCGGGTTCTTGCAGTGGCGTTCCTAGTGCTGGCCTTCGCACAGCCAGTCTCAGTCCCCGCGACGGGGAACAAGACGATACGCCAAGGAAGCTCGGCGGTGAGCATCTATATTGATAATTCGTTCAGCATGGAGAACGCTGGCGCGGAGGGCAGTCTGCTCGATGCTGCACGCCGCAAAGCTCGCGAGGTGGCCGAGGCATATTCTGTCGGCGACCGTTACCAGTTAATCACCAACGATATGGCTGGCAGTGAGATGCGCTGGCTCAGTCGCGACGAGTTATATACGGCGCTCGACGAGGTGGAGCCGTCGCCAGCGGCACCGCTGATGAGCGCTGTGGCGGCACGGCAACTTGATTTTATGCGCCAGTCGGCACTTCTTAACCGGCATGCCTATATCATCAGCGATTTCCAGCAGTCGACGGCCGACTTGGACCGCCTCCTCGCGGTGAGGGAAGAGGAGGCCGACAGCAATGTCTTGTTCACCTTGGTGCCGTTGGGCGCCGTCGAGGCCGACAATCTGTTTATCGACAGTGTGACACTTGACGCGCCGGCCTATTTTGTCGGCGGCACGGTAAGGGTCGAGGTCGTTCTGCGCAACAGCGGCAGCCGTGATGCCGAGAAGATGCCCGTCAAACTGCTGGTCGATGGTCGTGAGCGAGCTGTGACCACCGTCGATATAGCTTCCGATGCCACCGCCCAAACGACGTTGGCTTTTCCGCTCGACCATGCGGGCTGGATTGACGGTCGTGTCGTCATTGAAGACTATCCTGTCACTTTCGACGACAGTTACCACTTTACCTTCCGTGTGGGCGACCGCATCCGTGTGTTGCAGATTGACGGCGACAAGCCTAACGAAAGCCTGAAACGGCTTTTTTCTGCCGATACCTCTATTGAATATCAGCAGGTCAGGCATCTGCAGCACGACCTGACGCAGTACGATTTCGTGGTTCTCAATGAACCCCGCACTTTGACCAGCGGCGAGGTGCAACAGTTGTCGCAATGGGTGACGGAAGGGGGGACGTTGCTGGTAGTTCCGTCGGCTGAAGGTGTGAGGGATTTGAATGTGTTGCTGGCAAGCCTCCATGCACCCCAGCTCGACCGCTGGGTGCGACGCACCGTGAGGTCCACGGCCGTCGACTATGGAGCGTCGCTCTATCGAGGTGTCTTTGTGGGACGCAACGAGGAGATGGAGATGCCGACAACGCAAGGCCATTACACCCATGCCCGAAGTCAGTGTATCAAGCAGAGCGTCATCTCCTTGGCCGATGGGGGCGATATGCTCAGCATCACCCCGTCTGGTGAGGGACGCCTCTATCTTTTCACCACGCCGCTGACAGGCGAGTATACCGACTTGGTAAACCAAGCGCTTTTCGTGCCTACCCTCTACAATATGGCTCTCTACAGCCGCTCGTTACCTCCTGTCGCCCATACCCTCGGCGGTGACAGTCCTATAGTTCTGCAGGGAGAGTATAATCTCAATGTTCGTCCGCCGGAACTCACCGACGGCGAGCAAGTCAGCCTGTTGCCCGACTTGCGGCGTGTCGGTAACAATCAGCAGCTGGTGTTGCACGGCGAATTGAAGCATGACGGCCTTTACACCCTCGGCGAGGAACACTTGGCTTTCAACTATCCACGGCGTGAGTCGCTGATGACCTTTCTTGAGCGCGACGTGATAGCTAAAGCCATTGACGGCCAGGAGAAATATACGATAGTGCGCAATAGCGCCAAGCCCCTCACCGACGAGTTGCGTGCCCGTGACGGGGGCCAGCCGCTGTGGAGACTCTGTATACTGCTGGCACTGCTGGCATTGGCATTTGAAGTGGTACTGTTAAAATGGAAACGATGATACTGCAGGTGGAACATATCAACAAGGCCTTCGGTGTCAACCGTGTGCTCGACGACGTGACTTTCGGTGTCGGCAGTGGCGAAGTGGTGGGTTTGCTGGGTGCCAATGGCGCCGGCAAGACGACCTTGTTGCGTATTATCACGCGTCTGCTCACTCTCGACAGCGGACAGCTTTTGTTCGAGGGGCATCCGTTGGCACAGGATGATTTGCGGCATGTCGGCTATCTGCCCGAGGAACGTGGCCTCTACCGCCGTATGCGTGTCGGTGAGCAGGCACTCTATTTCGCTCAGTTGAAGGGCATGAGCCGCAGTGAGGCAGAAGAGTCGTTGCGCGGATGGTTCGTCAGACTGGGTATGATGGAATGGTGGCAACAGCCTGCAGGCAAGCTCAGCAAAGGCATGCAGCAGAGGCTTCAGTTTGTTGTCACCGTGGCTCACAACCCGAAACTCGTTATTCTCGACGAGCCGTTCACGGGACTCGACGTTTCTGGCGCTGCCATGCTTAAAGACGAAATAAAACGTCTCAAAGAGCAAGGGGCAGCAATCCTGCTCTCCACCCACAACTTGCAGGCCGCCGGCGAATTGTGCGATAAAACCATACAACTATGAAGAAACTATTGACCATCCTTGGACGCGAATACCGTACACGTATCGGGAAACCCTCTTTCTGGGTGCTGACAGTGTTGATACCCATAGTGCTGGCGGTTTTATATGCACTGCCTGTCTTGGCGGCGCACCGTGGTGCCGAGCGACAGACCGTGTTGGTGGTCGACCAGACAGGGCTCTTCGAAGGAGGGCTGCAGTCTACTCTAGAGGTGGCCTTCAAGCCCATGCCGGGCTTGGAGTATGCCAAGCAACATGCCGGCAAGAATGATGTGGTGCTCTTCATACCCCTGCGTGAGACCACTATCCCGCGTGACGCTTTCCTCTACTATCGTGGCAACAGTCCTTCCTTGGCGTTGCAGGGGATGATTGACAATCAGTTGCAGACGCTGTTGCATAACGCTATACTGGAGGACGTCTATCAGGTGGAACCTGAGGTCTATCACTCTGTCGAGAGTACCACGCTGCGGTTGCATGTCCATGATGCTGCCACAGGCCGTGAGAGTTTCTCGCGGGTCAAGTCTGTGGTGGCTGTCGTGCTGTCTGTTTTAATGGTGCTGGCGCTGCTCATATTTGGTGTGGAGGTGATGCGTGGCGTGCAAGAGGAGAGACAGAATCGCGTGGCCGAGGTGCTCGGCACCTCGGTGCGTCCTGTGCAACTGCTTACAGGCAAGGTGATGGCAGTGGCATTGATTGCGGTGACGCAGCTGGTGTTATGGATACTCCTGACAGCCCTCTGCATCAAAGGAATACAGGCAACGGCACCACAACTCTTTGCCGAGGCGCGAGCCCAGCAGGAGGTGCGTAGTCTGGCCAGCAAGGGGGCGGATGCCACAGTGCAGTATGATACGCCTGTACAACTAGTTGACGAGACCGTGCAAGGCCTCACAGCCATAAGGCTGCCGCTGGTGGCGGGGATGTTCTTGCTGTTCTTCTTGTTGGGGTATCTTCTCTATGGTGCTTTGTTGGCGGCCTTGGCTTCTCGTCTTGACAGCGACGCCGACACCCTACAATGGAGTCTGCTGACAGGTTCACCATTGTTGATAGTGTTGATACTAAGTCCTGTACTGCTGCGCGCTCCCGCTGCATCGTGGGGAATATGGCTCACGGTGATACCTTTCACGGCCCCGGCTGCCGCCATGTTACGTCTGCCTTTCGGCTTGCCGGTATGGCAGGTGGCTGTCAGTGTGGCTTTGCTGCTGATATGTTCCGCCCTTGCCGCATTCTTGGCTGCTCGCAGCTACCGTCGTCACCTAGTCCGCTAAGGCTGCCTGAATGGACATCTCATAAAGCTCTGCCGGGCTGATGCCCATAGCACGGGCTTGCTTTGGAACGATACTCTCGGCACTCTGGCCCGGGATGGTGTTGACTTCGAGGAAATAGAGCTCGTCGGCAGCCATGTCGTGGATGTAGTCGAAGCGTACGATGCCCTTGCAGCCTAGCAGGTCGTAGAGTTGAGAGGAGACCTCTTGGATGTGTCTTGAGATACGCTCGTCGACCTCGGCGGGCGTTACCTCGTTGCTGAAACCTTGGTACTTGGCCTCATAGTCGAAGAACTCGTGGCCGCCCTTGGGGATAATCTCGGTGATGGGGAAGACCAGTTTCTCTCCGTCGGCCTTGCGGAAGACGCCGCAGTCGAATTCACGCCCCACGATGCATTCCTCCACCAGCACGGCGTGGTCTTCGGTGAAGGCCTCGCGGATGGCGGGCATCAGTTGCTCGGGGCTCTTCACCTTAGTGGTGGCTACGCTGCTGCCGCCGGCGGCGGGCTTCACGAATACGGGCAACGTCAGGTTGAAGAACGTAGTGTCTTTGGGCTCTTCGTTGAGCAGTATCGAGTTGGCTACCTTGACAAGACCGAAACTCTTCACCACGGGATTGCAGAAGCCTTTGTGGAATGTGAGACTGGAAGTGTAGAATCCGCAGGTGGTGTACTTCACACCCAGCATGTCGAAGTAGCCCTGCAGGACACCGTTCTCGCCGGGGTTTCCGTGAATGATGATGAAGGCCAGGTCAAAATGAACTTTCTGCCCTTTATCCATCACCGTAAAGTCGTTGCGGTCGACAGGAAGATGCTCACCGTCGCGCTCCCAGTACCAACTGTCACGCTCGACGACAATCTTGTAGACGTTGTATTTGGTGTGGTCCAGTTGACTGTACACCTGGTTACCGCTGGCAATGCTGATGTCATGCTCGCCGCTGTAGCCGCCCATGACCAGTGCTATATTCTTCATTGGTGTAAAGGTATATGTTTCTCTTGTTTATGTTGTTTCATGTTGAAATGGGCCTGCTGACGGATGCCGGGGGGCATGGTGGCGTGTTGGAAGCGCTCCCATACGATGTCGACGGCCAGCGGGGTGGGGTGGGTCATCTTCTCGTCGAAATAACGGTAGTCGCGCAATTCGTCGAGAACAATCTCGTAAGAGGGGAAATAGAAAATGTTTCGTGATGTGTGATGCGTGATGAGCTCGTCGATGGCGAGCATCAGGGTGCTCTTGCTGAGTTGATTGCCGTGGGCGCCGTCGGCCAGGTGGCGTATGGGCGACACGGAGAATATGATGTTGAGGGCAGGGTAGTAGGTCTCCAGTTCCTGCAACAACGGTTGCCACAGGGCTACAATCTCTTCGACTGCCATGCGGCGGCGCACAAAATTATCTGGCGGCAATTTATGACAATTCGCCACAACGCACTGGCCACCTAACTCAAACACCCAGGCGGTGCCGAATGTGAGCATCAGTACATTGGCCTCTTTGAGGGCTTGATGGGCACGGTGGATGCGGCTGTTGCAGGCTGTGAGGGTGGCGCCGGGGGTTGGATGCGAGAAACTGCCGTGGTGGTGCCACGAGTGCCAGAGCCCTTCGTGCTTCACCAGGTCGTTTTGGTCGATGGGACGGTCCTCAATGAGGCGGCGCAGTGCAGAGGCCATGGAGGCGGGATTGTAGAGGGCGCCGAAGGGATTGCACTCGACGTGGAAGTCGCTCTCCTGCAGGCGGCGGCCTATCTCGTCGGCAAAGCACGACCCCATGCTGACGATGCCGCTGGCAAAGTCAATCTGGAAAGGCATCTGCGATGTCAGAACGGGGGTGGTGAGGTTAGGCATCATGACTTGACCTGAGGTTTGATTTCGCTGATGCCATGGAGTTTCTCCAGCTCGGGAATGAGACTTCGTGGGTCGACGCGCAGATTGTCGCCGCCGAGGGTCAGCGAAAGGTTGTGTGTGATGTCCAGCACCGTGGCCTGCAGCGGCACTTTGCCTTTGTGTTTTTTTGCCAGCTTCTCGATACTCTTGCAGAAAGCCTCGTCGATATCGGTGAGGTTGACTTTGAAGTTGAGACGCGAGGTGTAACGCTCCATGACACTGCTGAGGTTCATCATGGCGCCGATGCGTATCTTGGTGAAGACCTTGTTGATGCCGGCCTTGTCGACATAGGGACGGACGATGACGGTGCCTTTGATGAAGACAAAGGTCTCATTTTTGAAGAAACCGCTGAAGTCGCTGTATTCGTCGCCTTTGAGTCTCAACTCATAGCTGCCCCAGTAGTCGTTGATGACCATGCTGCCGTAAGGCTCTCCCTGACGGTTGGTGCCTTCGCGGGCGTCGGACACCATGCCGGCGAAACGCACCTCACGGCCGTTGAGGGTCTCAAGGTGGGCCAAGTCACTGGTCTTGGTGTTGGCGTAATAGCGCATCTCGTACTTGTAGTCGTCCAGCGGGTGGCCGCTGAGGTAGGTGCTGATGACCTCTTTCTCGTAGCGGCACTGTTCGATGCTATTCCACGGCTCGGCGTCGGGGATGGGCGGATGGTCCTCCTCGGACAGTTCGCTGCTCATGTCGAAGATGCTCATCTGGGCCGTATTGGCGTTGTCTTGTCGACGTATAGCCCACCGCACCAGTTGGTCGAGGTAGGTCGGTGTGGTCTCCAAGTTGTTCTCTTTGAAGAAATATTGGGCGCGGTGCATGGAACCTATGCCGTCGAAGGCGCCGGCCTTGATCAGCACCTCGATGTTCTTCCGGTTGACGGAGTGCATGTCCACGCGCTTGACGAAGTCGAAAATGTCCTTGTAGGGACCGTTCTGCTCGCGTTCGTTGATGATGACGGTCGAGGCCGCCTCACCCATGCCACTGATGGCCTGCAGTCCGAAACGGATGCGCCCCTGGCTGTCGACGGAGAAGTCCATGTCCGAGTCGTTGACACTCGGCGCCGCCACCTCGACGCCCTGTTTGCGGCAGTCGTCCATCAACTCTTTGACACGCCCTATGTCGGTCTGTGCGCTGGTCATCACCGCAGCCATGTATTCGGCCGGATAGTGGGCCTTAAGGTAGGCCGTCTGGTAAGCCACCCACGAGTAGCAGGCGGCGTGGCTCTTGTTGAAGGCGTAGGAGGCGAACTTCTTCCACTCCTCCCAGATCTTCTGCAGGGTCTCCTTGGGGTGTCCATTCTTCTCGCCACCCTCATAGAAAAGCACCTCCAACTCGTTCATCTTGTCGATTTGCTTCTTACCCATGGCCTTGCGCAACGTGTCGCTCTGGCCACGGGTGAAGCCAGCGAGCAGACGCGAGAGAAGCATGACCTGCTCCTGATAGACGGTGATACCATAGGTGTCCTTGAGGTACTTCTCCATCACCGGGATGTCGTACTTGATGGGCTTTCTGCCCTGCTTGCGGTCGATAAACTCGGGTATGTTGTCCATGGGGCCCGGACGGTAGAGGGCATTCATAGCGATGAGGTCGTCGATGACGTGCGGCTGCAGTTCGCGCAGGTATTTCTGCATACCGGCCGACTCAAACTGGAACACGCCGACCGTGTTGCCCTCGCAAAAGAGCTTGTAAGTGAGCTCGTCGTCGAGCGGAAGATGGTCTACATCGACATCGATACCCAGCCGCTTCTTCACCATTGCCACGCAGTTCTTGATGATGGTGAGGTTCTTGAGCCCCAGGAAGTCCATCTTGATCAAACCGACGTTCTCCACCACATGGCCGTCATACTGGGTCACCAGCACATCCTCGCCGCTCTCCTTGTCGTTGATGACGCAGACAGGTGCCACGTTGGTGATGTCCTGCGAGCCAATGATGACGCCGCAGGCATGGATGCCTATCTGTCGGTTGGTGTCTTCCAGTTCCTCGGCATAGGTCAGCATCTGCTTCATCTTGCCCTCTTCACCCTCCATGATGCGCCGCAATTCGGGGATGTACTTGTAGCAGTTCTTGAGGTTCACTTTTGGCGGGTTGCCCTTCTCGTCTTTCACATTGTCGGGGAAGCCGCGGTCGGGGATGAGTTTCTTGAGGCCGTTGACTGTCTCGAGGGGTATCTTCTCCACGCGTCCCACGTCGGCAATGGAGCTCTTGGTGGCCATGGTGCCATAGGTGATGATATGTGCCACGCGTTCCTTGCCGTACTTCTGTGTCACCCAGTCGAGCACACGGCCGCGGCCGGCATCGTCGAAATCCACGTCGATATCGGGCAGCGAGATGCGGTCGGGATTCAGGAAGCGCTCGAACAGCAGGTCGTAGCGCAACGGGTCCAAGTCGGTAATCCACAGGCAGTAGGCCACCACCGAGCCTGCCGCCGAGCCGCGGCCGGGGCCCACGCTGACGTCCAGTTCTTCACGGGCGGCACGGATGTAGTCGCTCACGATGAGGAAGTAACCCGGGAAGCCCATGGTCTTGATGGTATGCAACTCGAAAGTGATGCGCTCGCGTAGCTCTTCACTCAATTCGTCGCCGTAGCGTTTTCTTGCCCCCTCCCACACCAAGTGCTCCAGATAGTCGGCTTCGAACTTGATGCGGCGCAGTTTGTCGTAGCCGCCCAGCTTCTTGATTTTCTTCTCGGCGGCCTCCTGACTCATCACCACCTCGCCTTTCTCGTTGCGAGTGAACTCGTTGAAGAGCTGCTCGTCGGTGAACTTGGCACGCCACTCTTCCTCGGTGCCGAAGCTCTCGGGGATGGGGAAGACAGGCATCAGGGGGTCGGAATCGATGCTGTAGGTCTCCACCTTGGCGGCCACCTCCATGGTGTTCTCCAGCGCCTCGGGCAGGTCGGCGAAGATGGCAGCCATCTCGTCGGGACTCTTCAACCACTCCTGCTTGGTGTAATGCATGCGGTTGGGGTCGTCGTAGTCTTTCTGGGTGGCCAGACAGATGAGGTGGTCGTGGGCCTCGCCGTGTTCTTCCAGCACGAAGTGGGCGTCGTTGGTGGCTATAATCTTGATATTGTGCTTGTGAGCCAGTTCTATCAGCACGGGGTTCACCTTCTGCTGCAGCTCGTAGGTCTGGTAGTTGGCATTGGGCTTGTCGGTTTTGTGGCGCATCAGCTCGATGTAGTAGTCGTCGCCGAACACCTCCTTGAACCACAGCACCGCCCGCTCGGCTTCGTCCATCTTGCCAGCCATAATCAGCTGCGGTATCTCGCCGCCGAGGCAGGCCGAACAGACAATCAGGCCTTCGTGGTACTGCTTCAGTACGTCGTGGTCGATACGCGGGCGGTTGTAGAAGCCGTCGGTGTAGGCAATGGAGGCCAGTTTGCACAGCGAGTGATAACCCTGCAGATTTTTGGCCAGCAGGATGAGGTGGTAGCCCGAACTGTCGGTGATGCGCTCACGACCTGTCTCGGGGTTGATTTCCTTCAGGTTCTTGTCCTTGTCATACAGTGTGCGACGGGCACAGTAAGCCTCGGTGCCAACGATGGGCTTGAACTCCGGCTCACCCTCCGCGCGGTTCTTGTTCTCCTTGGCCACAGTGTCCAGGAAGTCCTTGATGCCGAACATGTTGCCATGGTCTGTCAGCGCCATGGCATACATACCGTCGCGTTTGGCCTTCTTGACCAAATCGGGAATCTTCGACATACCGTCGAGCATCGAATAGTGCGAATGCACATGGAGGTGAGTGAATTGAGGCATAGTGGCAAGGATTATTTCGTGCTGCAAAGATACATCTTTTCTCCCGTATATTGGGTCTTTGTTGATAACTATTTTCTTCCTAATCTCCTTGCTTGTTATTCAGTGCTTTATAAGTTGTTCTTTGGTTGTTCTTTGGAAAAAAGCAAAGAAATACCAAAGAAATACCAAAGAAATACCAAAGAAATGCCATCGAAAAGGGAGCCCAAAAAACAATTTTTACAGAAGGGGAGAGGTCGTTTGGCGTAAGAAAGGAAATAGTGGTGGCTGATTTTTCCTGTTTTGCAATACGCTGAGAATCACTCTAAACCTTAAGCCGTAAAGTTTAAACTGAAAAAAAGTTTGGCCAGTTGGGAAAATGTTTGTACTTTTGCACCCGATTTGGTCGTTTGGCCGAGGGGCTAGGCACAGGTCTGCAAAACCTGCTACTCCGGTTCAAATCCGGAAGCGACCTCCAAACAGCAGGAGACACCTTACGAGGTGTCTCTTTTTTTTGCTCCCCGTGAAACTTTTTTTTGCCATGTCAAAAAAAAGTAGTACTTTTACGCCCAGAAAAATATGAAAGAAAAACGTTGGATTTTAAGACAAGACTATGATTTAGAGACTGTTGAAAATCTTGCTGCATCGCTTGGCGTTGACCGAATCATTGCTGCCCTGCTGGTAGAGCGGGGTGTTACAACCTTTGAAGAGGCACGGCGTTTTTTCCGGCCTGGGTTGGATCAGATTCACGACCCTTTCATCATGAAGGGTATGAGACAGGCGATAGACCGCATCAATCAGGCGATAGCTGCAAGGCAGCGCATCATGGTCTATGGCGACTACGACGTCGATGGCACGTCGGCAGTCGCATTGGTCTACTCCTATCTCAAGGAGTTGGACGACAATATCGATTTTTACATCCCCGACCGCGAGCGTGAAGGCTATGGTATCTCCTACCAAGGTATCGACTATGCCCGCGAGACTGGGGTGAAACTCATCATCGCGCTCGACTGTGGCATCAAGGCCCTGGAGCAGGTGGCTTATGCCTCGGAGCATGGCATCGACTTCATCATCGGCGACCATCACTTGCCGGGCGACGAGGTGCCCCGTGCGGTGGCCGTGCTCGACCCCAAGCAGGCCGACTGCCCCTATCCCTACAAGGAGCTCAGCGGCTGCGGTATAGGCTTCAAGATTGTGGAGGCCCATCTGGAGCAGCGCTTTGGCGTGCGCTTGTGCGACCTGCCTGAGCAGCTCGACGCCAACCGTCAGCGCCGTCAGGAGGAGCTGAAACTCCGTCTGTTGAAGTACCTCGACCTAGTGGCGGTGTCAATTGCCAGCGACATCGTGCCCATCATGGGCGAGAACCGTGTGCTGGCCTTCTTCGGCCTGAGGGTGCTCAACACCAAGCCGCGTCCCGGTATCGAGGCTATCCTCAAGTACGGCCATGTGGATCGTCGGAAAGCCGATGTGTCCGACCAGGCCGACACCTCCGAGATGTCGGACAAGAGCAAGGCGGGGTATTTCGAGAAGGAGCTCACAATCAGCGACCTGGTGTTCCTTGTCGGCCCCCGCATCAATGCTGCCGGCCGCATCCGCAGCGCTTTTGACAGCGTGCGGCTGATGCTCACCGAGGACCCCGCCGTAGCCCGTCAGCTGGCCGACGACATCAACACCTACAACATGGAGCGCAAGGACCTCGACACTGCCGCCACCGAGGAGGCCAAGCGCCGAATCGACACCGACGCCTACTATCGCGACCGCCAGTCGCTGGTGCTCTACGACCCGTCGTGGCACCGCGGCGTGGTGGGCATCGTGGCCAGCCGCATCGTCGAGGCCTACAACAAGCCCACCATCGTCTTCACCGAGGGCAGCGACGGACTCATCACCGGCTCGGCACGCTCACTCAAGGAGTTCGACGTCCACGAGGCTCTGGAGAAATGCGCCGACCTGTTGGAGCACTTCGGCGGCCACAAGAGTGCTGCAGGCGTAAGCCTGCGCAAGGAGAATATGCGCGCTTTCCTCGACCGCTTCGAGAGCCTTGTGCGCGAAGGACTGGGCTCCGAGGAAGTGGTGCCCGAGGTGGAGGTCGACGCCGAGATAGGCTTCTCGCAGATTACCCCCAAGTTCCTCCGCATCCTCAAACAATTCGCTCCCTTCGGTCCCGACAACAACGTGCCCGTCTTCGTCAGTCGCGAACTGGTCGACACGGGCAGCGCCCGTATCGTGGGTACCAACCACCTTAAGTTCAACGCCATCCCTATCGCTGAGCGTACAGCCCCCTATCCCGCCATCGCCTTCCAGCAGGGCGAGGCACTGGCGGGCATGCGTCGAGGCGAACGCTTCGACCTCTGCTACCAACTCGAGGAGAACTACTGGCGCGGAAAGACCGAGATACAGCTCAACGTCAAGGACATCAAGTTTGTAGAATAGTATATGGCAGACGACAAAAAGATTATCTTCTCTATGGTCGGCGTGGGCAAACTCATCCCGCCGAGCCGCCAGATTCTGAAAGACATATACCTCAGCTTCTTCTACGGAGCGAAAATTGGCATTATCGGTTTGAACGGCTCGGGTAAGTCGAGCCTGATGAAGATCATCGCCGGTGTCGACAAGGACTACCAAGGCGAGGTGGTCTTCTCGCCTGGATATAGCGTGGGTTACCTCGAGCAGGAGCCCAAGCTCGACGACAGCAAGACCGTGAAGGAGGTGGTGCAGGAGGCCGTACAGGAGGTCGTCGACCTGCTGAAGGAATACGACGAGGTGAACAACGCCTTCGCCGAACCCGATGCCGACTTCGACAAGCTCATCGCCCGTCAAGGCGAGCTCACGGAGCTCCTGGAAGCTCATGACGCCTGGAATCTCGACCAGAAGCTGGAGCGCGCCATGGACGCCCTCCGCTGTCCCGACGAGGACCAGTTGGTGGCCAACCTCAGCGGCGGCGAACGCCGCCGTGTGGCCCTCTGCCGCTTGCTCCTGCAGGAGCCCGATATCCTGCTGCTCGACGAGCCCACCAACCACCTCGACGCCGAGAGTATCGACTGGCTGGAGCAGCACCTGCAGCAGTACAAGGGTACCGTCATCGCCGTCACCCACGACCGTTACTTCCTCGACCATGTGGCGGGATGGATACTGGAGTTGGATAGGGGTGAGGGCATCCCTTGGAAAGGCAACTATAGCAGCTGGCTGGAGCAGAAGACCGCCCGTCTGGCCATGGAGGAAAAACAGGAGAGCAAGAGAAGAAAGACGCTGCAGCGCGAGTTGGAATGGGTGCGCATGGCCCCCAAGGCGCGTCACGCCAAGGGCAAGGCTCGTCTGGCCGCCTACGACCGTCTGCTCAACGAGGATGTGAAGGAGAAAGAACAGAATCTCGAGATATTCATCCCCAACGGTCCGCGACTGGGCAACAAGGTCTTGGAGGTCAACGGTGTCAGCAAGGCCTATGGCGACAAGCTGCTCTACGAGAACCTCACCTTCAGCCTGCCGCCTGCCGGCATCGTGGGCATCATAGGCCCCAACGGCTGCGGCAAGACCACCCTCTTCCGCCTTATCATGGGGCTCGAGAAGCCCGACACTGGTACCTTCGAGGTGGGCGAGACGGTGAAGATAGGCTACATCGACCAGCAACATGCCGAGATAGACCCCGAGAAGAGTGTCTATGAGATGATCTCTGGTGGCAACGAGAACCTGCAGGTGGGTGGTCGCTTAGTCAATAGCCGTGCCTACATCAGCCGATTCAACTTCAGCGGCACCGACCAAAGCAAGAAGGTGGGTGTGCTCTCGGGAGGTGAACGTAACCGTCTGCACCTGGCCCTCACGCTCAAGAGCGAGGCCAATGTGCTGCTGCTCGACGAGCCCACCAACGACATTGACGTCAACACGATGCGCGCCTTGGAGGAGGGTTTGGAGAACTTCGCCGGCTGTGCTGTGGTCATCAGCCACGACCGTTGGTTCCTCGACCGCATCTGCACGCATATTCTCGCCTTCGAGGGCGACTCACAAGTCTACTTCTTTGAAGGCGGCTACACCGAGTACGAGGAGAACCGCAAGAAGCGTTTGGGCGACGACACTCCCCACCGTATCCACTACAAGAGATTGAAATAGCGGAGAGGGGAATACTATCAGGAAGGCAATCCTTCCGCCATGTAAAGTATAGCATATGCCATTGTTGAGTTTATACCGCGCCCCGAAGCCCAAAGTGGATGGAAAACAGCCCTTTATAAAGCAGGTGCTGATGATTATCCTGAGTACCACTATCTCGCTGATACTCACGCTGACCGCTATCTCACTCGTAGAACAGCACCACCGGAAGAAGGACCGCCGCATGTCGGCCATGATGGTGATGAGCAACATCGAGAGCTTTGCCCGCACACTCGAAAATCGGTCGAATGCGCTGGCCCGCGCCGACTCGGTGGGCACATGGCTGCTGGCACAACCTCTTGGACGCTTCGACACAATGCCAGAGGAGGTCTTGAACGAGATGATAGAAGAGTCGCTCAAACTGCAGTTCGTCAGTCACGACCATACTGCCGAAAACATCTTCTCCAACAACATCGAGACCTGGAAAAACATGGGTAACTTCGAGTTTATCGACAAGGTTGGGCAGTGCTTCTCGTCGATAAACACTGTGGAGGAATATTGGAACGGTTGGGTCAACGATGTGGAGTCCGTGAAGAAGGAGATTACCAGCCACCCCAGCGATTATGTCGGTGCCCACAAGGGCAGCAAATTCATGCATAATGACGAACTACGCAACCGTATAGGACGCGTGCACAACTGGCGGGGATGGATGAAATACGTGGCCGCCACGCTGCGCTACCACAACAGGGAGAACTTGCGTGCCATCGGCATTACGGAAGAGGCACTGATGGATTTCACCGACGAGCGGACCAGAGAGGTGAAGAACCCAGAACCGGTGCCGGATGCCAACGATTATTACATGCCCCAACTGAGTCTCGACAGCCTTGTTACCCTGCCGCCATCATTGAAATAATAAAGTATAACAAATTAACCTTTTAAACATTAGTAATATGAAAGCAACAAAAATTATGATGTTCGTGGCTGCCGCCGCGATGCTCTTTGCCTCCTGTGGCAAGGACGAGTTAGACCTCGAGAACAACCAGCTCCGTTACGACGGCACGGTCTATAACATGACTAGCAGTGCATCTACCGACGCCCAGAGTTCCTATGTGTCGTTCGGCGCTGTGGGCAGGGAAGTTCTCTTCTCCCTGAACGGGCAGTTCGAGGATGCCGCCTTTAACCGCACCTTCAACCTCGCCGTCGCTGCCGAGGATGTGCACTATTACATTGACTTCTTCAGTGAGGCGCTGACGCTCAACTTCTCCTATGACAACAATCGTGGTACGTTCCACGGTGGTATGGAAGGTGTGCAGGAAGGCGAATCCATCTTCACCGAAGGCTCCTGCTCCATTACCTATGACAACAACGGACTCGAAGTTACCCTTGACGGGACCCTCAAGAACGGCAAGGAACTGGCCTTCAAGGTCTTTGTCCCCAAGGATGAGATTCGGAGTATGAATTAAAAAGGAGGGAACTGCTATGAAGACAATCAGAATCATGATGTTCGTGGCTGCTGCCGCGATGCTCTTTGCCGCTTGCGGTAAAGACAATGTCGAAGATTTGGCCGACAATACGTTAATCTACGATGGTACAACCTACCGTTTGGATCAGTCGCAAATGGAGATCAACTACTTCCATCCCGGCCTCACCCTGGTTACGGCAATGTCGGTGGAACAGCAGGATGGAAACGCTGCCATCACCGTTGATCACTTCCATATTAGGGGCGATGAGTGGAACAAAACCCGTGACCTTGCTAATCTGAACGATGGTGAGAGTTACGAGTTGAACTTCATTGGCGCTGTGCTCACCTGTTCTGCTTTTGTCCAAAAGGAAGGTGGCAGAACTGACTGCGGCGGACAACTGAATGGTACCGATTACGAAGGCACACCGATTGTCACGGAGGGAACCCTTCGTGTGGAGGGCAATAACGACGGTACACCCATCACAGTGCTGCTCGACTGCAAGTTAATCAATGGCAAAGAGTTGAAGATGAAACTTGTAACCCTGCAGTATCCTCTTTGAGGTTACGTTGGTGAAAATGACAGGAGCTCTTCCTCGTCGGGAGGAGCTCCTCTTTTTATTGTGTATTAGACGTTATTTGTTTCGGAAAAACTCCCAGGTGTCGCTGTGGCCGTCGCGGTAGGTGAAGCTCCACTGCATCTTGTCGGTCGTCAGCGTGTCGAGGTGGAACTTGTATTGGTAGTCGATGCTGCCGCTGACCACTTTGATAATCTCCTGCGACAAATCAGGAAGGGAAGATGTCTCCAACCCTCTGTCATCAACCAGTTTTTCCATGCGGAAGCGCTCCTTGATGCCTGCGAAAAACAAAGTGTCGCCCTCGAGGCTCCAGCGGCTGGGGCTGACGTAATTGAACACATACAGGTCCGTATCACCATTTTGGCGCGTCACAAAATACACCTGCTGTGCCGAGTCGAGGGCGCTGCCGTCAGCGTAGAAGTCCATCGTGCCGGTCTCACTCACGTCGAAGTGGTTGCCATTGAAGTCATAGTTGAACGCATGCTCATAGATGTAGTGACCCTCCACCTGCGGCTCCGCCTGTTTCGTGCTGCAGGAGGCCAGCAATGCTGTCGCCGCAACGCATAGTAAATATCTTGTAATGTTTTTCATAATGTACTGTATTTATATTATTATTATTTGAATACAACAATCTTCTTTGCCGGCTGTTCGCCAATTTTGACCAGATAGATGCCGGGTGCAGGAAGGTGGATAGTGAAGGTCGACTGGCGCGAGGTGGCCAGCTGGCGTCCCATGATGTCGTAGAGCCTCACCGTTTCGCCATCGTGATTGTACACTGTGATGTCGAGGCCGGATATTTCAATTTTCAATTTTGAATTTTCAATTTCCTCGATGCCGACAGGTACGGTGGCGGAAGTGATGCAGCGGATAAGCCAAGCTATATCGGGTCTGCAAAATGAGTAGGGTGGCTCGTATTCGTTCAGGTGCCCCCACGTGGTGCCATTGTCGTCGGAGAACCAGTTGGCGTCGGGAACATTGACCCCTTTGGCTCCAAAGATGAGGTCATCGTCCAGCGGCTGTATGACGACCCACAGGTTGCTGTCGGGAGGGAGCGCTATGGCCGAGTCGAGGACAATGCGATGCCAGTCAAATGTCATTTCGGTGCCTTGATATTGCTGTGTGTGGACGAGGACTCCGGGAGCGTCGTTGCCGCCGAGGTGAATATTGACGGCAACGGGATGGTTGTGCATATAGTTGTCGACGGCAGTGAGATAGTTGTGCTCCTGCAGATATTCGGCGGGAATCTTGATGCCTATGCGGTTGGTGGCAGGCATGGAATAGAGCCCTTTGTTTTGCACATCAGCGCCGGTGTACGAAAGGGTGTCGTTCTCCTCACGGAGCGCACCTAGGAAGATGGCCTCCAAACTTACGTCGTGGGCCAGCATCTGATAGGGATTAACTATGGCGCCGTTGCTCCAGCACAGGAAACGGTTGCCTTCGGCGGGTGTGGCGATGAGGGTGACGGTATCGCGGTAGGGATAGACGCCGCCTCCGGTGACGCTGCCCCTGCTCGTGTCGGAACTGGCCACAGTCACCGTACAGGCGACGCCGCTGCCATAGAGCGTGTCGGGTTCGATGCCCCAAATGGCAGTCTGATGTAAGTTGAAGGAATAGTTGACATCTATGGACACATTGCCAAGGCTGAAGAAACCGTTGTCTTCCCCGTCATAGCCCCAGTTGAAGCTGAAGAAACCGTTGGTGTCGTAGCCGTCGCATACGAACTCATGTCCGCCTGCGGGGCCGGAACCGCCATAGATGATCGGTCGACGATGGTCTATCTCATCCTTCAAAAGGGAGGCCCATTCCGTCTGGGTGAAGTTCTCTCTTACCGCGCCAGTCAGTGCAGGACTGTATTTGAAGAAGGTGCGCAGGGCGTTTTCGGCACAGGGGGTATGGAGGTCATAGTCTTCATACATGATGTCGTAGGCACCGCTACCATTCTGGCTCAGCGTACCATACATCATGTCCACCGCCACTCCGCAATGGTAGAGCAGGGTGGCTACGGCCATTGTTGCGGTGCTGTCGCTTACGGCGGTAAGGCTGGTGGGCATGTGGCTCCAGTCGTAGGTGGTGGCACCGAAGTCGGCACTCTGTACACCATAGTTTGGGCAGGTATAGCTGTGGGAGCCCACGCCCATGTCGGGCCACTGCCAGTAGTGCATCACCTGCCCCATGGCGGTGGCCACGCAGCCGGTAAGGGTCTTTTCGCCGTTGGCATTCTCAGGGCACAGCTCGTTGTAGTAGGGGCACTGCCCCCAAGTTGCATCTATTAGTGGTCCCACGGCGGTCTCGTACACCGCTTTGGGAGCCGTGCCTGCCAGCAGCAGCGACCATTGCGGATGCTCGCGCGCCGACTCGTCGGCCTCGACCGCCTGAATCTGTGCATCGTAGCTCTCGAGCCAATATACAAACGCAGCGTTCAATTCCCCGTCCGGTCGTAGTGAATTCTCGTTCAGCGAATACCCCAGCACGGGTTGCACGCGGCTGTCGGCACTGGTCAGCACAAAGCCACCGTTGTTGATGGCGAAGAGGAACATGGTTTCCCATTGCAGCGGCATCGCGTGGAGCGTGCTTTCGTCGATGTGGAGGAACGTGGCGGCAGCTTGTCGTGCTGTCTGAGGAGTGACGGGCTTGGCCTCTGCCATCGTGGAGAAGGCCATCACCATTGCAAAGATAGCAAAGAGTGTAAGGGGTCGTTTCATCGTTATGATGCTTTCTGTTTTTTCTATACAAACGAACGAAATGTAATATTATTGTGGGCACACGAATACAATAAGATACTAAATATCTCGTTATCTTACAAATAATAACCCTCGTGATATGAAAAAAAGCATTGTTCTTTTCGTTTTGGGCCTTGTTTTCACGGTTCTCCGCGCCCAAGTCCCGATGGACATACCCAATGGCAGCTTCGAGCAGTGGAGCGACCATCCCGGCTATAGTATTACAGTCTATTCTGTGCCCATAATGTCGGTGTACGAAGACTATTCCACCCCAAGTATGTGGAATTACCCATCATATCCAGTAAACCAGCCTGTCTCTATGATGGGATTTAATGTCACCATCAACACGGATGTACCCCTCATCAAGGCCTCGCAGGAGACTGGCGTGGTGCCCGATGGCGACAAGGCGGTGAGACTGCAGACTTTCATGCTGGAAGATATTATCACTCCCACTGTGCTCTCCCTCGCCAGCGACTATTTCGACACCTCGCTCTCCCAACAGGTCATCCCTTCCGTCCTCTCTACTGGCACTGTCGACGTCGACGCATTCATTCCTCTCGTCACCAACCTGATGTCGGGGTCGGGTGATATATTCTCCATGCTGCCCACGCTCCTCGCCATGGATGTCAACGACTACATCACGGGCGGTCTCGCTCTTGGAGACTTCCGTCCCGGGCGCCTCACGGGCAGCTATAAATACCACTCGGCTGTGGGTGGCGACAATGGCGGCGTGCTGTTGCTGGGTACACGCTACAACAGCTCCACCCATCAGCGCAACATCGTGGGTGGCGGCGTGAACCTTGCTCTTGGCGACACCAGCCAGTATACTCCTTTCGAGACGGAATATATGTCTCTTGGTGGAGTTGAGCCCGACTCGCTCATCATCCTTCTCTTTTCCTCGGCCGGCAGCAACCGCCAGCAAGGGTCCTACCTCTGCATTGACAACTTGATGTTGTGGCCGGCGCCCGACACCTGTGCCGACGTTACGGGAATTTCGGCGATGCCCGCTATCCACGAAGCGGTGCTCGGCTGGATTGTCTCCGACTCGGTCGACGGATTTGAGTATGAGTATGGAGCCGCCGGCTTTACTCTCGGCAACGGCACCGCCGCCGCTACCACCACCGCCACCGTCACCCTCAGTGCCCTCGATGCCAGCACCACATACGACCTCTATGTCCGCACCCTCTGTTCGGACACCATCTACGGCGATTGGAGCAGCGTGCAGTTCACTACTCTCGACGACACCACCGTTATCGACACCACCAACGTCGCCATTCAAACAATCAAGCCTTTGAACCATCCGGCAATTACCGTCAGCCCCAACCCCGCCAGCGGCCAATGCTATGTGACCGTTTCTGGGAGCACGCCCACCCTGCTGAAGCTTTATACCCTTGATGGACGTTTGGTGCAATCCGTCACCGCCGACGCGTTCCCCATCGTGCTGAACCTACCTCAGCGAGGGGTCTTCCTCCTCCACGCAACCACCCCAACCGGCTCTGCAACCTACAAGATAGTCAGTCAGTAGGTGTGACATTTCCTGTTCTCCGTGTGCTCGGGTTTCGGCTCACCTCCCGCTTTCGGTGAGAATTTGTGGATTGTAACCAGTTGTATTCCAGTGTTGTAAAAATATTTTATCGGGGAAGGGCTGTTTGTATGGAAAAAAGGTGTATATTTGCAGTCGAAAAGCAAAACAAGGCGTAACCCGAAAAGCCTGCAATAGAGTAGGGACCATATAAACCTTATAAGCAATGAACTCGCTTGATTTCAAGGTTGTTGCACAGGCTAAGGCCGAGAATGCAGTAAATGATTTCTGCAATTTCAGCCAGAATGGTCCTTGCGACATGTGCTGGGGCGACCTCAGCCTTTAATGGATTTGGGGAGCCGAGTCTTCTCGGCTCTCTTTTTTATCTTCTTTCCCGGATGTACTGGTCGAAATACAATATCATATCCAAGTCGGAGAAATACGGCTATCTCCTCTATAACACCATGTCGCAGGTCTTTATCCAGATAGACAAGGACAGTATCGACCTGTGGCGGCGGCTGAAGGACGACCCCGACAGCTACGCCTCGTTCCAGCAGGCGGACTTCCTGCTGAAGAGCAGGATCATCGTCGCCAACGAGCATGACGATTTGAACCTCTACCTGGCCGATGTGCTGAAGAACCGCTACAATTCTTCCGACCTCGCTTTGACCATTCTCCCCACGCGTGGATGCAATTTCGGATGTATCTATTGCTATGAGACCGACCGCCAGCCCATCGCGATGAACGAGGAGACGGAGAAGGCCATTGTCCGCTTTGTTACCTCCAACCCCAACCTGAAACGTCTGAGCGTTGTGTGGTATGGTGGCGAGCCACTGTTGAATTTCTCTTCTGTCGAACGCTTGACGGCCGATTTCCTGAAGCTGGACGTCGACTATTCGGCCAAGATGGTCACCAACGGCTTCCTTCTCAGCAGGGACAAGGCCGTCAAACTGGCGGATTTGAGGATAAGGAATATCCAAGTGACATTGGATGGGCCGGAACGGATTCACGACCAGCGGCGTATGCTCCTCGACGGTAAGCCCACCTATAGGCGCATAATGGACAACCTCAAGACCCTGCTGGAGGTCAACGATACCATCACGGTGGACATACGCAGCAACATTGACCGAAGGAACATGGAAGAATACGCGGAGTTTGTCGACTCTTTCAAGAGGGAGATCGACAACCCCAGGGTAAACCTCTACCCGGGATTTGTCTCCGATTTGCTTTCTTCCGAGTGCGTCTCTCCCGAGCACAATATCTCCGAGGGTGGCTACAAGGCCCAGTTCGCGCTGGACCTTTTCGACCGCTATGGAATAGAAATCAAGTCGTTCCTGCCGAAGTTCAGGCGTCACAGCTGTGTGGCGAGCAAGTATTTCGCCTTCGTCATTGGTCCCGAAGGCGAGCTGTACAAGTGCTGGCGCATGGTGGGCAACCCCAAGCACACCCTGGGCAATGTCCGCGACGGAGTGACCCGGATGCCGGCCTTCGTCGACTATATCGTCGGCTCCGACTATACCCGCGACCCCAAGTGCCTGGCGTGCGAGTTTATCGCGCTTTGCGGCGGCGGCTGTCCGCTGGTGAGACTCAGGAACAGGGACGAGCATCTCGACCTCAACCACTGCTGTCCCGAGAAGACGCACATGGAGAAGTTGATGGAGATGCGTTACGAGATGTACCTGAAAGCAGGGCAGGCATGAAGGTCTACATCGAGACATACGGCTGCAGGATGAACGTCTGCGACAGCGAGTTGCTGCTGTCTCTCGTCGCCTCGTGCGGCTATGAATACACAACCTCCATCCAGGATGCCGACCTGATTGTCCTCAATTGCTGTTCGGTGCGCGAGATAGGCCATCAGAAGGCCTATGCCCGTCTAGACGACATCCGCAAGGAGGGGCTCGATGCCAAGCGTATTGCCGTGTGCGGCTGCTTCGCCACGCAGGTCGACGAACGGTTCTTCGTACAATATCCTTGGGTCGACCTTGTTTTAGGGCCCGATAACTACCGTCAGCTGCCTCGTTTGCTGCAGTCGGAGGCACGCCACCGGATAGTCAACGGTTATCAGGCCGACGAGCTGTACGACGATATACTCCCGTTGCGCCTTCTGGAAGACGGGAAGTCGGCGGCCATCACGGTCATGAAGGGCTGCAATCAAGGCTGCTCCTACTGCATCGAGCCGCTGACGCGTGGCGTGGAGAAGAGCCGCGCGATGGCCTCGGTGCTGGGAGAATGCCGACGGGCGGTAGAGCAAGGATACAAGGAGATAACCTTCGTCGGCCATATCGTCGACCGCTATGGAGGAGGGCTTGACAAGCTGCTCGACCGCGCCGCCGCCGACTTCCCGGAGACGAGTTTCAGGTTCCTCTCGTCCCATCCCCTCACCTTCGGTGACGAGATAGTGAACAGCATAGGGCAGCACAGCAACATTCAGAGGTTGGTGCATCTGCCGGTGCAGTCGGGCTCGGACAAGATACTGAAAGCCATGCATCGCGGCTATACGCGACAGCAGTATGTCGACCGCCTGTGCCACATAAGAAAGGCGCTGCCCGACATCAAGGTGGTTACCGACATCATGGTGGGTTTCTGCGGCGAGACGGAAGAGGACTTTGCGCAGACGCTCGACCTTGTCAGGGAACTTCGGTTCGACGACATCAATCTGTTTATGTTCTCCATGAGGCAGAACACCCCAGCCTCACGCCTCCTATGCGACGATGTCCCCGAGGAGGTGAAACAACAAAGATACAGCCGGGTAAAGGAATTGCTGCGATGAGGATTAATCTGCTGAATATTGGCTGTTTCAAGAACCTGGTGGACAGCGAGCATCTGATGAGGGCGCTCGCCACCGCCGGATGCGACGTCCATTTCGGCGAATTGACCGATTATTCCGATGTCGCCATCATCAATACCTGTGGCTTCATAGGTGATGCCGACGACGCTTCTCTCGCCACTGTCAAGCGATATGCCGACCTGAAACGCAAAGGGCTCTGCGGCGCTCTCTGGATTATGGGTTGCTATTCCCAGAAGCTGGGAGAGCGGCTGAAGACGCTGGTTCCGGAGGTGGACAGCATCTACGGGAACTTCAACTGGGAGAGGATACCCATGGATTTAGGACTCCACAGCGCCGTCGACAAGACCCGGACAATCACCACCCCGAGCCACTATGCCTACGTGAAGATTTCGGAAGGCTGCAACCAGCCCTGCTCCTACTGCATCAAACCTGTGCTCAACGGCCCCCTGAAGAGTCTCCGGCAGGAGGACATCGTCGATGAATGCCGATGGCTCGTGGAGCAAGGGGTATGTGAGATACAGCTTGTGGCGCAGAACCTCACCAGCTATGGTATGGACCTGAACGGGAAGAAGCAGATAGCAGAGCTGGTGGAGCGCATCGCCGACATTGCCGGCATCCAATGGATTCGTCTGCATTATGCTTACCCTCTGGGCTTCCCCATGGAGCTGCTGCGGGTAATCAAGGAGCGCCCCAATGTGTGCAACTACCTCGATATGGCCATCCAGCATTGCAATACGCGAATGCTCAAGTTGATGCGTCGCGGTATGACGAGGGAGCAGCTGGAAGAGCTGATAGCGGCCATAAGAGAGGCTGTTCCGGGAATCTACCTCAGGACCACCGTGATGACTGGCCACCCCGGCGAGACGGAAGAGGACTATCAGGAACTGTACCGCTTTGTCGAGGAGCAGCGCTTCGAGCGGCTGGGCGTCTTCGCCTACTCGCACCAGTCGCCCTCGTATGCCTATTCCCATTACCAGGACGACATCCCGGAGCGTGTGAAACGGAACCGCGCCATAGGCCTGATGAATCTGCAGAAAGAGATATACAAGGATCTCCATCGCGGACTTATAGGGACGACGCAACGGGTGGTGATCGACAGCGTGGATGGCGACAAGGCCTACGCTCGCAGCGAATACAGCACGCCGATGGCAGATCCGAAAATCGTCGTCAAGTTGCAGGGAAGCGTTCCGGAGGCAGGTCGCTTCTACACTGTCCGGCTCACGGAGGATATGGGCAAAGATATGGGTGGCGTTTTGGTTTGAAAATGAGAATTGAGATATGATAAGTCGCGACAAATACTTCATACTGCAGGATGCCGACGGGCAGCACTACCTCTACGCTTCTTTGTCCGACTATTTCGTCAAGACGGATTGCGATTCGGTCGACAAGCTGCCGGCAGAGGTGATGGAGGCCATCCCACAGCAGGAGCGCGAGGTTTTGTGGACAAACCACATGCCGGATGCGCTGACCAATCTGATGGTCCTGCCCAACCACAAATGCAATTTCCACTGCTCCTATTGCTTCTCGGCGAAAGGCCGTAGCAACGAGGAACTGGCTCCGGAGACGCTGCATACGGTCGTCAGCTACTTCTTCTCGCCCAAACGGCTGGGCGACAGGAAGGCGACGCTCTCCATCCTCGGAGGCGGCGAACCGCTCATCTCCTGGCCGCTGGTCAAACAGGCGGTGCTGTGGGCCGAGGCGACCTATGCGGGACCTCGTCCGCTCAGGATATCCATCGTCACCAACTGCTCGCTGATTGACGACGAGTTCATCGCATTCTGCAAGGAACATCAGATATATGTCACCGCCTCGTTCGACATCCTGGAGGACTTGCAGAACAAGCAGCGGGCGCAATACCAGCGGGTGCTCGAGAACATCATAGCGCTGACCCGTGAGGGCATCCCTGTCGACATCACGGCGGTCATCACCAAGGACTCCATCCATCGCCAGCGGGAGATGGTCGAGCATGTCGCCGCCACAGTTCCCCGCGTGAGCCGCCTCTCGTTCCGCTACCTCTTGTCCGATTCATATTTCCGTGACTCCGACGACCGTGACAGCTATTACAAAGCTTTCATCGACAACTACTTCTCGGCGCGTGCGAGGGCGCAGCAACTGGGCATCACGCTGACTTGCCCCTACGAGAATCTGATGGCTTTCCCCGTCGACCGCCATTGTCCCGGCAAGTTCGTCTTGACGCCGTCGGGCGCCATATCCACCTGCTTCTGCGTCTCGTCGCCCAAGGAGGCGCAGTTCGACAAATTCACCTTCGGAAAGGTCGAGAACGGGACGCGCCTCACACTCGATGAGCAGAAGCTTGACGCCATCCTTTCCTGCGACAACAGCAGTCGCGACGAATGCCGCTCTTGTCCCGCCCGTTGGCATTGCGCCGGCGGATGCTACAGCGACAACCACTTCATGACGCCCGACGAGAGGGCTTCCTATTGCCGCTCGATGGTTTACTTCCTGACCCAATACCTGATTAAGACACACAAGGAATGCATTGGAAATACTATATAACGTCCAACGGCTGCGCCGTCTTGCTGCACGAGACAGAGCGCATCTCCAAATACTTCTGGCTCAACGGCTGGGACGAGGTCTCCTCGCCTTCCGAGGCCGATTTTGTCGTGGTGACCTGCTGCGGTTTCACGCAGAACGAGGAAGATGTGGCCATCAATATGATTCGTTCGGCCTACGGCTCCACCGCCGCCGGCGCCCGCTTTGTCGTCAGCGGATGCCTCCCGGGCTTCGCCCGCGAAAGAATCTTGGCGACGGCACCCCACGCAACGCTCTTGTCCTATCAGGATCTCGGCCGTCTCGACGAGTTGATTGATGCCGTTATCCCCTTCGCCGACGTCTACTTCAATGTGAAACCGCCGGCGCAGCAGCCCGCTGACGCAACCACGCCTGCCGACCCCGATGAGCTCGTCTCGCGGAAAATCGACGATTGGTGTGGCGGCAACACCTGCTGGGAGCAGTACCGCTTCTGCACCATGCACCGCTATCTGTGGCAGGAGGACGATGTGTTCCAGATCAAGGTCTCTTACGGCTGTCCGGGCAACTGCACCTATTGCGCCACGAAGCTGGGCATAGGCAACTTCCGTAGTGTCGGCAAAGCCGAGGTGCTGTGCCAATACAAGGAGGGCGTGGGGCTGGGTTACCGTCATTTCCTGCTTATCGGCGACGAGATAGGCTCCTACGGCTCGGATTTCGGCGACAATATCGTCCATCTGCTGGAAGAGATGTACGCCCTGTGTCCGTCGGCGAAGGTCTCCATACGCTATATCCACCCCGACATCCTGGTGCGCTACTATGAAGGGCTGCGCTTCTACTTTTCGGTCGGCTTCGTGGATTATTTCTGCTGCGCCATCCAGTCGGCGAGTCCCAGGATTCTGAAGCTGATGGGACGCAACGCCGATGTCGAGCCCTTTGTGAGATGCATGGAAGACCTCCGGCGCAATGCCTACCCCGTGAACATCCACACCCAAATCATCGTGGGCTTCCCCACCGAGACGGCCGACGACTTCCTCCTGACCTTGCAGGCTCTGATTCGCTGCGACTTCGACCATATCAACATCAATATGTACAGCCCCCGCAAAGGAACCCGCGCCTATAGCCTGACCGACGATATCAGCCCCGAGGAGAAGCAGCGCAGAAGGGCCATCGTCAAAGCCTACCTCGACAACAACAAGCGGGCCAAGCTCTACGACGCCGTCAAACAATCCGTCTTGAATTCCGCGAAGTGAAACGCCTGTTCCGCATAGCCCCCTTTACGCCACCGGCTTCCAGGCCGGTCTTTGGCAACAATTACGAGCCCTCGCTGTCGCGCGATATGCTGCACCCCCGCGACGGTGAATGGGTGGCCTGCGGCAAGCCCGTGTCGCTGGACAGCGTCCTGCCCCGTGCGACGCATTACTTTCCTGAGTATGTGCTGGCCAACGGGAAAGTGATTGACCCTCCGGGCAAGATTGTGCAATGGCGCGAGATGCAGCAGGATGGCATCTGCCATTGTGCCTGTCAGATTCATGGGCCTGAGGGCGACCAACTCTGGCTCTACAAGTCGTCCGCCACCGTCGACGAGCAGGAATGTCTCGCCACCTTTACGCATCGGAGAATCACGTTCGACTTTGTCGACGGCAGGCTTCGCTGGAGTTTGGAGCCCGCCATGCCGGCAGCCTCTCCGGTGGCCTCGCTGAGTGCTCCACGTGAGTTTACGGCCGACTACGACTACGACGTGGTGCCGTGTGGCGACCTTAAAACCCTCGTACTCTCGCCGAAGACGAAGAGCGCGCCCCTGCCGGCCGTCACCGTCTGCCTGGGAGGCCCTTTCATCGGTGTCCCCGAGGTGTGGCAGAAGGATACCGTCTATCAGCTGTTCTTGAATGCGGGCTATGCCGTCGTCATCCCCTTGCGGAGGGGCGTCCAGGGCGTCAAGGTCGGCTGGGAGGAGGCTTTGGAAGGGAACTACGGCGTTGCCGACGTCGAGGATATAGTTGCCGGCACACGTGCCGCGATAGAGGCATTCCCTTTCATCGACAAGACGAGAGTCGGTATTTATGGCGCTTCATATGGCGGCTATACAGCGCTGCTGGCGGCGGAGGCGACGGCTGGCGACGCCCTGTTCAATGCCGTCTGTCTGGTCAGCTCCATGACCGACCCCCGCCGTTACCCCCAGGAGTCGCAGGGCGACGAGGAAGAGATCCGCAGCACCTACCGTCATGCGCCGTCGCCGCTCGACAGGATAGGGCTGCTGGAAGCGCCGCTCCAGATAATCCACATGGTCGACGACGAGACGGTGTGGTTCGGCCAATCTGTCAGGCTTTACAACAAAATTGTCGGCAGCGGAAAGGGCGACGGCGTCCGGATGACGCTCTTCGGCGGCCCTCACACCATGGACATCCCCCACCGTCCGGCGCTCGAAGCCGCCATCCTGACCTTCTTCACCGCACCCACCGCCTGCGCTCCATCCTTATTCTGTCTGCGTTTCAGCGAAAAATCGGGTCGAGGGTCGGTCGAGGGTCGGTAGGGAGTCGGTTGAATGTGTTGTTTCTCAGTCGTTTCAAAGAGCGCTTTTTTTTGTGAATCACGCTGCAAAGATACGGCTTTATTTCGTGGTATGTTGACGATTGCGGGCGATTGGTAGCGATTGTTCCCAATTTCGGACGTGAATTAACCGAGAATTTTCAGAAATGTCGTATTTTATTGTCTTTCTGTTCTTTAGATGAGGGTGGCCAGCAATCATTTTGTTTACATTCTGGTTTTGGCTTATGCTTCTTTCGGCTATCTGATAAAAACACATAGTATGCCGCTGATACCTTATTGAGGAAGAATTATTTTGTTACTGCAACACTTTCTTCGTTTAAATCTCACTTGACCAAAAGCCATTTCTTTTCCTCGTTCACCATTATTGCATTGTGAATTCTAAGGTGAGATTCTTTACATACGTTAATTTCAACCTCACGTTGATAGTTCGTTTTTTCGGTTGACTAATCAATGTTTACTTCCCAGTGTCCGCCTTTGTCACCACCAATGCGCTGAATCAGTCCTTCGGCTTTCAGTTGTCGAATGACTTTCTTCACGCCACTTTCGGAAAGCCCAGTCACTTCCTGTAGTTCATGAATGGTAATAGAGGGATTATGGCGTATGTATGTGAGAATTTTCTGGTTACTTTTCTGGTTACTTTTCTGGTTACTTTCTTCCATTTCCATTAGAGCCTGCTTTAAGCATTGCAGCATAAAGGTAATGAAAACGGTACTGTTGGCCTCCGAGTCACTCTTGGCGATGGCAGCATAATACTCCTGTTGGTGTTCCTTGACGATTGTCTCCACAGGAATCCATGCAAAGATTGGCTTCCATTGCATTAGCAAGAGTGTTTGCCACATACGTCCCATACGTCCGTTACCATCGGCGAAAGGGTGAATGAACTCAAACTCATAGTGGAAAACACATGAACTAACAAGAGGATGTACCTTTGTCTGCTTCACCCATCCCAGCAAATCTGCCATCAGAAGCGGAACGCGCTGGGCTGGTGGGGCCATGTGGATGCACTTCTGTCCATCGAATACTCCCACTCCTCCTTGGCGATAGCGGCCATTTTCGTTCACCAAGTCCGTCATCATCAGCTTATGCGCTTTTAGCAAGTCTTTCTCCTTATAAGGATTTAGCTCCATCAGTAGTTCGTATGCGTCAATGGCATTTTTCACCTCCTGTATCTCATTTGGAGGTCCCAATACACGTTTACCTTCCACAATAGCTGTCACCTGATCTAAAGAGAGAGAGTTGTTTTCAATAGCCAACGACGACTGGATGGTCTTGATGCGGTTCTCTTTACGCAGATGAGGGGCTGGCAGATGGTCTGCCGTAGCTGTAAGATGACCGACCTGCTCAGCAATATCTGCTATCAATGACGTAATATCGTCCGTTATTGTAAAAGGTGGTATATACATATTCTCTACAGGGTTTCGTTAATCAGCGACTTGATGACTTTATCCATTAATTTTCGATGAACTTCCTTATTTGTTTTACGTTTTTTTCAATTTGCAAAGATACACATTTTTTTACGAATTGAATGAAAAAATATTGTGGGTACACGACCACAAAAAAAAACGACATTGTATGTTTAAAAAAAACATGTATGATGTGACATTTTCCTTTTTTGTTCGTTTAATAAGGGTATGAAACATGAAACGAAATGGACGAGCACCCTTTCATAGAACTGATTGAGAAACACGATGCGGCCATCAACCGTGTGTGTCGCTCCTTTTGCCGAGATACTGAGGACAGGAAGGATTTGCGGCAAGAGATCCTGATGCACCTTTGGATAGGATGGAAGGATTATCGTCCCGACCATAAAGCTATTACCTGGGTTTACCGTGTGGCGCTGAACACAGCCATCAGTTGGCGACGGCAGAAGAAGAGGCAAATTGAGACGTTATCAATTGATGGTTTTGACTTGCCTGAGGATTCCGTTCTGCGGGAGCAGTCAGTTCATCTGAAAGCATTGATTGCCCAGCTTCCAGTTGGGGATCAGAGGCTCATCAATCTTTACCTCGATGGCTTTTCGACAGAAGAGATAAGCCGCCTGATGGGAACCAGCCAAACCAATGTTACTACACGCATCGGGCGCATCAAAGAAAAACTACGCAAAATAAAAGATATATGAATACCGACGA
>JAGCVD010000028.1 GCA_017962545.1 Bacteroidales bacterium
CTGGCGGAAACGGACATTGTCGCCCAAGTCGCGCGCCACCAGGTGGAGGTTGTCGGTCATGAGCGTCTCGGGCTGGACATCCAGAAGGATAAAGGAATAGCCTTGCGGATAGATAGTCACCGTGTCGCCTCCCGGACAGGAGGGTGCGTCGGCGTAGTCGTAGGCAAACAGCAACCGTGTCCTCTCCGTCGGGCGGAAGTGGAGGCGCACGAGGCTGTCGAGGGTTTCCTGCATCTCGGGTTGAAGGGTGGGTTGGGTACTCCACCGGTAGGTATAGCCCGCCACGGGAATGGTGACAATGTAATATAGGGGCGTGTCGCAATAGGGTACGGCATGCAGCGTCGGTGCGGCATGTTGCCGGACATGCAACGCCCTCACATGAATGCTGTCGGTCCCCACGATGCTCTTGAAATAGGAAGTGTCGGTTCCCTCGTCGGCAAAGGTGACATTATCCCATGTCATCGGCAGGGCATCGACACATACGGTGCTGTCCTCTGTCTTGATGCAGCTGAGGCGCACCCAAAGAGTAGAGTCGCACCCGTCGACAGTCTCCATGGTATACCCACCCAGTGAGGGGGCTACGAACTGGGTATCCCCCACCGTGAGGTATTCGCCCACGGGCAGTGTGTCCTTGATGCGGATAAAGTAGGTGGGATGCACTGTCAGGTGAAGATCCACGGAAGAGTCGCAGCCCCTGAGGTCAGGAATCACCACCCTGTGTGTTCCGGCTTCTGTGAAGTCCATCCCGAAGAGCCTCAGGGTGTCGCCTATACAGATGGTGTCGTAGCGTGCCGAACTGCTGGTGTCGTAGCGTGCCGAACTGCTGGTGTCGTGATACGAGAGAAACAGCCAATGGGGTCCGCAGACATCCTGCGTGGTATAGAAACCGCTGTCGTAGAGTATGTACCTGTAGAATTGGTACGGCACGCCCGGACAGACAGTGTCGTAGATGGTGTCCGACTGGTGGTTCACCATGAAAGTGTCTGTGTGGGTGTGGCTGCATAAGCCGTTGGCGAGCATGGCCGTCAGACGGGCCCAGTGCAGTCCCTCACTGTGGAAGAAATGTGTAGGGCTCTCCAATGTGGAGACGGTTCCGTCGTCAAACTCCCACAAGAAACTCTCGCAGCGCTCGCTGGTGAGGTGTGTGCGGGTCGAGTCGGTAGCCACACAACTGTGGTTGAAGAACTGGATCTTCGACCAACAGCTGTTCAGCGGCAAGACGGAATACTTCGCCACAGGATAGCGCAAGCCCGCGCGGACGGTGAGAGTAAAGCCACAGTCGCGGTCGGTGAAGGGGTATTCCATCCAGCAGCAGTAGGTGCCTGCCTGCGTCACATGCAGGTAACGCGTGACGGAGAGGGTCGCCGAGGGGTTGTTGATATTGTACCACCGGTAGGAGAAGCCACTTGGGGCCTCGAAGATATTCTCGACATCTTCGCCACATCTGTTCGACGTGATTTGCTTAGGCACGGTCTCCAGCACGAAATAGGCATAGCCGAAATGGGCTCCCAACGCGCAGTCGCCCGTCTCCAAATGCACCTGTATCTCCATTCCTTGGTAGGGAGTGAGGTCCACGCCCACCGCCTTCCAGTCGTGCCATACGACATTCGACGAGGGGTTGACATTCCATCCCGAGTTGTCGCCCGCCACGAAATTGGCATAGAGGCAAGGGTCCAGCAGTACTCCCTGCTGGTTATGGATGGAGAACTTGAAGTACGGTTGGTCGTCGAGGGAATGGTTGGGGTTGTTTTCGACGATAGCGTAGCGCAGCACCAGCAGGTCAGACTGACTGGAGCCCACCTGAATCCTGTAGACTATCTTTTCACCCTCGGTTAGTACATTCCTGTTTCCCAGACGCACAGAGTAGCAATAGCCTTCGGGAATGGTGCGCAACTGTCCCTCGGAGAAGATGTCCCGTTCCGACGTGTCGGAGAGAACGGTATGGCGAGAGAGGATGCCCTGGTCCAACACGCCCTCCGACAGCGCTGCACCACGGTGACCATAGTAACAGGTGACCGAGGGGCTGTGCAAGTCCCAATAGCAGAGCGCTTCTTCCATCTCGTTGCGGCAGAGGGTGACGGCTGTGACCGTCTGGGGGGAGCTGACGCCTCCGTCGGCACATACCGACTGAAGGTGGAAATCATAGCTATGCTGCGGCTGGAGGTTCGCCAGGGTGATGAAGGTGTCGGTGGTGCTGGCCGAACGGCTGGGTGAAAACCCGTGGTTGCCGTATTCCACGTCGTAACTCACGGCATTTGCCACCGGACTCCACGTTAACGTCGCCGTCGTGCTCGTCGTGTGCAGGACCTGATAATTCCCCGGTGCTGCACACGGCGCCTGTCCCCATGCCGCACATGCCGGCAGGAGCAGCGTCAGCAACGACAACAGTCGTCTATACCGTCCTATGGCCATGGTCCTTATCGTTTCATCGAACTGCGCATTTTCTTTATCAGATAGTCAATCACCACGTCCGACTCATGCTCCGTGGTACAGCAGAAGATATAGAGCGTCCGCGAGAGGTAGGAGACACCCACATAGCACGAGTTGGCCACGTCGATGCGCTCGTCCACCACTGGGGCGGGTTTCGAAGGGTCTTTCCTGTCGCGCTGGGCGAACATCGAGACCTCCCATCCTTGCGCCAGTTGCTGACGCTGGTCGTCGTTGAGGGCAATGAGGCCGAACTCCTTGCAGAGCCAGTCCCACCCAGCGTCGTCCACGGCCTCCAGCAGGGTTACGTCGGCTGTAGTACCCATGGAATCAAGCACAAAACCCGTCACACTGGCCACACGGATGTCGGTGCGCGAGGCATACCTATTATATAAGTCCGGCTGGGCGCCGGCAACCGACACCCAGACCAGGACACCTATGAAAAGCAAATATTTCCTTACCATACAATCTATTGCTATACGCGCAGGAAGCGCCAGATGTCGTTGATTACCGAGTCGGGCGAGCACTCGCTGTTGCAGGCCACCACAGGATAGCTCTCGCCGACATGTGTCGGGACGGGCGGCTCCTCATGCACCTGCACGGGTGCCGGAGTCTCCTGCAGAGCCGTGGCGACGGCTTCTGCTTCCTTCTTTTCGGCCACGGGGATGGCCTCAGCCACCTCGCGGGCCACCACCGGACGGGCTTGATGCTGCACAGGCTGTGGCTCATCCATTGTCTCCACGGGTGTGACGACGGCGGGCTGCGGGGTCAGGGCGGCCTCCATCACGGCATCGGGGAGCCCTGCCGGAGTGCCCGAACGCAATGCCACGGCCACCACCACAGCCACCACCACGGCCACGGAGGCCGCCACCGACATGCGTGCCGCGCGCTGGCGGCGCAGGGTGTTGGCGCGGGCCGCCGCGCCGGCGAGCACCTCGTCGCGGTGCGAGAGGGTATTGAGCCTTTGCAGCCCTTCTTGGCTAATGGTGCCTTCGGCATACTGCCGGAGGAGAGTCTCTAATTCAGTCATATCTCGTTGTGTTTTGTTTCTTCGTTTAATATCTCTGCCCTGAGTCGGTGGAGCGCCTTCACAATCTTTTTTCTCACCCACGTCTGCGTCCGCCCGGTTGATTCGGCCATCTCTTCGATTGTCAGACCGCGCCCGTAGTGCAGGTCCAGCAACAGCACCGTCTCCTGTGGCAACTGTCCTTTGAGTTTTCTCAGCAGTTCTATCCTGCGTTCATACACAGTGTCAGGTTCGTCGGTCTCATCCACTATCTCCTGGGACTCCCTCACAATGTATCGTTCCTTCAACCGGTCCCAGCACTGGTTCCTCACCACCTTGCAGCAATAACTGTGCGCGTCGTTCACCCACGGCCTGGCCATTGTCAAGGCCAAAGCTTCCTGCACTGCGTCTCTGGCGTCCTCCTCACTCTGCAGAATCCTCAGCGCTATCGCGAGGAAATCATAATAATGGTCGGCCAGATATTGCTTGTCTGCATCGTGCATTCCTGTGTTGTTTCTTGCATAGACTGAAAAAAACGATTTCGGACCCCCCTCAGGGGTGTTTTTTAACATTTTTTATGCCATTCGGGCACTTTTTCCAGTCCCACGAGCCTTTTTTCTGTCATTTCCACCCTGCAGCAGAGCTCCTGTCGGCCGTTGGTCAGCAGCAGGTATGGCACCTGCAGTATCAGGTTGTAGCGGCAAGCCTGGTCGACCACCTTCTGCGTCAGCGGGACATCCTCGCGTTTGCACTCCACAATCATCATGGGGTGCACCCCGCTGTCGTACACCACGATGTCGCAACGCCGCGTCATGCCGTTCAGCGTGATGGCACCCTCCACCTGCATCAGTTCCAACGGGTAGCCCAGCTCGTAGTGCAGCCTGTGCACCACCTGTTGGCGCACCCACTCCTCGGGGGTCAGTGCCACCCAGCGGTGCCGGACGATGTCCAGCACCTCGCGGCGACCCTCCGTTTCGCGGGTCTCAATAGATGGTCTCCGACTGCTCATCGTCATCACTCTGGTCGCGTTGCTGGCGTTGTTTCAGTCCGTTGTTTATCTTATAGGTAAAGCCGATGGTCACAGTGGGCGAGAGGCGGCGCGAGCGCACGACGCGGTTCAGCTGGTCGGTGTGAGTCGTGTGGCCCCAGCCGCCAGTGGCAAAGACATCGCCGATGCGCAGGTTGATGGTGCCGCGGCGCTGCAGCACATCTTTCTTCACAGCCAGGTCCACCCACATCGACGACATCATCGTCGTCTGCAGGTCGAGCCACGGGGCGAAGTACTGACCCGAGAGCTGGATGGTCCAGTCCTTGGGCAGGTTCATGAACGAGGAGAACTTGCCGCTGGCCTGGAATGCCGACGTGGTCTTATTGTCCAGCAGGTCTGTTCCCTCGATGGTGCTTTCGTAGAGGTTCACGCTGACGTTCAGTTTCCACCATTTCAGCACCTGCCAGTCCACAATCAACTCCAGGCCATAGTTGTAGCCGCGGCTCAGGTTCTGCCACGTGCTGGCCCAGTAGCCGTAATACTCGTCGTTGTAGGGCATCCACCACGAGAAGCGGTCGCGGCTCGCGCTGTCCCACACAAAGCCGTAGCGCGTCATCATCTTGTTGGTCTGGCGGTAGTAGGCGCAGGTGTAGAAGTTCCATTTCTCGAGCGAGAGGTTATAGGAGAGCTCGAAGGCGTTGGTGAACTCGGGGTCGAGGTTGGGGTTGCCGAAGGAGAGCTCCTGACCTTCTCGCACCTCCATATAGGGGTTGAGGTCCCACATGCGGGGACGGCGCACGCGGCGGCTGTAGCTCAACTGCATGCTGTTGGCCTTGTTGATTTCATACGACAGGTGCAGCGTGGGATAGGGCTCCCAATAGTCCTTCTTGACCGAGTCGGTCTGCGGGTGGTTCACGTCGTAGCCCAGCAGGTAGGAGTACTCCACGCGCAGGCCGGCCTGGGCCGAGAGTTTCTCAGTCAGTTTGCCTCCCACGGTGGCATAGGCCGCGTGGACCTGCTGGTTGTAGTTGAAATGGGTGTTAGACGACTCGTCGGGGTACTCATATAAATTATGTAGACTGTCATACTCCGTGCGGAAGTAGAGGGCCTTCTGGTCGGGCCAGTCCATGCGGCCTTCGTAGCCTGTCTCCAGCTTCCACGTGGTGGCGAAGGGGTGCACGTAGTTCATCTTCAGGTTCAACGCCTTGTGGTGGTTCTCGGTCTCTGTGGTGCGCAGGTAATAGTTGTCCCACTGGGCGTCGCCCTGGTATATCTGTTCCTGACGGCCGTTGCCCTGCATGTGGCGGAACGTGTAGGTGGCATCGAGGGTGAACTCGCGGTCCGGCTCGTCGAATTTCTTCCGATAGCTCAGGTTGAAAGCGTGGTTGATATTGTTATTGTTGTTGGTGTCGGTCTGGATGTAGTCCAGCAGGATGTCGTCGTCGAGCAAGTCGCGCGAGTCCATGTAGTTGCGTCTCAGGCGCTGACCGCCGCGTAACTGGTACGACAGCAGGAGGCTGTTCTGCTTGTCGAAGTAATACTCGCCTCCGATTTTCATGCTGCCCATCATGCCGCCGCGTATGCCGAACTGGTCGGCCGTGTCGCGTGACCAGGCCTGTCCGTCGTGCAGTCTCTCTCTGTACGAGGTGCCGTAATGGCCGCGCTGGCGCATGCCGCCGTCGGCCGAGAAGAAGAGATTGTATTTCTCGGTGGTGTAGTTCAGGTTGATGCTTCCCGTTGCCGTGGGGATGAACTGGGGCATATTGTCGGGGAAAAGGAATGGCAGCGGGGCTCCCGCATTGAGGGATACCACGCCGTTGAGGCCTTGTGCCATGCTGGTTTGCTCCTTGAGCTTGAGGTTGATGATGCCGCTCATGCCCTCGGGGTCGTACTTGGCCGAGGGGTTCGTGATGACCTCCACGCTCTCCACGCTGCTGGCGGGTATCTGCTCCAGGAGGGTCTCCAGATCATTGCCCATCAGCTCGTAGGGGCGGCCATTGATGAGCACCTTGACATTCGACGAACCGCGCAGTGTCACGTTGCCGTCGTTGTCCACGGCCACGCTGGGCACATTCTGCAGCACTTCTGTCGCCGTGCCGCCACCGGCCACGAGGTTCTTGTCGACGTTCACCACGCGCTTGTCCAGCTGGTACTCCACCAGCGTCCGCTCGGCGGTCACCACCACCTCGTCCATCATCACCGCGCCGGGGGTCAGTTCTATCCTGCCCAGGTTCACCTTGGGACTCTTTTCGCTGACGGTCACCGCCGTCGGATGGAGATAGGGGGTATAGCCGATGAAGGAGACGCGCACGATATAGCGTCCGTTGTTCACCTTCACGGTGAAGGTGCCCCGCTCGTCCGACACCGTCCCTGTCACCAGCGACGAGTCCTTGGGGTTCAGCACTGCGACGGTGGCATACTCCACCGCCTGGCCCGACTTGCTGTCGTACACCCGCCCCGAGATGGTTCCTTGCGCCATCGCCGTCAGCGACAGGCACATCCATGCAGCAAGGGCTATAATATTCGTTTTCTTCATGTTATTATATTGACCTTTCTTCTTTGTGGGGTTACAAAAAACTCTCAACCGAAGGTCGGCGACCGCCAGTGGAGCCAACGCTCAACTAAAGATTCTCACCCCCGCACATAGTGCGGCATGTCGAAGGGGATGGGGAGCGATATTTCGATGAGGCCGCCGAACTGGCCGTTGTCGTACCAGGGCACCTGGTAGATGAGCTTCTTCACGCCGTTCTTCTCGATAGTGTAGGCGTTCAGTTTCTCGTTGTCCAGCAAATCCTTGAGGATAGCCGCCGCGCGTGGCGGGTGGCAGTTGAAGAGGTTGTTGCCGATAATTTTCTGGCCGTGGCTGTTGACCTCGGCCGACCGGGCGTTCATGTCGAGGATATTGCCCTCACGGTCGCAGATGGTGATGGCCACACCTTTCAATCCTTCAAAATAGTTGTCCATAACTTCTGACTGAGCATAAAAAGCCCCCAGGGGCACTGGGTCCCCCAGGGGTTGAATGAAAAAACCTTATTTGCACTGAAGGGCTGCCAAGGCGATGCTGTAGAGCTTGGTCTTGGCGCTGTCGCCGCGGCTGGTGAGCACGCAGGGGACGCGGGCACCCATCACCATGCATGCCAGCTCGGCATGGGCGAACTTGGTGCAGGCCTTGTAGAAGATGTTGCCGGCCTCGATGTTGGGGAACAGCAGGCAGTCGGCGTCACCGGCGACCTCGCTGGTGAGCTTCTTGGTCTGGGCGCTCTCCTTGTCGATGGCGCAGTCGAGGCTCAGAGGACCGTCGACGATGGCGCCGGGAATCTGGCCACGCTGGCTCTGCATGCCGAGCCAAGCGGCTTCGGCGCAGGCGGGCATACCGATGGAGACCTGCTCCGTGGCGGCGAGGACAGCCACCTTGGGTTTGGGGTTCTCCAGGCTCTTCGAGACGCTGATGAGGAAGTTCATGATGGCGGTCTTCTGCTTGAAGTCGGGGGCGGGGATGATGGCCATGTCCGAGCAGACGAGCAGCTTGTGGTAGGCGGGCACCTCCATGACGGCCATGTGCGTCAGCATGTCGTTCTTCTTGCCAGGCATGAGGCCGCTCTCCTTGTTGAGGATGGCGCGCATGTACTTGTCGGTCGAGAGCAGGCCCTTCATAAGGAAGTCGCCCTTGCCCTCGTTGATGAGCTTCACGGCCACGGCACCGGCCTTGGCGTCGTTGGCCTCCTGGATCATCTCGAACTTGTTGGGGTCGATGCCCTCTTCGGCGCAGACCTTCTTCATGGTCTCGATGTCACCCACCAGGGTGGCCTCGACGATACCGCGGTCGATGGCGGCGCTGACGGCGCCGATGGTGTGGGAGTCATTGGCATAAGCTGCCACAAGTCTTTTCTTTCCTTTTGCTTTGACCAGCTCAAGCAGGTCGTCAAGTTTTGTAATCATCTTGCTGTAGGTTTTTTATTGTTGTTAAAAATAATTCCTCTTGTTGTTGGGTCTGTCTTTAACGTCGGCTTATTTTATTTATTGCGCGGGGATGCAAAAAAAATTTCACCTCGGGGAGATTTTCCCTCATTTTCGATGCACAATCCTCTATTCTCGATTTTTCTTTGTATCTTTGCAGCCGCAATGCCTTTTGTCGAGAACATACGCCGCTACCGCAGCCTGTCGATCGTAGGACTGGAGAAAAACACGGGCAAGACCGTTTGTCTCAATTACTTGCTCCGCCGCCTCGACGAGCTGCATGTCTCCACTGCCGTCACCTCCATCGGTGTCGACGGCGAGCAGGTGGACGCCGTTTTTGCCACGGCGAAGCCCGAAATACGACTCTACGAAGGGATGCAGTTCGTCACTTCCGAACAGCACTACCTGAAACGGCAGCTTGTCTCGCGCATCCTGGCTGTCGACGAACGCCGCACCGCCCTCGGCCGCCTGGTGACCGCCGAGACCCTTGTCCCCGGCAAGATACTCCTCTCGGGGGCCGCCACCACCGCCGTCCTGCGCCAGCAGATTGCCCAGGCCCGCGACCGCGGCGTGGAGCTCACCGTCGTCGACGGTGCCCTCTCGCGCCTCAGCCTCGCCTCCCCCACCGTTACCGAGGCCATGATTCTCGCCACAGGCGCCGCCGTCTCGCCCAACCTCAGGATACTGGTCTCCAAGACCCGCTTCGTCTATAACCTCATCAACCTCCCCGAGGCCGACAGCCGCGTCAAGGAGAACCTACAGACCATAGAATCAGGCCTATGGGGTATCGATAGCGATGGTCTCCCCCACGACCTCGGCATCGCCTCCGTCTTCCTGCTCGATAAGCACGAGGGCGACATCTTCCGCCATGGCACTACCCTCTTCGCCTCGGGAGCCGTCAGCGACCGCCTGCTCAAGTTCCTCACCGCGCGTCCCGACGTGAAGGACATCATTCTGATAGCAAGAGACTTCACCAAGCTCTTCATCACCCCCGAAGTCTATGCCGAATACACGCGCCGCGGTGGCCGTATGCAGGTGCTGCAGCGCAGCAACCTGGAGGCTATCTGCTTCAATCCCACCTCTCCGCAGGGCTACCGGCTCAACTCGGCCGAGGCCTGCCGCGTGCTCTCCGACACATTAGAAACCCCCGTCTACGACGTAATGATGATATGATGACATTCCAACAGAAAACAAAGGAAGTCCCTGGACTGCTCTATGTGGCTGAAAGCATGGAGTTCATGTCTTCCGCAGGCCGCCGACGCATGATGGAGCAGCCGCTCCTCACCGATGCTGCCGCCATCGATGCCTCGCAGGAGGATGTACAGGCCTTCCGCTCCGTCCTCGGCAACGAGGAATACGCCCTTGCCACCAACAAGTTGCGCCACCAGCTCATGCAGCTGCACGACCTCCAGACCTCCCTCTCAAGCCTCCGCAGCCATGTGGTACTCGAAGAGGTGGAGCTCTTCGAAATCAAGGTCTTCGCCCACCTTTGCGGTCATGCCCGCCAGGCGTTGGAGGCGATGTCCCTCGCCGGGCGTTTCCCCCTGCCCGACCTGCAGGAGGTCTTCCGCCTGCTGGACCCCGACGGTACGGGCATTCCTACCTTCTATGTCTATGATAGTTACGACATCCGCCTAGCCCCTCTGCGCCGCCGCATGAAGGAGGCCGACGAGGTGGAGATGGCCTCCCTCCTCGTCGAGCAGAACGAGATACAGTTGCAGGTCGTCACCCGCCTCTGCGACCGCCTCCACTCCTACGCCGACGCCCTTTCAAGTGCTTTGGAACAAATGGCTTATATCGACTTCACGCTGGCACGCGCCGTACTGGCCGAGGCCTGGCAGCTGGTGCCTCCCGTGCACGACGGCGGCCGCCGCAGCCTCCGCCAGCTCGTCAATCCGCGCCTGAAACAGCACAACGAAGCCGTCGGCCTGCGCTACCAGCCTGTCGACATCGACCTTGTCGAGGGCGTCACCCTCGTCACGGGGGCCAACATGGCGGGCAAGACCGTCCTCCTCAAGAGCGTCGGCACCGCCCAGCTGATGTACCAGTTCGGATTCCCCATACCATGCTATCAGGCGGTTATGGAGCCCGTGGACGATGTGGTCTTCTGCATTGGCGACGAGCAGAACGAGATGAACGGCCTCTCCTCCTTCGCCTCCGAGATAACGCGCATCAGCGACGTGGTGCGCCGCAGCCGCAAGGAGCGCCTGCTGGTACTCATCGACGAACCCGCCCGCACCACCAACCCCGTCGAGGGCAAAGCCCTGGTGCAGGCCATCGTCACCCTCCTGCAAGAGAGCCGCTGCCTCACACTCGTCACCACCCACTACAGCCAGCTGGGGGTCCCCTGCCGCCGGTTGCGGGTCAAGGGATTTGTCGAGGACCTCGTCGACATACCCCTCACAGCGCAGAACATCAACCGCTTCATCGACTATTCCCTCGTGGCCGACGACAGCGACGAAGCCCCCCAGGAGGCCCTCCGCATCGCCGAGATGCTCACCTGCGACACAGAACTTGTCGCCACCGCCCGCCAGTTCCTCTGAGAAGAGGAAAAAAGTTTGCATATCGGGGAAAAAGTGTATATTTGCTTTGGACAACGTCCAACTATGAAAGGCAAATCTTTCTGTTACTCAGGAAGAAAGGATTAGTATTGGTATCCAAAAGGAAGAACAAAACACACAGAACCATGAAGAAGTACAGCATTTTCGTTGCCTTTTTGCTGTGGGGAGCCGCAATTTTGCAGGCGGCACCCATGATGTCCGCCACCGACTTGTTGGTGGTCTCCGTCGACACTACCGAGCCCTGCGACACGCTCCACTTCAACCAATATGTGGAGGCATGCGAAGAATACACCTGGATCAACGGCGTGACCTACTATGAGAGTACCTCCAACGCCCACGACACCCTGACGGTCGACGGCGGCTGTTTGCTCGTCCTGACCCTGCACCTGACCATCTACCACAGCATCGCCCTTGACACTTTCGCCACCGCCTGCGACCACTTCGAGTGGCGCGGGACTAGTTACACTAGTAGCACTAGTGCCACTAGCACGACTAGCAACGTCACGGGATGCGACAGCACCGTCACCCTGCACCTGACCGTCAATTACAGCAGCCACCGCGACACCGTCGCCGTGGCGTGCGACCACTTCGAGTGGCGCGGGACCAACTATACTAGTAGCACTAGTGCCACTAGTACAACTACCAACGCCGTCGGCTGCGACAGCACGGTGACGCTGCACCTGACCGTCGGGCACGAGACGCACAACGTCATCTACGACACCTGCGGCTCGCACTACACCTGGCACGGCACCACCTACACCGCCGCGGGCACCTACACTCACCTCTACACCAACGCCTACGGCTGCGCCAGCAGCGACACGCTGCACCTGGTCGTCGACCCGCTATGGCCCGTCCTGGTCGACGAGGAGCACCCCTTCTTCGACGGCTTCGAAGACAGCCTCCATTGGGTCTTCTTCAACCGCAACCACATCAACCGCTGGTGCCATGGCACCGCCGCCCCCCACACGGGATACCGCAGCATCTACATCTCCAACGACAACGGCGCGACCAACAGCTACACGATAACCCGCACCGCTGAAGCCCGCCCTTCTTGTGCTGTCTATGCCACGAAGCTCTTCCTCCTGGGCGCAGGCTCCTACTCGTTCAGCTACGACTGGCGCGCCACAGGGGAGCTGAACTTCGACTTCCTGAGGGTATTCCTTGCGCCACCCTCGGACACGCTGTCCGATGCATCGCGCCTGCGGACAACCCCCGCAGGTTGGATCCAGCTTGACAATGGCGAGGACGAATATCGTTTTATCGGCATGGCCGGCGTGACCTCCTGGCACACCTTCTCCATTCCCGTCGACATCGCCGACTCTGGTGTCTACAGAATGGTATTCTATTGGCAGAATGACAATATGGATGGCTCCAACCCGCCGGCGGCTGTCGACAACGTCAGCATTGTCAAGACCACCTGTCTGCCCCCGGATACCATCTACCCCGCAGGCATCCCCACCACCACATGGGCGGCTGTCCGCTGGCCCGCCACAGGCGTCCGCTACACCGTGGCCTTCGGCACCGCCACCTCGCCTATCGACATGGACACCTTCGCCGTCACCGACACTACCATCCTCTTCAACCACCTCAGCCCCAGCACCGAATACCATGTGTATGTCCGCGGGTGGTGCGACGGCACCCATGTGAGCACCTGGAGCGACATGTACACCTTCCGCACGGCCTGTGGCGGGTTGACGGGGGTGCCCTACACCGAGGGGTTTGAAGGCTCGTGGGAGAATATCGGCCAGTTCCTGTCCGCCAGATGCTGGAGCAAGACCCCGTCGGGCGGCAATAATCCATACATTGCCACAAGCGCCATTCATTCCCATTCGGGAAGACAATTTATGATTTGGGGCACCCGCCTGACCCACACCACTTATCTGATCTTGCCACAGCTGGACACCACCCGCCTCGACCGCAGCCGACTCTACCTCTCCTTCTGGGCCGCGCCAGCCTCCAGCACGGACGACACTACTTCCCATGGCCTGTTGCAGGTAGGCCTGATGGGGGATGACACGGCTTCGTTTGTGCCTATCGACACCATCGACGTCCGTCGCACCAGCAATATGCCGTATGTCCATACCGTATGGACAGAATATGGCTTCGACCTGAGCGCGTACCAGGGGACGGGCACCCATATCGCCCTCCACCCGACAGCGGCCAGTGAGGGGCAGATAGCCCTCGACGACTTCACCATCGACTACATCCCCGACCTCACAGCGAGAGACACCACCGTCACGGCTTGCGACAGCTACACCTGGGGCGAGAGCACCTACACCGCCTCGGGCATCTACACGCAGCTGCGCCGCGTGCATGGCCTGCCGGTCCACGACACCCTCCGCCTCACCCTCCACTACTCGGCCACAGGCGACACCGTCGCCGTGGCGTGCGACAGCTTCGAGTGGCGCGGGACGGTCTATACTAGTAGCACTAGTGCCACTAGTAGCACTAGTACCATCTTCGGGTGCGACAGCACGGTGACGCTGCAGCTGACCGTGGGCCACGAGACGCACAACGCCCTTGTCGACACCGGCGAATACCGCTACACATGGCACGGCACCACCTACACCGCCACAGGCACCTACGTCTACGACTATATCGACGCCTACGGCTGCGCCAGCAGCGACACACTGCACCTCACCATCGTCGACACCGGCTGCGCCATCCCCACGGCACTGGCGGCCAGCAGCATCGGCGACACCTTCGCCGTCATCACCTGGCACGGACTGGCCGACGACTACCGCGTGGCCTACGGCACCGTCACCGATGTCGACGCACTGACCCGGGTCACCGCGACGGACGACAGCATCGTGCTGACGGGGCTGCATCCCGACAGGACCTACCATGTCTATGTCCGCGCCCTCTGCCATGCCTCCCTGGCCAGTGCATGGAGCCAGGTGTTCACCTTCCGCACGGGATGCGCGACAACGGCCACGGTGCCGTTCTTCGAAGACTTCGAAAGCTATACCGCCGACACCGCCATCGTCCTCCCCTGCTGGCACTTCACCATGACGGGAAGGGCCGCGTACCGGACTGAGGAATACTATCCCCAAGTCTATCCGGAAACCCACTTCTGGCCGCCCTACGGCTCTTCCCATTGCCTGTACCTGACGGGCGACGCCATCACTGAGCTGCCGCCCATGAACGTCCCCCTCGACTCGCTGCAGCTGACATTCTTCTTCATGACGCACTTCAGCGCCAACGGCAACCCGCTGGAAATCGGCGTCATGGAAGGGACAACCTTTATTCCTGTCGACACCGTCGTGTACAATCCTCCTCAGACGGGCGAGACGGCACAGACGGCAACCGGCTACCTGGCCGGCTACCATGGCACCAGCCGCACCATAGCCTTCCGCAACAGCAGCCCCGACAGCACCACCAGCCCCTACTACCTCGACAATATCGCCGTTGACTACCTCCCCGCCTGTCTCCCCGTCAGCCATCTGCGTGCCACTCAAGCCACGACGTCGACGGTGACGGTGGACTGGATCAGCGTGAGTCGCGCCACGTCGTGGGAGATAGAATACAGCTATGCCGGCTACACCCCGGGCGGCGGCACCACCACCGTCGTCACCAGCCATCCCGCCACCCTCACAGGCCTGACGCCCGGCTCGCAATACAGGCTCCGCGTCGGCACCCCCTGCGGCGACGGCACCCTCCTCTGGAGCGACGACATCCTCTTCGCCACCCCCTGCGACCTGATCCATCCGCCCTACTACCAAGACTTCGAGAATGTCGAAGGCTCCTTCCGCCTCTACGCAGGCAGCATACCCCCCTGTTGGGAGAGATACTCGAGCGACCAGTTCGGATACTCGATACCTCATGTAGTGAGCGGTCGCACACTCTCCCACGAGGCCGACACTGGACACGTCCTGGCGATGCACTCCGACCGCTTTAACAACACTCCGACGGGCATCAAGAATGCCGTCCTGCTGCCCCAATTTTCCTGCCCCATCGACTCCTTGACCCTGAAGTTCTGGTGGTACGTAGAGGACAACGACCCCGGCACCTTCACGGTGGGGTATCTCCTGCCGGGCGACGACTGGGATATCGGCTTCCATCCCTTGCGCAGCTTCTCATCGGTCATTTCCCCGATATCCACCTCGGGGCAGTACGACAGTGTCGTCTTTGCGGGAGTGCCCGCAACAGCACAGCATATCGCGTTCCGCTGGGAATGCCAGGATTATGGCTATCATTACTGCCTCATCGACAATGTGGACATCCACTACACCTGGCAAGAGACCTCCTGCAATACCCCCACGAGAATCTCCTCCAGCAATGTGACAGCCAGCACAGCCCTCCTCAGCTGGCGGGGCATGGCGCCGGGCTTCATCGTGGCCTACGGCACGGGCATGGCGCCCGAGACGATGCAGACCGTCCACACCACCGGCAACTTCGTCACCCTCACAGGCCTCAGCAACGGCACCACCTACCATTGCTTTGTCCGTGCCGACTGCGGCGAAAGGCAGAGCGCCTGGAGCGCGGCAAACAGTTTCACGACGGAATGCGCGCTCATCACCTCGCTGCCCTACACCGAAGGCTTCGAGACGGTGCCGGTATACCATGGCAACGATGTGTTCGAACTCCCCTGCTGGTGTAACGTCTACACCCCCAATCCAGACATAAACATTCCATATCCTGTGGTACTAAACCGAATTTCCCATTATGGAGACCGCTCTCTAGTTTGGGGAACATACGATTATTCGTCTTATACGGGGTTGCCAGCCATCGACACCCATGCCATTGCGCTGGATTCGCTGCAACTGCACTTCTGGGGTAACGGTAACGGGTACCTCACTCACGACACCATGACCATCGGCGTCATGCGCGACGACGACACTACGACATTTGTACCCGTCACCACACTGGACATCTCAGGCCCGGAATGGCAGTTGTATACCGTCAGCCTGAGGAACTACACGGGCGGCGGCAACCGTTTCGCCATCCATGGGACGGGGTACAATAATGTGTTCCTCGACGACTTCACCATCGAGGCTCTCCCTCCCTGCCCTGCGCCCTCGGAGGTGGTTGTGAGCCACGTCACGAGGCACACGGCGGAGGTCGCATGGCAGGGAACGGCCAGCCACTACACCGTGGCCTACGGCACGGGGACAACCCCTGCAGCCATGGCCACCGTCGGCGTGACAGGCACCACAGCACACCTCACCGGCCTGACGCCCAACACGCACTACCACCTCTTCGTCCGCGCCGACTGCTCCCTCCACAGCCACAGCGCCTGGAGCCCCATGGAAGACTTCCAGACCGACTGCGGCCTCATCGTCTCGCTGCCCTACACCGAGGATTTCGAGGACGCAACCCCCAGCTATCCCCAGAACCCCGACTTCACAGTCGCATGCTGGCGGCGACTCACGGATGCTGTTAACGGCTATTATGAGCCTTGCGTACTCTCCGAAGCCCTCAGCCACTCCGGCGCCAAAGATATGATATGGAGCAAACCCGACAACACCCCCTACCAGATACTTGTCCTCCCAGCCGTCGACACCACGGCCTTCCCCATCCATTCCCTCCGGCTGAGCCTGGCAGGTCTCAGCATGCCCAACCCGCCATTGGGCACCCCCGTTGTACGCCTGCAGGTCGGCGTGATGAGCGACCCCGACGACCCCCAAACGTTCGTCCCCGTGGACACCATCGTCATTGACAGCGCGGGATGGCGCCTCTATTCTGCCCGCTTCTCTGGCTACAGCGGGACGGGGGAATATGTCGCCCTGAAGATGCTGGGCAGCACTTCCCAATTTTGGTGTATCCGCATCGACGATGTCTCGCTGCAGGAACCTTTGGACTGCTCGACGGTGCTGCCCGAGGTTATCGCCAGGGATGCCTGTGAGCGCTACACCTGGCACGGCGTGGAATATAGCGCCACGGGCGCCTACACCTACGACACCCTCATCGGCGACGAATGCCTCCGCAGCGACACCCTCCACCTCACCATCCACCACCCCACCACGGGGACGGATTCCGTCACGGCATGCGACCGCTACACCTGGATCAACGGCATCACCTACACCACCAGCAACCACGGTTCTACCTTCACGCTCACAGATACCTACGGATGCGACAGCACCGTGACGCTCCACCTCACCCTTCGCCACAGCAGCCATCGCGACACCATCGCCACCGCCTGCGACAGCTTCCTGTGGCGCGGGACTAGTTACACTAGTACCACTAGTGCCACTAGTACCACCACCAACGCCGCGGGCTGCGACAGCGTGGTGACCCTCCACCTCACCCTTCGCCAGAGCAGCCACCGCGACACCGTCGCCACCGCCTGCGACAGCTTCCTGTGGCGCGGGACTAACTACACTAGTACGACTAGTGCCACTAGTACAACTAGTAATGTCTTCGGCTGCGACAGCGCCGTCACCCTCCACCTCACCGTCAACTACGGGACGCACAACGTGCTCTACGACACCGCCGAACTCCAATACACCTGGCACGGCACCACTTACGGCTACGGCGACGATGGCACCTACACCTACGACTACCTCAACGCCGACGGCTGCGCCAGCAGTGACACGCTGCACCTCGTCATCCTCCCCATCGCGCCCGTCCTCGTCGACGAACTGCACCCCTTCTTCGACGACTTTGAGAACGGCCTCCGCTGGACACTCCTCAACGACACCTTGGTCAACCGCTGGTGCTATGGCACGGCCGTCAACCACAGCGGGACGCATTCCCTCTACATCTCAGACAACCACGGTACAACCAACACCTATCGACAAACCTCCCGGTCACTCGTCTTCGCCACTAAACTCTTTACCTTGACACAAGGCACCTATTCATTCAGCTACGACTGGCGTTGCCTGGGAGAGGGAGTATTCGACAAACTGATGGTCTTCTTAGCCCCCCAATCCCACACAATCTCAACTCATACAAGCCGCCCACGCATTGAGGATTGGATCCGCCTTGACAATGGCAGTTATCTCTCCTCGTCCCCCAATTGGAACTACCAGTACAATAGTGTCGATATTGCCGAGGCCGGGATATACCAGATGATATTCTACTGGAGTAACGATGCCAATGGTGGCCACAATCCTCCTGCAGCCATCGACAATGTCAGCATCGTCAAGACCACCTGCCAACCCCCGACCAACGTGGCCACGAGCAGCACACCGACAGCCACCTCCGCCACCATCGGGTGGGAGCCTGACTCCGGCATCCGTTATACCGTGGCTTACGGCACTGCCCTTTCTCCCGCCGACATGGACACCCTCTCGGTGACCAGCAACACGGCGACCCTCACAGGACTCAGTCCCAGCACCGCATACAACGTCTTCGTCCGCGTCTGGTGCGACAACTCCCATGTGAGCGCCTGGAGCAACATGTACACCTTCCGCACCGCCTGCGGTCCCTTAACCGCATTGCCCTACTACGAAGACTTTGAAGGCTATGAAACCATCGGCTCCTTCAATGTTGACTGCTGGAACCGTGTCAATGCCTATAACAGCGACAGAAATACTGCCATTATTTGCGAACAGGCTTACATCACCCACTCAGGCACAAAGTTTATCGGATGGGCTAACTACGCTGCAGCCAGTTTCTACAACAGCACCTATCTGGTCCTCCCTCAGATCAATACCGACAGCCATGCGCTCAACAATCTTTGCCTACGGTTCTGGGCCAGGTCATCTGATCCTCAGCAGATGCAAGTGGGTGTGATGAATGGAGCCACCGACACCTCCTCATTCCAACAGGTCGGTACAATTGACATACTTTCTTACATGGGAACCGACTTATACTACAACGAGTACGGAATCTCATTGGAGTCCTACACGGGCACAGGCTCTTTCATCGCCCTCCACCTCCCACCCTCAGATGCCTTTAACTTCAGAATTGACGACGTCACCATCGACTACATCCCCAACGACCTCATCCCCAACGACACCACCGTTGCGGCATGCAAGAGCTACACCTGGGGTGACAGCACCTACACGGCTTCGGGCATCTATACCCGCATGCGACGGATACACGGGTTGCCCGTCTACGACACCCTCCGTCTCACCATCCACCACGCCACCACCGGCGACACCGTCGCCGTGGCCTGCGACCACTTCGAGTGGCGCGATTCCAGTTACACTAGTAGCACTAGTGCCACTAGTACAACCCGTTCTGTCTTCGGCTGCGACAGCGTGGTGACCCTCCACCTCACCATCCACCATACCACCGCGGGCGACACCGTCGCCACCGCCTGCGACAGCTTCGAATGGCACGGGACTAGTTACACTAATACGACTAGTGCCACTAGTACAACCACCAACGCCGTCGGCTGCGACAGCGTCGTCACCCTCCACCTGACGGTGAACTACGGCACACACTATGTCGCCTACCAGAGTGCCTGCGACACCTTCCGGTGGCACGACAGCCTCTATACCTCCTCCGGCACCTTCCTCCACGGCTACCTCTCGCCCGAGGGATGCCCCAGCACCGACACCCTCGTGCTGACCCTCAGCACAGGCACAAGCACGGGCTTCCGCATCAACGCCTGCGACGGCTACGTCTGGAACGGCACCCTCTACACCGAGACGGGCAACTACATCTACGACTACAGCCAGTTGGGCGGCGACTGCCAGAACGTCGACACCCTCTTCCTGACCCTCCACTACTCCTCCTACACCGAGGTCTACGACACCGCCTGCGACAGCTACACCTGGGAGGGTACTAGGTACACTAGTTCGACTAGTGCCACTAATAGCACTAATAGCGCTTTCGGTTGCGACAGCACCGTCACCCTCCACCTGACCATCCACTACAACACCTCGACGGCCTACAGCGACACCCTCGGTGCCGACAGCACCTACTCCTGGCACGGCCAGACATACATGGAAACAGGTACTTACCTCTACGACTACATCTCCGACGAGGGCTGCCCCAGCACCGACACCCTCTATCTGCTGCCGAGGCAGTACTACACCCTCCACGCCCGCAGCGCCGACACGGTGATGGGCTATGTGGTGGTATATCCCGACAGCGTGGCGTTGTGCGGCGACACGGTCATCGTGGTGGGCGTGCCGCACGAGGGCTTCCGCTTCACGCACTGGAGCGACGGCGACACCAACGGCGCGCGCCTCGTCCGCCTCACCTCCGACACCACCCTAGTGGCTTACTTCGAGGTCTTTGCGGGCATCGAAGAGGCCGAGACTCCCGCCTTCCGCCTCTGGGCCGAGACGGGCAGCCTCCACGTGGAGGGTACCGGCATCGCGGGCATGCCCGTGAGGGTCTACGACCTGACGGGACGCTTGCTCCACAACGGACGCGCCGAGGGCGACAGGGTGACCATCAGCATCACCCACTGGGCCACGGGCGTCTACCTTGTCCGCGTCGGCAACCTGCCGGCACAGAGGATTGTCCTGCGGTAAAATAGCAGGGTTATCAACAAGTTTTCAACAAAAAGCTTGCGGGATAAGAAAAAAAGCGTATATTTGCTTTGGATACTGCCGTCCCAAGGGATGGCATATCCCATTGTGCATCAGATAGAAACATACATATTATAGTAATGGAACAAGACAATAAAACCCATAGTCACATGAAGAAACTCAGTATTTTCGTTGCCTTTTTACTTTTTGGACTCGTCGGAATGCAAGCCGCTCCGGTGGATGCCGCCAAGGCCCGCAAGGTGGCCGACAGCTATGTGCGCATCAACGGTCTTTACGACAAGACCCAGAAGGTAAACCGCGTGACCGACATCACGTCGCAGACAACCTTCACCGCCTTCTATGTCTTCCGCATCGAGGGGACCCCTTCGGGGAAAGGCTTTGTGCTGGTGTCGGCCGACGACTGTGCCCGTCCCATCCTGGGCTACTCCGCCGAGAACGACTTCGCGGTGGAGGGCATGCCCGCCCATGTGGAGAGCTGGCTGCGGGAATACGAGCAGCAGATAGGGCGCGGCCGCGAGGCTGGCCTCGGCACCAACCCCCAGTGGCAGCGCCTCCTCGACGGCGACCGCGAGATGGCGACCCATGTCGTGGTGGGTGCCTTGGTGGCGACGCGCTGGAACCAGAGTCCTCTCTACAACAATCTGTGCCCCTACGACAGCACTGCCAACGAACGTTCGGTGACGGGCTGCGTGGCCACCGCCATGGCCCAATTGATGAAGTACTGGAACCGGCCCGTGCAGGGCACCGGCAGCCACAGCTACACCCACAATGACTATGGCACGCAGAGTGCCAACTTCGGTGCCACGACCTACGACTGGGCCCACATGCCTGTCCAACTCACCTCTTCCAGCACGGCGACGGAAATCAACGCCGTGGCCACCCTGATGTACCACTGCGGGGTGGCTGTCGAGATGGACTATAGTCCCTCCGGCAGCGGCGCCACCACCATCGGACGCGTGGCAAGCTGGTACACCGCCGAGATGGCCCTCATCAACTACTTCGACTACAACAGCTCGCTGCAGGGCCGGTACATGTCGGACTACAGCGACCTTCAATGGAAGCAGATGCTGATGAACGAGCTCAATGCCGGCCGTCCCATGATCTACCGCGGGTCGAGCGACGGCGGCGGACACAGTTTCATCTGCGACGGATACGACAGTGACACCAACTTCCATTTCAACCTGGGCTGGGGAGGCAGCAGCAACGGATTCTACTCCCTGTCGGCAGTCGACCCCAACGCTCTGGAATACAACGGCGGCCAAGGCGCCATTATGGGCATCTACCCCAACAACATGCCGCTGATGACCCCCGGTGGGGTGCAGGTGACGGGCGTCAACACCACCACCGCTACCGTCTCGTGGGTGAACCCCAACAACGCAGGCACCACGCAGGTGCAGGTGGCCTATGGCCCGACGGCCACCTTCAACATCGGCAACAGCGCCACCTACACGGTGACCAACGCCACCGGCAACAGCAAGACCCTCAGCGGTCTGACGGCCTACACCCAATACAGCGTGGCCATGCGCTGCACTTCCGGCACCAACGCCTCGGCATGGACGGAACCGGTCACCTTCACCACCCTGGCCAACCCGCAGCCGGCCCCCGCGCTGATCGACTGCGAGAGCGGCCTGCCCACCTACTGGACACAGGAGCAGGTGAACGGGAACATATTCTGGACCCAGGCCACGGGAGGCTACAACGGCCGCCCGTCGGGCGCCCTCTCGGGGAGCCATAACCTGCGTCTGCAGACCAACGGGCACGGGGCCGTGACCCGGCTCATATCCCCGATGCTGCTGCTGGGACAAGGGCAGAACAGCAACAACGAGTATAGCGCCAACGTCACCCACAAGATGGCTTTCGGGCACGCCCAGGCCAACTGGAGCGGCGACGTGGACTACCTCTATGTCTACTACCGCACCTCGCCCACCGCCGACTGGAACCTGCTAGCCTCCTACACAGAGGAGATTGCCAACTGGCAGCGCGACACGGTGACCCTGCCCAACACCACCAACACCTACCAGGTGGCCTTTGAGGGCCGGCTGAACTATGGCTACGGCGTGGTGCTCGACGACATCAGCTTCTTCAGCGAGCAGGAGGTCAACGACTCGGTGGTTGTCACCGACGACACCATCGTGTGCGACAGCTACACGGTGACAGACAACAACGGCACGCGCACCATCACCACGACAGGCACCTACCGCCTGGTCTACACGGCCGCCTCGGGCATCGACAGCATCATCATGCGCACCGTCATGATACGCCACGCCACGCACAACAGCACCACCGCCTCGGCCGTGGGACGCTACATCTGGCACGACAGCATCTACACCGAGAGCGGCACGCATGTCTACACCTACACCAACGCCTACGGCTGCCCCAGCGCCGACACGCTGCACCTCACCATCGAGCCCTGCGTGACGCTGTACCGCAACCAGTATGTGGATGCCTGCGACGAGTACCTGTGGAGCAACGGCGTGACCTACTACGAGAGCACCAACGACGCCTACGACACCCTGACGGTGGACGGCGGCTGCGACCTGATATTGACGCTGAACCTGACCATCTACCACAGCACGCACAACAACTACACCCAGACGGCCATGAACACCTACACATGGCACGACTCGCTCTACTTCGAAACGGGCGACTTCCCCTACCACTATACCGACGTGCATGGATGCGCCAGTGCCGACACGCTGCACCTGACCATCACGCCGGCCCCCGCCGTGGTGGTCGACGACGCCCATCCGTTCTATGACGACTTCGAGGGCGACTTCAGCTGGTACCTCGAAAACGGTGCCACGCGCAGCCGCTGGGCATACGGCAGCGCCGCCGCCTACGGCGGGACGCATGCCATGTACATCAGCGACGACCGCGGCCACTCGAACCACTACGTCATCTCGCAGCGGTCGGTGGTGTATGCCAGCAAGCTCTTCACCCTCACGGCCGGGATGCACTTCATCGGCTACGACTGGCGCGCCAACGGCGAGAGCAACTACGACTACATCCGCGTGTTCCTGGCGCCCGCCTCGGCCACCTTCACCCCCAACGCCCTGCCCAACGGCAGCACCGGCAACACCAACACCTACACCACCGGGGTGCCCGCCGGCTGGATAGCCCTCGACGGCAGCGAGAAGAAGAACCTCGATACCACATGGCAGTCGTTCACCGCCGAGGCCAACGTGACCGCGGCCGGCAACTACCGCGTGGTGTTTGTGTGGATCAGCGACAACTCGGTGGGCCAGATGCCCCCCGCGGCCATCGACAACGTCACCATCCAGCGCACCAACTGCGGCCGTCCCACCGACGTGGTTGTCAGCAACGTCACCCCCACCGGCGCAACAGTGACCTGGCGCGGCACCGGCACGCAATACTTAGTGGCCTACGGCACCGGCAGCGACCCGGCGCAGATGGCTACCGTCACCACCTCCGACACCACCATCACCCTCACGGGCCTGACGGACAACACCGACTACAACGTCTACGTCCGCAATGTCTGCTCGCCGACGCTGAACAGTGCCTGGAGCGGCATGGTGTCGTTCATCACGCCCTGCCTGCCCCTGGTGGTGGACGAGACGCATCCCTACAACGAAAACTTCGAGGGTGCACGCACATGGTGGATGGCCAACGGCAACCGCACCAACAGGTGGCACTGGGGCACCGCCGTAAACAACGGCGGCAGCCGTTCCATCTACATCTCCAACGACAACGGCTTGAGCAACACCTACACCAACACGCAACGCGGCGTGACCTACGCCACCAAACTCTTCGCCCTGAAGGGCGGCGCCTACCATATCGGCTATGACTGGCGCGCCTACGGCGAACGCAACAACGCAGGAACGAACTACGACTACCTGCGTGTCTTCCTGGCCCCCGCCGGCACCGCCATCAACCCCGGCACCTCCCTGCCCAACGGCGGAAGCACCTCGGCATCGACATCGTCGTTCGTCTCCACCACCCCCGCGGGGTGGATTTCTGCCGACAGCAGCTATTGCAAGAACTATGTCGACACATGGCAACACTTTGAGACCGACGTGGCCATCCCCGACTCGGGCGACTACGTGATGATGTTCGTCTGGCTCACCGACGAGAACACCGGCACCAACCCGCCGGCGGCCGTCGACAACATCAGCATCACACGTCCCACCTGCAGCGAGCCCTTCAACCTGGCCGTCACCACCGTCACCGCCACCAGCGCCACGCTGGTCTGGACGGGCAACGGCAACAATTACCAGATGGCCTACGGCACCGGCAGCAATGTGAACCAGATGACCCGTGTGAACGTCACAGGCAACACCTACACCCTGACGGGTCTCGCGCCCAACACGCAGTACAACGTCTTTGTGCGCGGGGTCTGCGACGACAACAGCACGACCGCATGGACAGGTCCCGCGGAAATCAACACCCCCTGCGCCGTCTACACCATCACCCAGGGCCATGCCTTGACGGAAAACTTCGAGAACGGCATGCCCGGCTGCTGGCGCGCTATCTACCCGTGCAGCAACAACGCCATGACCGTCGTGGCGAGCAACGCGACCAGCAACTCGTCGTACAACAACAGCCACTCGCTGCGCTTCAGCTCGTACTACAACTGCGGCGAAGGCTTCGACCAATACTTCATCTCGCAGGAAATCTCCTGCGCCGCCCCCCTGCAGATGACGTTCCACTACCGCGACTACAACCAGAACAACAACCTCTGGGTGGGTTACTCGACCACGGGCAACAGCCCCGAGCACTTCACCCAGTGGGAGGCTGTGCCCAACAGCACGGAATGGACCACCTACAGCTGCGAGTTCCCGCTGGGAACCAAGTATGTGGCCATCCGCTACTACGGCAACTACAGCTACTACTCCTATATTGACGACATCGAGCTGCGCTGGGCGCAGTACCATATCACCGCCCTCACGTCGGACAGCACCCAAGGCACCACGGCTGGCAGCAGCACACGCTACTACGGTGCCACGGCCACCCTCCGGGCCTTCCCCACGGCCTGCTACCAGTTCAGCCAGTGGAACGACGGCAACACCGACAACCCGCGCCCCGTCACGGTGACACAGGACAGCACCTTCACCGCCTACTTCACGCCCGCCACCCTCACGGGCAGCGAGACCGTGGCAGCCTGTGAAAGCTACCGCTGGGGCGGCACCACCTACCGCAACAGCGGCACCTATAGCCGCCACATCACCACTGCCGCAGGCTGCGACAGCGTGGCCACCCTGCACCTGACCATCAACCACGGCATCACCACCACGGTGGCCGAGGCAGCCTGCGACAGCTACACATGGCACGACAGCACCTTCACCACCTCGGGCACCCACGTCTGGCACGGACAGACCACGGCGGGCTGCGACAGCACGGTGACCCTCACCTTGACCGTCAACCACGGCACGCACAACGTGGTGTACGACACATCCGACATGCCCTACCCGTGGCACGGCAGCACCTATGCCGAGAGTGGCACATATACCTATAATTATATGGACACCAACGGCTGCGCCAGCACCGACACCCTGCACCTTACGATAGTCGGATGCAGAGCCATCACCACCCTGCCCTACACCGAAGGCTTCGAAGAGAGCGCAACCGGCACCGCCGCGAACCCGGTATTCGATGTCGACTGCTGGCAACGCCACAACAACGCCACAACCTACATAGGCTATCCCTTTGTAGCGACCGGCTCGATGGCCCACGGCGGCAGCAATATGCTGAACTGGTCGAACAACACCGGCAGCAGCTACGGCAGCAACATCGTCCTCGTGATGCCGCAGGTGAACACCGCCTCGCATGCCATCAACACCCTGCGCCTGCGTTTCTGGGCACGCACCTCCAACAACCAGACCACGGGCGAGCTGCAGGTGGGCGTCATGACCGACCCGGACGACACCTCCACATTCCAACAGATGGGCACCCTCAGCCATAGCGGCGCCACCTGGACCGAGCAGATCTTCGACTTCTTCGGTTACACCGGGACCGGCTCGTACATTGCACTGCGCACCCAATATCCGACCAGCAACTGGACACTCTATCTGGACGACTTCACCATCGAGGAGCAACCCGCATGCCCGATACCCAACAACATTGCAGCCTCGGATGTGACTGCCAACTCGGCCACCCTCACCTGGCAGGGGACGGGCAACAGCTATACCGTCTACTACGGCACGGGGACCAACACGACCACCATGGATTCAAGGACGGTGTACGACGACAGCGTCACCCTCACAGGCCTCAGCTCCTACACCGTCTACAATGTCTATATCGTGTCGCACTGCACCGGCGGCAGTTCCAGCGGACTGAGCCAGATGTACACCTTCCAGACAGAATGCAACATGGTGTCCACACTGCCCTTCACCGAAGGCTTCGAAGGCTATACCAGCGGGTCATTCACCCTTCCCTGCTGGAAACACTACAGCGTCAACAACTACCCGTCCGTCACCGCCACCTACCACACAGGCAACCGCGGCCTCTATTGGTACAGAGCCGCCAACACCGAGCGCCAGTACATCGTAATGCCTGGCTTCATCTTTGACGTCAACACCTTAGAGGTGCGCTTCTGGGGCCGTACCAGTTCCTCGAGCTACCACCCGGCATTCGAAGTGGGCGTGATGGATTCCCCCACCGACACGGCATCGTTCGTCTCCGTTGGAACCATAAACGTCGAGGGGTCGACATGGGTGGAATACATACAGCCGCTGAGCTACTACACCGGCACAGGTCATTATATCGCCCTGCGCTCGGCCTTCAACACCATCGCCGCCGCCTATCTTGACGACATCACGGTCGATGTTGCCCCGACTTGCGCCACTCCCATCGACGTTACCGTCAGCAATATCACCACCCACACGGCCACAGTGTCGTGGACGGGCTTGATTGACAACTACGTGGTGGCCTACGGCACAGGCACCGACCCCAGTGCCATGGACAGCATGACAGTCAACGGCTCCACCGTTACCCTCACGGGCCTGGCGGGCAACACAACCTACAACCTGTTTGTGCGTTCGGTGTGTAGCGGCGGACGCAGCACGTGGAGCCCGATGGTTTCGTTCACCACCGAGTGCGAGCTGCTGGAGATGCCCTATGTGGAGGGCTTCGAGAGCTACAACACCACTGGCTCCAGCAACAACAACTTCTCCGTGGACTGCTGGCACCGTTTCAGCAACGGCACCACCTACTATTCTCCCTATGTGGGCAACAGCACGGTATGCCGACATGCCGGCAACCGCGGCCTCTATTGGAACATGGCCAACAACACAAGCTACGGCACGTCGCAATATGTGGTGCTGCCGGGCTTGGACACCAGCTTCTACCCCATGAGCCGCCACCAGCTCAGCTTCTGGGCCCGGGCCAACACCTCGACGCAGCGACCGGTGTTCATCGTCGGCGTCATGTCCGACCCCTACGACACCATGACCTTCGTGCCTGTCGACACCTTGAACATCACCTCCACTGCGTGGACGGAATACACCTTCACCTTCGAGAACTACACCGGCAACGGTAGGAACATAGCCATCTGCGCCCGCGCCAACGGCGGCTGGGTGGCCGGCATGGACGATTTGAAGGTGAGCATTGTGCCCATCTGCTTCCCGCCGACGAGCGTGGCCTCGAACAACGTCTCCTCCACCGGCGCCACCATCACCTGGAATGGCGGCAACGGCATTGGCTTCCGTGTGGCCTACGGCACCGGCACCGACCCCGCAACGATGGACAGCATCGTCGTCATGTCGGGCAACAACACCACCCTGACAGGTCTACTGCCCATGACCACCTACAACGTCTACATCCAGCCCATCTGCGCCACCGAGCGCGGCGAATGGAGCACCGTGTACAGCTTCACCACCGGCTGCGGACTGATAGCCACCCTGCCCTACACGTGGGGCTTTGAAGGCTGCCCCACAGGCACCAACGAGACACCCAATGCCGACTTTGGCCTGCCCTGCTGGACGCACCTCAACAACGGCAGCCGCTGGACGGGCTCGCCTTACATCACAGGCAACCTAACCCACGCCGGCACCCGCGCACTGTATTGGGAGACCAACCCCTATGTGACCAACAGCCAGTGGCCAAGGACTACGGCCGTGGTGCTTCCCGCCCTCGACCCGTCGGTGGATGTGAGCGGCCTGCGCCTGAAATTCTGGGCCAACCGAGTCTCTGACGCATCACGCGCCGTGCCCACCTTCCGCATAGGCGTGATGACCAACCCGAACAACATCAACACCTTCACCCAAGTGGCCACCATCATCGCCGAGACCAACGGATGGGCGGAATACTATGCCGACTTCTATGCCTACACCGGCACAGGCCACTATATCGCCATCCGCGCGGACGGTCCCACCCAGAACAACTACTATCTGACGTGGACGGCCTATATGGACGACGTGACGCTGGAACTCTCGCCCTCGTGCATCGCCCCGACGGGCGTGACGGTGAGCGGCATCACCCCCACCACAGCCACCGTGGCCTGGAGCGACCCCGTGCCGGGACAGACCGTGCACCAAGTGGCCTACGGCACCGGCACCACGCCCGACGGCATGACCACCGTCAATGTGACGACGGGCAGCAGCCGGCAGCTGACAGGCCTTGCGCCCAACACGACATACAACGTCTTCGTGCGCGCCCTCTGCGGCGGCAATGACAACAGCGAGTGGACCCCCATGGCCACCTTCGTCACCCCGTGCACCCTCATCAGCAGCCTGCCCTACACTGAGAACTTCGACAGCTACACCTCGTTCCCCATCGACTGCTGGAACCGTCTCAACAATGGCACCTGGAGCTCCTTCCCCACCCTGGACGCCAACAACACACACAGTGGCAACCGCTGCATCAACTGGAACGCGCTCAACAGTGTCGACGGAGGCACCTATCAGGCCGTGGTGATGCCCGCCGTGGATGTGGACATATATCCTATGAACACATTGCGCCTGCGTGTGTGGGCGCGCAAGGGTTCAGGCAACGGCACCCTCCAGGTGGGTATCATGACCGACCCCGGGAACATCAACACCTTCACGCAGGTGGGCACCATCAGTCCTTCGGATATAGACAACTACATCGAATACATTATCCCCTTCAGCAGTTACACAGGCAGCGGGCAGTATGTGGCCCTCCGTGCCGTGTCGCCAGGCTCGACAGACTACTGGAACTACGCCTGGCAGGCCTGGACCGACGACTTCACCCTTGAGGTCATCCCCTCCTGCCTTGAGCCCACAGGTCTGGCGGCAAGCGTCATCACCGACACCTCGGCCACCCTCACCTGGAGCGGCAGCGCCACCACCTACGAGGTGGCCTACGGCACCACAACGACCCTGGCCGACATGACCTCCATCACCGCGACAGGCCACAGCGTCCAAATCACCGGTCTTGCCAACAACACCCTTTACTACGCCTACATCCGCGCCATCTGTTCGGCCTCCGACACCAGTGCATGGACCTCCACGCCCGTATCTTTCCGCACCCAGTGTCCCGCCACCATCCACGTGCCCTACAGCGAGAGCTTCGAGACCTACACCACAGGCTCGACGGCCATCACCGTGCCCTGCTGGAACTTCACCATGATAGGTTCCGCCTCCTACCAAGACCCGTCCAATTATCCTCTCATCCAACGCACCCTCGCACACACCGGCAACTACAGCCTCGCCCTGACGGGCGACGCCATCACCCAACTGCCCGCGACCGACACTGCCCTCAACCTGCTGCAGATTAAACTGTGGGTGCGCAAAGGCAACAGCGATGCCGACAACAAGTTGGAGGTGGGCGTGATGCATGGTACCACGTTCATCCCCATCGACACCCTCGACGTGGTGCCGAACACCTATGTGGAGAACACTATCTACCTGGCCGGCTACAACGGCAACAGCCGCGTCATCGCTTTCCGCAACACCTGCCGCGACAACTACACCTACAGCCCATTCCTCATCGACGACATCGAGTTGACCTTCCTGCCTGCCTGTCTGGCCGTGCAGAACGTGCACGTCACGAACATCACACCCTCGACCCTCACCATCGACTGGAGTGACATGCGTCCCGCCACGTCGTGGGAGATTGAGTACGGGCCTACCGGCTTCACCCTTGGCCACGGCACCACGACGATCGTCAGCAGCCATCCCGCCACCCTCACAGGCCTCTTCCCCGGCACCGAGTACAGTTTCCGCGTCCGCACCCTCTGCGGCGATAACGGCAACAGCGAATGGAGCGATGTATCCACCGCCATCACCGACTGCGGCCTCACCAATGTGCCTTACATGCAAGACTTCGATAACGTGCTCGCCACCTCCTACAACTTAGCCGGCTTCCTGCCATCCTGCTGGGAAGGCTACACCAACGGGACGTCCAACACCTATCTGCCGCATGTGGTCGTGGGAGGCAGCAACTACCAGTACGCTGCTGCGAACAATGGACTCTGCCTGATTTCCGGCAACGGCAACTATGGCACCGTCAAGGTAGTCCGCCTGCCCCAGTTCGCCCAGCCGATCAACACCCTGGCCGTGAAATTTTGGTCGCGCAAGGAGAATGCCAACTATGGCACCCTCACCGTGGGTTACCTCACAGGCGACAATATGGCAACCGATTACGTACAAGTGGCCACCATCGCCTCGTCCACTACAGGCACCTACGACAGTGTCGAGTTCACCAACGTCCCCGCCACCGCACAGTATATCGCCTTCCGCTGGGAATGCACCGGCACCTGGTACTCCTGCGGCCTCGACAATGTGGAGGTCTATATCCCCTCCGCCACCCCGTGCGACACTCCCACCGGCTTGCAGGCCACTGCCGTGAGCAGCAGCGGCGCCACCCTCACCTGGAACGGCAACGCCACGGGATATATCGTGGCCTACGGCCTGGGCAACACACCTGAGAACATGCAGACCGTCACCGTGAACGACACCACCGTCACCCTCACCGGCCTGACGGGCAACACGACCTATAACGTGTACGTGCGTTCCGACTGCGGCGATGGGAACCTCAGCCTCTGGAGCACGATGGCCACATTCCACACCGACTGTGCCCTCATCACCTCGCTGCCCTATACCGAAGGCTTCGAGGGCAGCACCCCGTCCTACTTCGACGTCGCCTGCTGGAACCGCATCTATACCAACAATTATCCCTATCCTATGGTCAACGGCTCGGCCAACTTCATCCACACCGGCAGCCGTTCCATCCAATGGATGAACTTCAACAACACCACACAATACGTGGTGCTGCCCGGACTGGACAACACCGTCATCGCCACCAATGGCACCAAACTGACCTTCTGGGCCAAGAGCTCCTCCGACAATGTGAGCCCCAGCATCACCGTGGGAGTCATGACCGACGCCAACGACACCACGACCTTCACCCCGGTCACCGCCGTGACCGTGGCGGGCACTGAATGGGTGCAATACACTGCCTATCTGAGCAACTACACCGGCAACGGCACCTACATCACCCTCCGTGGCGGCAGCATCGGCGGCGGAAGGACCTGGATAGCCTATCTCGACGACTTCGCCATTGAAGAAGCCCCCAACTGCTCGACGGTGCTGCCAGTGGTCACCACCACCACAGCGTGCGATAGCTACACATGGCACGGGACCGCTTACTCCGCTTCGGGGAGCTACACCTTCGACACCCTGCTGCTCGGCATCTGCCCGCGCACCGACACGCTGCACCTGACCATCAGCCACGGCACGCACAACAGTATCAGCGAGACCGTGGACGAGAGCTACACATGGCACGGCATCACCTATACGGCCACGGGTGTCTACACCTACGAATATACCGATGCCGACGGCTGCGCCAGCACCGACACGCTGCACCTGACCGTCGACCCGTACCTGCCTGTTTTGGTCAACGAGACGCATCCCTTCAACGACGGATTCGAGGGAACCACGCTCCGTTGGCAGCTCTTCAACGGCACCCTCACCAACCAATGGAGACGCGGCACGGCAGCCTACAGCAACGGCAGCCAAGCCCTCTACATCTCCAACAACGACGGCACGGCCAACGCCTACAGCAACTCCAGCACCACGGTCTATGCCAGCAAGAAGTTCATCCTGCCCGCGGGACACTTCTACTTCAGCTATGACTGGCGCGCCAACGGCGAGAACGGCTACGACTACATGCGTGTCTATCTGGCACCGGCCACCGCCACCTTCACCGCCTCGACCAGCCTGCCCACAGGCATCAACTCCACCAGCACACCCAGCGGATGGATAGCATTAGACCGTGGAAGCCAGATGAACCTGTCGACCGATTGGAGCAACCACGCCGCCGAGGTCAACATCACCGACTCCGCCGTCTATCAGGTGGTCTTCGTGTGGCGCAACGACAACACCGTCGCCAACCAGCCTCCCGCCGCCATCGACGAGGTGAACTTCATCAAGAGCGACTGCTACAGTCCCACCAACATCACCGCACAGAACATCACGGCCACCACCGCCACCCTCAGCTGGACAGGCACCGCCGGCAGCTACCTGGTGGTCTACGGCACCTCCACCGCCATCGGCGACATGGACACCCTGACAGCCAACGGCAACACAATCACCCTGACAGGTCTTGCCCACACCACGACGCACTACGCCTACGTGAAATCCCTGTGCAGCGCCAACGACCTCAGCCCGTGGAGCCAGATGTTCACCTTCCGCACCGCCTGTGGCGCCTTTGCCCTGCCCTACAGCTATGGCATCGACGATCCCTCAATAGCCTACTACAACACGACACTCCACGAGTGCTGGACAGCAGGCAACACCAGCGGCAACACCAACAACGACCCCTCCGTCTCCACTTATTACAGTCACGGCGGCACGTTGAGCATCTACATGACTTCCAGCAACAACTACTACAGCTATCTGGTGCTGCCCGCCTTCGACAATCCTGTCGACCGCACACAGCTCACCTTCTGGGGCCGTGCGACAGGCGCCAACTATCCGAGCACACTGGAGATAGGCCTCGTGGCGAGCCCCACCGACATAGCCTCCTTCGAACTGGTTGACACCTTCACCATCCCGCGGACAGGCGTGCTGCAATGGCACCAGCATGAGGTACTCTTCGACACCTACCACGGCAATGGGCAGCATATCGCCATCCGCCTGCCGGCCAACGGCGACGGACGCTGCTATCTTGACGACTTTGTTGTGGAGGCCCTGCCTGAATGCTCCGGCGCAAGGAACCTCGCCGTCGCTGGCACCACGGAGAACAGCGTGACCCTCACATGGCACGAGACGGGTGCCGCCACCTCGTGGGGCATCGAGTACGGCCCGCAGGGCTTTGCCCAGGGCTCCGGCACCACAGTCACCGTCACCGACACCACCGCCACCCTCACGGGCCTGACCAACGACACCTGGTACGACATCTACATCCACTCCGACTGCGTTCACGCCACCAGCCGCGCACAGCGCATCAGCGCGCAGACCGACTGCGGCCGCATGGCCATCCCCTTCTACGAGGACTTCTCGGGCTATGCCTCCAGCGACAGCCCCATCGACCGCTGCTGGTACAAGTGCTACAGCCAAAACAACAGCCAGACCTCCTACCCGCAGTTCACCTACAACAGCAGTGACAACAGCGACTACTTCCTCTATTTCCTCAGCACCCGCAACTACTACTCCTACCTGGTGCTGCCCTCCATGCAGGGCAACATCCACGACCAGATGCTGCGTTTCAAGGTGAAGACCTCTGGCGGCACCTCTGCCAATATCCAGGTGGGTGTCGTGACCACTGCCACCAACTTCAACACCTTCCAGCAGGTGCAGCAACTCTCGGTCTCCTCCAATAGCGAGTGGAACACCGTCAATGTGCCCTTCAACAGTCTCAATGGCACCAACTACCGCATTGCCATTGTCTCGCCGAGCCTGTCGAGCAGCGGAAGCCAGTCACAGGCTTTCTATGTGGACGACATTGAGGTTGTCCCCATCCCCGACTGCAACGCCCCCGCGAGCCTGGCCGCCGGCAGCATCACCACCACCAGCGCCACCCTCAGCTGGAGTGCCGTCCAAGGCATCAGCCGCTACCGCGTGGTCTACACGCCCCACGGCGACTACGACAGTTCCTACCGCGTGACCGTCGACAGTGTCGCCGCCACCTCACTGCCCCTCACGGGCCTGCAGATGGGCACCACCTACGACGTGGAGGTCTACAGCCTCTGCATCACCGGCAGCCTCAGCACAGCAGCCACCACCACCTTCTCCACCTCGTGCTCAGCACACAGCGTACCCTTCACCGAGAACTTCGACCACGGCTCCGGCACCCACGTAAGCCCCTGTTGGAACAACGGCTTCTATGGCTCCGCCACGTCAACCTATCCCACGGTCTCCGCTGCCAATCCCAATTACGAGGGAGACAAGGCTCTCCTCTTCTTCAGCAGCAGCAACAACATGTACAGCTACGCCATCCTGCCTGAACTGGACGACACCCTGAGCCTCCTGCAGTTCAAGCTGCAGGCAAGAGCCAACACCGTCAACTCGAACCCCTCGCTGCAAATCGGCACCGTGGCCGCCTCGGCCAACATCACCACCTTCCAGACGGTGCAGAACGTGCAGCTGAACGACAGCTGGCAGTACTATACCGTGCCCCTCACCTCCGCCACCGACAACAGCCGCCGCCTCGCCATCCGCTACCAGCCCAATGGTCAGGGGCAGGCCGGCAATATCTTTGTCGACGACATCATCGTCGAGCGCATCCCCGCCTGCGACGGTCCCGCCCGCGTGACGGCCGACCGCATCGTCTACAACGGTGCCCGCCTCCACTGGCCCGCCGTGGCGGGTGTGACCTCCTACAGTCTTGAGTATGGACCCTCGGGGTTCACTCTGGGCCAAGGCACACAGGTCACGGGCCTCACGGACACGACCTACATCCTCAGCGGCCTCAACGCCAGCACGACCTACAGCGTCTACCTGACAGCCACCTGCGCCAGTGGCAGAGAGAGTTCTCTGGTGAGCGTTTCCTTCGCCACCGGCTGCCTTGAGCAACTGCCCTACGAGTATGGCTTTGAGGGACTCACCACCTCACCCACTGGCACTGTCACCACGGTACCCTGCTGGGTGCTTAACGAAAACACTTCGGTGCAGAGCGGCCAGTACACCACAGGATATGCCGCCGAGGGAATCTCCCGCATGCGTTTCAGCGTCAGCCAGGCCACAGCCTATGCCGTCATGCCCAAACTCGACGACAGCATCAACCACCTCTACATGACCCTGCAAGTCAACACCGGCACCACCTACTTCGACGAGCCGTTGGCTCCGCTATACGTGGGTGTGGTCACCGACCCCTACGACTTCAGCACCTTCCTGCCCGTCGACACGCTGCTGCCCACCGCCTCCAACACGTGGCAGAGCTTCCGTGTGGACTTCAGCAGCCTCACCGACAACGACTACTACATCGCCTTCTATGGCACGGGCAGCTACTACACCAGCTACGTCTACCTCGACGACATCCAGGTGATACGCATCGCGCCGTACAATATCGACCTCACCCTGGCCGATGCCTCGCGCGGCACGGTGGCCGTCAACGGCGTGACCACCAACCACGCCCAGGCCCTAGCGGGCAGCGACGTGACCCTCACCGCCACCGCCAACCACGGCTACACCTTCAGCCACTGGGCCGCAGGCATCACCGCCAACCCCTACACCTTCACCATGCCCGACCACGACGTGGTCTACAACCATATCGTCTTCTCGCTGAACACCTACACCGTCACCGTCCTCTCCAACGACACTACCCTCGGCACCGTGACGGGCGGCGGCAGCTACGACTACCTCGACACCGCCACCCTCACCGCCACGCCCATCGGCAACTACAACTTCCTGCGTTGGAGCGACGGCGTCACCACCAACCCGCGCACCCTCATTGTCACAGACGACACCACCCTCACGGCCCTCTTCCAGAACGACTGCCCCGTCGGCACCGACACCACAATCGTTGCTTGCGACTCCTACACCTGGAACGACACACCCTACACCGCCACAGGCGTCTACACCCACGACCGTTCCACTGCCCAATGCACCGTCGTCGACACCCTGCACCTGACCATCAACCACAGCACGCACAACGTGGTGTACGACACTGCCGAACTCAGCTACACGTGGCACGACAGCGTCTACACCGCCACAGGCGTCTACACCTATGACTACACCAACACCGACGGCTGCGCCAGCTCCGACACCCTGCACCTCGTCATCGACCCGACGCTGCCCGTCTTGGTCGACGAGGAGCATCCTTTCTTCGACGACTTCGAGGAGGGCCTCCACTGGACGTTCACCAATGGCACTTCCCAATACACCAACAATCCTTCCATCAATGCTTGGTACTATGGCACGGCGGCCCCCCACACCGGAAGCCACAGCATCTACATCTCCAACGACAACGGGGTTTCCAACAACTATTCATGGACTTTGGACGATGAAAGTGATGATTGTCCCGCCACCTATGCCTCCAAGCGTTTCATCCTGCGGCAAGGTGCCTATTCCTTCAGCTACGACTGGCGCTCCAATGGAAACTCCAGCAACGACTACCTGCGCGTCTACTTGGTTCCCGACGCAGAAGTCCTGCCCGGCAACGGACAAATCCCGACAAGTTGGATTGCCCTTGACGGCGACACCGCTCTGTCTGGACAAACCGTATGGAACTATCACGCTGCCCAAATCAACGTCACCACTCCGGGCATCTACAAGATGGTGTTCTTATGGAAAAATTCTCTGCGTATCTTTAGTGAGGGGCACAATCCTCCTGCCGCGGTCGACAATGTCAGCATCGTCAAGACCACCTGCACACCGCCCACCAACCTGAGCAGCAGCAACACGACAACCACTGCTGCCACCCTTGCCTGGACGGGTACCGGCACACGCTTCACCGTGGCATACGGCATTGCCTCTTCGCCTCTCGACATGGACACCCTCTCCGTAACCGGCAACAGTGTCCGTATCACCAACCTCAGCCCCAGCAGCTATTACCACGTCTTCGTCCGCAAGTGGTGCGATGCGTCGCAGGCAAGCGCCTGGAGCGAGATGTTCACCTTCAACACGGGATGTGGTCCAATGACTGAACTGCCTATGACCGAGAGTTTCGAGAGCTGCGGAGTCTTGAGTTATCCCTACTATATACCATTCAACCTCAACTGTTGGAATATTCTGTCCAATAATTCCACGGCCGCACCAAACATCCTCATCCGTGCCGCGGATGGATATGCACATTCTGGGAATAATCTTATGGATTTCCCCATCTTTAGCAATAGCGACTACTATATCGTTCTGCCGCAGATCGACACGCACTACCACGCCCTCAACAACCTCTACCTCAGCTTCTGGGCATATCCCATCGGATACCTGTATACTCCTGCAAAACTTGCCGTAGGCGTGATGGACAGCCCCACCGACACCGGGTCGTTCACACCTGTCGACACTCTTGAGCTATTCGTTAATGTTGTGAATAATACCCTCCTACCTGGAGAATTTGGTGTTAACCTCCGTCCCTACCAAGGCTCCGGCTCTTGCATCGCCCTCCGTCCTGTATACTATAATAGTGACAGGTCCATCTTGCTCGACGACATTATCGTGGACTACATGCCTGCCAATGCAGACACCACCGTTGTGGCATGCGGAAGCTACACCTGGGGCGACACGACCTACACCACGTCGGGCATCTACTCCAAGATGCGCCTGTTCCACGCCATCCCCATCTACGACACCCTCCGCCTCACCATCCTTCCCGCCACCACAGGCAGCGAGACCCTCGCGGCGTGCGACAGTTACACTTGGCATGGCACCACCTACATCGCCAGCGGCACCTACACCTTCGACACCCTCAACGCCAACGGCTGCGACAGCACCGCAACCCTGCACCTCACCGTCAACCACAGCACGGCCAACAGCGAAAGCCTCGCCGTCTGCGACAACTACACATGGCATGGCACGCGCTATACCGCCAGCGGCGATTACACCTACAACTACACCAATGCCGAGGGCTGCGCCAGCACCGACACGCTGCACCTCACCGTCAACCACAGCACCTCGCGCGACACCACCGCCGTGGCCTGCGACAGCTTCACCTGGCGCGATTCTATCTACACTAGTAGCACTAGAGCCACTAGTATTACTACCAACGCCGTCGGTTGCGACAGCACCGTCACCCTCCACCTCACCGTCAACCGCAGCACGCACGATAGTTTCCGTCAGACCGCCTGCGACAGCTACACATGGCATGGCACACCTTACACCACGTCGGGCGTCTACACCAACGACTACACCAACGCCGCAGGGTGCGCCAGCACCGACACGCTGCACCTCACCGTCAACTACAGCAACACGGGCATCGACACCCAGACGGCCTGCGACAGCTACCGCTGGATCAACGGCGTGACCTACACCTCCTCGACCAACACGCCCACCTTCACCCTCACCAACCACCACAGGTGCGACAGCGTGGTGACCCTCAACCTCACCATCAACCACCATTCCAGCGAGGTCAATGTCTACACGAGATGCGACAGCTTATCGTTCCTCGGTAATACGTACACTCTCAGCGGAAACTACTTCTTCGACACTGTCAACGATGAAGGATGCTCCCACTTTATCGAACTGAGGCTGACCGTGAGACACAGCACCCACGACAACTACTACCAGAACTCGTGCGGCAGCTACACATGGTACGGCACCACCTACACCACCTCCGGCACCTATATATATAATTATACCAATGCCGAGCGTTGCGCCAGCACCGACACGCTGCACCTCGTCATCGACCAGCACACCGACACGGCCTTCCACGTCACGGCATGCGACGGCTACCGCTGGAACGATAGCCTCTACACCCAGTCGGGTGTCTACACCTATAACTACAGCACGGCGGGCTCGACCTGCACCAATGTCGACACCCTCTACCTGACCGTCAACCACAGTGCCACCGTGACCATCACCGACACTGCTTGCGATAGTTACACATGGCACGACAGTACTTATACCTTCCCATTCCCCAATATCCATGGCTTCATCTATCCCTGGCCCATTACAGCCACCTACGTGACCACCACCGTGGCGGGCTGCGACAGCGTCGAGACCCTCCGCCTCACCCTCAATCGCAGCGTCACGGGAGCCGACATCGTGACGGCCTGCGACCGCTACACCTGGATCAACGGCATCACCTACACCACCAGCAACTACAACACCTCCAACTACACGCTGGCGGCCGCCAACGGGTGCGACAGTGTGGTGACGCTCTACCTGACGCTGAACCACAGCACCGCAGGCGACACCACGGCCATCGCCTGCGACAGCTTCGACTGGCGCGGAACCAACTACACTAGTACGACTAGTGCCACGAGTACCACCACCAACGCCGCGGGCTGCGACAGCGTCGTCACCCTCCACCTCACCGTCAACTACAGCACCGCGGGCGACACCGTCGCCACGGCCTGCGACAGCTTCGACTGGCACGATTCTATCTACACTAGTAGCACTAGTGCGACTAGTACTACTAGCAATGTGGCCGGCTGCGACAGCGTCGTCACCCTCCACCTCACCGTCAACTACAGCACCGAGGGCGACACCGTCGCCACGGCCTGCGAGCGCTTCACCTGGCGCGATTCCAGCTACACTAGTAGCACTAGTGCCACTAGTATCACTAGCAACATCGCGGGCTGCGACAGCACCGTCACCCTCCACCTGACCATCTACGATGCCGCCGCCAGCGACATCTACGACACGGCGTGCGAGAGCTACATCTGGGCCGACAGCCCCAACAGCCAAATCTACACTGAGAGCGGCGACTACACCCTCACCGGACAGACCATCCACGGCTGCGACAGCATCGTCACCCTCCACCTCACCGTCAACCACGGCACCCACGACGACTACTACCAGCACGCCTGCGACACCTTCGTGTGGCACGGCACGGTCTACACCGCCACGGGCACCTATCTCTATGAGTACCAGAACGCCGACGGCTGCGCCAGCGTCGACACGCTCCACCTGACCGTCGACCAGCACAGCGACACGGCCTACCATGTGACCGTCTGCGACGCCTACCGCTGGAACGACAGCCTCTACACCGAGAGCGGCATCTACGTCTACGACTACAGTCTCGCGGGCTCCTCCTGCACCAATGTCGACACCCTCTACCTGACCGTCAACCACAGCGCCGACAGCGACCTCTACGTCACCGCCTGCGACAGCTACAACTGGCTGGGCACCGTCATCCCCGAGGGCGACTGGTACACCGAGAGCGGCACCTACGTCCGCCGCCTGCAGACCGTCGGCGGCTGCGACAGCACGGCCACGCTGCACCTCACCATTAACCACCGCTCGGAACTCGACACCACCCTTGTGGCCTGCGACACCCTGTTCTGGACGGTCGAGGACACCACCTTCACCATCACCGAGAGTGGCGACTATTTCGTGGTCGGAGCGCTCGCCTGGACAGTTATCGACGATTCCTACCTTGAACTCGGACACGCTTTCCTCAACGCCGAAGGCTGCGACAGCACCCAGACGCTGCACGTCACCATTGGCCACTCCACCACCGGCGACACCGTCGCCGTGGCCTGCGACAGCTTCGACTGGTACGGAACCAGTTACACTAGTTCTACTAGTGCCACTAGGACTACTAGTAACGCCGCGGGCTGCGACAGCACCGTCACCCTCCACCTCACCGTCAACTACAGCACCGCGGGCGACACCGTCGCCACCGCCTGCGACCACTTCGAGTGGCGCGATTCTAGTTACACTAGTACGACTAGTGCCACTAGCACCACCACCAACGCCGCGGGCTGCGACAGCGTCGTCACCCTCCACCTGACCATCAACTACGGCCAGTACACCAGCACCTATCAGGCGGCGTGCGACAGCTTTGCATGGCACGACACGGTCTTGACCCTCTCGGGCTCCTACCTGCACTACGACTTGACCGCCGAGGGCTGCCTGATAATCGACACCCTCGTCCTCACCCTCAGCAACGGCACCAGCACGGGCTATCATGTGGAGACCTGCGACGGCTACATCTGGAACGGCACCCTCTACACCGAGACGGGCAACTACATCTACGACTACAGCCAGCTGGGCGGCGACTGCCAGAACGTCGACACCCTCTTCCTGACGCTCCACTACTCGACCTACACCGATATCTACGACACCGCCTGCGACAGCTACCTGTGGGGTTATGAAGTGATGACCGAGAGCGGCGAATACGCCTTCCACATGACCACGGCCTACGGCTGCGACAGCGTCACCACCATCCACCTGACCATCCACTACAACACCTCGACGGCCTACAGCGACACCCTCGGTGCCGACGGCACCTACACCTGGCACGGCCATACCTACAGCGACACAGGCACCTACCTCTACGACTACATCACCGACGAGGGCTGCGCCAGCACCGACACCCTCTACCTCTCCTCGAACTACATCGCGCCCGTCTACTACACCCTCCACGCCCGCAGCGCCGACACGGTGATGGGCTATGTGGTGGTCTATCCCGACAGCGTCGCGAGGAGCGGCGACACAGTCATCGTGGTGGGCGTGCCGCACGAAGGCTACCGCTTCACGCATTGGAGCGACGGCGACACCAACGGCGCGCGCCTCGTCCGCCTCACCTCCGACACCACCCTCGTGGCCTACTTCGATGTCTATGTGGGCATTGCGGATGTCGAGACTCCCACGTTCCGCATCTGGGCCGAGACAGGCAACATCCAGGTGGAAGGCACCGGCATCGCAGGCATGCCCGTGAGGGCCTACGACTTGACAGGCCGCATGCTCTACAACCAGCGCGCCGAAGGCAACCGGGTGACCATCAGCACCTCGCGCTGGGCCACGGGCGTCTACCTTGTCCGCGTGGGTAACCTGCCGGCACAGAGGATTGTCCTGCGATGAAGATCCTCCTCCTCGGTGCCTCGGGCCTCCTGGGGCACAACGTATTGAAGCAACTCCTGGCAGCAGGGTATGAAGTCCATGCCCTGCTGCGGGATTCTTCCTCCATCCACCTGCCGGAGGAGGAGTGCGCCGGCCTGACGACAGGGCCATTCCCAAAACAGACTCCTCAGTCACTCCGTGACAGCTGGCTCCACAAGGTCGCCGACCTCAGTTCCCCTAACTTAGGGGAGCAGCCGAGAATGCAAGCAGCTTCGGACAATGCTTCTCACTCCTCCCCTGACCGCGAAAGCCACTCCTCCCCTAAGTTAGGGGAGGTCCCCGCAGGGGGGAGGAGTGTGTATGACGCTATCGTCAACTGCATCGGCTGCACCGACATGTCGCTGCGGCACTACGACGACTACCTCCCCGCCAACCGCGACATCTGCGCGCGGCTGGTCGGCCTCATGGAGCAGCAGGGCATCACGCGCCTGGTGCATGTCAGCACCGCCAACACCATCGGCTACGGCACCTCCGGGCACCCCGCCGACGAACAGGCCCCCATGCAGGAGCCTTTCACCGAGTCGTGGTACGCCCGCAGCAAACGCGAAGGGGAAAAGCTCCTCGACGAGGCCGCCGCGCGGCATCCTGACTGGCACATCGTCACCGTGCATCCCGGCTTCATGGTGGGGGCCTACGACGTCAAGCCCTCTTCGGGTGCCCTCCTGTTGGCCGCCTACCGCCGCCCCCTGATGGCCGCCCCCTGCGGGGGCAAGAGCTTCCTGCATGTGGCCGATGCCGCCGCGGCCATCGTCGGCGCCCTCACCCGCGGACGCCACGGCGGACACTACCTGCTGACGGGCGAGAACCTCTCGCTGAAAGAGTTCTACGAACTGCAGGCCGAAGTCTGCGGCTACCGCCAGCGTTGCCTGACGCTCCCCTCGTGGCTCGTGCGGGCCGCGGGCCGCGCGGGCGACCTGCTGCGCCTCCTCGGCCTCCGCACCCAGCTCTCGACGCGCAACGTGCGCCAGCTCCTCGTCCGCGAATACTACGACAACACCCTCGCCCGCCGCGACCTCGGCCTACCCGCCACCCCCCTCTCCCAAGCCATCGCCGACTTCTTCCTCTGGCGAGCCCAGTCCCGCTAACCCCCCTCCGCAATTCCAGTACCCCTCCTCTATAGTCCCGCCACCCTCCCTCAGGGGCACCCCCCTCCCTGCTCCTTCCCTGCTCCCTCCCCATTTATACCATAGTTATATTATAGTTATATTGTAGTTATATTATAGTTATACCGTATATATGGTATAAATACAATATAACTATAATATAACTTCAATATAAGTGAAAAGGTAACCCACAGGGCACTGCGGGCTGCTGGAGGCCGCCGTCAGGCGGCCCTTGGTGGTTGAAGCGTCCCCACGCCTGCCGTGGCTCATTCTTTACTCCCGCTTTCCCGGAAGTTGCTCGATAAATGCTGCCCGTACCTGCTCGTAGGCTTCCGTCGGATAAAACCTGCCGGCATCTTCACGCAGCAGCAGATCCATGTCGCCGAGGAACTCGTTATCCTGCATCTTCTCCTCCATGTTCTGGACGTATTGCTTGTAGGTAGGAACCTTGTCGACAACAAACGCCATATACCTCTGGTAACAATCCAGCACCCGCGTCACATTCAGATTGCCGCTTTGCAGAGCCACCTGTAGGTCGAATAGGTCACGTCCCTTCTTCCTCTGATACAAGGCCCGCAGCTTGGTTCCGACCAATTCGTCCAAGGTATAGGTTGTTATCTCGCATTCGCCGTCGAACCAGGGATTGCTAACCTTGAAAGGCACCTTCTGTAAGCCCAGTACGCAAAAATGTTCGTAGCAGTTAATCTCCACCTTCAGACGCAACGGTTGAACGGGCGGGACTTCCGACTCCATGCGGAAAAGCATCGTGTTGTTGTATCGCTTCTGCTTGGTGACCTTGTCGGGCAACCACGACAGCACCTCGCCCAGCCGCAACAAGATGGGTTTGATGGGACCTGGATGGATTTGCACAAGGTCGATATCCTCGCTGTACCTCTGTTGCGGGGTGAGATATAGTTTGTGAAGAGCCGTTCCGCCACGGAATGCCAGCTGCGAAGCCAAAAACTCGTCGCCGAAGATACACACCAGCGCCTTGCAGATGATGAGGTCCTGCTCGACCATGGCGGCATGGACCCATGGTGCATTATCTTTCCATGCCATTATCGCTGCCTGATTGATCATAGTTCGTCTATTTCAATGTTGGTATTCATATTTACATGCCAGCGGTTGCTTTCGCCGTTGGTGTTTTTCTCCCTTCCATTGTCCATCAGGATTGTCTTCCACTTGGGATTTGTTTCTTTGAGCAGACAATGCAGCTCGTCGGCCTTGTGTTGCTCCTCCAGGACAAACTCTAACAGATACCCCAACCGCTGGATTGTGGCAGTGGTCGTATAGGGAATCACATCACGGATACGGTTGATGTCCACGCTTTCCATCAGTTCAGCAAGGACGGTAGCCGCCCTTTGGTAGCCGCCCACATGAGAAGCGAACTGGAGAAGGTCGACAGCAGTCAACTCGGCCGAAGAATAAAGCATCACGCCCATCTCTACGTTTTTCTGCAGCAGCAATTCCGACGGGATGACCTGCCGGTAGTTCCAGTTCAGCAAGTTGTTCATCTCCGAATGCTTCAGTCGTGGGGGCAGGGTCATTACTTGAGTAACCATTGCCCGTTGGTGGGCTGCGCCGTAATATTCCGCAGCCGATAGCAGGCAGACATAATAAGGCTTACCCACCTTCTTCATAAGCTCATGGATGTAATAGGTAGGTGGGACAATGCCCTTCAATGCATACTGTGGCGGTATGATGACGTAGAAACCGCGGTAGGGAATTTGTATCCTCACGCGGGCCACCTGCCGTTGCAACTCGTTCAATATCGTATTATCCGAAAGGTTCACAGCCTTACGGACATCATCAGTAGTGAATGTCACCCGACCCCGTATTTCACGTTCTCTGATAAACTCAGCTATTGTCATATTTGCCCTTTATGTTGTAATACACATCTTTATAAGCACATCTTAACGACTTTTTGGGTACAAAAATACTAACAATTTTTGAATCGCGCAAGTATTTATAAGACATACGAAAAAAAATTTCACCCCGCATGTAAGATTTGGGGTGGTTTTTGCGTCTTATATTACAGAAGGCGTCTTCTGGCGTCTTCCGCGAAATGTAGATGGAACAACACGGCGGACAGCGGTACGAGGACTACAAGTCCTTCATGCGGCGGCACCAGGAGGTGGTGTGGCGCGTCTGCTACGACTTTGCCCGCGGCGACGTCCCGCGCTGCGAGGACATGGTGCAGGAGGTGTGGATCATGCTGTGGCTCAAGTTCGACACCATGGCCGCCTGCTCGGAATGGCAGCAACGGGTATGGGTGCGCAAGGTGGCACGCAGCGTCCTCGTCGACCTCTACCGCCGCGAGACTCCTCCCCCGGACCCCATCACCTATGAGATTGAGGAGTCCCTCGCCGCCGAAAGCAACGACGTCGCCGAGCGCATCGACGAACTCTTCGCCATCCTCACCCCCGACGAACAACGCCTCATGCGTATGCGCCTCGACGGCTACAACGCCGAGGAGATTGCCGCCGAATTCAAGATAGAGAAAAATGCCGTCTACCAACGTGTGAACCGGATTATGAACAAACTGAGAAACTATGCAACAAGACTATAAGACAGAGATGCGGGCCATGACAGAAGGCCTTGCCGAATGGTGCCACCGGCGGGAACGCCGCCAGCGGGCCACGCGCGCCCTCATTGGCGCCGCGGCGGTGGTGGCCGTCATGGCCATTGCGGCAACACCCGACCCCGACGGCCATTACGTCAGCAGCGCCCAAGCCCGCGCCGAAACCCTCAACACCATCGAACAGACGACCCTCATTGCCAAACTATGAGATACCGCACGCTCATAATCACACTCTTGTCCCTGCTCCTTGTGGGCTGCGCGGCGGCGTGGAAATTCCTGCCGCACACGCTGAGCCACGACGAGTGTAGCGACGTCTACCGCCACTTCGCCGACATGCGGCTCCCCGGCGTGCGCGTCACCTACATACAGGACAAGATTGTCAACGACACCCTGCGCCTCCCCGTCACCCTCCTCCAGGCCGAGACTGACGCGGGCTGGACAGTCATCGACAGCCTCTTCGGCCTCACGGCAAACAGGAACATACTCATCAACGACACCACCATCCCCGACGAGGTAAAACGGTTATTCCTCAGCAATGCCTCACAGTTCACGACGCAGCGCTCCCACCGCGAAACGCCCGAACAACATATTACCTCGATGGACATGCGTCCCGACGACGTCACCATCTATATCTTCCATGACCTGCGTTGCGTCACCATCTACGAAACCGGCATCGTAGAAGAGGAAGCGCAGATACTCTTTCAGAACCATAAGGAACTCAAAGAGCGAAGCCGCACCCAGCAATGGAATGCCACCTCCGACATCGCTTTCGACCACCTCGACTCCCTCGATGCCGCACGCAATCAAGAAACAATAAACCTTTAACAATATAAAACAATGAAACACAGCATTACCAAGTCCCTCTTCACTCTTTTGGTGGCAACATGCCTTCCAGCCGTTGCATCGGCGCAATATTTCGAAGTAGGCGGCATCGTCTATGGCACCACTTCAGAACAAACGGTCGAAGTGTTGCCGAACTATTATCTGCACAACACCCCCTACAGTGGTTCCATCGTCATTCCACAGACGGTGGAGTATGACGGCAACACCTACACGGTGACGGCATTGGCCGAGTCGGCTTTCGAGAGTTGCACCACCGTTACCAGCCTGACGCTTCCGCCAACCATTCGCAGCATCGGGTCGCATTGTTTCTACAACTGCACATTCACGACGCTGCAGTTGCCCGACTCGTTGCACCGAATCGACGACCACGCCTTCCTCTATTCCAGCATTTCGTCATTACACCTGCCCGCTTGTTTTGAAGAGTATGACGAGTGTTCTTTCTGGGCAAGGAACCTGATGAGTATCACGGTCGATGAGGCCAATCCCCGTTACCGTTCCATCGACGGATGGCTCTACAGCAAGGACAGCCTCACGCTCTGCATCGTGCCCAGTGGTGAGACGGGAGCCGTCGCGGTGCCACAATTCGTGCAGCATCTCGGCAAGATGGCTTTCGGCTTCTGCAGCCACATCACATCGGTCACACTGCCAGAGGGATTGCTGTCCATCGGTGACTTCACTTTCAACTGCTGCGCAACGGTCGACGGTATTGTCGTCCCCTCGACGGTGACACATATCGGCGTCAACCCCTTTTCCTACTGTCCGCAGATGAACAACCTCTCCATCGCCGAGGGCAACACGCATTATGTGATGGACGGTCTGATGCTCTACAGCGTGGGCTACGACACGCTGGTTTCGTGCCACAAGTCGGGTACCACGGTGACTCTCAATCCCAACCTGAAGGTCTTGGGCGGCTTCGAGAACAACACCTGGGTGCGGAACATCAGTATTCCTGAGACTGTGACCGACATAACCGAAAACTGCTTCAACGGCTGCCAGATTACCAACATCACGCTGCCGATGCACATGAAGTCGATTGGCCGGAAAGCCTTTTCCGAGAACGACCGGCTGGCCAGCGTCACCATGCCGCAGACGCTGCTCTCAATGGGGCAGGGTGCATTTGAGCACTGCTATGCGCTAACCTCCATCGTCATTCCCGACTCGCTGCGAGTCATTCCAAAAGAAGCCTTCAATTCGTGCATAAAACTCAGTTCCGTCACGTGGGGTAATGATGTCGAAGAGATAGGCGACTATGCCTTCTGGGCGCTGTCGCAAATGAGTCAATCACATATTACTAATCTTGACCTCCCGGCATCGCTGAGGAAGGTCGGTGATTGCGCTTTTGGTGCATGCACCAACAATCTGCGCTCGGTGACCTTCCACGGACAGGTGGACACCCTGGGCATCGCTGTTTTCGAGAGCGCCAACATCCAAAAGATACGCTTCACCGGCGGCTTGCCTCCCGCCATCAAGGGTGAAGGCCCCCTCTACATGATAGGCCAAATAGATACCATCGCCATTTGTGGAAATCTTGATGCCTGGCTGGACGACAGCTACTGGGGACAGTTCGCCGACCAGATTGTAGAGGACTGCAATTTAGGCATCGGCACCCCTGACGCTGACGCCATCAATATCTATGCTCTCGGTGGACGCATCATCGTGGACGGTGCCGAGGGCGAGACTGTCCGCATCTTCGACATCACCGGCCGCAGCGTCCTGAACCGCGGCCTCCCCGCCGGAGTCTACCTTGTCAAAATCGGCGACCGCCCAGCACGAAAAATCGTAGTAATGAAATAGACATCAAAAACACATCCAATATGACACACCACATCATCAAATCCCTCGCCGCCCTCGCCTTGGGCGCAATGCTGATGGCTTTCGGAAGCCATTCAAGCAGCGACAAGGCCAAGACGGATGCCGTGTATGGCAACAAACTTATGACTATCAACTACCACAAGGAAGGAGGAAAACAACTGCTTTTCGGCACGATAGGATACTATCATTGCCAGAGCAAACTCGTCCTTGTGGACAATTCCTGGGAAGGTACCGTCACCTGCCAAGGCGAGGGCTGGGCCACCAGTTGGCGCAACTGGGAGTTGTCGGACATTGAGACCTCAAAAGGTAAGGTAAACGGCAAGATATTGGGTGACAAAGAGAAACGTATGCTACAGGCCGTCGACCGCAAGCTGCGCAAAGGCAAGGCCGAAGGCAAGGTGGTCCGCAGTGTGCGCTGCAAAGCAGAAGAAGGCATGGTGGACCTGACATTCATCGTCAACTGGAGCAACGGCAACTCCAACGGTGACGCAGACATCACGCTGACTGTTAAGGAGGTAATTAAGAAGAAAGGAGAGCATGAACTTGTCGGCAACTGGCAGTATGTCAAATCAGCTGTTGCTATCCATTGGGACGACCCCGCACCATTCCACGACAGCGCGGCGCAGGACGAGGAGAAGTCCGAGCGCAAGGACATGACCATCAACGCTGACGGAAGCATGACAATGGTGGCCAGAGATGTTGAAAGCGGTCGTGTGTACAGAGACGGCGACAGCTGCGCAATGAAGTTTAAGAGCTATGACCTCACATGGGTTCTCTCCGCAGCGACGGACTCGCTGAAGGTCATGTCGCCATCCGGTGGCAGCGAGACCTGGAGAATCGACCAGCTGGACGGAAACACTCTTGTCTATGTTGTGGACAAGCCTTTTGAAAGCCATCTAGGTTCCGGTATTCTCACCTACACGTACACCTACCGTCGCAGATAACGAACAAACACACACCCAACATGCAACACCACATCCTCAAATCCCTCGCCGTCCTCGTCATGGGCGCGATGCTGCTGACGGGCTGCGGCGCAAGCAAGTCGCTGGAGAAACAGTTGGCCAAGATGCCGCAGAAGGCAATGCTGCTCAGCGAGGTGACGGAGCGCGGCCTGACGCTCGACACGCTGGAGACCGTCTACCCCAGCGGCATGTCGCAATGGAGCGCCGACAGCGTGCCACAGGAGTATATGCTTTCGTGGCAGAAGTTCATCTACGGCCTCCGCAACGCCCTCGTCGCCGAGGGCATGAACTGGACGGAACCCTACAGTCTGTGGGGACGCGCCTACTTCGCGCCCGACGGCACGGTGGACCATTACTTCTACACCTGGCGCGGCAAGTCGCAGCCCTCCGACGAGTGGAAGGTGCAGTTCCGCGAGGTGCTGGAGCGTTTCCTCGCCACCTACCGCTTCGAGTACCCCATGAACCGCCGTTTCGCCCAGTGCGGCGGCGTTTCGTTGCGACCAGCACAATGACGTGAATAACCCCGCCCGTTTGTCATGCTGAGAGAGTGACTTGGAACATACGGCCGGTTTTTGTGGGACGGGAACACAATAATCGGCAGGGAGCTGCGTTATGAAGCGCTACGAGGCATTGGCCTGGCCCGAGTAAAGGAAAAGATTTTTATAAGAAATCATTTGTAGGCGTACTCCAGATTGGATAGCACACGGTCAAACGACTCGGTGATAGGCTTTAATTCGGGGTGGTCTTTCCTGACAATGAGTGACACATATTGCAGCACGCCCTCGTAGGGTACCTCCCGCTGTAGCAGGCGGTATTCATCCCGATGGGGGTATGCATTAAACCAGCGGTTGAAAAGACGGTTGCGCGCAGCCTGCCGCCCGTCCATGGAATCGCAGATATACAGAAGCCCTTTCGCACTCGAATTGAAGAACTCCTCCATCAAGGCAACCACAACCTCATGCACATGGCTGTCGGCTCCCGCGTGGACTTCGGTATCGAGGCAATATTGATAGATACCGTGTTCGTAGAAAAGCGGGTCTTCGATGAAGGCGACGTGATAGGGACGTCCCTTCTCGGTGACAAAGAAAAAAGATCCTGACGAGTCAGAATCTATCTTGTAGGGGGATTTTGTGTTGACCGCGGATAACGAAATCAGGTCCATTACTTGACAATGGCGATTTGTTTAATACCCATCTTCTCCATCTCCTTGCGGGTGGCGTTCTGACGTACGGCAGCCGTCCAACGCTTGCGCATAGACATGGTATTGCCGAACATTTTGCGGATGTCCTTAGGGGTATTGATTGCCGTTTCCATTTGTTTGTCAATCCTTTGTAATGATGTCGCCATCATTGTTCCATTTGCAAATATACAACTATTTCTTGAACTGACAAAAATTATTTTGTTCGCACGGGCAGAATAACAGATCTTCCTCGGACCATCGCGACTGTTCTATCTATTGATTATTCTGACAGGAAGGATACACTTTTATGAGGGAATGACAAAATAAATCAGCATTTTTATGAGGGAATAATACCTAACAAGTGCATTTTTATGGGGGAAACACTACTGGGCGGTTTTTGTGGGGCGGGAACACAATAATCGGCCGGGAGCTGCGTTATGAAGGAAAAACGACATAACGCCATGAAACGGAAAATCCTCCTCCCCCTCCTCGCCGTCCTGCTGTTGGCAGCATGCAACGACAACACGCAAAATCCCGCCGACCAGAAGAAAGGCTCGTCGGGCAAGACCCTCGAACTGCTCGTGGTGGCCGACCCCGGCGTGTACGCCGGCGAGACGAAGGAGCTCATCGACTCCCTCTTCACCCGTCCGCAGGAAGGGCTGTACAACCCCGATCCGATGTTCGACATCGTCAATATCCCCCTCTCGTCGTACCGCAACACCGAGATGTTCCGCGTGCACCGCAACATACTGCTCTGCGATGTCAACAGCGAGAACCCCGGAAAAGTGTACAAGCATATCGACGAGTACGCCGCCCCGCAGGTGATATACGACTTCGCGGTGAAGGACACCAAGTCGTTGAGAGAGAAACTCCGCAAATATGAGAGCGACATCCTCGATGAACTCTACAAGGCCGAGCACAGGCGTGTCATCAAAGCCTTCCGCGGCATGTACAACCACAAGCTGTGCAAGGCTTTGGAAGACCAGTTCGGCTTCAGGCTGACCTTCTCCAACGAGTTCGCCCTGGCCAAGCAGGATGTCGACTTCGCGTGGGTGCGCAAGGAGGCCAAAGACTTCGGCATCGGCGTGCTGGTGGACGTGATGCCCTACACCGACAGCAAGATTTTCGAGGAGCAGACCCTCCTCGACCGTATCGATACCATCATGCGCCGTCATGTGCCTGCCCCCGCCGAGAACAGCTACATGGGCCTGGAACGCCGCCGCGACGAGCAGGGCTACTACCTCGCCCCTATCTACCGGAAGCATGTGAAATTCGAGGGCAGCCCCTACTGCATCGAGACACGTGGCAACTGGCGCGCCTTCGGCGACTTCATGGGCGGTCCTTTCGTGAGCTACGCCCTCCTCTCGCCCGACCAGAAGAAAGTTGTCATCCTCACGGGCTATGTCTACTGCCCGCGCAACAAGCCGTGGTCGAAACGCGACTTGCTGATGCAGGTGGAGAGCATCTGCCACTCCCTCGATTTCGACACAGCCGAATAGCCCTCAATGCGCCGTATCCTTCCCCTGCTGGTTCTCGTCGCCGTCCTGCCGTCCGCGCGTGCGCAGGGTCTCCTCGCGCGCAGCGAGCTGGGGCCTACGGCGGGAGTGATGACCTACCTGGGCGACTTGAACAACCAGTCGATGTTCGGACAGCCCAACCTGGCCGCGGGACTCCTTGCCCGCATCAACATCGACACACGCTGGGCGGTGGCCTTCGGCGGCACCTATGGCCATATCTCGGGCGGCAATCCCGACGTGATCGCCCACCGCAACCTGAGCTTCCGTTCCTACATTGCCGAAGGCTTTGTCCGCGCCGAGTTCAACTTCTTCCCCTACGGCCTGCGCTACGGCACACAGAAACGGTGGACCCCGTTCCTCTTCTGCGGTGTCGCCCTCTTCAAATTCAACCCCATGGCGCAGTACGGCGACACGTGGTACGCCCTGCAGCCTTTGGGCACCGAGGGACAGGGCACCCTGGCCTATCCCGACAGGCAACGCTACAAGCTGCTGGAGACGGCCATGCCCTTCGGCGTAGGAATGCGTTGGCGACTCTCCGAAGGCTCGCATCTGACGGTGGAATACGGCTGGCGGAAGACCTGGACAGACTACCTCGACGACATCAGCACCACCTACGTGGGCAGTGAGGTCCTCGGCGGCGAAGACGGCGGTGGAGAGATGTCCGTCATCCTGGCCGACCGCTCATGGGAGGTGGATCCGGAGTATGTCAACGCCATCGGCATCAAACGTGGCGACGACTCCCTCAAAGACTGGTACGCCTACCTGAATATCTCCCTCACCATCAGCACCGAAGTGCTCTTCGGCTGGATGCGGGGCAAGACCTGCGAGAAATAAAAAAGTGCCGCAGACTGTCTCTGCAGCACTTGGCGGAAAGGAGGGGATTCGAACCCCTGAAGCGCTTTTAACGCTTACTCGCTTTCCAGGCGGGCCTCTTCAACCACTCGAGCACCTTTCCAATGGAGAATTGAGAATTGAAAATTGAGAATTATTCCTCGCTTTCGGGCTCTCAAAATCGGGTGCAAAAGTACTACTTTTTTCCGTAATAGCAAAAAAAAATGTATCTTTGCAGGGAAAGTTTTTCCCGACAACAACAATAAACCACTTAGCAATGAAGAAATTACTTATTACCGTAATGAGCCTCGCGATGCTCGCCACCGTGGGCTGCAAGAACAAAAACGCTGAACAAAACATGGAATTACAGCAGAAAGTTGACGAATTTGCCGAGTTCACGCTCACCACCGACCTGAGCGTGCTGAGCGAGAAGGAGCGCCAGCTCATCCCCGTCCTCATCGAGATTGCCGACGTGATGGACGAACTGTACTGGGACCAGTACTTCGGAGCCGAGAACCGCGCCAGCCTCGACACCCTCACAGACCCCGCCATGAAGGCCTACGCCAACATCATGTACGGTGCCTGGGACCGTCTGGACGAGGAAAAACCCTTCATCCCCGGCTACGGCGAGCGCCCCGCCGGCTGCAACTTCTACCCTGTGGACATGACCGCCGAGGAGTTTGAGGCCCTGCCCGACCCCGAGAAGAAGAGCCAGTACACCGTGCTGCGCCGCGACGAGAACGGAGCCCTCAAGGTGGTACCCTACCACGTGGAATATGCCGAGAAGCTGGCCACGGTGGACAGCCTCATGGGCGTAGCCATCGAGCTGGCCGAGGATGCCGGCCTGAAGAACTACCTCACCGAGCGCCGCAAGGCCCTCATGACCGACGACTACTACCAGAGCGACCTGGCCTGGATGGACATGAAGCAGAGCAAGATAGACTTCGTGGTGGGACCCATCGAGAACTACGACGACGGCCTCTATGGCGCCAAGACCAGCTACGAGTCGTTCATCCTGGTGAAGGACGAGAAGTGGAGCAACGACCTGGCCAAGTTCGTGGGCATGCTGCCCATGCTGCAGCAGGAGCTGCCCTGCGACCCGAAGTACAAGCCCGCCATGGCCGGTGCCGAGAGCGACCTGAACGTGTATGATGTCATCTACTACGCCGGCGACTGCAACGCGGGTTCGAAGACCATCGCCATCAACCTGCCCAACGACGAGCGCATCCACCAGCAGAAGGGTGCCCGCCGCCTCCAGCTGAAGAACGCCATGCAGGCCAAATTCGAGACCATCCTCCAGCCCATCGCCAACCTCTTCATCTGCGACGACCAGAAGGACAACGTGAACTTCAACGCCTTCTTCAGCAACGTCTGCTTCCACGAGGTGGCCCACGGCCTGGGCATCAAGGAGACCGTCACCAAGCACGAGAGCCTGCGCGAGGCCCTGGGCAACCAGTACAGCGCATGGGAAGAGGCCAAGGCAGACATCTGCGGTCTGTTCCTCACCACCAAGCTCATCGAGATGGGCGAGATCACCAACTGCACCAAGGAAGATGCCTTCGTGACCTTCATCGCCGGCATCCTGCGCAGCGTGCGCTTTGGCGCCTCCGAGGCCCACGGCATCGCCAACATGATGTGCTTCAACTACCTCCAGGACAACGGCGCCTTCACCCGCAATGCCGATGGGAAATATGTCATCGACGTGGAGAAGGCCGAAGCTGCCATGAAGAGCTGGGCGGCCCTGATTCTCGAGGTGGAAGGTGAAGGCAAGTATGACTTCGCCAAGCAGTATGCCGCTGAGAACGGCAAGATCCGCCCCGACCTGCAGAAAGACCTCGACCTCATCCGCAGCAACAACATCCCCAAAGACATCAAGTACAACCAGGGCGTGAAGGCTCTGGGTCTGTAGGGAATTGAAAGTTGAGAATTGAAAATTCCCGAAAAAGTCGGTGGAGTTGCCTTGGCAATTCCTCCGACATTTTTATCGTTTCGCGATATATGAAAAAAAAGTGTTATCTTTGTAGACTCCTATGTTGGAGGGCGAAAAGCCCAATGTCCACACATAGCGGGAGTTGCACCCCGTCTTCTTGGATAGGAAGCAGTGCAGAGGCAGGCTATTCCCTGTAATTCCCGAAGATTTCCTTTGTTTTTTCAAGGGAAATATGAGAGTGTAACCATACGAAAAACGTAAAAAACTGGCAGCACAACGTAAAAAACTGGCAACACAAAAACAAGAAACGCCAATACACGATAGGACAATGAGCTGGTATGCCATAAGAGTATATCACAACAGGACAGCCCGCATCCGCGAGCAACTGCAAAAAGGGCAGGTGCATCATTATGTGCCTGAGATTATCGACTCATTGGTCTTCCTGGATACCGACGAGGATTATCTGCACAACTTCGAACAGCAGAACTTCTCGCACCTGTGGGTCTACCGGGCCCCTGGGACGTCAACCCCGACGGTCATCCCCGATGCCGAGATGGAAATGTTCCTTTTTGTATGTACCGCCGGGCAGCAGGGTCTCACATATCTGGGCGACGACAAGCCTGAATACCACCAAGGCGACCGTGTGCGGGTCATCGACGGACCCTTCAAAGGAGCCGAAGGGCATATCAAACGAATCAAAAAGGACCGCCGACTGGTGGTCACCATCAACGGTGTGGCGGCTGTGGCCACCTCATTCATACACCCTCAGTTCCTGGAGGTCATACCGCCCCCCCACAGAAATATAACACACTATACTACAGCAGCTTCCAGAACTCGTGAAACAACCTCTCTTTCCACTACACCCTACTAACGAAGAGCTCTACTGGCCCTCGAAGAACTACACTGAACCGGGGACACAGAACTCCCGCAAGATATCTTCGGCCGACGATATCGAGAATGCCGACCTGCGGAGGTTCTACGCGGAATGCTTAGGCAAATCGCTGAAAGAGGACTTGCGCTGGATGAACGAGCACGAAAGCGAGTTGTCGGCATCGACGCACATCATTCCGCTGACCGACAACGGAGACGACCCCATCAAACAACGTCCCGACGGGGAGCCCTATGAGTTGTTGTTTGTCAAGCGTCCGCTGAACACGATATACCATCTGGACACCTTCCTGACCGGCGCCAGCAACAGTTTGGCGGAAGGCGGATATATGTACATCAACTGCCGCACCTCGTCGGTGAAGAAGCAGGTCATCTATGACAGATTCCCGAAACCGATAGCGCGGTTGTATTATTACTTGCACTACGTGTGGCACCGTGTGTGCCCCAAACTGAAGCTGACAGGCTGGCTGTACTTCCTTGTCACCAAGGGGAGGAACAGGACGATGCACCGCGTGGAAGTGCTGGGACGCTTGTACCGCGCGGGTTTCGAGGTGGTGGACGAGAGCGCCGGCGTGGAATACCGCGCCCTGATGCGCAAGGTGACGGACCCCATCACGGGCGACACTCCGAGCACGGCACCCATCGCCAAACTGAAGCGCGTGGGCAAACGGGGCAAGGAGATTACGGTCTACAAGTTCCGCACGATGTACTCGTACAGCGAATACCTGCAGCCCTATGTCTATGCCACCCAACGCCTGGACGACAGTGGCAAGTTCGAGCGGGACTACCGCATCAACACCGTGGGACGCTTCCTGCGCCGCACTTGGCTGGACGAACTGCCCATGCTCATCAACCTGCTGCGGGGCGAGATGAAGCTGGTGGGCGTGCGGCCCCTGTCGCACCACTACTTCAACCTCTACACCCCCGAGATGCGGGAGCTGCGCACCCGCACCAAGCCGGGATTGCTGCCTCCGCTCTACTACGAGAAAGAGCAGCCCCGCACCCTGGAAGAGATACAGAAGTCGGAACGCCGCTACCTGGAAGCCTACCTCCAGCGCCCCCTGCGGACGGACTGGCTCTATTTCTGGGGCATCATGGGCAACATCTTCCTCCGCAATAAACGCTCACACTAACCAGGCTATGCCTGGAGATATTCTCTCTATCTATGAACTCTGACAAGAACTGGACGACAATCATCAAACCGAAAGACCGCCTGCTGTCGGTGGACTTCGGCGAGTTGTGGCGCTACCGCGACTTGTGCATGTTGTTTGTCAAGCGCAACATCACGACACAATACAAGCAGACCATCCTCGGTCCCCTGTGGTACATCGTGCAGCCGCTGCTGACGATGTTCACCTACATGATTGTATTCGGCAACATTGCCCATATCCCCACCGATGGGCTACCCAAACCGCTTTTCTATCTGGCGGGCATCTGCCTGTGGCAATATTTCGCCGACTGCATCACCAAGACGAGCAACACCTTTGTGGACAACGCCAACCTTTTCGGCAAAGTCTACTTCCCGCGCATGGTGACGCCGATTTCCAACGTCATCAGCAACCTCTTGCGCCTCGGCATACAACTGGGATTGTTCCTCGTGGTGTACCTCATATACCAATGCTTCATCATCCCCGGACAGATACACACCAACTGGTACGTGCTGTTAACTCCGGTGCTGATATTGATGACCGCAGGACTGGCGTTGGGTTTCGGCTTGCTCTTCTCGGCCCTGACCACCAAGTACCGCGACCTGCAGATGCTGCTGAGTTTCTTCGTGACCCTGTGGATGTACGCAACACCCATTGTCTACCCCCTGAGCCTAATAGGCGACAACACCATGCGCCTCACGATGAGTCTCAACCCCATCACGGGCATCATCGAGGCCTTCAAGTACGGCGTGTTGGGAGAGGGCGAGTTCGACTGGGGCCTGCTGGGCTACGACTTCGGATTCATGGTGGTACTGCTGGCTGTGGGCATCATCATCTTCAATAAAGTGCAAAAGTCTTTCATGGATACCGTATGACCGCGATAGAGTTTAAGAACATAGGGAAACAATACCGGCTGGGTGTGGTGAGCACCCGGACGCTGACGCACGACCTGAACCGCTGGTGGCAGACCACCATCCTGGGACACGAAGACCCCTACCTGCGCATCGGCGAGACCAACGACCGCGCCTCGCGTGGCAAAAGCGAGTACGTATGGGCCTTGAAAGACATCAACTTCAGTGTGGAGCAGGGCGACGTGGTGGGCATTATCGGCAAGAACGGCGCCGGCAAAAGCACACTGCTGAAACTCCTCTCGCGCGTGACAGGCCCCACGGTGGGCGAGATACGCGCCCGCGGACGTATCGGTGCCCTGCTGGAGGTGGGCACAGGCTTCCACCAAGAGATGACAGGACGCGAGAACATCTACCTGAACGGAGCCATCCTCGGCATGACCAAGGCCGAAATCACCCGCAAGCTGGACGAGATAGTGGACTTCAGCGGCTGCGAGCGCTATATCGACACCCCCGTGAAACGCTACAGCAGCGGCATGATGGTGCGTCTCGGATTCGCCGTGGCGGCACATTTAGACCCCGAAATCCTGGTGGTCGACGAAGTGCTGGCCGTGGGCGACGCCGAGTTCCAAAAGAAGGCCATCGGCAAGATGCAGGACGTGAGCAAAGGAGAAGGCCGCACGGTGCTCTTCGTGAGCCATAACATGAACAGCATCCAGCAGCTCTGCAAGACAGGCATCCTGCTCGACAACGGACGCATCGCCTATTCAGGCAGCATCGGCGAGACCATCCGCCAGTACCTGAAGGACAACGACCAGCGCATCAGCCATATCGCCGAACCCAACGAAGAGGCACTGCAACTGCTTCAGGCCTCCATCTCGTCGTCAGACATCTACGCCTTCCATCCCACGTCGGAGCTGACACTCCACATGGTGGTGGCGGTGCGCGAGAAAATCCACCAGCTGGCCATAGGCTTCAACATCTACAGCTCCTACGGCTATCCCCTGGCACGTGCCGACTACAACGACCAAGACCTGCGGCAGAGCCTGGAGCCCGGCGTCTACGAGCTGACCTTCTGCATCCCGCCCCACACCTTGGCCACAGGCGAGTACAAGGTGGTCTTCGACGTGGCTGACATCGAGGCGAAGAACTTCGCCGGACCCAACACCGCCCTCACCTTCAACGTCGTCAACGGCGAGAAGGTTTTCGGCAACGCCTTCAACGAGACCAACTCGCTGAAATGCTCCGTCATCCGACAGCCCTGGATGACCCACTTCCAAAAACTCGACTGACCGCCCCCATCCCCGCATGATACCCAAGATAATCCATTACTGCTGGTTTGGCAAGGGACTGATGCCCCAGTCGCAGAAAGACTGCATACGGGGCTGGCAGCGGCTGATGCCCGACTACCGGTTCATGCGGTGGGACGAGAACTCCTTCGACCTCGGGAAACACCCGCTGGCACAATGCGCCTGCAACGCCAAACGATACGCCCTGGCCTCAGACGTGTGCCGGTACAACGTGCTGGCCGAATACGGCGGCATCTACCTCGACACCGACGTGGAACTCTTCCAGCGGCTGGACAGATACTTGGACTGCGACTTCTTCTCGGCCATTGAGCTGTACAACGAGTTCGAGAGTGAACATATCGCTGAACAATATCTCAATGCCGACGGCACTGCCAAAGACCCCTCGCAGGATGTCCCCCGACTGGAACTATTGACCTCGACAATGGGGTGTTGCCCCGGCCAGGAGATGGTCGTTCAGCTGCGCGACTACTACGAGTCGCTGCCTGCCACAGACGACTACGCCCGCGACTATCGCCAGCATGTCAACAACGACCGCCTCGTGGCGCGCTACGCCGCAGCACGCGGGTTCCGTTATATCGACGAGACACAGCATCTTGCCGGCGACATGGTCATCTACGGCACCGGCACATTCGGGCATGCCTTCTGTGCCAATCCCGACTTCAGCGTGTCGTACCACCACAACGCCGCCACCTGGGAACAGGAACGATGGACTCGTACCCAGCGCCATGCTTTCTTCTTCGACAAGATTGGCCTGCTGCCCCTCTACAAGAAATACAAAGCCATCAAGAAGGGCGTCAAGAGACTCCTCAAAGGGAATGCTCATACAGAAAATCCGTCGTAAGGCCTTCAAGGTCCTGCACCCCGTGGTGGGCGAGATGTGGTGCTTGCATCGCATTGTGGAGGAGCGCAGTCCCATGCCGTCGAACCGCGAGCTGGAGGTTACACCCGCCTTCTTGGAAAAGAAGATTGCCGAGGCTATGGCCCGAGGTCGCCGTTTTGTGGACCTCGACACCCTCATAGAGGCCACTCACCACCGTCGCAGCAGGCAACTTGTGAATATAACATTCGACGACGGATTTGCAGACATCTACACCCACGCCTACCCCCTCTTCCGCGAGCGACAGATACCCTTCACCCTCTACCTGACCACCGGCATGCCCGACGGCAAGGCCGACCTCTGGTGGCTACAACTGGAGACCTGGACCAAGGGCGACTGCCGTCTCTTTGAAGAGACTCTCAAGCAGTGCTACACCCAGCCGGGCAATATGCGGGAGACGATGCACACGCTGACGAAGACCACCGTCGACGAGAGCCTCTGCCGGACACATTCCCTCACGTGGGAACAGATAGAGGAAATGGTCGCGTCAGGCCTCTGCACCGTAGGGTCCCACACCACGACGCACCCAGGTTTGACCCGCATAGAGAAGGAGACGGTGGCCGACGAGCTGACCCACTCGGCACAGACAATCGAACAACACCTCGGACAACGTCCACGGCATTTCTCCTACCCCCACAGTTTCTCCGACGAAACCGTCGTGAGGCAGGTGCGGGAGGCCGGATACGGGTCCGCCGCCCTCGGCTACGGCGGGGAACTGCGTCACGGGGCCGACCTCTACCTCCTTCCGAGACTCTACCTCATCCAAGCATGACCGCCACCCAACGCGACCAGACCTTCGACATCATGAAAGGCATCGGCATCCTGCTGGTGCTGGTGGGTCACGTGTACGAATGGAAAGGCATTGGCCATTACATCTACTCGTTCCACATGCCGATGTTCTTCATCGTGGCAGGCTACTTTGCCAAAGGCTATGACCAAGTAGCCGACCGGGGCGCCACCCTCCGGGGTTATGCCCGTCGGCTGCTGCCGCCTTTCCTCCTCGTGGCGGTGATGAACATCGGGTGGATGCTCTTTCTGAGCGTCACACGGCACGACTGGACACCTGCCATCTTCATGGGGCTATCCTACCTCTATAGCGACACCACCGACTGGGCCACCCCTTGGGGCAACCTCCATCTGGGAATAACATGGTTCCTGCTGACCCTCTTCTGGGCCAAGGCATTGTTCCTCTATCTGAGCCGCTGGCCGGGCTGGCGAATCGTCATCTCTCTGGTTTTGGCCCTTGTTGCCTTGGGTGTACACAGGTTGGTTCCCCATACTCCTTGGTGCTTGATGCTGGCACTGACAGCCCTGCCTCTGGTGTCCCTCGGCTACGAGTGGCGCCGCATCCAGCTGCCTGTCTGGGCCATCTGCCTGTTGGTTGCCACCTGGGTTGCTGCCCTGATCTTCTCGCGGCTCGATATGTTCGGCTACGACTGGGGTATTTATCCCTTAAGCCTTATAGGCGCCTGCGGAGGCACATGGCTGCTCTATGCCTTCTGCCGCCTCTGTGCCAGACACCTCCCCGCCATGGGCAGAGTCTTCGCCTGGCTGGGGACTGCATCGCTGGCCATCTTGTGCATGCACGATTTCGAGACCACCACCCACATGGGCAACCACCTGCGGGTACTGCTGGGCCTCGAATTCTCCATGGAAGTCATGTACTTGTGGCGCTACGCCATCACCATGGTCTTGGCCGTCGCCTGCCTGTACCTTCCTGGTGTGAAGAAACTATTCCGCTGACACATTATGACATCCAAGATATACCACGACCTATACCGATTCAACGGCAAACGGGGACTCACCGCCCTCATCGACACGGCACTGCGCAAGGTAGAGTTTCGCTACATGGTCTATCTCCGTTGGTACCAAAGCGGGCGGCTGCGCCCACTGGCGCGACTGCTGTTGCACCGCATCTGCCGGGCAACACTCACCGAGATAGGATGGCGAACACAGATAGGCGGAGGCTTTGTCATCGTCCACCCTGGCTGCATCGCCGTCAACAATGAGGTGGTGATAGGCGAGGACTGCACCGTCTACCATGGCGTCACCATCGGCATGGAGTTCCGGGGCAGCCGCCAAGGGAATCCGGTCATCGGCAACCGCGTATGGCTGGGAGCCAATGCCACAGTCGTTGGCAACATCACCGTGGGCGACGATGTTCTCATCGCCCCTTCGGCTTACGTCAACTTCGATGTCCCGTCCCACTCCATTGTCCTCGGCAATCCCGCACGCATCATCCCCCGTGAGAACGCCACCGAGAACTACATTACCCGCACAGAATAGGGCACTCCCCGCATGAAAGCCATCATCGACACAGCAGGCGACATTCTTTACAAGAGTTTCTATATCCTCGGCCTCACCGAGCTTCTCGGAGCAGAGAATGTCCGATTCTCGTCATCCCCCTTCACGGAAACCCCCTACACATTGCGCAACGACAAAGTGATGAACTTTGTAGTACAGGAAGGTGTTTCTGAGAAAAGGTACACCATCGCCTGCAACGACCACCATGCGGTCATCCCTGAACTCTACGAATGGTGCGATGTGTATGGCAGCGTGAATGCCAACCGCGCCTTGGCCGAGGAACGCTTCCACCCGAAACTGGTGGCCCTGTGTCCATCCTTCGGTGTCCGTTATGCCCCTGTGTCCACCCTGGTGGCGCACGCCCTGCGGTGCCTGCCGCTGCAGCCCACCCGATGGAAGAAACACTTGGGCAAATACCGCCGACTGTTGAAGCGCAAGGCCTATAGTCAATACACCCCCGGCGGCGAGGTGGACAGCCACTACCTCTTCACCTGCTCCACCTTGTGGTACAATGATGAATGGAATCGCAACGACGAGAACGTCAACCTCGACCGCGCCACCTTCATCCGGGCCTGTCGTTCCATCGAAGACCTCACACTTGAAGGGGGACTGGTGTCGCAAGGAGCCGGACGCTCATCCGAAGAGCTATTCCGCGACTGCCTCTGTCAGCCTTATAGCACGGACCAATGGATAGCGCTCACACGCAAATCGGTATGCGTGTTCAACACCCCTGCCTTCTGGCAGTGTCACGGATGGAAACTGGGCGAATACATGGCCCTCGGCAAGGCCATTGTCTCCACGCCATTGTTCAATGACCTCCCCGAGCCATTGGTCAGCGGGACGCACTACCACTTGACAGACCGCTCCTTCGATAGCCTCCGCGACACCGTGCACCACCTTATGCTGCATCCAGAATACCGTCGCCACCTTGAGCACAATATCACTGACTACTGGCAGCGTTATGGCACACCCCTCGCCTCTCTTGCTTTGCTGGGCATAACCCGATAAACAGATGTCCAGCAGTCCGAAAGTATCCGTTCTTATGCCCGTCTACAAGACGGCGGCCTATCTCCAAGAGGCCCTGGACAGCATGCTGGCGCAAACCTTCACGGACTTCGAGCTCCTCGTCCTTGACGACTGCTCGCCTGACAATGCGGGTGAGATTCTTGATAGATACAATGACCCGCGCATCAAGCGTTACCGTGGCGAGCACAACGAAGGGCTGGCCAATATCCTCAATGTGGGCATTGATATGGCACGAGGGAAATACATCGCCCGCATGGACAGTGACGATATCTCTCTGCCCGACAGGCTGAAAGTGCAGGTGGAGTATCTGGAAAGCCATCCCGACGTGGACCTCTGCTCGTGTGCCATGCGGCTCTTTGGCTCACGCGAAGGCCTCTGGGTGCGGGACACAGATCCCGACAAAGTGCGCATCTCCGCCCTCTTCTTCTCGCCGGTGCTGCATGCCTCCAGCCTCTGGCGGCGCGAGGCCTTTGAGGGCAGAGGCCTCCGTTTCGACCAACAGACCGTCCCCGCCGAGGACTACGACCTCTGGTGTCGCGCCCTTGTGGAAGGCCTCCGCCTTGTGAACCTCCCCGATGTCCTCTACCTCTACCGCATCCGGGAAGGGCAAGCCACAGAAGACACATCCCGAACCTCGCCCAAAGAGTGCGACATACGTCGCCGTTACTTCCACGCCGCCTTTCCTAAGGCCACGACCTCACAAGAGGCCGACTTCCTCGCCCTCCCCGACCTTCCGCGCCCTCGCATGGCCCGTCTTTTCCTATACATGGCCTTCAGCAACATACGCCATCCTTTCTTCTCTTCCAAGAAACTCATCCTCAGACTTCTCCGATACTACCACTCCCAAACGAAATAGTCCGTGCCCCGATTTTCCATCCTCATACCTGTCTATAATGTCGAAGCATACCTCGACGACTGTCTCCAGAACGTGCATGGGCAACCGTTCACCGACTTCGAGGTCATCGCCGTCGACGATGGCTCCACCGACGGCAGCGGCGAGTTGCTCGAACGCTACCGAACCCCCTTCGCGGTGCGGAAGATACCCTACACCGTCATCCATCAGGAGAACCTGGGACTCAGCGCGGCGCGCAACACCGCCCTCGACCACGCCACAGGCGAGTATGTCCTTTTCCTCGACAGCGACGATATCCTTAGTTTCAACGCCCTCTCTGTGCTGGAAAGGAATCTGCACGGCGAGGACATCCTCTGCTTCAACGGGAAACGCTATTTCGAAAAAGGCCGTACCGTCGAGGAGCCCGAACCTATGCAGCCCGAAGGACCCCTTTCCGGATGGGACTACTTCAACCGTCACGCCATCGAGGCCCATCGCTTTGCCTTCGTGTGTGTCGTGCTGCGCTGCTACCGGCGGCAGTTTCTCCTCGACAACGGACTCCGCTTCCATCCAGGAATCTACCACGAAGACAACCTCTTCACGCCCTTGGCTTGCTATCATGCCCGAAAGGTCTCTGTCATCCCCGACGCACTCTACCTCTATCGTGTCCGTCCTGGCAGCATTATGGCACACCGCAGCCTGCAACACAGGAAAGACCTCCTCGCCATTGCCAACGAACTGGCCGGATACTTCATCCCCATCACGGATGTTGACAAAACGGTCCTCTACCGTTCTTTGACGCACCACTATCAAGTCACTTTCGCCGACTCCACCCCCAAAGAAGACCGCCAGCTGTTGCCCCTCGTCGACTGGAGCGCCTACCGCTGTGTGTCGCGCACCAAGCTGCGCCACCGTCTCCTCTACTGCGCCCTGCGCATCTCTCCTACCCTGTTCCGGTTCATGCTCCATATCTCTTAGCCGTCCAGAAAATGCCCAGATTCTCTGTCATATTGCCCTTGTACAACAAAGAGGAATATGTTGTCCGCACGTTGGAGAGTGTAGCGAGACAGTCCTTCCGCGACTTCGAGGCTATCATTATCGACGACGGCTCCACCGACAACTCGGCAGAGGTGGTGGAGCAGTATCTTGCCGGACTCCCCGACAGAAAGCAATTCCGCATGGTCAGACAAGAGGACATGGGAGTCTCCCAGGCCCGCAACCGGGGGGTGGAACTCTCTACAGGCGAGTATGTCACCTTCCTCGACTGTGACGACTGGTGGGAGCCCACCTTTCTGGAGGAGATGGACGGCCTTATCCGCCGCTATCCGCAGGCGGGAATCTATGGTACAGGATACTATATCGTCAAGCACGGCCAACGGCGCAAGGCTCCCATCGGTGTCGACGATACCTTCTCCGATGGCATTATTGACTATTGCAATGTCTACGCACGTACCCTCTGCATGCCCCTCACCTCCGACACTGTGGCCATGCGGCGCGAGGTGTTCGAGGCCTCCAGCGGCTTCCGCACCGGCATCACCCTGGGCGAAGACTTCGACCTCTGGCTACGTATCGCCCTCTGCCATCCTGTGGCTTTCCTCAACAAACCCTTGGCCAACTATTTCCAGGATATTCCCTCCTCGGTGCGTGCCATCGGCCGTCTCCACATCCCGCAGGAGCACATGCTTTGGAACCTGGACTACCTCGCCGACGAAGAGCGCCGCAACGAAAGCCTCAAAAACCTCCTGGACCGCCTGCGCATCTATAACCTTCTCCCCTACTACCTCTCCCACCAATACCACGGTGAAGCCCTCGACGAATTGAAGAAAGTCGACTGGCAGCAGCAACCTTCCACCGCGCGGCGGCCATACACCATGCCCTTGGCCATGGCGCGTTTCCAGTACAGAGCCAGACGCATCGGAGCCTCCGTCAAGAAGAACCTCAAGCGCAAGAAATGATACCCCACACCATACACTATTGCTGGTTCGGCGGCCCGATGACGGCCCGCGCACAGGAGTGTATTGATTCCTGGCACCGCCACATGCCGGGATGGGACTACCGGCTCTGGAATGAGGAGAACTTCGACATCGACAGCACTACCTACACCCGCGAGGCATACGCCTCCGGCAAGTACGCCTTTGTCAGCGACTACGTGCGTCTCTGGGCGTTGTATAACGAAGGTGGAGTATACCTCGACACCGACGTGCAGACTCTCAAGCCATTCGACCCCTTGATGGAATTCGACGCCTTTGCCGGATTCGAGGGTAGCAAACACCTCCCCGTAGGCACCTGTGTGCTGGCCTCCCGCCCTGGAGGACAATGGGTGACAGAGATGCTCAGCCTCTACGACGGGCTGCACTTCCTGAATCCTGACGGCACCCCCGACCTGACCACCAACGTGCAGCGTCTCACGGCGGCCATGAAGGCCAACGGATTACGGACTGACGGGCACGAGCAGCAATACAAGGACCTGCATATTTTCCCCGTGGAGTATTTCAGTCCACGCCACACCACCGGCGAGTATATCTGCACTGCCGACACCTACTGCGACCACCTCGGCCTCGGGTCTTGGGGTGGAAAACCCAAAGGGTGGAAACAACACCTGCGCCTCCTCGTGGGGCAGCGTGCCATGACATTCTTCATCAAAGCCAAACGACGTCTGGAACAATGATTGATTTCTTCCCCAAACCGATAGGCATACGGGCTTTGACCATCTATCTGTGTGTACTGACCGCGGTGAGCGTCATCTTCTTCTCCAGCGCCATCAGCCCAGAGTATATGGTCATGGGCGTTGCCTCTGTCGCGGGGTTCTTCTTCTTTTCCTACTTCTGCTCTTGGAAATGGAAGGACGAGTCGCCGTCGGTGTTCACCATCTATATCTTCATCACGGCGTTTCTGATACGGGTCATCGCCATGACGGCCCTTTACTTCTATTTCATAGTGAAGACCGGCATCCCATTCGAGTTCCACACCGTCGATGCCATGGGCTATCATCTTGATGCCGAATGGATGGCCTCGGTCGACTTTGCCTCGGCCAACACCTACCTGTATGGCACCGGAATGCCGCTCTCCGACAGTGGCTACCTGCTCTACCTCTCTCTGTTATACAGGTTTTTCGGTCCGAGCATCTATCTGGCACGATTGTCCAAGTGTCTCTTGGACGCCTTGTCGTGCGTACTCGTCTACAAGATGGCCTCGCGCATCAGCAACGAACCCACGGCGCGGATTGCAGCCATCTTCTATTGCTTCATGCCCAACCTCATTTTCTACTGTGGGCTGCACCTCAAGGAAGTCGAAATGCTATTTCTCACCATCGCTGCCATGGAACGCCTGAGCTATGTGATCCACCGTGACCGCGTCGACATCCTCAACTCGGTGCTGGTGGCCGTGCTGGTTTTTCTTCTATTCTCGTTCCGCACCGTACTGGCCCTGTCGATGACCTTCGCTGTCGCCTCTGCCCTGATTTTTGTCACCTTCCAAAAGCGCAACGCCTGGCACCATGTGGCCGTGGTCGTCTGGGTCATGCTGGCTCTCGGCATCCTGGCCGGCGGCACCATCACCAACGAAATCTCCAACGCCTGGGAGAACCGGGTGGAGAATCAGATAACCAAGCGCGACCAACAGACCCTGCGCGGCAATCTTTGGGCGCAGTACGCCACAGGCACTGTCATGGCCCCCATGATGTTCGTCATCCCCTTCCCCACCATGGTAGATACCGACCAGCAGTACACACAGCAGATGCTCCACGGCGGCAACTACGTGCGCAACTTCCTGGGTATCTTCGTGCTGATAGCCGTCATCGAAGGTCTTTTCTTCCGCCGTGAGGGACAGCGTCATGTCATCATCCTCTCCTTTGTAGTCTCCTATCTGGGTGTGGTGTGTCTCAGTGGCTATTCCAACTCCGAGCGCTTCGTACTGCCCGCCTTGCCTTTTTTGCTCATACTCGCAGCCAACGGAATAACGCACCTCAACGAGAAAAACTACCACTGGGTGCGTATCTGGTACTGGATAGTCCCTCTCATGCCTTTGGGTTGGGCCATCTTCAAACTGGGTTCACGCGGCCTTCTCTGACATCTCCATGAAAGTACTGATTGTCGCCAACCGAAACCGTGGACAGTTCGCCCCGTTCGTCGCCGAGCAGGCTCAGGCCCTGGCAGTTGAAGGGATTGAGGTGACATGGTTCGGCGTGACTGGACACGGCATCGTCGGCTACCTGCGCAACCTGCCGCGGCTGATTCAGACCATCCGTAGGGAGCATCCCGATCTGGTGCATGCCCACTATGGTCTCTGCGGTCTCCTTGCCTGTCTACAACGCCGTGTGCCGGTGGTCACCACCTACCATGGCAGCGACATCAACACCCCGCGCATCCGACGCCTCTGCCGCCTCGCTCTCCGTAGGTCGAAATGCAACATCTTCGTCTCCGAGCCGTTGAAGGCGCTTGCCGGCGACAGTTTCAATCCCTGCGTCATCCCCTGCGGCGTCGACCTTGACGCCTTCCCACCCGTCGGCCGCGACGAGGCCCGTCGGCAGTTGGGGCTGGACCCCGCGAGACACTATGTGCTCTTCGCGTCGGCGTTCGACAATAGTGTCAAGAACGCCCCCTTGGCACAGCGCGCCATGCAGCAGGTGCCACAAGCCGAGTTGTTGGAGCTGAAAGGCTACACACGACAAGAGGTTGCCTTGTTGTTGCGGGCTGTCGACTGTCTTCTGATGACCTCCACCCACGAGGGCTCGCCCCAGGTCGTCAAAGAGGCCCTCGCCTGCGGCACCCCCATCGTCAGCGTCCCCGTGGGCGACGTACCGCGGCTGATTGAACAGGTAGAGGGATGCCACATCGCCCACCCCGACCCCGACGACATCGCTGCCAAGCTCCTGCAAGCCATCGCATTCGAAGGGTACACCCAGGGACGCGACCGCATCACCCTCCTCGGCCTGAACAACAAGCTCATCGCCCAGCATCTGACAACCATCTACGCCAAAATCACCCGTTCCAAGAGGTCGATGCTGCCCCGTTGACCACCTGCATAACACCCCACCACCATGAAAGCTTATCTGGAACTCAAACGTCAGGAAGTCCCCAACTACGAAGCCGCGGGACTCTGGCGCACCATGCGCCTCTCGGCCAAAGAACACGGCTACCGCTCTGCCCTGCTCTTCGGACTGGTCCGCTGGAAAGACCATGTCCTCAATGTCTGGGCTCAGACCACCCCCTGGAACCGTCTCCGCATACAGATGCAACGCTGGCGCGGCGTCAAGATAGGCAAGGACGTCCATGTGGGCACCTACGTCAATATGGACCTCCCCTATCCCTACTTCATCACCGTCGAGGACGGTGTCTCGCTGGCGGGCAGCATCACCATTCTGGCGCACAACAAGCCCCTCAAATACCACCGTGCCTGCAGCCCCTCCTACATCGCCCCCGTCACCATCCGGCGCAACGCCTGGGTGGCCGTCAACGTCACCATCCTCCCAGGTGTCGAGATTGGCGAAGGAGCCATCGTGGCTTCCAACAGCCTGGTGAACAAGGATGTGCCTCCCATGACCCTCTGCGGCGGCGTCCCTGCCAAAGTCATCAAAGACCTCTCCGACAAACTGCGCGACAACTACACTCCTGAGGAGTTTGACCGCCTCATGGATGAACGCAAGGAAAAATACGGCATGTAATGAAGACAAACGAACTCTACATAGGACAGAGCTACACCATGCACCGCACCTTCACAAGTGCCGAGGTGCAACAGTTCGCCTCCCTCTCGTTGGACACCAACCCCCTGCACACCGACCCCGACTTTGCCGCCACCAGCCGTTTCGGGCGGCTTATCGTGCCCGGGTTCCTCTCGGCCTCGATGTTCAGCGCCGTCATCGGCACACGGTTCCCTGGCGTGGGCAGCATCTACCTGAGCCAGGACATGCGCTTCCTCCACCCCGTCTTCCCCGACCAAGAGATTGTCGCCACCGTGCGGGTGAAGGAGCTGATGCCCGAAAAGAACCGCGTACTGCTTGAGACCACATGCCACGACACCCAGGGGAACCTCCTCATCGACGGACAAGCCCTCGTGAAACTGCAATGAACGTACTGATACAACTGAGCCATCCGGCCCACTACCACCTCTTCAAACACACCGCCCGCGAACTCATCGACCACGGACACCATGTGCACATACTTATCAAGACCAAGGATGTGCTGGAAGAGCTGTTGAAGTCCTCGGGCCTGCCCTATATCAATATCCTGCCTGTCGCCCACAGACACAGCAAAGTGGGTATCGCACTCGACATGCTGATACGCGATTGGCGCATACTCCGTTACGTGTTGCGCCATCGCATCGACATTCTCGTCGGATCCACCCCCGAAGTGGCGCAGGTAGGATGGCTGACACACCGCCACCGCATCAATTTCGGCGAGGACGACGCAGCCGTGGTGCCCCTCTATTTCAAGACTGTACGGCCCTTTGCCCAGTGCCTGCTGGCTCCCGTGAGCTGCAACAACGGCGACCTGGAGAGCCGCACCGTACACTACCCGGGCTATCACAAGCTGGCATACCTCCATCCCAACAGGTTCACTCCCGACCGCAACGTGGTGAGCCGCTACTTCGACCCCTCCGAGCCCTATTTCCTCATCCGGTTCGCGCAACTGACAGCCCATCACGACACCGGCATCCATGGTTTCACACCCCAAGTGGCGCAACAGCTCATCCAACGGCTGACTCCCCACGGACACGTCTTCATCACCTCGGAACGACCTCTGGAGCATGAACTTGAGCCCTATCGGCTGAAGATTGACCCTGCCGACATCCACCATATAATGGCCTTCGCCACCATGTACATCGGCGACAGCCAGAGCATGGCCGTCGAAGCCGCCATGCTGGGTGTGCCGGGCATACGTTTCAACGACTTCGCAGGCCGCATCGGCGTGCTGGAGGAGCTGGAGCACACCTACCGCCTCACTGTGGGTATCCCCACCAGCCAGCCGGAACAGATGCTTGCCCTGGTGGACGAATGGCTTTCCGACCTTGACCTGCGAGCCACCTTTGCCGAGCGGCGGCAGAGGATGCTTGCCGACAAGATAGACGTGACGGCCTACTTCACCTGGTTCATCGAGCACTACCCTGAAAGCAGAACCTCCGTATGGACTTCACGATAGACACCTACTCACAATTACTCAACGCCCTGAAGGCAAGTGGCCTGGACTATCGTCTGCGGCACGATGTGGATCTGCGCCCTCTCAACTCGCTGCGCACCGCCAGGATTGAGGCCGCCCATGGGATAAAAGCCACTTACTACTTTCGCTGTGTCCCTGAAAGTTACGACGAGGAAGTGATACGCAGGATTGCCTCCCTGGGCCACGAGATAGGCTACCACTATGAGTCGCTGACCACATGCCTGGGCAATATGGAGGCCGCCTATGCCGACTTCTGCCGCAATCTCGAGAAATTGAGGACCCTGACCGAGGTGCGAAGCATCTGCATGCACGGCTCGCCACGCAGCCCGTGGGACAGCCGCGACCTTTGGAAACACTACGACTATCACACCCTTGGCATCGACTACGAGCCCTATCTCGACACCGACTTCAGCCGCACACTATACCTCACCGACACTGGGCGGCGCTGGGATGGCCACCGCGTCAGCGTGCGCGACAAAATACCTCAGTATCAAGACGAATGGGAGCGTTGTGGATTGGTATATCACACCACCGCCCAGCTCATCGCGCAACTGACAGACGATCAGTCGCCTCTGCGCGCCTCGGGGCTCTCGCTCCTCATCACCACCCACCCGCAGCGGTGGAATCCTTTCGGCCCTGCCTACGTGAAAGAATGGGCTCTACAGCACCTGAAAAACGCCGTCAAAAGGGTCCTTGTCGACAAGGGAGGAAAAAAATAACAAAAAAAATGCTTTTTCGCACAATATTGTATATAAATACGCGTTATTGAAGATTAAACGCGTATATACACATGAAAAGACGCAACACATACCTACTGACAATCACTGCATTATGCTGCCTTTTGGCCTTTTCCGCCTGTGTCTCCCCTCAGGACGTGAACTATCTGCAGGACATGCGGCAGAACTCCCAAATAGAACTCGAGAACCAGTTCGAGGCCGTCATCGCCCCTTACGATGAGTTGACGATTTATGTCGGCTGCTTCAAGGAAGAGCTGGCACGGCCCTTCAATATCGGCGGCACCACCAATGGAGGCCAGCAGTCGCCTGCCACCTATCTGGTGGACGTCAACGGCAACATCCAGTTCCCCATTCTCGGTGAACTCCACGTGGCAGGCAAGACCCGCCTCGAGCTGCAGGACACCATCGCCCTCTGCCTCCAGAGCGACGGCTACATCGACGACCCCTTCGTCATGGTACGCTTTGCCAATTTCAAGATTTTCTTCCTCGGCCCCGACGGAGGCAAGTCCATCACCATCCCCAACGAACGCTGCACTTTCCTTGAGGCGCTGGCGCTGAGCGGCGACCTGGACCTCTACACCCACCGCGACCGCATCGCCGTCCTGCGTGAAATCAACGGCAAGGTGATGGTCCGCTACCTCGACCCGCGTTCATCCGATATCTTCAACGACCCCTTCTTTATGCTCCAGCAGAACGACTTCATCATCACCCGCTATGAGCACTCCAGCATCATGCAATCCGACATGCAGCGATGGATGCCGTGGGTGTCCTTCGGGGTCTCGTTCGTCAGTCTGGCAACATCCCTCATCGTTCTCCTCAGTCGCTAACACGGACACGCTCTCCCACACGAACCCACACGCCCAATGGAACACGATAACCCACAAGAAACCAGCGACCTCTCCTTCATCAACAAGCAGCAGCTGTCGAACTACCACATCAAGGATGTGTTCTTCCTTATGCTGCGTAATTGGTACTGGATTCTGCTCTGCGCAATAGTGGGTACCCTTCTGGCCTACCTCATCGCTCACGGACAGACACGCATCTACGAGAGCAATGCCAAGATTCTCATACGCACCGGCTCAGGACTCAGTATCAACGACAACGACAGCCGCGAGGGAAGCATCAGGAACGCCCTCGGCATAGCATCTTTCTACGCCAGCTCCATCAATAACGAGATTATGATTCTCACCTCGAAGACCACTGTCCAAAAGGCCGTCGAGGACTTACAACTCAACGTCAACTATACCTCGAAACCTCGCTTTGCACGACGTGCCAAGGACCTTTACGGCATCAGTCCGGTCATTGTGGAGTTCGCTGACCACAATCCGCAGACCGAAGGGACCTTCAACGTGCAGATTGTCGACAGCACCACCGTCAAGATTACCCAGAAAGGATTCACTCCCATCACCGCCAGATTCGACCAGCCGGTGGTCACTCCTTTGGGCAGTATGCTGGTTCGCCGCACTTGGAACTATACCACAAACGACAACGGCCGCGAGATTGTTGTCACCCTCCGCAACCTGCAGGAGGTGGCCGACAACTACCGTCATGCACTCGTGGTGATACGCGATGATGAGAAGAACTCCATCGTCAACCTGTCCATCCACGACATCTCAGCCCTCCGCGCCGCCGATTTCATCAACGCGGTTATCCGCGCCTACAACGACGGTGCGATTAACGACAAGAAACGCATCATCTCCGACACCTACGACTATATCAACCAGCGCATCTCGGCACTCAGCCACGACCTCGGGGCGCAAGAGAACGCCCTGGCTTCCTACCGCAGCCAGAACGAGCTCATCGGCCCGGCCGAGCTCGGCCAGAGCTACATGAATGTCAGCCTCCAGTCGTCAGAGGAAGCCTCCCGCCTTCAGAACGAGTTGACCATGGCGCGTTACCTACTGCAGACCGTCACAGACAACAACGGCAGCCAGCCCATCTCGCCCGGCGCATCCATCAACGAGTCCGGCATCATGTCCACCGTGGCACGCTTCAACGAGAACGCATTGCGCATTCAGGACTACAACGCCTCCGGCACCACGAACAACCCTGTGGCCATCAACATCATCTCCGAGCAGCGACGCCTGCAGAGCCACCTTGCCACACAAATCAACACATACATAGCCTCTCTTGAACAGCGCGTCGGCACCGCCCGCAGCACCGCCTTCAACGCCCATGCCAAAATGCGCCAGGCCCCCCAGAAACAGATACAGCTCGAGGGCATGGAGCGCAACCAGAAGATCAAGGAAGAGCTCTACGTCACTCTCCTCACCCGCCGTGAGGAACTGATGATCAGCCAGCCCAGCATCGAGGGTAGTGCCAAAATCATCGACGACGCCCGCGTCAACAACACCCCCGTCTCGCCCGACGAGACCCGTATCACCCTCCTTGGCCTCTTCTTCGGCCTGATGGCACCCCTGCTCTACTACCTCCTCTTCCGGGCTTTCGACACCCGCGTGAAGAGCTACTCCGATGTAGAGCGCACGGCCTCCAACATCCCCTTCCTCTGTGAACTGCCTGAGGTGAAAGACAACCTTGACAAATCCATCATGGATTTCGACCAAGAGGACAACGATATCTCCGAGGCCTTCCGCATGCTGCGCACCAAGGTGGACTTCCTCGTCGACCAACGCGAGAATGGCGCAAAGACACTCCTTATCACCTCTCTCATCCCCGCCTCGGGCAAATCATTCACCACGGCCAACCTTGCCGTCAGCATCAGTCTCTCCGGCAAGAAAGTGCTCCTCATGGACCTTGATTTACGCAAGGGAACCCTCACCAAACGTTTCGCCCACCGCAGTGCACCAGGACTCGTGCAATACCTCACCGACAAAGAGACCGACATTGAAAAACTCATCCAGCAGAACGCCCTGGCCGAAGGCGTCGATGCCATATTCTCCGGTCCTCACCCGCCAAATCCCGCCGAACTCCTCGGCACCGGGAAAGTGGACACACTCCTGGAGCTGTTGCGTCCACGATACGATTATATTATCCTCGACTGCCCGCCAGCGGGAATAGTTGTCGACACCGACATCATCAAACACCTCGCCGACCACTCCATCTTCATCATCCGCGCCAACAAGACCGACAAGCGTATGCTCATCGACCTGGAACGACTCCATCGCGAAAAGTCCTTCCCCAACATGGCATTGGTGCTGAATGCTGTTCGTCCGGACAAGCAGATGTATGGATATGGCTACGGATACAGTTATGGATACGGAAGCAGATACGGATATGGCTACAGATACGAAGACAACGGCGACGAGGACACCAAAAGCCGCGTCGCACAGGCCATGTCCAACGTCACGACACATTACAAACGCCTTGCCGATAAGATAACCCATAGAATAACAAAGAAAGAATCATAGAAAACACAATAACAACAAATATGCAGAAGAAAAGATTACTCGCATTGGCAGCATGCCTGCTACTGACCTTCAGCGGCATCAACGCCCAGAACACCACAACAGAAGAGAGCAACGACACCGTACGCTTCTATTCCACGCGCACCCGTACCTATCTCTCGCAGCAAGAGGGAGAAGGGCTCACCAGAAGTTTCGCCCTCGGCGCCGACCGCGACTCGCTACAATACATTGTAGCATCGCCTTTCGACAACTGGTATCTCGAGGTGGGAGCCGGTGTCCAGACCTATGTAGGCAACGAAGTGGAGCGCTCCGCACGTTGCAACGGTTTGAACTACAACCTCTACGCCGAAATTGGCAAGTGGGTGATTCCCGACCTGGCTGTGTCATTCTACGTGTCGCACTTCGACCTCACCTCCCAGTCGCAGTATAACCGCAACCCCTACATCAACTGGCAGTCCAACCGCAACGACAACGGTTACTACAAGACCCACGCCTTCGCCTTCGCCTTTGGCGGTCTGGTCACCCTCGACTGGACCAACTTCCTCCATGGCTATGACGCCGGCCAGAACCGCAAATTCCATGTCACCACCCCTGTGGGACTGGGATACATGGTCAACTTCGGCAAGAAGTACAACGACAATCCCGCCGTTCCCGACCCCGTCAACCAGGAGCTCTTCGCCACTGCGGGTCTCCATTTCGACTACTATGCCACGCCACACGCTATCCTCACTGCCAACCTGCGCGGCACCATCACCCGTGGCTCCTTCGACTATTCGCCCTACAATAATCTCTACACCAGCATCGACTGGATGCCCACCTTCACTATCGGTGTGCGCTTCAACCTCTTCCGCGAGGTCTACCTGCCCTATGGCGACAGCCTCGTCATCCAGGAGGTCAACCACCGTTTCCTCCCGGCCCATAGCATGGTCATCACCGACCGCCAGCGCATCAGAGAGCTCCAGGAGCGCCTCATCGACTGCGACCTGCTGGCCGACGAGCGCGACCGTCTGCTCGACACCATCGACTCTCTCCGCCGCGTTATTGCCGAACTGCCCGACGGTCCTGACGATCCCGGCGACAACCCCTTGGCCGACCTCTACGAACTGGCCCTGCGCAATCCCCGCACCTCGGCCATCGTATACTTCCAGCTTGACCGCTACAACCTCGACTATAACGCCCGCAAGACCCTCCAGAACTTCGCCGGCCGTGTGACCGACTACGAGCAATTCCCCGACACCAATGTATATTATATTGTAGGCGCGGCCGACGACTCGACAGGCACTGCGCAGCACAACTGGGGTCTCAGCATCCACCGTACCGGCTCGGTCCACAACCAGCTCACCAAAGTGTACCACGTCCCCGCCCGCCAGCTGGAGAAGGTGCATCTCGGCGGTATCCACCACTACTCGCCCAAGCAGCTGAACCGCGTCTGCATCGTGGTCCTCAAGGACGAGCGCTCCACCCCCATCATCAAGAAGTGGGGCAAGGACATCAAGAAATACTAACCACTATTTCCCCATACCAAAAAAGGGACCGACCCACCAGTCGGTCCCTTTTTTCTTTTCCCGCTTTTAGCTCCATCCCGCAAAACGGCGACAGCCCGCCCTGTACGGGGCTGGTCGGGGCCTTTTGCCTATCGCGCAAAGGGTTCCTGCAAAGGCACAGGGGGGCCGTTGCGGGGTCGGAGGGGCGTTGCCGCGGAGTCGTTTGAAGGCTGTTTGTTCTTCGTTTGTTCTTCGATTGTTCTCCGTTTTAAAAACGAAGAAGAATCGAAGAACAATCGGAGAACAATCGAAGAAGAACACAGGGCGCACCAAAGGGGCACCGAGTCCGCGGCGAAGGTGTGGCAACGAATGAGGGATAGGTCTCGCATCAGGGCGAAGAACAAAAAGGCCGCTTGCCTTCCTTCTCACCATGCGGTCGGGAAATGCATAAGAGACACTGAGTCTAAAGAAGATGCAGGGTTGGCCAAGGGAGAACGGTCCCCCGTCGAAGGTCAGAGGGTGGCCTTGAGCTGGAGCAGGAACTCGCGGGTCTGGGTGAGGGTGTCGACAAGTTGTGCGCGGTCATCCGCAGAGGTGCTGCGGCGGAGCTGGTCGCGGACACCGTCGAGGGTGTAGCCACAGTCGCGCGTGAGATGGTAAATCTGCTTGAGCAGGGCAATGTCTCCGGCTGTGTAGTAACGGGTACCCTTGTTGTTCTTGTGCGGGCGCAATGAGGTGAACTGGGTCTCCCAATAGCGCAGGAGGGATGCATTGACGCCCAGGAGGGCTGAGACTTCGCCGATGGAATAGTATAACTTGTCTGCCATATCAATAGGTATAATATCCGTGATTGTCGAGGTAGGACTGCCGCTTCTCGTACTTGATGTCCTTGAGCGAGGAGGCCTTGATGTTGATCTGGAAGTTCCAGCTCTTGTAGTAGCCAAAGGGGACCCAGTTGAAGCGCATCTCCCAGCAATGGAGGTCGCGATAGATGTCGATGGAGGTGTAGGACATGCCGTGGTTGACGAAGTCGTAGCCGGTGGTGACGGCTATGCGCCAGTTGGGCGTGAGGCTGAGGCTGCCGGAAAGGCTGAGCGTCTGGACGACATCGTGATTGAGGTTATACTTTGCGGCATCGTATCTGCTGACGTAGCTGAGGGTGTAGTTGGCCGAGAGGTTCCACGGGAGGGAGAAGTCGGCATAGGTGCCCATCAGAAGTGCCGGGTTATAGTTGTAGGGCGACTGCATGATAGGGGCGACAATCTGCTCGCCTGCGGGCTTCTCGCCGGTATGGCCGCCGAGGTCACCCTTGAAGGTGTTCTCGTTGAGATTGAGGGAAATCTGGGTGCTCCATGTGGAGTTGCTCATCTGGAAGAGCCGGTGCTGGGTATCCCACAGGAAGCGGTCGTGTTTGCGGCCAAGGCTATCGACCTCGTAGGGACAGAAGGAACCGGAGTAGTTGAGGATGACATTCTTGAAGAGGGTGGTGCGGCCAGTGACGGAGAGGTCGGACCAACGGAGGGAGTCGCGCGCCAGGTCGTAACTCATGGAGAGGTTGAGGTTCTCGAGGAGGGTGATCTTGCGCATACCCGTGACGGTGTCCTTGCTGTCGCGCACCTTGATTTCGAGGTTGTTGCCGATATTGAAACGGAGTTGGCCTGACTTGCCGTCGGCAGGACCGCCATAGAGGCTCTGCTCGAAGATGGAGTAACGGTGGACGTAGCCGGAGTTGTCAGTGTAGGAGCGCCAATAGCCGAGACGCTCGCTGCCGAAATCGGGACGGAAGTTAAACGCGACGGACGGGTTGATAACATGACGCAAGGCACGGAGAGGACCGTACTTGAAGTTGAACATGCCGTAGATGCGGGTGGAGAGGGAGGTACTGAAACTGACATCGCGGTTGGAGCAGAATGCGCGGACAGTATCGATAGTGGTGATGGCGGTGGCCGTGTCGTAACTCTTGCGAATGGTGGACCAGTGCCAACGTTCATTGTAGGAGACGGTGTTGGTCCAGTTGAGGAACTTGAGAACCTTGAGGGTGCTATTGAGGGGTATGGAGTGCTGGACACCATACTGCATCCGGTCGAGGGTGCTCTGGCGGAAGAGGTCGGAGTCCTGCGCTGTGATGTTGTTGTCGGCCGAGAGGGAGTAGGAAAGGGAGATATTCTCGTACCAGCGATAGGAACCCGACGGATGCCGGCGGCGCAAGGGATAGAACGTGACGGAGCTGAGCGAAAGGGAGGGGAGCTTGATGTTCATAAGGCCCGTCTGGACGTTATAGGACTCGCGGAGAGAGGTCGCGAGATTGAAGGAAGAGCCGAGCTGGGCTGAGTAGGAGATGGAGGACGTTGTGGTGGAATTGAAGTAGTCGTTGCGGTTGGTGGTGTTGCGGTTATAGTTACGGCTCTGGAGGTTGACATTGGCCGAGAAACGGCTGCGGGGATTGGCTTTGGCATCCTGATCGTGACGCCAGGCTATCTTGAAGTCGCTGTAGCGGTTGTATGTGGTGCTGTCGCCAGGGATGCCTTCTTTGGTGATGCCGTAGCGGATGTCGAAATTGCCCTTGTATTTGTAGCGGCGGTAGTAGTTGCTGCGGGCTTCGGCGGCCCAGCTGAGGTTGGTGTAGACATCGGCGAGGAGGGTGAGGTCGAGGTGGTCGCCGAGGGCGAAATAGTAGCCTCCGTCCTTGAGGTAATAGCCGCGGTTGTTCATCCAACCATAAGAGGGGAAGAGGATACCCGAGCTGCGGTCGTGGGTGATTGGGAAGAAGGCAAAGGGGACTGCCAAGGGGGTGGGGACATCCTCGATGGTGACATAGGCGGGGCCTGTGATGAGCTGGTCGCCGGCGATGACCTTTGACTTGGTGAAATTGATAGCGAAATGGGGATGTGCGTGATTGCATGTGGTGTACTGTCCGCTGCTGAGGTACATGACCGAGTCGTTCATCTTCTTTACACGGGAACCGTGAAGGAAGCCATCGCCCTGCTGGGTGATGACCCCCGAGATGATGCCCTTCTTGGTACCATAGTTGAACGTGATCGTGTCGGCGATATACTCAGCATCGTCCTGTTTGAAGAAGGGGTGTCCGGAGGAAGGCTTGGAAGTGTCGGAAGAGGTGGTGGCAAAAAGTATCTGGCGGTTGAAATCGACCTGGACGTCATCGGCCTTGAGCTCCATGCCGTCATAGTCAATAGCGCCATCGCGATAGAGCTGCGCGTGTTTACGCTTGACGTCGAAGGCAATAGAGTCAGCTGCCTGATAGTGCACAATCGAGGTGAGGGCATTGCTGGAGAGAGGGAGAAAACGTGTGGAATCCACCTGCCCGCGGAGCGCTGGCGGGAGCCACAAAAGGCCGACTAACAGGCAGATGTTCAAAACTTTCGGCATTACGTTTTCCTTTTTGCGAATTTACTCGTATCTTTGCAATTTGAATTTGCAAAGATACCAATAATTTGCGCATTATTGAGAAATAAAAAAAACATCATTGAAAATGAAACGCTTAATTGCTCTATTTATTGTAATGACATGCTTTTTCGGGACCGCTTTTTCTCAAAAAAAAGGTGTCGGACAAGTGAAAACTGTCGTGATTGACGCCGGTCATGGAGGCGCGAAGCCTGGCGCGATAGGCAAAAAATGCAAAGAAAAGGAATTGACACTGCAAATGGCGTTGAAACTGGGAAAACTGATTGAGGACAACTACCCCGATGTGAATGTCATCTACACCCGCAAGACAGACGTGGACATCGACCTCTCGGAACGTGCCCGCATAGCCAACCGCGCGAAAGCAGACCTGTTCCTGTCGATACACTGCAACTCGTGGAGCAACACAACCCCGACAGGTGTGGAGACCTACGTGATGGGACTCTCGCAGAGCCGCGCCAATATGGAGGTGGCCAAGAAAGAGAACGCCGATATCCTGTTGGAAGAAGGCTACAAGGACAACAGCGACTATCAGGGCTTCGACCCCAATTCGCCGGAGAGTTTTGTGATGTTCGCCATGTACCAGAACGCCTACCTGGACAAGAGTCTGGATTTCGCCCAATGCATACAGGACCAGTACAAGAAATCCATCAAGACCATCAACCGCGGCGTCAAGCAGGCCGAGATATTCGTCCTGTACAAGACCTCCATGCCCGCCGTGCTGACAGAGGTGGGATTCATCAGCAATCCCGATGAGGAGCAATACATGATGTCGGAGGCGGGCCAGAACACCATCGTGACCTGCATCTTCAATGCATTTGTGGAGTACAAGAGCGCCACCGAGGGGGTGAAAAAGCCCTCCAAACTGAAGAACGACCTGAAGACCGACGGCAAGGGCAAGAAAGAGACGCCCGCAAAGGAAGAACAACCCGTAACCACAAAAGCCGCCGACCAGCCCGTGGCCGAAAGCCCCGAAGAGACAAAGAAAGAGACGCTTCCCGAGTCATCGGCTCTGATACTGTCAACTGCCGACACGCACGTGCTTCCCCCCGAGCCGTTGAAGGAGCCGCTCCCCGAGGAAGAAACAGGAGCCACCGAAAGTGCTACACCTGCCACCCAACCCGCACAAGAGAATCCTGGCCAACCGGCCACAAAGAAGGGAGTGAACGTTGTGTACAAGGTGCAATTCCTAAGCAGCGGCAAGCCCTTGAAAGAAGGCGCGAAAGAGTTGAAAGGCATGACAGACTACGATTATTACATGCAAAACGGGATGTACCGCTACACAACTGGCAACCTGGCAACTGTACGTGAAGCGACAGCCTTGCAGAAAGAGGTCCGCGGCAAAGGCTTTGCGGATGCCTTCATCGTGGCTTTCAACAACGGGGAGCGCATCACCCTGCAGAAGGCCAAAGAATTGCTGGAGCAGTAACACTATACGAAGGGAAAATGATAGAAATAAAGAATATCACCAAGATATACGACAGCCAAAAGGCTTTGGACAATGTGAGTTTCACCGTAGGCGACGGTGAGGTTGTCGGGCTGCTGGGACCGAACGGGGCTGGCAAGTCGACCCTCATGAAGATACTCACCTGCTTCATCCCTCCTACCGAGGGGGAAGCCTCGGTGTGCGGACACAGCATCTATGACAATCCCTTGGAGGTGCGCCGCAACATAGGCTACCTGCCGGAGCACAATCCACTATACCTGGATATGTATGTCCGTGAGTTCCTGCGCTTTGTTGCCGGAGTGCACGAACTAAAGGATGTCAACGACAGAGTGGAGGATGTGATAGCGCGCGTGGGTCTGACCCCTGAGAGCAATAAGAAAATCGGCCAACTGTCAAAAGGTTACCGACAGCGTGTGGGGCTGGCGCAAGCCTTGATACACGACCCCAAAGTCCTGATACTGGACGAGCCCACCACGGGTCTGGATCCCAACCAACTGGAGGAAATCCGCACCGTTATCCGAGAGGCCGGCAAGAACAAAGTGGTGCTACTGTCGACGCATATCATGCAGGAGGTGGAGGCCATGTGCACGAGGGCCATTATCATCAATCACGGAAAAATCGTGTCGGACGACGCCATGTCGAACATCACCTCGCAGCAGTTGACAGAGAAATTCCACAAAGTGACACTTTGAAAAAAACACAAGGCAAAACAACAATTATAAAGTAATACGAGAAACCCATGAATAGACAAGAACTCATAGATCTGATATATGCCCGCCGGTCGTTCCTCTGTGTAGGCCTGGACGTGGACAAAAACAAAATGCCCGAGCACTTGCGCGAGGAAAAGGACGGGGTGTTCCTGTTCAACAAGGCCATCATCGACGCCACTATCGACTGTACCGTGGCATACAAGCCCAACCTGGCCTTCTATGAAGCCATGGGCATTGAGGGTCTGGTTCAGCTGAAGAAGACCATGGAGTACCTGCACGGGCTGGGGAAGAAGGCCTTCACCATCGCCGACGCCAAACGCGGCGACATTGGCAACACCTCGCAGCAGTATGCCAAGGCATTCCTTGACCCGAAGGGCGATTTCGACTTCGACGCGCTGACCATCGCCCCCTACATGGGCGCCGACTCGGTGCAGCCCTTCACGGTGTATGAAAACAAGTGGGTTATCCTGCTGGCCTTGACCTCGAACAAGGGGGCCTTCGACTTTCAATTCCTGCCTGTCGACGGAGAGAAGAAACTCTTCGAGCAGGTGCTGCAGACCTCGCAGCAATGGGGCACTCCCGAGAATATGATGTATGTGGTCGGCGCCACCAAGGCCGACATGCTGACACAGGTGCGTGCCATTGTGCCCGAGAGTTTTCTGCTGGTGCCCGGCGTGGGTGCCCAGGGCGGAAGCCTGGAAGAAGTGTGCAAATATGGCTTGACAAAAGAGTGCGGACTGTTGGTGAACTCGTCAAGAGGCATCATCTACGCATCCAACGGGGAAGACTTCGCAGAACGCGCCGCCGAAGAGGCCAGGAAACTACAAAAAGCAATGAGTTCCGTGCTATGAACGAAATAGATGAATCCAGAAAGAGGTCCAGCCTGCGGACTCTGCATATCTTCCTGGTGATTAGCTTTATAGTATCGGGCTACCACCTGCTGGCATATCTGGTGATGGGAGTCACGCCATCACAAATGAAAGAGCAGATGGTGGAGATGGCGGGAGGATTCCCTGACGAGTTCGCCATCATGCTGGACAAGTTCCTGGCCATTCCGCAATGGTACTTCCTGGTGTCTGCGCTGCTGAACGCCGCCTCGATAGTCGGCCTTGTCCTGATGTGGAAAGTGCGTGGAATCGGTTTTCATTGCTACACACTCTCAAAACTAATGCTGATTCTGATGCCCGTTATGTTCCTGGACCGTTCCTATATAGCGATTGGGGACATAATGATAGCTATCCTATTCATAATCTACTACTTTGCACTGCTTCGCATACTTGGAGCCTTCAGTAACGAAAACAACGTAACTAACATATTATCAGAAGAAAACAGAGATACTGGGGCAGACAATGACAACCCGAGTGGTGAAAACTGATTAGAAATAGGCCTTTCTATGCCGTTTTGCAGAATGGGACAGGGCATAGGGAAGAAAAAAGTTCAACAAGATACACGTTGTAAATCAGCGTCTTGAGAAAAAAGATACAGAAAAGTGCAAAAAATATTTTGCGTAGAAAGAAAAAAGCAGTATCTTTGCAACCTCAAAACGTGAAAAACGTGAGTTGTTTGACAGACTGAAAAGCCGATGTAACTCAGTTGGTAGAGTAGCTGATTTGTAATCAGCCTGTCGGGGGTTCGAGTCCCTTCATCGGCTCGATAGAAACCTCGGAAAGTCCTTCTGAGTGAATATCATGGGGAAGTCGCATAGTGGCAATTGCAACAGACTGTAAATCTGTCCTCGGAAGAGTTCAGTGGTTCGAGTCCACTCTTCCCCACAACCTACGGAGAAGCGGAAGTAGCTCATTTGGCAGAGCGATAGCCTTCCAAGCTATAGGTAGCGGGTTCGAGCCCCGTCTTCCGCTCAAAAGAAGCGGACAAGCGGGCGAGAGAGATGCTCCAGCGCTTCGAAGTAAAAAGCTGCAGTAGCTCAGTTGGTAGAGCGCATCCTTGGTAAGGATGAGGTCACCAGTTCAAATCTGGTCTGTAGCTCTTTTTTAATGAAAAAATCGACAGAGGACGAAGGAATTCGCCCTCTTAAGATGTGAAAGAAACTAATTTGTTAACATTAATACGTATTAAAAATGGCAAAAGAAAAATTCGATCGTTCTAAACCGCACGTCAACATCGGTACTATCGGCCACGTTGACCATGGTAAG
>JAGCVD010000029.1 GCA_017962545.1 Bacteroidales bacterium
CCCGTCACTACGCCCATGTGGACTGCCCGGGTCACGCTGACTACGTGAAGAACATGGTTACCGGTGCCGCCCAGATGGACGGTGCTATCCTGGTTGTGGCTGCCACCGACGGTCCCATGCCCCAGACCCGTGAGCACATCCTGCTCGCCCGTCAGGTCGGTGTTCCCCAGCTCGTTGTGTTCCTGAACAAGTGCGACCTTGTTGACGACCCCGAGCTGCTCGACCTCGTTGAGATGGAAGTCCGCGAGCTCCTGAGCTCCTATGACTTCGATGGCGACAACATCCCCATCATCCGTGGTTCCGCTCTGGCCGCTCTGAACGGCGAGGATCCTAACGGCATGGGTGTCAGCGCCGTCAACGCCCTTATGGACGCTGTCGACACTTGGATTCCCGAGCCCGTGCGTCAGAAAGATAAAGACTTCCTGATGCCTATCGAGGATGTGTTCTCGATCACTGGCCGCGGCACCGTGGGTACCGGCCGTATTGAGACTGGTGTCATCCACACTGGCGACCCCGTTGACATCATCGGTATGGGCGCTGAGAAGCTGAAGAGCGTCGTCACCGGTGTCGAGATGTTCCGCAAGATCCTCGACGAAGGTGAAGCTGGCGACAATGTGGGTCTGCTGCTCCGCGGTATCGACAAGAACGAAATCCGTCGCGGTATGGTTATCGCCAAGCCCGGCTCGGTGAAACCTCACCACAAATTCGAGGCTGCCGTCTATATCCTGAAGAAAGAGGAAGGCGGTCGTCACACCCCGTTCCATAACAACTACCGTCCTCAGTTCTACTTCCGTACCACTGACGTGACCGGTACCATCATGCTGCCCGAGGGCCGCGAGATGGTTATGCCTGGCGACAACCTGACGATTACCGTTGAGCTCATCGCCGACATCGCCCTGAACGAGAACCTGCGCTTCGCTATCCGCGAGGGTGGCCGCACCGTTGGTTCGGGTCAGGTAACCAAGATTATCGAATAATTATCGATAAAAGAAAGGGCCGTGCCAACGGTGCGGCCCTGCTTAGGGGCATAGTTAAATGGTATAATGGCGGTCTCCAAAACCGTGGTTGGGAGTTCGATTCTCTCTGCCCCTGCAAGAAAAAAACTAGTTTAAAATGTCAAAGTTTGGTGAATATGTGAAGTCGAGCTACGACGAAATGGTGCACAAGGTGTCGTGGCCTACATTCAAAGAGTTGCAAAGCAGCGCCGTTGTGGTGGCTGTAGCAGCTATCGTTATTGCCCTCGTGGTCTTCGTCATGGACATCGTGTTCGGTGTGCAAGGCTGGGGCTGGAAGGGTTTGCTTGGATACTTCTATCAGATTTTCGCCTAAAGGACTTTCTGCCGAGAGCCTTGCTTCCCAAATTCTTTTGAGGCTTGAGGCAAACAGATTCTTTAATGAAAAGCAGATTTAAGTATATTTTTCACTGTCCTTTTTAACACAAAACAATGGAACAGCAGGAGAAAAAGTGGTATGTCGTTAGAGCAATCAGCGGCAAAGAGAAGAAAGCCAAAGAGTACATTGAGAGCGAAATGGCCAAACGTGGCTGGAGCAACGATGTGCCCACTGTGCTGATTCCCACCGAGCAGGTGGTGTCAATTCGGAATGGTAAGAAAGTCATCAAGGACCGTAATTACTTCCCGGGATATGTCATCATCGAAGCCAACCTGCGCGACGAGATCATCCCCGTCATCCAGAATCTCCCCAACGTCCTCGACTTCCTTCGGGAACGTGAGGGTCAGCCTATCCCCATGCGTCAAGCCGAGATTAACCGTATCCTCGGCAAGATGGATGCACAGGCTGACGGGGTGGAAGCCATGGAACGTTTCATTGTTGGTGAGTCGGTGAAGGTCATCGACGGCCCGTTCAACAGCTTCTCGGGTACTGTCGAAGAGGTGAACGACGAAAAGAAGAAACTGAAAGTTACAGTCAAAATCTTCGGACGCCGCACACCGCTAGAACTGAGTTTCTCACAGGTGGAAAAAGAACAGTAACCGTTTTAACTAACCTAATTAAAACTTTAAATCAATGGCAAAAGAAGTTGCAGGATTGATTAAGTTGCAAATCAAGGGTGCTGCCGCCAACCCCGCTCCTCCCGTGGGACCCGCTTTGGGTGCCAAGGGTGTGAACATCATGGAGTTCTGCAAGCAGTTCAATGCCCGTACCCAGGATCAGGCCGGCAAGGTTGTGCCTGTCATCATCACTGTGTACACGGACAAGTCCTTTGACTTTGTACTGAAAACTCCTCCTGTCGCTGTCCAGCTGAAAGAGATGTCGAAGGCACCGAAAGGCTCTGGCGAGCCCAACCGTGTCAAGGTAGCCTCTGTCACCTGGGAGCAGGTGCGCCAGATTGCCGAGTCCAAGATGCCCGACCTCAACTGCTTCACAGTTGAGAGCGCCATGAGCATGGTGGCCGGCACTGCCCGCAGCATGGGTATCACCGTTACGGGTGAGAATCCCCTGAAGTAAACAAAGAATTATGAACCGTGGTAGCATAAGTAAAGTTTAACGATAAACACTGAAAGTGCGTTGACCACAAAAAAAGACCAACATGGCAAAACTTACAAAGAAACAGAAAGAGGCTATCGCCAAGTTTGACGGCAGCAAAGTCTATTCTCTCGAGGAAGCCGTGAGCATCGTGAAGGACATCACCTTCACCAAGTTTGATGCTTCGGTGGACATCGACGTGCGTCTGGGTGTGGATCCCCGCAAAGCCAATCAGATGGTGCGCGGCAGCGTCACCCTGCCTCACGGCACGGGTAAAACCGTCCGCGTGCTCGTGCTCTGCACTCCCGACAAGGAGGAAGAAGCCAAGGCTGCCGGAGCCGATTACTATGGCCTCGACGAGTACATCAACAAAATCAAGGGTGGCTGGACTGACGTGGATGTCATCATCACCATGCCGAGCTGCATGCCCAAGATTGGTGCCCTCGGCCGTATTCTCGGTCCCCGTGGCTTGATGCCTAACCCCAAGACTGGCACCGTCACGATGGAAGTGGGCAAGGCTGTCCAGGAAGCCAAAGCCGGTAAAATCGACTTCAAGGTTGACAAGTTCGGTATCATCCATACCGCTGTCGCCAAGTGCTCTTTCGACAATCAGAAAATCGTCGAGAACGCCCGCGAGGTACTCCAGATGATCATGAAGCTCAAACCCAGTGCCGCCAAGGGTACCTACGTGAAGAGCATCGCCATCAGCAGTACCATGAGCCCGGGTGTGAAAGTGGACACCAAAGCCGCTACTCTGTAATCTTTTAAAACGTAAGAAACATTATGAGAAAAGAACTGAAAGACCAGCACATCGACGCCTTGTGCGAAGAGATTAAGGCCTACCCCAGTCTCTACATCGCAGACATTGGAGGCTTGAACTCGGTGCAGACCAGCAAGCTGCGTCGTTCCGCCTTCCGCAACGAGGTGAAGCTGGAGGTTGTTAAGAACACTCTTCTCATCAAGGCTCTCGAGAAGTCGGGTTTCGACTATTCCGAGTTGTTCCCTGTGATCAAGGGTGAAACCGCCATAATGCTTTCGAACACCAACAATGCACCCGCCAAGCTCATTAAGAGCTTCCGCGCCGCCGAGAAAACCGCTGAGAAGCCTATTCTCAAAGGCGCTTATGTCGAAGAGTGCTTCTATATCGGCCACGAGAACCTCGACGCCTTGGTCAACATCAAGTCCAAGAACGAGCTTATCGCCGATGTGGTTGCCCTGCTGCAGTCGCCCATCAAGAACGTCCTGTCGCAGGTTCAGTCGGCTGGCAATACCATTACCGGTGTGCTGAAAACTTTGGAGGAGCGTGAGGCCTAAAGCCAAAGCGCAAAGAGGCATGGCCAGCCTTTAGAAAGGGCCAATAAACAAAAACAACAAACAAAAAGTAAAACATTTAAAATTAAATAGTCATGGCAGACATTAAAGCTATTGCTGAAGAACTGGTTAACCTTACCGTTAAGGAAGTTAAAGAACTCGCTGACGTCCTGAAAGAGGAGTACGGCATTGAACCCGCCGCTGCTGCTGTCGCAGTCGCCGCTCCCGCCGCCGGTGGCGCCGCCGCCGCTGCCGAGGAGAAGACCTCCTTCGATGTGATCCTGAAGGGTGTTCCCGACATGACCAAGAAGCTGGCCGTTGTGAAGGCCGTTAAGGACATGGCTTCTCTGGGTCTGAAGGAGTCGAAAGAGCTCGTCGACAACGCTCCCAAGCCCGTGAAGGAAGGCGTCTCCAAGGACGAGGCCGAGAGCCTGAAGAAAGCCCTCGAAGAGGCTGGTGCCGAGGTCGAGGTCAAGTAAGGTCATCCACCTATCGTCACACACGAGGAATAGAGCCTCCGGCAACGTCCGGAGTGCCTATTCCTTGTTGCTGTGGAATTCAGTAAGGACACAGCAGAGCATTCCTCCCCACCCTACAATCATAGGGTTACACTCTCTTAAAACGCGATAAGTTAATAAGAAAGATAAATTTTAGTCCCTTGGCAAAAAAAGAACCCACAGTAGTAAATTTCGCGTCGGTACGCAAATTTGATTACCCGGACTTTCTCGATATTCAAGTCAAGTCATTCAGAGACTTCTTCCAGATTGAAACCAATCCGGACAACCGTCTAGACGAAGGTCTGTACAAAGTCTTTAAAGAGAATTTCCCCATCACTGATGCGCGAAATAATTTCGAACTCGAATTCTTGGATTATTACATCGATCCTCCCCGCTATTCCATCGAGGAGTGCATCGAGCGTGGCCTCACCTATAGTGTGCCACTGAAAGCCAAGATGAAACTGAGCTGTAAAGATCCTGAGAACGAGGACTTCCAGACGCTTGAGCAGCATGTCTATTTGGGCATGATTCCGTATATGACTCCGAAAGGAACTTTCGTCATAAATGGTGCTGAGCGCGTGGTGGTGTCACAGTTGCACCGTTCCCCCGGAGTGTTCTTTGGCACTCAGTTCCACTCTAACGGCACACAGCTCTATTCGGCACGTATCATACCTTTTAAGGGTTCCTGGATGGAGTTTACGACCGATATCAACAACGTCATGTACGCCTATATCGACCGTAAGAAGAAACTCCCCATCACCACATTGCTCCGTGCTATTGGTTACGAGTCGGACAAGGACATCCTCGATATCTTCAGTTTGGCTGAAGAGGTTAAGGTTACCCGTAACAGCTTGAAGAAAGTTGTAGGCAAACAGCTGGCCGCTCGTGTGGTAGAGTCCTGGACCGAGGATTTCGTCGATGAAGACACTGGCGAGGTGGTCTCGATGGAACGTACCGAAGTGGTCATTGAACGCGATGTCGAACTCACGGAAGAGCATATCAACAAAATTCTTGAGCTCGATATCAAGTCCATCCTTATCAAGGCAGAGGACAAAGACGGCATCGATTATTCCGTTATCTACAACACTCTCAAGAAAGACACTGCCAACAATGCCAAGGAAGCCTGCGAGTATATCTACCGTCAACTTCGCAACGCCGAGCCGCCAGACGAAGAGACTGCTCGCAGCATCATCGAGAAGCTCTTCTTCTCAGAAAAACGCTATGATCTGGGCGATGTGGGTCGCTACAGAATCAACACGAAACTCAACCTTGATGTGGATGACAATGTCCGTGTTCTGACAAAGGAGGACATTACATCTATCATCAAATACTTGGTTGAACTCATCAACCAGAAAGCTGAGGTTGACGATATCGACCACCTGTCAAACCGTCGTATCCGTACCGTTGGCGAACAGCTTTCCAACCAGTTCGGCGTTGGTCTTGCCCGTATGAGCCGCACCATCCGTGAGCGCATGAATGTACGTGACAATGAAGTGTTTACTCCCACCGAACTCATCAATGCCAAAACACTTTCGTCGGTCATCAACTCGTTCTTTGGTACCAACCAGTTGAGCCAGTTCATGGACCAGACAAACCCCTTGGCCGAACTTACTCACAAACGCCGTATCTCGGCTCTCGGTCCTGGCGGCCTGTCGCGCGAACGTGCCGGTTTCGAGGTGCGTGACGTGCACTACACTCACTATGGCCGACTCTGTACCATCGAGACTCCTGAAGGCCCCAATATCGGTCTTATCTCGTCGCTTTGCGTGTATGCCAAGATTAACGAGTTGGGCTTCATCGAGACCCCCTACCAGCGTGTCGTTGATGGACAGGTCCAACTTAATGAGGATCCAGTCTACCTCTCAGCCGAAGCTGAGGAGAACAAGACCGTGGCCCAAGCCACCACACCGCAGGATGAGGAAGGTCACATCACAGAAACTCGTGTGAAAGCCCGCCGTCAGGCTGACTTCCCCATTGTGGCTCCCGAAGAGATTGACCTCATCGACATCGCCTCCAACCAGATTGCCTCTATCGCCGCCTCCCTCATCCCGTTCTTGGAGCACGACGATGCTAACCGTGCACTGATGGGATCGAACATGATGCGTCAGGCTGTCCCTCTGCTCAACCCCGAAATCCCCATCGTTGGAACAGGTATCGAGGAAGCCGTGGCTCACGACAGCCGTGTGCTGCTCAACGCAGAGGCCGACGGTGTGGTCGAATATGTTGACTCCACCAAGGTCGTCATCCGTCACAACCGTACTGAGAAGGAGCGTCTTGTGTCGTTCGACGACGATGTTAAAGAATACAAACTCACCAAATATCAGCGTACCAACCACTCCACCGCCATCAACCTGCGCCCCATTGTCAAGAAGGGCGACAAGGTCAAGAAAGGCCAGGTGCTTTGCGAAGGTTATGCCACCCAGGGTGGCGAACTCGCCTTGGGCCGCAACATGATGGTTGCATTCATGCCGTGGAAAGGTTACAACTTCGAGGATGCCGTTGTCATCTCGGAGCGTGTAGTACGTGAAGATATCTTCACTTCGGTGCATGTCGAGGAGTTCACCCTCGAGGTCCGCGAAACCAAACGCGGCAACGAGGAACTCACCCGAGACATCCCCAATGTCGGTAACGATGCCACTAAGGACTTGGACGAGAACGGTATTATCCGCATCGGTGCCGAGGTAAAAGAAGGTGACATCCTTATTGGTAAAATCACCCCGAAAGGCGAATCCGATCCTACCCCCGAGGAAAAACTGCTTCGTGCCATCTTCGGCGACAAAGCTGGCGATGTGAAGGATGCTTCTCTCAAAGTGCCGCCATCGCTGCATGGTGTGGTTATTGACAAGAAACTCTTCGCTCGCGTCATCCGCGATCGTAAGGCTCGTGCCCGTGAGAAAGAGTTGCTCGCCAAGCCCGAGGAAGAGTATCGTTTCGAGTGCGAGGAGTTGAAAGACAAACTCATCTCGCGCCTGCTCATCCTCTTGAATGGCAAGGTTTCCAATGGCGTCTACACTAGCCACCGCGAAGAGCTCATCCCGAAGAAAGTCAAGTTCTCGGCCAAAACACTGAAGACCATTGACTATACCGAGGTAAGCCCCAATAAGTGGACTACCGACAAAGAGACCAATGCCCTTATCAAAGAGTTGTTGAACAACTATAATATCAAATACCGCGAAATCTCGGGCCGCTTTACCCGCAACAAGTTCGCCCTCACTGTGGGCGACGATCTGCCTAGCGGCATCGTGCAGATGGCCAAGGTCTACATCGCCATGAAGCGCAAACTGCGCATCGGTGACAAGATGGCTGGTCGCCACGGTAACAAGGGTATTGTTTCGAAGATTGTCCGCGCTGAAGATATGCCTTTCCTGGCCGACGGTACACCTGTCGACATCGTACTCAACCCCCTGGGCGTGCCTTCACGTATGAACCTGGGACAGATTTACGAGACCGTCCTCGGTTGGGCTGGCAAGAAACTCAACAAGCGCTTCAAGACTCCCATCTTCGATGGCGCCACCCTCGAGCAGATCAACGGCTACATGCGTGAAGCCGGCCTACCTGAGAACGGACGTACCTACCTCTATGACGGTGAGACTGGCGACCGCTTCGACCAGCCTGCCACTGTGGGTTACATCTACTACCTCAAGTTGCACCACATGATTGATGATAAGATGCATGCCCGTTCCATTGGTCCTTACTCTCTCATCACCCAGCAGCCCCTCGGCGGTAAAGCCAACTTCGGTGGCCAGCGCTTCGGTGAGATGGAGGTCTGGGCTCTTGAAGCTTACGGCGCATCTCACGTGTTGCAGGAGGTCCTTACCGTCAAGTCTGACGATGTCATGGGCCGTGCCAAAGCCTATGAGGCCATCGTCAAGGGTGACAACATGCCCGTGCCCGGCATCCCCGAGTCGTTCAACGTCTTGGTCCACGAGCTCCGTGGTCTGGGCCTTGAGGTAACATTTGATTAATTTTGGTTGTATAAGTAGAATATAACATGGCTTTCAAACAAGAATCTCAGTTAAAGACCGATTTCAATTCCATCACCATCAGCCTCGCGTCGCCCGAGTCCATCAAGCGTCGCTCCTATGGCGAGGTGACGAAGCCTGAAACCGTCAACTACCGTACATACAAGCCTGAGCGCGACGGATTGTTCTGTGAGCGCATCTTCGGCCCTACCAGAGACTGGGAGTGCCACTGCGGCAAGTACAAGCGCATCCGCTATAAAGGCATTGTCTGCGACCGTTGCGGTGTCGAGGTCACAGAGAAGAAGGTTCGCCGTGAGCGTATGGGTCACATTGAACTGGTGGTGCCCGTGGCACACATCTGGTTCTTCCGTTCTTTGCCCAACAAAATCGGCACTCTGCTCAATATCCCCTCCAAGAAACTGGATCAGGTCATCTACTACGAGAAATACATCGTCCTGCAGCCCGGCAAAGCCGTGCTCAACGAGATGCCCGTACAGAAACTCGACCTGCTCACCGAGGAGGAATACTACTACATCCAAGATTCGCTGCCCGAAGACAACGCCCAGTTGCCCGACAGCGACCCCAACAAGTTCATCGCTGGAATGGGTGCCGAGGCTCTTTACAAGCTCCTCTCCGAACTTGACCTTGACAAACTCAGCTACGACCTGCGCGCAAAAGCGTCGCACGAGACGGCCGTGGCCCGTAAACAGGAAGCCCTCAAGCGCCTGAATGTCATCGAGTCCTTCCGTGAATCCCAACGGGCTATGCGCGAGCGTGGCATGGACAACCGTCCCGAGTGGATGATTATGGATATCATTCCCGTCATTCCTCCCGACCTGCGTCCTCTCGTACCGCTGGATGGCGGCCGTTTTGCCACCTCCGATGTTAACGAGCTCTACCGTCGCGTCATCATCCGCAACAACCGACTGAAACGACTGGTCGAGATTAAGGCTCCTGAAGTCATCATGCGCAATGAGAAGCGTATGCTCCAAGAGGCCGTCGACTCTCTCTTTGACAACAGCCGCAAGGTCTCCAGCGTGAAGTCCGAAAGCAACCGCGCCCTTAAGTCGCTCTCCGACGCCCTCAAGGGCAAGCAGGGTCGATTCCGTCAGAACCTGCTCGGTAAACGTGTCGACTACTCTGGCCGTTCGGTCATTGTCGTCGGTCCCGAACTGCGCATGCATGAGTGCGGTCTGCCCAAAGACATGGCTGCCGAGCTCTTCAAACCCTATGTCATCCGCAAACTCCTTGAGCGCGGCCTCGTCAAGACCGTCAAGAGCGCCAAGAAGATTGTCGACCGCAAGGAACCCGTTGTGTGGGAGATTCTTGAGAATATCCTGAAAGGACACCCCATCCTGCTCAACCGTGCTCCTACGCTGCACCGTCTGGGTATTCAGGCTTTCCAGCCCCGCTTGGTCGAAGGTAAGGCCATCCGTCTGCACCCGCTGGTGTGTACCGGTTTCAACGCCGACTTTGACGGTGACCAGATGGCTGTCCACGTGCCTATGGGCAACGCCGCCATCCTTGAGGCTCAGCTCCTGATGCTCTCCACCCACAACATCCTCAACCCCGCCAACGGAGCTCCTATCACCGTGCCTTCGCAGGACATGGTGCTGGGTCTCTATTATATGACCAAACCGCGCCACACCACCGACAACGAAACCGTCCGCGGTGAAGGACAGCGCTTCTACTCGTCCGAAGAGGTCATCATCGCCTACAACGAGAAACGTGTCGACCTCAATGCCTGCATCAGCGTCTATATGCCCGTCCCTGAAGGACAGACTGAATACTCCTACATAAAGAGCGACCGCACCTTTATGGAGGTTATTAAGGACAAGAAAGGCAAAGTGCTCACCGACATCGACTGCAGCACCCCTGCCGAGACTGCCATGCACAGCCGCACCGAGTACGAGGTCAAACGCGACATCAATGGCAACGTCATCGTCGATGCCAACGGCCACTACATCAAGACTGCCCGCCTGCGTACCACCGTCGGCCGCGTCATCTTCAACCAGGTCGTCCCCAACCAGTATGGTTACATCAATCAGGTGATGGGCAAGAAGTCGCTGCGCGACATCATCGGCGACATCTTCACCGAATGTGGCAACGCCGTCACCGCCACATTCCTCGACGACATTAAAGATATGGGCTACCGCCAGGCATTCCGCGGCGGCTTGTCGTTCAACTTGGGCGACGTTATCATCCCCGCCGAGAAGGAGACCCTCATAGAGAAAGCCAACGAAGAGGTTGAAGAAGTTATGGCACAGTACGCCATGGGTCTTATCACCAATAACGAGCGTTACAACCACGTCATCGATATCTGGACCAACACCAACAACCAACTCACCGAGACGCTCATGAAGCAGTTGAAGGCCGACAATCAGGGCTTCAACCCCATCTTCATGATGTACGACTCGGGTGCTCGTGGTAGTAAGGAACAGATTCGTCAGCTCTCCGGTATGCGCGGCCTGATGGCCAAGCCCCAGAAAGCAGGTGCTTCGGGTAACGAAATTATCGAGAACCCCATTATCTCCAACTTCAAGGAAGGTCTGTCGGTGCTCGAGTACTTCATCTCCACCCACGGTGCCCGTAAAGGTCTGGCCGATACCGCCCTTAAGACGGCTGACGCAGGTTACCTCACCCGCCGTCTGGTTGACGTGGCACATGATGTCATCATCAACGAAGAAGACTGCGGCACCCTGCGCGGTCTGCCCACCACAGCCCTCAAGAAAGGTGAGGACGTCGTCCAGAGCCTCAGCGAGAAGATTCTCGGCCGCACCTCTGTGCACGACATCTACCACCCCCAGACCGGCGAGCTCATCGCCCATGCCGGCGAGGAACTCACCGAAGAGATATGCAAGAAAATCGAAGACTCTCCCATTGAGGAAGTCGAGATTCGTTCCGTACTCACCTGCGAGTCGAAGCACGGCGTCTGCGCCAAGTGCTACGGCCGCAACCTTGCCACCGGCAAGATGGTGCAGAAAGGCGAAGCTGTCGGCGTCATCGCCGCACAGGCTATCGGTGAGCCCGGTACTCAGCTGACCCTGCGTACCTTCCACGTCGGCGGTGTGGCCGGTGGCAACATCGGTACCACCTCCAGCCTCCAGGCCAAGTATGAGGGCCGTCTCATCATCGACGAGCTCCGCGCCATCCCCTACACCGATGCCGAAGGCGACAGCTACCAAATTGTCATGGGTCGCTCGGCCGAGATGCGTATCGTCGATCCCAACACCGACATCACCCTCTTCTCTTCCCTGCTGCCTTATGGTGCCAAACTCTACAAGGCCTCGGGCGAAATCATGCAGAAGGGAGACCTCATTGCCGAATGGGATCCTTACAACGCTGTCATCATCAGTGATGTGGCTGGTAAGGTCTCCTTCGAGAATGTCATTGAGAACATCACCTATCGCGTCGAAAGCGATGCACAGACCGGCCTTCAGGACAAAGTCGTCATCGAGAGCCGCCAGCGCACCAAGAACCCCACACTTAATATCGTCGACAATGAGGGCAACATCCTCAAAGTCTACGACCTTCCCGTGGGTGCCCACATCGGCGTTGAACAAGGTCAGAAGCTCAAAGCCGGTGACATCATGGTCAAGATACCGCGTTCCTTCGGCAAGGCTGGCGATATCACGGGCGGTCTGCCCCGCGTCACCGAACTCTTCGAGGCCCGCAATCCTTCTGATCCTGCCATCGTGGCCGAGATTGACGGTATTGTCTCCATCGCCAAGAAGCTCAAACGCGGCAACCGCGAGGTTACCATTACCTCCAAGACCGGCGAGCAGCGCTCCTACCTCATCCCCACCTCCAAGCAGATTCTGGCTCAGGACAGCGACTATGTCAAGGCTGGTACACCGCTCTCTGACGGCGCCATCACGCCTGCCGACATCCTCGCCATCAAGGGCCCGATGAAGGTGCAGGAGTACATCGTCAACGAGGTACAGGAGGTCTACCGTCTGCAGGGCGTGAAGATCAACGATAAGCACTTCGAAGTCATTGTGCGTCAAATGATGCGCAAGGTCGAGATTCTCGACCCGGGCGACACCCGCTTCCTCGAAGGCGACCTTGTCAACAAACTCGACTTCAACGATGTCAACGACCAAATCTTCGGCATGAAGGTCGTCGAAGACGCTGGCGACAGCGAGGCCCTCTCTGTGGGTCAGATTGTCACCGCCCGCGAACTGCGCGACGAGAATTCCGCCCTGCGCCGTCAGGACAAGAAACTCGTCACCGCACGCGACGCCCATCCCGCCACCTGCCGTCAGGTGCTCCAGGGTATCACCCGCGCCTCTCTGCAGACCAAGTCGTTCATCTCCGCCGCCTCCTTCCAGGAGACCACCAAGGTGCTCACCGAAGCCGCCATCAACGCCAAGCGCGACACGCTGGTCGGCATGAAGGAGAACGTCATTGTCGGTCACCTCATCCCCGCAGGTACCGGCATGCGCGAGTACCAAGACCTCGTTGTCGGCAGCGCCCCCGCCATGAGCGCCGCCAAGGAAAGCTAACATCAATCCTTCTTAAAGATACCCAAAGGGTAGGACACTACGGTGCCCTACCCTTTTTACTTTTGAGTTGTTATACCTTAGAACTGGAAATAAATGAAAGGCTGCAAGTCGGCAGTGATAAACTGATATACCACGAAGACCGTCACAACGGAGGCGACAGCCATGAGCCAGAGGGGCATACGCGCAAAGGCGAGACGATAACGACGCTTGAAACGCACGGGGAGCCAATGCACCACCATACCAATGGCAAAGAGAAGGAAGGGCGCCCAATAGTGACCTATAATGTCGGGAATCTGGGCCAGGTTCCAATGGGAGCCTATCTGGCTAACCATCTGACTGGCGGTACGCCAAGCCACCTCGTTGGCCTCGGCGGGATCAAGGTTGGAACCACTGCGGAAAAAGAGACGTGTAAAACTGATAAAGACGAAGGTGAGACCAGTGCACCAAACAGTCCAGGCGGTATTGGTGGCACGGGTAGTCTGAGGGAGAAAGTGCAACAGGGAGTATCCGACGAGGCAGACGAGAACGATGAAGTGCAACATGTTGACTAACGGCGAGTCAAGATGGGCCTTGAGGATGGCGAGGAGGACCGTGGTGGCGGCAAGAGTAAGGAGATGGGTAATCCAACCCTGGCGTTTCCACCATTTGTATACCAGTATGCCCAAGCCGTTGAGGCCACCCCAGGTAATAAAATTGAACGAAGCACCGTGCCAGAGACCGCCGAGGAGCATGGTGTCCATGTTATTGACATTGGTCCCCATATCGTGGCGGTGCCGTTTGTCAATGAGCCAGCGCAAAGCTATAGCCACGGCTATGATTAGGACTGTCACGGTGAAAAGGGTGCTGCGGAGACGGAAGGCGGCGATGGCCAACATAGCGGCGAGAAGGGCATAACTGAGGACGCCGGCACGACGATTGCCACCAAGAGGTATGTAGAGGTAGTCGCGCAGCCAGTGGGAAAGCGAGATGTGCCAGCGACGCCAGAAGTCGGTGGGATTCATGGCCTTATAAGGCGAGTTGAAGTTGAGCGGCAGGTAGAAACCCATAAGCATGGCCACACCGATGGCTATATCGGTATAGCCCGAAAAGTCGGCATAAACCTGCAGCGAGTAGAGCATCAGGGCGGAGAAGTTCTCAAAGGGAGTATAGAGCGAGGGATTGTCAAAGACACGGTCAACGAAGTTGACAGCCAAGTAGTCACTGAGCACCAGCTTCTTGACGAGTCCGTTGAGAATCCAAAAGAGGGCTATGCCAAACTGGCGGCGTGAGAGATGGAAAGGTTTGTAGAGCTGTGGCACGAACTGGTCAGCGCGCAAGATGGGGCCAGCAACAAGCTGGGGAAAGAATGAGGTGTAGAAGCCGAAATCAAGAATGTTGGTGACGTGCGATATCTTACACTTGTAGACATCGACAATATAACTGATATTCTGGAAGGTATAGAAAGAGATACCCACGGGCAGGAGAATCTTGATGGCGATGCTGTATTCGGTGCCGAAAGTAGCATTGAAGATATCGGTGAAGAAATAGGCATATTTGAAAAAGCCTAGGATACCAAGGTTTACAACCACCCCGATAATCATCAACGCTTTCCGCTTGCCACTTGCCACAGTCCGCCTATCCATGCCGATACCGAGGGTATAGCCCAGCAGGGTGGAGAAGACAAGCAGGAGGACGAAGAGTCCGGAGGTCTTGTAATAGAAAAAAAGACTGACGGCAAAGAGGTAGGCGTTTCTCGCAGTATGCTTCCACCGACGGGTAACAATGAGCGAGAAGCCGACATAGACCAACAGAAAGAAGACCCAGAAATGAATCTGGGTGAAGAGCAGTGGATGGGAGCTGTCAAAGCTGAGTAGCTGTCGGAGGTATGTCAGTAGGTCGGAGAACAAAGGAAAGGATAGTTTTAGTTATTAGTTTTTGTCAGTTCTTTGAGGAGGGCTTCGGAAAAGAGGTTCCCGATGAGTTGGTAGCCAGCCGAGGTAAAGTGCACACGGTCGGTGCGTGCCAACTTGTTGATACGCCACTGGTCCATAGACTTAAGACCGCCCATAATCTCAAACTGGTCCCACACAGCGCCGTCAACGTCATGAGCCAAGCGATAGAACACCTCACGGGCCAGAGGGCCGTTGTTGTTCACACTGTAGCGACGACGGCCGGTCTTGCGGAAGGAGTCGTTATTGGTGACGAAAATGAAGGCACAGTCAGGATTGGCGGCACGGACGGAGTCGACGAGAGCCAGGTAGTTCTGCCGGAAGGCGGCGGTGTCAAAGTTGGTGGGTACAGCGTCGTTGATGCCGATGCCGAAGACGACGACATCGGGATGCAGCATACGCAGGTCGCGCACGAAGTGGCGGCAGCGCAGGTAGTCGGGCACCGCAGCGCCGTTGACACCAATGGAGCTGAAGGTAATGCCGGCATGCCTGTTACCAAGGTAGAGTCCCGTGAGGGTGAACTGCTGCCCGAACTCGCAAGGCAGCAGGAGAGCGAAGGAGTCGACAGGGCTGTCGAGGTTGAAGACATAGCGTCCGGTAGCCTGGGCGACGTGCGAAGGCTGCAGCTCGTGACCGTCGACACTCAGGTAGGGAGTAACCCCTTCGTCAGAGTAACCTAGGACAACGACACGGTTGGTGGCGTAGTCGACACGAGGCTCGTTGAGGAGCACCTGCACCTCGGTGAGGGTGTCGGCTGCGGTGACGGCGATACCACAGAGGCCCAGAGGATAGTCATAGTCTTTGGAGACGCAGCGGGTGAGAATCATCTTCTCGCGACAGTGGATACGATAGTCGGGCGGGTTGTTGCAACGGGCTGCAGCAGAATAAGGGAAGAGCATGCCGCGCGAAGCGACGAGGTCGGGATAGGCGGCGAGGAGGTTGCAGCGAACGGTGTTGCTGAGCACGCCGGCTTGCACATGGGAGCCGCCGATATGGACGATGTTGAGGTTGCCGCTGCCGGTCTCGGCCATCCGCTGCCAGCGGTCGAAGAGGGCTGTCATGGAAGGCGAAGCGCTGTCGTAGTGCAGCACGTTGGCTTCGTCGTTGATGAACTTGTATTCTCCTTGGGATTGCGCGGTCAGAGATGCCAGCGCAGCCGTGAGGAACAGGATGATGGTGGCTTTTTTCATCGGGAACTTCCTTTCTGTCGTTTGTGGCGCCGCTCAAGACGGTAGAGGGAATAGCTATTTTCGAGTGCCTGGCTCAGGAGGTCGCCCATACGGTCGGCACCACGTTGGGAGAAGTGTATGTAGTCCTGTCCGGCAAGACCTTGGCGGGTCCACTCGGGCATGCTGTTACGTCCGCCCATGGCATGGTAGATGCTCCAATAGGCAGCGCCATGGCTGACGGCGGTGGCGGCGAGGCTGTCGATAAGGTCTGGCAGTATGGGATAACTCTGCAGTTGGCCGTGCAGGCGGACACTCATGTCGGAAGGGCCGACGAAGAGTATCTTGGCGGTGGGGCAACAGAGGTGCAAGTGGTCTATCTGACGGCCGAGGGATTGACAATAAGTGCTGATTTGCTTGGAGGTCTTGAGATAGGGTACGGAGTTGCCACCAAACTGGAGTATGATGAGCCCTATGTCCATACGGTCGTATGCGGCGAGGAGCTTCTCTTCAGGCACGAGAGTGAACTGCTGGCCGGAGCAGCCTCGCATAGGTATGTTGTCGACGGCGACACCGTAGCCGTCGTCAAGCAGGACACCGTAGAGGTCAGCGCTGCCACTGACGCTGAGACGCACGTTGTTGGAGGTCGAGTCGAGAGGCATCGTGAAGCTGCCGATACCTTTGGTGTCGTTGCGGTAGCGGTTAGAGATTTTATGCTGACGGTCGGTGAGGTCGGCGCCGAGGTGGCCACCACGGTCGTTGAAGAGCAGGGTGACGCGCGAGAAGCGCTTGGCACGGTCGTCAACGCTGCTGCTCTGTGCAGCACGCAGGGTAGTGACAGCGTTGCCGCCGCCGAGGCGGAAGCACTGCATCATGGGACCGTAGTCGCCTCGGCTGCGCACCACGGTGCTGTCGCCGAAGGAGGAGAGGTGGACGAGTTCGCCTGTGGTGCTCTGACGCACAGTCAGCGAAGGGGTGATGGGATGGAAAGGCACCATGCCGGGACCACCGCCGCCGAAACGTTGCTGCAGATGGCTGCGCAGGCGCGAGCTGATGTGGTCCATCTCTATCTGTGAGTCGCCGTAATGGAGTATGCGCACCGTACGCTGGTCGCGACGGGCACGCGAAAATGTCTTCCAAAGGGCGTCGAAGTAATGCTTGTCGGGCAACCAGAAGCGCAGGTTGCCGTCGTTGACGAGAGCACGGTAGTAGCTGACCGAATCGGTGGGGTCGGAAGCCGCAGACTGTGGAACGGAATCTTCGGGCTGGGCGTCGTGACGCACGAGGGTATGCAGCGAGGCGAAGCCCAGATGGTGCCCCGCCACTTCGACACCGTCGTCGGGAATAACGGCACCCAAGGAGGCCAGCGCGGCGATGACGCAAGCCATGAACAGCAGTATGCGGCCAGGCTTCATTGCCCTTTTTCCAGTTTTTCTATGCGCGCTGCCAGACGCTCGATGTTGCGCACGAGCACTTCCACCTTGCGGCGCTTGGAGGCCTCCATGGCCGGACTGCCGAAGATGCTCTGGTTGGAAGATACAGAGTGTGTCACGCCGCTCTGGGCACCGATGGTGACATGGTCGCCCACGGTGATGTGGCCCACTAGACCGGCTTGGCCGGCGATGATGCACTGCTCGCCGACATGGCAGCTGCCGGCAATGCCCACCTGCGAGGCCATGGCGGTGTTGCGTCCGATGACCACGTTATGGGCCACCTGGCAGAGGTTGTCGACCTTGACGCCTTGATGCAGGATGGTGCTGCCGATGGAGGCACGGTCGATGGTGGTGTTGGCCCCCACCTCAACGTTGTCCTCGAGGATGACGTTGCCAATCTGGTCAATCTTGTTCCATGAGCCGTCGTCGGCAGGGGCGAAGCCGAAGCCGTCGCTGCCTATCACGGCGCCGGCATGGAGGGTGCAGTGGCAGCCTATCTCGACGCCCTCATACACCTTGACGCCGGCGTAGAGCACGGTGCCGTCGCCGATGGTGACATTGTCGCCGATGGTGACGTTGGGATATATCTTCACGTCGTCGCCGATACGGCAGTGACGCCCCACGACGGCGTAGGGACCCATATAGAGACGCTTGCCGACCTTGGTGCCTCTACCCACATGGCTGCGGCAGGAACGTCCCTTGGGGGGCTTGCTGCGCTCGTTGAAAGCATGCAGCAGGGCGGCGACGGCCAGATAGGGGTTGTCGACACGTATGAGAGTGGAGCCGACGGGATGCTCGGGGACGAAGTCACGCCGCACAATGACGATGGAGGCCTGCTGCTCATAGATATAGTGGGTGTACTTGGGGTTGCCCAGGAAGGTGATGCCGCCTTCGCAGCCCTCCTCTATCTTGCAGGGTTTCCACACTCGGGTGTTCTCGTCGCCCTCCACGGTGCCGTGCACCAGTCGGGCCAGTTCTTTGGCTGTGTATTGCATAGTCTTTTATTCGTCGTTGAATTCTATTACGCCGCGCTGATGCGTGATGCGCAGGTTGGCGAGACTCTCGTCGCTGGTGAAGCCATCACCATAGGTGAGACGCCTGCCGTTGACTGAACGGACAGGGTGGTTGGAGAAGATGATGTCTTCGTCGTCACGCCACACGATGTCCTCCAGGTAGATGGTGTCGCCCGAGGCGTAATCCACCACCACCACGCTGTCGCTGGCCTTCATGACATTGCGGTCGTCGAAGGAGATGGCGCGTTGGGCATGGATGGTGGTCTTTAGTTTCTTGTGCTCGTCGTAGAAGCGCAGATCCACCCCACGGGGGTAGATGGTGCGCGGCGACGGCTGGCTGTAGCGGGTAATCAAGGGGGCGTCAATCTCCACCTGCAGGCGACCTTGCTCGCTGCGGTGGATGCGGGCTTTTTTGACTTCCTGGTCGGGAGGATTCTGACGGCTGAAACGCTCAATGTCTTTCATGTCGCCCGAACAGGAAAAGAAGAAAGGAAAAAGGAAAAAGGAGAAAGAGGCTGACGCAAAAATTTTGCGCCAGCCAATATTCATCTTTCCTTTATGCTCTCTCATGTTAGGCTATTGGCGAGTTCTGACGATGGTGCTCACGCCAATCCATCCCGGCACCGTGAAGCGGGAGCCGTTCTGCAAGCCTGCCATGAAGGCGTCGGTCTGCTTGGGGAAGTGGGCCGAGTAGGTGCTGATGAGCTTGTTGCACTGATCGATGTTCTCCTCGGTGGGTTCCACGCTCTTGGCCTTGTTGAGGGCGTCGACGGCGGCCCAGTAGGCGCTGCGGCCGTTGACGTTGTCCTCCGAGGCCGAGCCGGTGCTCGAGCCGTAGAGGATGGCGATGCGCAGGTAGGGCTCGCCCTTGGTGGCGTCGGCGGCAGCGGCGTTGTTGTAGGCCGTGCGGGCGGCGCTATAGCTCTTCTGGCCGGCGTAGGCGTGGCCCAGGTAGAGGTAGGCGGTGTAGAGGTCCTTGCTCTCGACACCCTTGATGGCGTCGTTGAGGTACTCGACGGCTTTGCCGTACTGCTCTTTGGAGAGACACATCATACCCATGCGCATGGCAGTGGTGGGTGTGGGCTCCAGGCGGTACAGGTTCTCGGTGGCCTGGAAGAAGAGGGGCTCGCTGGTGCAACGCTTGCGCGTCATGATGCCGGTAATCTTCTTCAGCAGGTCGACGTTCTCGGGCTCGGCCTCGAACTTCTTGCCGTAGATCTCCACCAGTTGCTCGCAGCTGGCATAGGGCGAGAAGGCGGCTTCGACGCCAGCGATGTAGCCGCGAATCTCGGCGGCCTTGACACTGTCGGCGGCGTTCTTCAGCAACTCGGCGTCAAGCATGTCGCTGGCAATGTCGTAGTTGTCGACCACCAGGGTGGGCTCGGCCTTACCGGCGCGCACGTAGTTGATGGTGGCCTCCATGTACTTCACCAGGTAGCCGGCCTCCAGACCGCCCTCCATAGCCACAGCGTCGCTGTAGAGCTTGTAGTAGCGGTCCAGACCCTCGGCACCCAGCAGGTTCTCCAGCTCCATGGCTTTCATGGCCGTCACCTTGCTGGCCTCGCCGAAGGTGGCGATACGGGTGTCGTAAAGGGCCATGAGCTCCTCGATGTACGCGGCCTTCTCCTCTTCACTCTTGGCGGCCTTGATTTTGGCCTCCATGATGGTGACTCCGCGGGTGTAGATGTTCTTGCCGTTGGCGGGGCACTTCTCCACGAAGGTCTTCCAGTAGGGATAGGCCTCGAGCAGGTAGCGCTCGTCGTTCGAGTTGGTGTAATCCTTCCAGTTGGACTGGTAGAGGGATACGGGCTCCCTCATGCTCTCCTGCAGCTCCTCGGGGCAGCCCTTGATGGTCTGTGCCGCGGCGGGCACCATGACGGCGCTGAGGAGTAATCCAATCGTCAGTTTCTTGATGGTTTTCATTGTTATGATGTTTTTTTAGTTTGTCTCTTTATCGGTTTAGTACCCCGAGGGGCTGTTTTCTTGCTTAATTGTATTTGCGCTTGAAGAACCAATGCTCACAACTGCTCACGGCGATGCCGAAAGTCATCGTGTTGCGCTGCAGTACGTCGCGGCTGCCCAGGCTGGTGTAGCCGACACTGAGCGTCAGCAGCGACTTGCCCTTGCGCATCGGCAGCGTGGCACCGGCGCCGAGGCCCCATTCGCCGAGGGTGTGGTCTGTGCCGGCAATGTTCAGGCGCAGCGCGCCCTGCGTCAGGTGCGCACCGCAGCTCCAGCTGATGCGGCCCCAGTAGCTCTGGGCGTCCATGTTGCCCATGCGCTCCAACCCCAGGGCGTAGCGGTTGCATTGGTCGTAACGCACCACACTGCTGCCCATGATGGAAGGCTCCTGGCCCTCGGTATATTTCATGCCCTGCCAGCTGGCGAAGGTGGCGTCGACAGCCATGCGCCATCGCTTGTCGACCTCCAGGCTGACACCCACGCCCACGGTCTGCGGCCGCTCCAGACGGCTCTCAAACTCGGGGTCGTCACCCGCGGCGGGAAACACCGTGTCGAGCAGCGAGTTGCCCACCTGGGTGTATATCATCGCCAGGTCTTTGACCTTCATGTCGAGGTAGGGCTTGTAGACGGCGCCGACCGTCAGCACGCTCTTGGCGCCCAGCGGCTGCCGATACTGCACGCCGGCGTCGAAGACCAGGTTGCTCACCGTCGTCTTCTTGTAGCGGCTGCTGTTGACGAAGTAGGTGGTGTCATTGCCGAGGAAGGTGTAGGCTATCGAGCGCTCTATCTTGCCCGTCAGGTAGTAGGCGTTGACACCCACCTGCAGGCTGGGCTTCATGCCCTTGCCACGCAGTATGTTGAACGCCGTGCCCAGCAGCACCTCATTCACACCGCCGGTACCGCCATATACGGTCTTCACCGTGCCGCCCGGATAGGTCGGGTCGCTCTGCAGCGCCACCGACTCGTAGTCCACCGTCGTGTAGGGCATCAGACCCGCCGCCAGCTTCCACCATTGGGTCAGCGGCATGGCCATCAGCAGATAGCCCAGGTTGCCGTCAGCGTCGAACAGCTTCTCATTGTTGTCGCGCAGCGTGCTCATCTGTATCCCCACGCCCATGTCGAAGACGAAGCTCTCCAGCTCGATAGAGCCGTAGGATGCTGGGTTGAAGGGGTTGACGAAATTGTTGCCGGCGGTGGTATACACCGTGCCGCCCATACGCGACACCAGGGGCAGGTTGAAGGGCAGCTCGCTGCTGCCGATGCCGAACTGCGAGAACGGCACGTTGAAGCCGTTCTGCGCCGTGGCGCCCAACGTGGCCGCGCACAGCGCCGCCGTCATCATCAGTCTCTTTATGTTACTCTTTATCATTTGTCTTAACTACTTTTCTCCATAACTACTTAACTCCTTATCTCCTGTCTCCTTACCTCCAGTCTCCTCATCTCCTTACCCCATCACCTCGTTCAATCCTATGAGTGTCAGGTGTGGCTGCACCTCCCAGCCCGTGGCGCCTGCCGCCGTCAGGCGGTCGGCGTCGCCGCCGGTCAGCAGCACACGCAGCGCGGGGCACTTCTGACGGTAGAGCGCAACGTAACCTGCCAGCGCCAACATCGTGGCGCCCAGCGTGCCCGCCAGGATGCTCTCCTCGGTAGTGCGTCCCAGCACAGGGGCTTTCTCCACCCCCTCAAGACTTATTAACGGCAATTTCGCCGTGAAAGTATGCAACGCCTGCAAATTCATCCCCAGCCCGGGCATGATGGCGCCGCCGTGGTACACCCCCTCGTGGTCAAGGAAGTCCACCGTGATGCAGGTACCCGCGTCGATGACCAGGCAGTCCTCGCCGCGGTGCAGCGCCCAGGCGCCGCAGGCCGCCGCTATACGGTCGGGACCAAGCGTCGCGGGAGTCTTGTAGTCTATCCTGATCGGCAGTGCCGTTTGGGACGTCAGCCTTGGATAGGCGGCCAACTCCTCGGGCACCTCGCCGCTGGCACATACCAGCACCTTGTCGACGAGTTCAGGCTTCGGAACTTGGACCCCGGCGACAAACTCCGAATTGTTCACCAAGGCTTTCCCCTCGAAGGTCGCCCACTTCACGGCAGTGTTCCCTATGTCAATCGCCAGATTCAATTCTCAGTTTTCAATTTTCATTTCCCTGCTCCCCTGCCCTCCTCGCTTGTTGAACATATTCATGGCCCTGTCGACGCCCTGTGTGGCAAAGCAACGCACCATCTCGCAGGCCTCCTTCACGGCAGGCTCCAGGGCGGCCTGCTCCTCGGCGCTGAACTGTCCCAGCACATAGTCTATCTGACGGCCGCGGCTGAAGTTGCTGCCCACACCCACTCGCAGACGGCAGTAGGCCTGTGTGCCCAGCGCCGCCTCGATGTCGGCCAACCCGTTGTGGCCGCCGGCACCGCCCTGCTTCTTCATGCGCAGCGCGCCCACCTCCAGGGCGATGTCGTCCACCACCACCAGCAGGTTCTCCATAGGCACCTTCTCGGCCTGCAGCCAGTATTTCACAGCCTTGCCGCTGAGGTTCATATACGTCGTGGGCTTGACAAGCACCAGCGTGCGGCCCTTGTGGCGCACCTCCGTGCGGTAGGCGTGGCGCTCCAAGCTCCAGCGCGCCTCACCCTCATGGGCCAGCGCGTCGACTACCATGAAGCCCGCATTGTGGCGCGTGCCCTCGTATTCGGCACCCACATTGCCCAGCCCCACTATGAGATATTTGCTCATCGCGTCAACATTGTCTTCCGTGCAAACCTCTTTTTTGCAGAGATTTGCAAGCCATTTTGGCCATTTCATCAATCAATAATTTGGCTGCAAAGATACGACATTTTTATAAATAAGCAATAAGATTATTTACCCCGCGTTCGCGCCACCTCATCTCCAACTCATCTCCGATACAACTCCGAGGATGGTCCGACTGCAGTCGGACCATCCTCGGAGAAACTAAGTAGACAGTGCGCTGTAAACAATGCGATTACATATTTCCAACACCTCCTTGCCCCGTCGGTGCCGGAGAAAGGGGACGAGGAGGGTATTATTTTTTTTGTTAAAAAAAATTAAAAAGAGCAAACCAACTGCTTGCAGAAATCGAATATTCTTTGTAGTTTTGCACTCGTAAAACCATACGTAATTTCTTGCGATATGAAAAAGATTATTTTGATTATCAATCTATTGCTTCTATCGGCGACCTTGCAGGCGCAAGTGTGGAAATTTCCAATCGACGCGTTGAGAAACAGCATCGTCCGCACCGTAGACGACAATTATGTTTTAATCTACACCCAGCCGACGGTTGATTCCGCATTCTTTCTGCTTTACAAAGAGGGGGACGGTGCAGCCCTGGTTTTCCGGGTACCCGCCAAGTGGGAGGTGCACGATGTGCGCATCCACAATAGCACAGATGCCTATTTTTGTGGCACGTACGGTGGGAAAGGGTTGATAGGCATGTTCGAGATATTCCCTGTTTTCACAAGCTCGGGTTCGGTCCATTACGGGGTCTGCAACTGGACAACACATGGCTATGTGATGCCTGTTGATTTTAAACGATTGGATCTCTATGAAGCTGGCGGGACGGTGAACATGGCCATGACGGGCACGACATTGTGGCATTATTTGACATTGCTTCCCAACACCGCGGTGACGTCGGCCTATCTCTCTGGCGGGAACTGGAATGTGTGCTGTTTCGCAAACAAAGGACCAGCCATGACCCATACCGACGTGGCCTGTCTGGACAACATGATTGTGTCGGCGGGCATGGTTACGGATGGAGACAAGTGCTGTATCAAAACCTTCCAAAAGGTGCAAAACTTCCCGACGCAAGTAATGATACCGTATTACATGACTGTGGTGGATTATCCGAATATGCGAGGCGATGTTTTGGCGGCACACAAGACCGGCGATGAGGTCGTGCTGGCACAATTCCACCAAGGGGGCAACGGGGTGAACACAGTGTTGTTTGACATTCCCCTGTCGTCTACGACCGGGGTACCAATCTCATCATGGATAGATTTATGGCCATCCGTTCCAACGGCGTATACTCCTTGGGGTACAGCCTGGCGGCAGATGGAACTCAACTGCATAGGCGATAGCGTGTGGTTGTTGCAGAAAGCCGAATATGCGGGGACAGTGGTGAGCAGCGTTGCTGACAGGCTACAGAGGATTCCATTGTTGCCTGGGATGGGGGTGGCCAAAATGTGGCATCCCATCATATGTAATGCCCAGTCGATGGATTTGGCTCGGGTTTTCCGAGCCCCCCACCTGTCGGGTCATAATGTGGTGCTGGAGTTATATGAACCAATATGGGACAACAAATCGGGAAATTGCTATCTATATGATGAGATTTGGTACGGCTCTGGTTTGCATTCTTGTTTCCCACAAGAAATTGACGACGGGTGGGATGATGAACAAATACAGGAGACAACTTACCTTCCGCCAGTGTTTACTGTGAAGGTGACTTATTCTTGTGAGAATACATCTAAGAATATACAGCAATGAAAAACAGATTTTTGGTTGCAGCGTTGCTGCTGGCAGGCGCGGTGGGTGCGCAGGCGCAGTATTCCGACCTGTACTACCACCGCGTGGGCGACACCATCGAATGGCGTTCGGAGATTGGCTATTATGCTTGGTGGAACTTTGAATATTACTATGCAAACAATCTTCCATTGCGTTTTTTCCCATGTGATCTGCCTAATCTTAACGCACAAATCGACAACCCTTGGTATTGTATGGACTCTGCCGTCTTGGTGCAGCGGTTCTACACCCCCACCCCGCTACGGGTGGTGGGCTTGGCGGGAGGGTGTTTGAGAACAACCGGGCATCTCTCTAGCGCATATGGCGGCGATAACTATATACACCAGAGAGATACCAACGAATATAAGGATTATTTCGTCATCTACGATGCCCTGCCCGACAGCTTTCCGCTAGTGGGAAAGACAGAGTGGAATCCATTCGATCCATACCGTATGCTACATCTGAAGCACCACTTTGAGACCGAATATGACCCTGACGATACCTCCTACTCATGCTGTAGATACGGCCCGAAGGACATGTATCTGGGCATCTATGAGTATTACTTTGACTCGGCCATCACCGTTCAGGATTCGTTCTATGTGGGCGGCACATGTTTCGGAGGTGACGATGAATGCACAGGGGCGCCAAGATTAGTAGATATGGGACCTAAAACCTATTACTGGACAGTTTCATATGGAGATGGTCATGACCAAGCATGTGAAGCGGCATATTATATTTCTTTTCCCGGTGGGCTGGTAACGTGTGCACTAGAACCTGGATTGTACAAGTCGAAGTATGGCTTTACAACGATGGCAGGTTCTCCGAACAGGACCTTCGCCGAAGCGCCGTGGGTATGGCAGGAACGGAATCTCCGTCATGTTTTAATCTACCCCCTCATTGAGGTCGACACGACCGTGCCGCCGGCGTCGGCATGCATTCCCGTGGAGAACATCCAAGCAACGGTGTCGGGATCCTCGGCCACGGTGACGTGGGACGGATTCCCCAACTATAGCCACATACTGCTGCGCTACGGGAAGACCCAGCTTTCGCAGTCGCAATGGTCGGAAATCGACGTGACGGGCAACACCCTCTACACCCTCACCAACCTGGAACCCATGTCGCGCTACAGCGTCACCTTGAAGGCGGAGTGCGAAACCAGCAAGAAGGAGACACCCTGGAGCACGCCGGTCACTTTCTATGTCGCCGACACATCAAGTGGCGGCGGTACGAATGGCGTCGAGGCGCCCACGCTGCTCTCGCAGCTGACATTCCTCCAGCCCAACCCCGCGCAGGAC
>JAGCVD010000030.1 GCA_017962545.1 Bacteroidales bacterium
AAGATGGGACTGTTTATCATAGCGTACAACCATTTCTTAGTGGCCGGATCTGCTGTCCATTGGCTGTCGTTCCAAAGCATCTTACCCGTATCGGGGTCAACACCGAAGATGTGCATCTCAGTTCCGCTGACAACCTGACGATGACCGTTCCATTCGATGATGCGTGATGTGAAATAAGTGGCTGCATCGCCAAAGCCTTTCGTCTCCCATATCACATCGCCCGTCAGCTTGTTAAAGGCTGCCATGCAGATATCCTTGCCACAAGTGGTGACAATGACCTTATCGCCATCAATCAGCGGATGCTCACAGATGCCCTGGTCGTTGGGAGTAACATTGTATTTTTTCCAATAATCCACTGACCATAGGATCTTTCCGTCAGCGCGATTGAGGCAGACCAGCTCGCCCATGTTGCTAACCATATAGAGGCGATCGTCATCGATGACAGGCGTGGAACGCGTCTCTTGGAAAGACTTAGTCCAAGCATGACCATAGATGACTTGGTAGACTTTCGAGCCGTCCAACTTATAGCAAGTGACCTGTTCCTGTTGCTCGTCATCATTAAGCCCAGCCGTATAGATGAACCCATCGCTGACCAAAGCGCTGGAGTTACCCTTCCCAGCATCGTTAACTACCCAGAGTTTCTTAGGGCCTCCCACAGGCCATTCCTTCAGGAGGTTCCTTTCATTGGGAAAGATGCCGCAATGGTTGGCACCTCGGAAATCAACCTTTTGGGCATCGATAGCGAGGACAGCAAGAGAGCAGAATGCGATAAAAATGATACGTTTCATAAATCTTTACTTGTTGTTGATTGTATATTTGATGATGTGTTGGATTCCGTAATATAATATGAGACAGAGCGCAGCGAGGACTACGACAGAGATGAGGATGGTGGCCAGGCCTGCACCAACCGGGTTGGCGCTGATGCTGATGACGGCACCGGTGGCACCGGCGGCAAGGGCGTAGAGGGGCACGAGGAGATACTCGCGCAGGAGTATCTGAAGGATGATAGGCTCAGCAAAACCAATCGTGCGATAAAGACGAATGGTGTGTTGCTGCGCCGTAAGGTTCTTGCGGACGATGATAAGGAGGCTGAAGATGCCTAACAGCAGGCCGAAGGCACCAAGCGTGAGGAAGATGACGAGATAGGTCTCGGTTACCTCGAAGAACATCTGGAGGCGCTCGCCGACGGTCATCACAGAGAGGCCGTATTCGCTCATGGCCGTAGCGAGCACGTCGGCAGCCTCCTCTGGGTGCGACGAGCGCATAAGCAGCACCTCCGTTCCACTCTCCCTGGGCCAAAGACGGCGAAACTCGTCACGCGACATGATGGCGGCACCGTGGAACAATCCTGTAGGATAGCTCCCGGCGATAACGACGGGCACCGTCTCACCCTGACCGTCCTGATAGTAGATGGTGTCGCCCACCGACTTCTTCAAGCTCCATACAAGGGCTTCTTCGTCGAGGTAGACTGACATGAGGTGGCCACTTGGCGTAAGTCCGAAAGCCTCCATACGCTCAAGGTCGGCACCAAGGACGGTTGGGTGGCTGACCTTGTTGAGGTTCAGACAACTGGCCTCGTCCTGGGTGTGACGGAGGAAGGTGAGGAAAGAAGTGCTGTCGGGTAGCGACTGAAGGGACAGTTTACGGCGGACGGCAGGACTGTTGAGATCGTACTGGATGGGCACGCGGCTCTCCACATAGTATTGCCAACCGCCCGAGGCCTGCTCGGCGTTACGAACATCAGGACGATTCAACCCTACCGCAAACACGGTGAAGACGCCCATCGAGAGTGTCCAGTAAGCCAGTCGATGCTGTTTCATACGGGCGTGAAGAGACTGCCAAAGCAGTTGCCGGTGGGTCGCGCCATGATCGCTGGCTTGATTGCTGGCTTTGCGACAGATATACCTACTGAGGAAGAAACTCCACGTGGCAATCCATAGGAGGCCGCAGACAATGAAGAGGGCGAGGCTGTGGAGCGTAAGAAAATTCACCGACGTCAGGACGATAGTTACTCCCAAGAGCACCAAGGGCATAGGTCGCGCGATTCTTCCAAAAAGAATCATGGATCTGTCCCCCTGACTCTCGTCCTGCCTGACGATACGCCTGATGACCATCCACAGTGAAACGGCGCTAATGAACAGTCCGACGAGCCACCCGGCGATAACCGTCAACGGCTGTATGTGAAGGGCAAAATCCTCTGTATGAGTGGCACCGCTCCATACGTTGCCCAGAAGCCAGAGCGTGAAGGCAGAATAGAGAAAACCAGCGATGACGCCGAAGGGCGACGCCAGGAATATGACGCTGAAAGCCTCACGGTACAATAGGTTGCGGATGTCATGGTTGTTGAAGCCCAGTTGCCTGTAAAGCCGCACTTCTCCCGACCGCAATGTCAGCATCTCCAAAAGCGGATTCTTCATCAGCAGGATAGCAGCGAGAATGATAAAGCAGCCGAGGGCTAGGAACAGGCTGGCGAAGTCGACACCCCCCTTGGCGGCGCTAAGGCCTTCACCCCGAGGGTGATCAACAAGCAGGCCAGCATCGCCTGGTGTCAGGCTGACTGCAGGCTTAGAGACAAAACGCAAGGCTGTCGCATTACCAAAAGTGTTGCTCCAATCTTCACTGACGGCCTCGTAACTGACGATAGCCTTAGGCGTTTGCCGATAGGCGTACCAAAAATCCTCGTCAGCCTTTGTCACACGTTCCATCTTAATGGGTAGGTCGCTGTCCCAGTCGGTACACTTCTTCACATGGCTCAACCCGGGGAAGTCAGCCGTCAACAAACTATCGTGCATAAAGTCAGCAAGTGGCACGATACGCTTCACTCGCAGTTTCCGACTGTTTGTTTCGAGGTTCTTCAGGTCCTTGGCGATGAAATAACTCATCTCTACCGAATCGCCCACCGAGACATGCAGACGCTTGGCAGCATAATCAGAGAGAATCATATCCTGACCATCAAGCGACTCACCCTGCCATTCCTCGACTGCCGTCACGAAAGAATAAGGAATCGTGTCGCGATCAGAGATGATGTCGTTGACAAAATAGGAGAAATAAACGCTCCCTTTGCACTTTTCTACGATTTCGCGGGGGATGAAGATGCCGTCACAAGTGAGCAAAGAGTCCGTCAAATGAATGCCTGACCACTCCGGTTGCCATACATCGGTCATCTGCTGCTGGTCGATGACGTCATGAGAGAGGATGACATTGATCTTTCCCTTCAACTCCATCGCCTCGGCCAGATACTGACGACTGACGAAGACATTCAGCGGCAGCGTCTGCTCGTTCTTCAGCAACAGGTTGCCGCCATCGGCCACGCTTTTCACACCCACGACATGCAGCCGCATCTGCGTGGCATAACTCTGCGTCACAAACAGACTGCCGGAGGGAACCATGTTGTGGGCGGGAAGGTGCAGCACCATCTCCGCAGCACCAGCCAACTTCGCAAGCAAGGGTTGGTTGACCAAAGCCTCGCCGGATGAGAGCGAATCGGCATCCGTACCCCACACATAGACGGGCAGAAGCTTACCACCTACCGACATAAAGCCGTCGACCAGCAGGTAACCCTGCGCATGAGCCATCAGAGACTGGTGCATGATAGTGTCGCTCATAAAGCCCGTGCCACTAGCGATGATCGTCTCCGTCTTACCTAACCGTTCGCCGACGCGCTGCACCAGCGTGCCACGCACCGAGTCGCCGAGTAGCAGACTACCCGTCAGCACCGCCATCATGATGACGACGGCAAGAGCTACTAAGCGATAGAAGCGCCAGTAGTACTTTCTGCTTTGCGATATGAGCGGACGATGGTTCATTGAATAGTCATTTTAGCAAAAGATAATGTTCAGCAGTTGGCCGTCGACCAGTCGAAGACGGCGCTGGGCTACCTTGGCCATATCAGCCGAATGCGTCGCCATGATGATGGTGGTATGCAGTTCGGTGTTCACCTTACGGAAGAGATCAGCGATGGCCTGAGCGTTGGTGGCATCCAACTGCCCCGTAGGCTCGTCGGCCAACAACAGCCTGGGCTTATTGATAAGCGCGCGGGCTATGGCCACCCGTGTCTGTTCACCGCCCGAGAGACTGCCTACTTCTCGGTCCTTCATGTCTCCGATGCCCATCATGCCCATCAACTCCTTGGCCCGTTCCTGCTCCTCATCGCTGGCGGCGACTTTGGTAGCGAGCGTCGGCAGGAGGATATTCTGCCACACGGTGAACTGCGGCAGCAGCCGATGGTCCTGATACACGAAGCCTATTTCACTGTTGCGCAGCTGGCAAAGTTTCTCCACGGTGCATTCGCCGCCATAAACGTCCACGCCGCCCAGGCGGTAGATGCCTTCGTCGGGCTGGAGCATAGTGCCGAGGATGTTCAGCAGCGTGGTTTTGCCCACCCCCGATTCGCCGGTAATGGCAATGAATTCGGCTTTGCCCACGTGGAGGGAGAGGCCATTGAGCACGGTCAGCGTGCGCTGTCCGTCGGCAAATCTTTTCGTGATATTCTCTAATTGAAGCATAGCAATGTTCCTCTACTGGTTAATATAAAGAAGCGGTCGCCGATGATGGCAGGCGAGGCGATAATCTGTTCGCCCGTCTCATAGTGCCACAGTTCAGCGCCACTCTCGCTGTCGAAGATAGACACATGCCCATCCTTTGTGCAGACGAGCACCCTGTCCTGAGCCACCAATGGCGAGCACTCGCCCGTCATACCGCGTAGCATTTTCTTCCAGCGCACCCTTCCCGTTTCGCGGTCGATGCAGCTGATATGTCGTTCATCCGAAAGGAAATAGACGGCGTCGCGGGTGAGCGTCGGCATCGACACTACGCCACCGTTCTGCCCTTCCTTATCCTCCGAAGCCACCAGCAGTTTCCGATGACTCACAATTTTCCCTTCTTCAAGCTTCATTTCATACACATTCCCATTGTAGTCGCAGGCAACGGCCATCCCGTCGACAATGGCTGGCGAGGCTGGCACATAACTGTCGAGTTCCAGCGAGTCCGTCTTCTCTCCTGTGCCGATATCGACCACTCGCACCCAGGCATCGCACCCGCCGAAAACCATATAGCGTTTCCATACAGCCGCCGTGCCGTTGATGTAATAACCAGTCTCAAACTGTCCTGTTCGCCTGCCAGTCTTCGCATCAAGGGTGTACATGCTTCCGTCATAACTGCCCACCAGCAACTGGTCACCCACCAGATTGGGCGATCCTGAGATCTGTCCCAGTGTCTCATATTCCCACAGCGGTTTCATCTGCCTGATGCCCAATGCCGTCACCGTACCGTCTGTTCTGCCGACATAGAGTGTAGTATCCTCAGCGATGAACGAAGCCTCAACCGTCGTCTTGAGGTCGTAACGGCAGCATGAGTCGCCATCCATCGTGTACCCTCGCAGTTCACCTTTGCGACTTAGTGTATAGACCACACCGCCATAGACGATCGGTGCCGCCACCGTCCTCGTCTGCGTTGTCCTACTCCACAGCAGTCGGGGCGCTTTGGGCAACCTGCAGTCGGTATAGCCACACAGCGTTGCACTCCCTCGGAAGATGCTCCAATCGCTCACGTCTGCATCACCATCCACGAAATCTCTCGTGCCGACACAGGC
>JAGCVD010000031.1 GCA_017962545.1 Bacteroidales bacterium
ACCCGAAGACTTTCCGTTGATAGAATTCTAACTTCTAACTTCTAAATTCTAAGTGGCTTGCGCAGTCAATGCCCGCCACCGCGAACTTAGAAATCATAAACTAGAAATTAGAAATCAATCTTTCTCTTATATGTCTTGTCCGATGTCAACATTGGATTTCTGATTTCTAAATTCTAAATTATAAGTGGCTTGCGCAGACGATGCCCGCCACCGCGAACTTAGAAATTAAAAATTAGAAGTTAGAAATCTAAAAGATTATTTTTGGTGGCTATGGAGTGAGTGTTCACCTCTTCCCATTCCGAACAGAGAAGTTAAGCCTCACATCGCCGATGATACTGCACTTGTTTGTGGAAAAGTAGGTCGCCGCCAATTTTTTACAAGGAGTTCCAAACGGGACTCCTTTTTTTTATTTCTTGTTCTGTGACAGGACGGATTGCCGATAGTGCAAAAATAAATTTTGTCATATTATCGAAAGTTTGTACTTTTGCAGTCGTGAAACAGAAAGTCATACTTATTACGGGAGCCAGCAGTGGTATCGGCTATGACGCCGCGCTGGCGTTGGCCGCCCAGGGACATAAAGTGTATGCCGCTGCACGGCGTGTGGAGAAGATGGAGCCGCTGAAAGCCAGCGGAATAGTTCCTATCAAGATGGACGTTACCGACGAGCAGTCGATGGCGTCGGGGGTGAAGGAGGTGCTCGATGTCAAGGGCCGTATCGACGTGCTGATCAACAATGCCGGATACGGCTACTTTGGGGCGGTAGAGAACGTGACGATGGAAGAAGCTCGCCGGCAGCTGGATGTTAACGTGTTCGGTCTGGCGCGGCTGTGCCAGATGGTGTTGCCCTCGATGCGTGCGCAACACTGGGGGCGTATTATCAACCTCTCGTCGGTGGCGGGTCGTTCAGTCATTTATTTCGGAGGGTGGTACCATGTGTCGAAGTATTCGGTCGAGGCGTTGAGTGATGCGATGCGTATGGAACTCAAGCCTTTCGGTATCGACGTAGTGAAGATTGAGCCTGGTGCCATCAAGACCGATTGGGGCCTGATAGCTGCCGACCACTTACGTGCTTCGTCGGAAGGGACTCCTTATGAGGCCGAAGGAACCCGTTGGGCCAACGCCATGCGGTGGGGCTACAGTTCGAAGTATCTCTCCTCGCCCAAGGTCATCACCCGCGTTCTCCTGCGGGCCGTCAACAGCCGTCGCCCCCGTGCCCGTTACTGCACAGGTCGCTTTGCACGGTTGCTGCTTTTCTTCCACGCCCTGCTTCCCTCCCGCTGGTGGGATGCCCTGATGCGAACAGGTGGCCGTCTGAAAATCAGCTGATTTGCCCCCTGACACAATAAAAGGTAGGTCCCCTACGTTATTAAGCAAATTTAAGTTACAGCGCTATGAAAATCCTAGTCCTCAATTGCGGCAGCTCGTCGCTGAAGTACCAGCTCATCAATGTTGACACCCGAACGGTCCTCACCAAGGGCCTGTTGGAGCGCATAGGCCTGCCCATCGGCATCTTTTCCTACACCAGCCGTGGTGAGAAGCACACCACCGAGTGTCCCATTCCCAACCACACCGAGGGATTGCGCATGGTGATGGATGCCCTGACCGACCCCAAGACCGGTGTCATCTCCAGCATCAAAGAGTTGGGTGCCATAGGTCACCGTTTTGCTCATGGTGGCGAGTATTTTACTCATAGCGTGGAGATTACACGTGATGTTATCAACAAGGAGGAGTCGCTTATCGACTTGGCGCCACTGCACATTCCCGGCAATATCATGGGCGCCGAAGCCATCAACAACGTCATGCCTGACGTGCCGCAGGTGGCAGTCTTCGACACCGCTTTCAACCTCACCATCGAGCCCAAGAACTACCTTTACGGCATCCCCTACGAGTACTACGAGCAGTATGGCATCCGCCGTTACGGTTTCCACGGTACCAGCCACCGCTTTGTGGCCAAGCGCGGCGCCAAGATGATCGGGAAGTACTGGAAGGATTTGAAAATCATCACCTGCCACCTGGGCAGCGGCGCCTCCATCTGTGCCATCGACCATGGCAAGAGCGTCAACAACTCAATGGGTATGACCTCGCTGGAGGGCCTCACCATGGGCTCGCGCTGCGGCGACATCGACGTCGGCGCGCTGCTCTACCTGATGGAAAAGGCTAACCTCAGTGTGAAGGAAACCAATGACATACTCTACAAGAAGAGCGGCTTGGTCGGCCTCACCGGCGCCTCGCCCGACATGCGCGACATCTGGGCCGGCGTGCAGCGCGGCGACAAGCGCAATACCTTGGCATTCGAGGTCTTCGCCGCCCGTTGCAAGAAATACATCGGCGCCTTCATGGCCCAGATGAACGGCTGCGACCTGCTCATCTTCACCGGTGGCATCGGTGAGAACGCATGGTTCATGCGCCACGAGATATTGAAGGACATGGATTGGTTGGGCGTGGAGATTGATATGGACCTCAACGACCGCACTGCTGGCGTCGACGCCGTTATCAGCAAGCCTGGCGCCCGTGTCACCACGGCCGTCGTGCAGACCGACGAGGAGTTGGCCATTGCCGTCGACACCTACAAGATAGTCACCAACCAACAATAGTGCATCGGGTAGGCATGAGAAAGCGCCTGTGTGCACTGCTTATCTTTCTGTTGCCGCTGCTCTGCCAAGCACAGAGCGATAGCGGAAGCCTGCGTATCATTTTCGGTGGCGACATTATGGGGCATGGGCCTCAAATCAATGCTGCACGGCAGGTTGACGGCAGTTTCGACTACGAGCCTTCGTTCCGCTATGTCAGCGACTACATCAAGAGTGCCGATTTGGCCATTGCCAATCTCGAGGTGACGCTAGCGGGACCACCTTACACGGGCTATCCCCAGTTCTCGTCGCCCGCCGCCCTCGCTGCCGCCGCCAACGCCGCAGGTTTCGACGTTCTTACCACCGCCAACAACCACTGCGTGGACCGCGGCTCAGTGGGCTTACGTCGCACGCTTGATACTCTCGACACCCTCGGTATCCCCCATCTTGGTACCTATCGCGACACCATCAGCCGCATGGCCGAACATCCCTTGATGGTCGACCGTTGCGGCATACGTCTAGCTTTGCTTTGCTATACCTATGGCACTAATGGTATCGAGGTTCAGCCGCCACAGGTCGTGAATATGATTGACACCATCGCTATGCTGCGCGACTTGCAGGAAGCCCAGCACCGCGGTGCCGACTATGTCATTACTCTTATCCACTGGGGTATAGAATATCAGACCACCGCCAATGCTGAGCAGCGGCAGACGGCCCGCTGGCTGCTGGAACACGGCTCCGACGCCGTCATAGGCGGCCATCCCCATGTGGTGCAGGATTTCACCTATGACGCCATCCCGGGCAATGGTCATTACCCGGAGCCTGTCATTTACTCAATGGGCAACTTCGTCAGCAACCAGCGCGACGTCAACTGTGACGGAGGCATCATGATTGAACTTGAACTGGAGAAGCGTGATGGCCGCATCACCTCGCAGCGCTGCCAGTATATGCCCTATTGGGTGCATCGAGGCACGGTGGACTCGGTGTATCAGTATTATGTTGTTCCCTCGACCGACGCTGTTGAGCACCCCGACCTCTATCAAATTGAGCCCGAGTTGCGCCCCGCCTTGCGCCGTTTCAGCGACAATACACGTGCCCGTCTGGCTACCGAGCCCCTCATTCCCGAACATCGCTACTATGAGGCGATGGAGGTGAACAGGCATGGAACTGAAAAGGCAGAGGTTAACTGATTGTAAACCAGTTGGCGAAAAGATTTATTTGGTATTCTCGAAATAGTTTCTTATATTTGCAATATCGTCATTGAAAGAGAACGATTCTGCAAGTGATTGATTGATAATTAATACCGGATAATTAAAAAACACAACGATATGGCAAAGATTGACAAACTGCTCCCGAATCAGGGATACAACTGGAAATTTAGTACGGTGGGTGGTGTCACCCGCGTGAACATTGAGACGGGTGAGGATATTGCCCGCCTTGACGAACTCGACCAGAAGTTGTGGACGGTATTGAGCTGTCCGGTGAAAGGTTTGGAGTTTGATGAACGCACGTTGTCATTGATGGACCTCGATGGCGACAATAAACTGCGTGTGCATGAGGTGGTGGCCGCATCGCAGTGGCTCAAGCAGGTGTTGCGTGATATGGATTTGCTGCTTGACGGCACGGATACCGTGTCTTTCAGCGATGTGAAAGACGACACCGATGAGGGCCGTCAGGTGCTCGATGCAGCTCGTCTGATACTGGGCAAACTGGGCCTTGACAAGACGACCATCTCGTTGCAAGATGTGCAGGATTACATGGCGGTGTATGAGGAGAAGTGCAAGGCTGAGTACCAGGCTGCCGACGCCGAGCCCTATGAGCCTCCTTACGGCGAAGGCAGTGATGCTGCCGTGGAGGCGGTGAATGCTGTGCGCCAGAAGATCGCCGATTGGTTTATGCGTTGCCGCTTGGTGCAGTTTGACGAAGATGCCGCCGGCGTGCTTGACGTGCAGGTAGACAGGCTTGCCGCCATCAGTGGTGAAGACCTTGCCGCCAACGTGGCCGAGATAGGCACCTATCCCTTGGCACGTCCCAACAAAGAGGCACAACTTTCGTTGACGCATGGCCTCAACCCAGCCTGGCAGGCTCCGATGGCCGCCTTGGTGGCCGCCGTGCCCGAGTTGCAGGACAGGGAGACTGTCGGTGAGGAGGAGTGGAACGCCATTGTAGCCAAGGTGGATGCCTACATCGGATGGAAGGCTGCCGGCGAGACGGCTATGAGCGAGGCTGTCGCCGCACAATTGGCCGAGCATGCCGCCGCCATAGCGCCCGTGGAGCGTCTGGTACGCTATTGCCGTGACTATATGACGTTGTTGCACAACTATGTTGTCTTTAAGGATTTCTACAAGCGTGACGACAGCAGCCTGGCGGTGTTCCAAGCTGGTAAGCTGTTCATTGACCAACGTCAGTGCGACCTTTGCGTTAAGGTGAGCGACATGGGCAAGAGCACTGCGTCGGCCGGCAAGAGCGGTATGTACCTCATCTACTGCCACTGTGTGGCCAAGAACGGTGGCGCACAGATGGATATCGTGGCAGCCCTGACCGACGGTGAGATTGGCGGTCTGCATGAGGGTAAGAACGCCATTTTCTACGACCGGGCTGGTAACGACTATGACGCCACGGTGACGAAGATTGTCGACAATCCCATCAGCGTGCGACAGGCATTCTGGAGCCCCTACCGTAAGTTTGGCAACTGGGTGACGGAGAAAATTACCAAGAGTGCTTCGGAGAAGGAAAGCAAGCAGTTTGACGAGATGACCTCCAAAGCTGATACCGCCACCACCAACCTGACAACCAAGACCGAGGAGGGGGCCGCTGCCGAGAAGAAGCCTGCTGCCCCGTTCGATATTGCCAAATTCGCCGGTATCTTTGCCGCCATCGGCTTGGCCTTCGGTGCCATTGGTGCCGCACTGGGTATGTTGGGTAGCTTTGTGGTTGCCAAGTGGTACAACGTTATCCTGCTGGTGGGAGCCGTGATTATCCTTATCAGTGGTCCGTCGATGCTGTTAGCGTGGCTCAAATTGCGCAAGCGCAACCTGGGTCCCGTGCTCAATGCCAACGGCTGGGCCATCAACAGCGATGTGAAGGTCAACACCACCTTTGGCAAGACCCTCACCTCCATGGCCAAGTATCCCAAGGTGGTCGCCGCCGACCCCTTTGCTGACAAAAAGACCCCACTGTGGCGCAAGATACTCTATTGGGTCATCGCACTGGCAATAGTGTTTGTCCTTGTCTTCAAACTGACACAGCATCGCTGGGTGTGGGAGCCCAAGCCCGTTGTGGAGCCTGTGGTCGAAGCTGTCGCAGAGCCTGCGGTCATAGATAGCGTAGTTGCCGATACCGCCACCGTTGAAGTCGTGGCCGAAGAAACGCCTGCTGAGTGAGACGGCTGGCCGTCATATTAATGATGATGGTGTCTGTCCCGTCACAATCGCAAGACTTCTCCACGTTTACCGCCGCATGGTGGAACGTGGAGAACCTCTTTGATACGCGCGACGACCCGGCTACCAACGATGACGAGTTCACTCCCCAGGGAGACTTGCATTGGACGCAGCGCAAGATGTGGGCCAAATTGCAGGGTATCTACAAGACCTTGACGATGATGGATCTGCCCGATGTGGTAGGGCTGGCGGAGGTGGAGAACAAGTATGTGCTGCGTAGCCTCTGTGAGGGCACGCCGCTGAGTCAGGCTGGCTATCGTTATGTGCATTATGACTCGCCCGATAAGCGAGGCATCGATGTGGCTCTGCTTTACCGCAAAGAGCGTTTTCGGGTAATCTGCAGTCGGGCAGTGAATGTCAGTGATAGTACAGAGGATTTCTACACGCGTGACATTCTTGTAGTTGAGGGCGTTACGGCGGGTGGTGATACGATATGCCTGCTGCTCAACCACTGGCCGTCGAAGCGAGGTGGTGAGGAGGCGGAAGTACATCGGTTGGAGATAGCACGCACGGTGCGGGCGTTAATGAACGAATTGCATGAACACTATCCGCAGGCTGTTGTCCTCGCTATGGGGGATATGAATTCCACTGTCAGCGAGGCTCCAGTCAGAGATGGCATGGGTTTCGGCGACGATACCAACAATGCTGAGGGGATTCGCAATCTGACACTGAAGATGCCCAAGGATTGGGGAAGTCATAAGTACCAAGGGCTGTGGGACTATATCGACCAGATGTTCCTGTTGGGCGGCGAGGCATGGATGGTGCGGGACTTGAGGCTGATGCGCTACGACCATCTGCTCATGGAAGAGGGCAGTAATGCCGGTATGCGTCCAAAGCGTACTTACCGGGGACCGAAATATGAGGGCGGCCTCAGCGACCACCTGCCTTTGCTGCTACGTTTGAAACGGAGAGAATAGTTTTGCCAGTTTGCGGAAAAAACGTATTTTTGCAAACCGATACGAATAGAAAACAATACGTAACGATGTATAGAACTAATACTTGCGGCGAGTTGCGGCTCGCCAATGTGGGTCAGACGGTGACCCTCGCCGGATGGGTGCAGCGTTCGCGCGACCTCGGCGGTATGACTTTTATCGACCTGCGCGACCGCTACGGCATCACGCAGTTGGCTTTCAACATGGAGACCAACGCGCCGCTCTGCGAGCAGGCTCGCAAGCTGGGACGTGAATACGTTATCCAAGTGACTGGCAAGGTCATCGAGCGCAGCTCGAAAAATAACAAGATACCCACAGGTGACATCGAGCTCGAGGTCGCCGAACTGAATATTCTCAACGAGGCCAAGACTCCTCCCTTCACCATCGAGGACCAGAGCGACGGTGGCGACGACCTCCGCATGAAGTACCGCTACCTTGACATCCGCCGCAACCCCGTGCGCAACAACCTCATCATGCGCCACCAGATGGCCATGCTGGTGCGCAACTACCTCTCCGACCGCGACTTCTTGGAGATAGAGACCCCCATGCTTATCAAGAGTACCCCCGAGGGTGCCCGCGACTTCGTGGTGCCCAGCCGCATGAACCCCGGCGAGTTCTACGCCCTGCCGCAATCGCCCCAGCAGTACAAACAGCTGCTGATGGTGGCTGGCATGGACCGCTATTTCCAGATTGTGCGCTGCTTCCGCGATGAGGATCTGCGCGCCGACCGTCAGCCGGAGTTCACGCAGATTGACTGCGAGATGAGCTTCGTGCACCAGGAGGACGTGCTCAACATGTTCGAAGGTCTCGCCAAGCACCTCTTCAAGGAGATGAAGGGCATCGAGTTCGACAAATTCCCTCGCATGACCTGGCACGACGCCATGCGCCTCTACGGAAGCGACAAGCCCGACCTGCGCTTCGGCATGACCTTCAAGGAGGTCACCGACGTGGTCAAGGGTCACGGTTTCGGCCTCTTCGACGGTGCCGAGCTTGTTGTTGGCATCGTGGCTGAGGGCTGTGCAGAATACACCCGCAAGCAGCTCGACGCGCTGACCGACTTCGTCAAGCGTCCGCAGGTGGGTGCCGGCGGCATGGTGTATATCAAATACAACGCCGACGGCAGCTTCAAGAGCAGCGTGGACAAGTTCTACGACGCTGAGGCCTTGAAGGCCATCGCCGACAAGATGGAAGCCAAGCCCGGCGACTTGATGCTGCTGCTCTGCGGCCCCGCCATGAAGACACGTGTGCAGCTCTGCGCTCTGCGCCTCGAGATGGGCAACCAACTCGGTTTGCGCGACCCGCAGAAGTTTGCACCCCTCTGGGTCATCGACTTCCCGCTGCTGGAGTGGGACGACGAGACTCAGCGCTATTACGCCATGCACCATCCCTTCACGGCTCCCAAGCCCGAGGACGAGCCCTTGCTCGACGACCCCAGCCGTTGGGGCGACATCCGCGCCAACGCCTACGACATCGTGATGAACGGCACCGAAGTGGGTGGTGGCAGCATCCGTATCCACGACCGTACCTTGCAGAACAAGATGTTCCACACCCTAGGCTTCACCGACGAGAGCGCTGCCGCACAGTTCGGCTTCCTGATGGATGCCTTCACCTACGGCGCACCGCCACATGCCGGTCTCGCTTTCGGCTTCGACCGCCTCTGCTCTATCTTCGCCGGTGCCGACAGCATCCGTGACTTTATCGCCTTCCCGAAGAACAACGCCGGCCGCGACGTGATGAGCCAGTCGCCCGCGCCGATTGCTCCCGAGCAGCTTGAGGAACTCCAGATTAAGCTGGATGTTAAGTAGCCTTATAAAATCCATGCGCCTCCGCACATTGCCCCTGTCACTGGCAGGGGTGGTGTGCGGAGGTCTGCTTGCCATAGGCGAACATGGCGGTGGCTGGTGGACTTTTGCCCTAGTGCTGATTACCGCTTGCCTGCTGCAGGTGCTTTCCAATCTCAGCAATGAGATGGGTGACCACCTCAGTGGTGTGGATGGCGAGGGTAGGGAAGGCCCCAACTACAGCATGGCCGACGGTGGCCTCACTGTTAAACAGATGTGGCGAGCCATCAACGGTACCGTGGTGGCCTGCTGCGCGAGTGGTTTGGCGATGGTGCTGGTTTCCGGCTGCCCGTGGTGGGTGCTCCTGTTAGGTGCAGCGGCAATATGGGCTGCCACCCATTATACTCTTGGCAGGAAACCCTACGGCTACCGCGGCTTGGGAGATGTCTTTGTGTTCATCTTCTTTGGCTTGGCAAGTGTGCTCGGTAGCTATTATGTCATAGTACATACTCTCCTTCCTTTGCCAATATGGCTCATAGCTCCCGCTGTGGGAATAGGACTTTTGAGCGTAGCGGTGTTGAATTTGAACAACATCCGTGATATGCAGAGCGACGAGGGCCTCCGCAAGACCATCCCCTTACGCATCGGTATTCGGAGAGCAAAATGGTACCAGACAATATTGGTAACGGTGGGATACACACTGATAGTCGGCGCCAGTGGGACATGGTGGTTACTGCTTACGATTGAGCTGTTTATTGAGCAGGTGTATGGTATATGGCGTCGCGAAGGCAAGAACTTAGACCCTTTGCTGCCACGCATGGTAATCAGCACCTTCCTGTTGGCTCTGCTCTATGCAATAGCTGTTAATTCTCAAATAATTATAGAGTAGGTTATGGCCTACGACTTCGACACTATAGCCACGAATTACGACCGCATGAACCGGCTGATGACCCTCGGCCTCGACCGCCGCTGGCGTAAGCGTGCGGTAAGAGGGTTGCATGGCAATGTCTTGGATGTGGCTTGCGGGACGGGGGACATGGTTGTCAGCCTTGCCGAACAAGGTTGTACAGTGACTGGCGTGGATATCAGCGAAGAGATGCTGGCCATTGCCAAGCGAAAAGCCCCCCAAGCCACATATATGCTTGCCGATGCGGAGCAACTACCCTTTGAGGATAGCAGTTTTGACGCTGTCACATGTGCCTTCGGTGTCCGCAATTTTGTGCATCTAGAGCAGGGGCTTAGTGAGATGTTAAGGGTACTGAAGCCTGGCGGCACAATGGTGATACTGGAACTAGCCACACCAGACAATATCCTTATTAAACCTTTCTACAACTTTTACACGAAGCATCTCATCCCGTGGCTGGGCAGCCGTATTGCCGGCAATCGCGCGGCGTATACTTACCTGCCCGAGAGTATCGTGCGTTTTCCCAAGGGCGAAGCATTTGTACAGATAATGGAAAAGCTTGGTGGCAGAACCACCGAGCGCAAGCTATTCTTTGGTGTCTGCCGAAGTTATAAAATAGTGAAAAAACAAAGAGGCCGCAGTACCTGAGCGACCTCTATGCCTATTAATCCTAAAACGATTGCAAAAGTACACCCATTGGCTAAACCCGACAATACCTAATAATGGTGATTTGTTTAACTTGCTTATTCCTAATTGTTTTAGTGTGTTGGCTGACTACTGTTCTACTTGAATTTAAGTTAAACAGTAGCAGATGATGTGAAAAAAATGTATCTTTGCACCCAAAAATATTTCGTGATGAATATGAAAAATAGACTGACAATTATTGCATTAATGATTTTTCTCCCACTGGCTTCTCAGGCTCAGCAGGAGGTCGCGTATCTGGACTCGGCCATGCGTTATGCTGAGATGGAGGATTGGGACTCTGCTGTCAAGTGGCTCAAGAAGGGTGTCAAGGCGGGCTCGAAGGAGTGCATGAACAAGTTGGGCGACTACTACAACAATACGGAGGACTACAAGAAAGCCGCCAAGTATTATGCCATGGCTGACAACCCCGAAGGTTGGTTCGAGCATGGATGGCTATGGATGCAAGGAAAACTAGGCCAGCAGAGCGATGCAGAGATGCTCAAGGGGCTTGCTATGGTGCGTCGCTCGGAGCAGGCCGACTATCGTGATGCCATCTACATGATGGCGCGACTTTTCGACGCAGGTGCCGTGGTGGAACAGAATTACGACAGTGCCGTCTATATGTTGTCCCGTCTGGTAGAACGCGAGGATCCGTATGCCCTCTATGCCATGGCGCATTACTATGAGCGCGGCTTGGGTGTCGCCGTCGACAGCCTGAAAGCCATGGAATTATTCCGCCGTGCAGGAGCTGCAGGTTTGAGTGATGGCTACACATATTTGGGCGACTACTACCGCCATGGCACATCCAGTGTCATCCCCGATTCGTTGCTGGCATTCCAGACCTATATGCTGGCTGCCGGCGTTGACGATGATAACGCCAATGGACTGTCCCGTGTGGCTGAGTGTTACCTGCAGGGGATAGGCACACGTATTGATACCGCCAAGGCTATCTATTATTTGCACGATGCCATCGAGGCCGGTTCCCCACGTGCCGCCGCCGAGTTGGCGGACATGTACAACTATGGCCGCGGCGGTGTCGTGGCCAATGCCGACACGGCATGGATGCTCTACCGCATGGCTTCGCAAGGTGACGACCCCCGGGGCGACTATATGATGGGTGCCAGCCTCTATGAGCAGGGCGCTTATGAGAACGCCATGGGCTTTATTGTCTCGGCTGCACAGAATGGCTCGATTGATGCTGCGGTGCTCTATGCCCAGGCGCTGCTGGGAGGCAACGGCGTGGAGCAAGATGCCAGCCGTGCCGTCAATATGTTGCGTGACCTTGCGCCGCACGACCTGACGGGTCAGGCGCATTTTATACTGGGCATCGCCACGCTCTACGGCTACGGCGTTGAGGCTGACAGCGTACAAGGGGTTGACCTTATACGTCAAGCTGCCGAGAAAGGCAACAGCCGTGCTATGATGGCGCTCGGCAGGCTTTATGCCGCCGGTGAGGCTGTGACGCGCGATACCGTGTTGGCTGTCGAGTGGTTCGAACGTGCCGTCGCCGCCGGCTCCACGCAGGCCATGGTACAGCTGGCCGGCAGTTATCGTGTTGGTACAGTGGCTCCACAGAATCCCGAGCGTGCCGTAGAACTCTATCAGATGGCTGTCGACCGTGGCAACCTTGACGCCATGTGTCGCCTGGGCCTTTGTTACGAGCAGGGTGAGGGTGTCGCGGCCAATTCGCGCCGTGCCTACAACCTCTACCGTCAGGCTGCTGAGCGCGGTTCTGCCTGGGGAATGCGTCTGGTGGCTTACTGCTACGGTCAAGGCATTTATGTTGAGCAGGATATGAAGCAGGCCGCCGAATGGTTCCTGCGCAGCGCCGAGGCTGGCGATGTGCAGAGCTGTCTTATCATGGGAAAACTGTATGCTGCAGGAGAAGGCGTCAAGAAGAACAAGAAAGAGGCACGCCGCTGGTTTACCGTTGCTGCCGAGGCAGGTATGACGGAGGCCGAGGAGTTACTCAAGACGTTATAAGTTCAACAGTTCATCAATTGGTCTTCAATAGTTCTTCAATCGCGCATTGAAGAACTATTGTTGATGGGTAGAAGAAGTACCAGTGTCAGGTATTGCTCTTTAGGGATTGTTCAATGGTTGTTTGGTATTGTGACAAAATGATTATTTTTCTGTTATATTGTAAAAAAGTTGTATCTTTGCAGTTCAAATCGAAATGAAAAATAATTGACAGATAATAGTCGTATGAACGTAAATATTAAACAATTAGGTGTGGTTCAAGAGGCTTCTCCCTGCTCTATAATCGACATGATTTTGAAGCTAAAGCCCGAGGAGTTGAACAACTACTGCGCTGCCAAAATCAACGGCAATGTGGTGGATTTGAGAGATGTGATTGAGGAGGACTGCGAGATAGAACTGCTCGACAAGAATTCTCCCGAGTCGCTGCCGATACTCCGTCACACCACCGCCCATATTATGGCCGAAGCGGTGAAGCACCTCTATCCCGAGGCCAAGCTGACCATCGGCCCCTCGACCGATAAGGGCTTCTTCTACGACTTCGACTTCCGTCCCTTCAACCGCGAGGATCTCGACGCCATCGAGAAGGAGATGAAGTCCATTATCAAGAAAGCCACTCGTCTGGAGCGCAAGATTGTCTCCCGCGACGAGGCCCGCAAGATATTCGAGGAGAAGAACGAGCCTTACAAACTGGAGTTGCTCGATGCCATCGCCCCCGATGCACGCATCACCATCTACAGCCAAGACGACTTTGTCGACCTCTGCTCCGGACCCCATCTGCTGAACACCCGCCTCATCAAAGGCTTCAAACTGATAGCCAACTCCAACACCTACTGGCGCGGTGACCGCAACGGCAAGTCGCTGACCCGTATCTTCGGCGTCGCCTTCTTTAGCAAAGAGGACCTCGAGGCCCACATGGAATATTTGGAGAACATCAAGAACCGCGACCACAACAAGTTGGGCCGCGAGTTGGAACTCTTCACTGTGGTCGATGTCATCGGACAGGGTCTGCCCCTGCTGCTCCCCAAGGGCGCCAAGATTGTGCAGACGCTGCAGCGCTGGATTGAGGACCTGGAGGACAACGAGTGGGGTTACATCCGTACCAAGACGCCTTTCATGGCCAAGAAAGACCTCTACGAGATTTCCGGCCATTGGCAGCACTACCGCGACGGCATGTTCGTCATCGGAGACCCCGAGGACCCCGAGGTGTTGGCACTGCGCCCCATGACCTGCCCGTTCCAATATTTCGTCTACAAGGCTTCTCCGAAGTCGTACCGCGACCTGCCGAAGCGTTACAGCGAGACTTCGACGCTCTTCCGCAACGAGGACTCGGGCGAGATGCATGGCCTGACGCGTGTGCGTCAGTTCACCATCTCGGAAGGCCACCTCATTGTGCGTCCTGACCAGATGGTTGAGGAGTTCAAGAAGTGCCTCGCCTTGGCCAAATACTGCCTGACGACCCTCGGCCTGCAGGACGATGTGACCTACCACCTCTCGAAGTGGGACCCCAACAACACGAAAAAGTATATCGGCACCGCCGAAGAGTGGGAGGACAGCCAGCAGCATATCCGCAATATCCTCAACGAACTGGAGATACCTTTCGTCGAGGACGACGACGAGGCTGCCTTCTACGGCCCCAAGGTCGACATTAACGCCAAGAACGTCTACGGCAAGGAGGATACCATGATTACTGTGCAGTGGGATGCCCTGCTGGCTCCGCGTTACGACATGTTCTACATCGACCAGAACGGCAACAAGGTGCGTCCGAATGTCATCCACCGCACCAGCTTGGGTTGCTACGAGCGCACGCTGGCTTGGATGATCGAGAAATACGAAGGCGCTTTCCCCACCTGGCTCTGCCCTGAGCAGGTGCGTGTGTTGCCCATCTCCGAGAAGTTTCTCGACTATGCCAACGCCGTCAACGCCGAACTGGTGAAGGCCGGTGTCCGCTCCTCCGTCGACGAGCGTGCCGAGAAGATTGGTTACAAGCTGCGCGACCTGCGCCTGCAGCGCATACCGTATGCCCTTATCGTAGGTCAGAAAGAGACCGATGAAGGATTGGTGTCGGTATGGAACCGCAAGGCTGGCGACAAGGGCGCCGCCAAGTTGTCGGAGTTCATCGCCGAGATTCGTGAAGACATTGATACCAAGGCCCTTTCGCCGAAAGAATAAAAGTAATATTTTGCCAGTATATAAAAAAGTTGTATCTTTGCCGCCCGATTTGGCCGAAAGAATATAATATTAAAAGCGTTAAAATCAAATAGTTGTCACTAGTTAATTAACCAACATAGGAGAACCAAGTTATAGCAGCACCTTTCAAACCCAGTGGCCCGCAGAACATGCAGCAGAAGGGCCGTGGCCCCGTCCGTAAAGAGGCGGAGCATCTGATTAACGAGCGTATCGACGCCCCGATGGTACGTGTGGTAGGCGAGGGCATGGAGCCCACTATTATGAACACCAAAGAGGCTCTGCGCCGCGCCTACGACGAGGGACTGGACCTCGTGATGATATCGCCGCAGGCCAACCCGCCTGTGTGCAAGATTATTGAGTACCAGAAGTTCCTCTATGAGCAGAAGAAACGAGAGAAGGAACGCAAGGCCAACTCGCAGAAGATTGTCATCAAGGAAATACGCCTCTCGCCGCAGACCGACGACCACGACTTCGAGTTCAAGCTCAATCACGCCATCCGCTTTCTCAAAGAGGGCAACAAGGTGAAGGTTGACGTCTTCTTCCGCGGCCGCAGCATCGTCTATAAGGAGCAGGGCGAGCAGCAACTGCTGAAGTTCGCCGAGGCGCTGCTGGAATATGGCAAACCAGAGCAGATGCCGCGTCTTGAGGGCAAGCGCATGCTCATGGTCATCGCTCCCAAGAAAAACTGAAAAGTCCAAACCGTATCAATACAAAGTCTAACTTAAAAAACAGTAAAGTAATGCCTAGAATGAAAACCAAGGCCGCGGCCAAGAAGCGTTTCACCTTCACTGGCACCGGCAAGATCAAGAGAAAGCATGCTTACCACAGTCACATCCTCACCAAGAAGGAGACGACTCAGAAGCGCAACCTCGACCACACGACCCTCGTGAGCCGTGACGACGAGGCCCGCGTAAAACGCATGTTGCTTGCTTAAACAGGAGTTATTAACCATTGTTCAGCGCCGACAAGAGCTGTCGGTTAAAAAGCAAAAGCACCGGACAGCCGCCTGAACGAAAACAAAATTAAAACACTATGCCAAGATCAGTCAATGCAGTTGCCTCCAGGGCACGCAGAAAGAAAATCCTCAACCGCACCAAAGGTTATTGGGGCAGAGGTAAAAACGTATGGACCGTCGCCAAGAATAAATGGGAGAAAGGTCAGACCTACGCTTACCGTGACCGTAAGAACAAGAAGCGCGAGTTCCGCTCGCTGTGGATCAATCGTATCAACGCCGGTTGCCGCATCAACGGTATCTCGTACTCCGTCTTTATGGGCGAACTTCACAAGAACAACATCGAACTCAACCGCAAGGTGCTTGCCGACCTCGCTATGAACAATCCCGAGGCCTTCACCGCTGTTGTCAAGATGGTAAAGAAATAAGTCTAACCGCTAAAGAATCTAATAGTCATGGGAAAGAATGAAATAATGCAGTTTGTCGAGAACCTTGTCGAGCGCAAGGAGTTCCCCGAGTTCAAGGCTGGCGATACCATCACGGTTCACTACAAAATCAAAGAAGGTAACAAAGAGAGAATCCAGAACTTCCAGGGCGTTGTGTTGCAGCGTAGCGGAAGCGGAGCCACCGAGACCTTTACTGTCCGTAAGGTCACGAACGGCGTCGGCGTGGAGCGTATTTTCCCCATCGCCAGCCCGTTCATCGAGCAGATTGACGTCAACAAGCGCGGTGCCGTGCGTCGTGCCCGCATCTTCTATCTGCGCGACCTCACCGGTAAGAAAGCCCGTATCAAAGAGAAACGCCACTAGTCGTTTCACTTTGGCGATACGGTTTTGGACCTCAAAAGCAATGTGATAATCAACACATTGCTTTTTTTTATTTGGTCAGTTTGGAAAATGTTTGTACTTTTGCAGAACAATATAAAAATATCAAGTCATGTTAAATAAGATTAAAATGATAGGCGCTGTTGCTATGCTTGCAGTAACAATGATGCTAACTTCTTGTGTGAAAGAAAACACAGTAGTAGGTACATGGGTGATAAGTGACTATGTTATCAACGGAGAAAGAGGCGACTACATGATTGATCATGCATGGACATTTAAGGAAGATGGTACCTGTAAGTATGTTATGGGCGATTATGCAGAATCGGGAACATGGACTATGAATGGAGATAATTTGAAGATAACTACTACCGACGTGGCGTATCATTTTACGACAATTTTAGACTTCTCAATTGTAGAGTTGAAAAATAATCTACTGAAATTAGACGGTACTTATACTTTTGACGAACCAAATGGGTATGACGATCATGGGTATTTGAAAATCTCATTTACCCGCTAAAAACAAGAGGTTGTCATGACCTCTTGGCTGGTTCCTATTGTTTTTTGTATAGTTGCTGACGGGGCCGAATTCGTAGCCGTCGACGAGGATGCGATTCTTGGTGCTGCGTTTTTTGCCTTCCCTAGAGTTGTGAATTGTTAAATAATCATAAAATAACAATGCTGTTGAGCCAAAAGAAGGGTCTTGTACGTCTTTAGGGCAGCAAATGACAATTAAACAACCAGCACACAATGAAAAAGACCTTATCTTTTCTCTTGGTAGCCATGATGACAATGATGGCCGGCAGTGTACAATCACAGAGTCTCTTCTTCGAAGATTTTAACAGCGACACGCTGAATGGTGCCCTGCCTGCGGGATGGACGGTTTATGGCGATACCCTGACCAATCATCCGGCGTATGAGCAGTACAACCAAAGTTGGCAGGTGTGGTATCCCGGTGCGTCTGACAGAACAGGCGAGGCCATGTCGGTCACCTTTACCGTTGATACCTGGGAGCCTTGTAACCGATGGCTTATCACACCCCGTATTGCGCTACCTGCCGATTCGGCGATGTCGCTGGTGTTATGGCAATATGGCATGGGGCTTGGCCAGCCCTCGGTGAAGGTCTCCACCACCGGCACCGACCCAGCCGACTTCACCACGCTACTTGGAAATATAACCACACAGTCGTACAGGCAACAGGAATGCTTTTCGCTGGCAGCTTTCGTGGGCGACAGCATCTATATTGCCTTCGTCAACGATGTCGTTCACACCAATGGCCACTGTTCCCAGTTTGTGGCGCTGGACGATATTGAGGTGAAACACCTTCCACAAAACAGCATCGCGTTGGTCGATGTCGTCCTGCCCGAGCAAGCCACGGTGAATCAGCCCGTCACCGCCATATTGAAAGTGACCAACTATGGTGGCAACCATGTGAGCTCCTTGACCTATTCCTGCCAAGTCGGGGACAATGCTCCGAATGAACATACTGCCACGGTGAACATATGGCCATACGGGACAGCTAATATCAATGTCACTTTTGTGCCGACCTCTCTAGGGGAGGAGACCATCGAGTTCAGCGTGGGGATGCCCAACGGGGCTGACGACTATGACACGTCCGACAACCGTTTTGTGCGTACCTTGACAGTGCTGGAGGAGCCCCCTGTTAATATTCAAACCGTAGAGGAATGCAATCCGGTGATAGTCTATCCCAATCCTTTCCAAGACAAGGTGTCAATCCAGACCATGGAGGAAGCCACCGCGGCATGGCTCACCGACCCCACAGGCCGCCGCGAAGAGGTGAGCCTTACCTGCGACGGCCACGGCCAGTATACTCTTGACCTCACTGCCCGTCCTCAAGCCCCCTATCTTCTCACAATCACCACCGCTGATGGACGTCAGCACACGGTTCGCCTGCTGAAGCAATCGGACTGAGTATGGTTCATCATGTTCTCGGTGTTTCTTCGGTAAACACCGAAGAACAGTATGTAAACAACTGAAGATTAAGGTGAGTTGAATTATACGAATTGGCTTGCTGGGCCGAAGTCGTAGCCGTCGACGAGGATACGGTTCTTGGTGGTGCGGCCTAGGAAGCAGCAGTTGAGGCGGGCCTCGTCCATCTTCAACAAGAAAGCGTCGTCGTGCTGCTCGTCGACAGCCACCAGATAGCGCCCTTGTTCCTCGCCGAAGAGGAATGCGTCGAGGCGCACTTCGCGGGGCGACAGTATGTCGTAACCCAACGGAGTCGTGAAGCGCAGTAGCGAGCAGAAGAGGCCGCCCTTGGTGACAGGGAAGCTGCCGAGCAACAGATCGTTGTCCTGCAGGGCGGCTAGTATCATCTCGATGTATTGGCAGTCCTCCTCATGGCCACCGGTGGCCATGGGGTTGTCAACTAGGTGTAGGCAACGGCGAGCGTATTCGCTGTCGGCAAATTCGGAACTGACGTTGCCCACCATATACAGCAGTGTGCCAGTTGGCAGTTGGTGGTTTGGGGTTGGCTGTGGGTGAAACTCGTTACAGAGGTCTTTGGCGATGGCGAGGCACTCCTTGACGCGGGGTTCGCGGATGCTGCGGTGGTCGGCGTTACCTGTGTAGAGGTATTCGTCGCGCTCCACTGTGTGGTGCTGTCCTCGCAGCCAGCTATAGAGGCTCTGCTGCTTGCCGTTGCTCTCCCACATGGCCAACAGGGTGGAGAACTCTTCCATGGTGGGGATGCGTCCCACGATGTCCAGTATCTCGTCGTAGGCCTCGCGCGAGATGCCAAGGGCCTCGACTTGCTCAAAGTCTATAGGCTGCTCAGCCATTGTCGGTCAGCAGATTGAAGAGAGCGGTGCAGGCGGCGTAGAGGTCTTTCCAGGTGGCGGTGAAGTTGCGGGTATACCAAGGGTCGGCCACATCGCGGTGTTTGCCTGTGTAGTCCATCATCAGATGCAGCTTGCCGTCGGGGTCGTCGCCGAAGAGGGCGAGCATGTCGTTCATGTTGGCGTCGTCCATGCCAATGATGAGGTCGAAGCGGTCGTAGTCGTCTTTCTCAATCATCCGTGCCGCATGACCAGGACAGCCTATGCCATGTTTGGCCAGTTCCTGGCGTGCCATGGGGTAGACGGGGTTGCCCAGTTCGTCGTCGTGAGTGGCGGCAGAGGCAATCGTAAAGTCGTTTTCCAAACCCGCCTGACGGACGAACTTCTTCATCATGAACTCAGCCATGGGGCTGCGGCAGATGTTTCCGTGGCACACAAAAAGTATCTTAATCATGGTGCAAAGATACGCATAATTTGTGACATGGCCAAATATTTTGCCATTTTATTATTTTTTATTATATTTGCACTTTAAAGATACGATACGATAATAATATAAGAATCTGATAATGAGACCTAACTTTCAAAATGTCGACTTCCGTCAGGTCGAGGGAAACAAAGAAACCTTCGCCCAGTGGGAGCAGGAGAACCATAATGAAAAGAACTGGCGGACACCTGAGCAGATTGATGTGAAGCCCGCCTACGGCCGCAAAGACCTGGAAGGCATGGAACATCTGAACTATGCCGCCGGCATTGCGCCATTCCTGCGCGGACCCTACTCGACGATGTATGTCATGCGTCCGTGGACCATCCGTCAATATGCCGGTTTCTCGACTGCCGAGGAGAGTAACGCTTTCTATCGCCGCAATATCGCTGCTGGTCAGAAGGGTCTGAGCTGTGCCTTTGACCTGGCTACACACCGAGGCTATGACTCGGACCACGAGCGTGTGGTGGGTGATGTCGGTAAAGCAGGTGTGGCTATCGACAGTATCCTCGACATGAAGATTCTCTTCGACCAGATTGACCTGGGCAAGATGTCTGTCTCCATGACCATGAATGGCGCCGTGCTTCCCATTCTGGCATTCTATATTATTGCCGCAGAGGAGCAGGGCGTTACTCAGGACCAGCTGCAGGGCACCATCCAGAACGACATCCTTAAGGAGTTCATGGTGCGCAACACCTATATCTATCCCCCGCTGCCGTCGATGAAGATTATCGCCGACATCTTCGAGTACACCTCGAAGCACATGCCCAAGTTCAATTCGATTTCCATCTCCGGCTATCACATGCAGGAGGCTGGCGCCACGGCTGATATCGAGTTGGCCTACACGTTGGCCGACGGTCTGGAGTACCTCCGTGCCGGTGTGAAGGCAGGCATGAGCGTTGACGACTTCGCGCCGCGTCTGTCGTTCTTCTGGGGGGTGGGTATGAACCACTTCATGGAGATTGCCAAGATGCGTGCCGCCCGTATGCTGTGGGCCAAGATTGTCAACCAGTTTGACCCCAAGAATCCCAAGTCGCTGGCACTGCGTACCCATAGTCAGACTTCGGGATGGAGCCTCACAGAGCAGGATCCTTTCAATAATGTGGCTCGCACATGTATTGAGGCCATGGGTGCTGCCTTGGGTCACACCCAGAGTCTGCACACCAACGCCCTCGACGAGGCCATCGCCCTGCCGACGGACTTCAGTGCCCGTATTGCCCGTAACACGCAGATTTACCTGCAGGAAGAGACTAATATCTGTCGCGTCGTCGACCCGTGGGCAGGCTCCTACTATGTGGAGACTCTCACCCATGAGTTGGCGCACCGTGCATGGGCTCATATCCAAGAGGTGGAGAAGCTGGGTGGCATGGCCAAGGCCATTGAGAGTGGCGTGCCCAAGATGCGTATCGAAGAGGCCTCGGCCCGCAAGCAGAGCCGTATCGACTCGAATATTGACACCATTGTGGGTATCAACAAGTACCGCCTCGACCACGAGGATCCCATCGAGACCTTGGAAATCGACAATACCGCCGTGCGTAACGCCCAGATTGAGCGTCTGGCCAAGCTACGTGCCGAGCGTGACAGTGCTGCCGTCGAGGCTGCCCTCGACGCCCTGACGCATTGCGCCGAGACTGGCGAGGGCAACTTATTGGAGCTCAGTATCGACGCCGCCCGCAAGCGTGCTTCGCTGGGAGAGATTAGCTATGCATTGGAGAAAGTCTATGGCCGTTACAAGGCTAAAATCAATCTTATCAGCAACGTGTACAGTTCACAAACCAAAGAAAGCGACGCCTTCAAGAAGGCGCAGGAGATGACCGATAAGTTTGCCAAGTTGGAAGGCCGCCGCCCCCGCATCATGGTGGCCAAGATGGGTCAGGACGGTCATGACCGCGGCGCCAAGGTGGTTGCCACCGGTTATGCCGACATGGGCTTTGACGTCGATATGGGCCCGTTGTTCCAGACGCCCGCCGAGGCTGCCAAACAGGCTGTGGAGAACGACGTCCACATCTTCGGTGCCAGTTCGCTGGCGGCAGGCCACAAGACCCTGCTGCCGCAGGTGATTGAAGAACTCAAGAAACTGGGACGTGAGGATATCATGGTAGTGGCTGGCGGCGTTATACCGCCGCAGGACTACCAGTTCCTGTTCGATGCCGGCGTGGCCGCTGTATTCGGCCCTGGCACGCCTGTCAGCACCTCGGCCATCCGCATGATGGAGCTGCTCTTCGCCGCCAAAGGGATAGAGTAACCATTGGTTATGAAAAAGATATTGACACTTCTATGGGCGTTGGCCGTTGTGACAACGGCCAATGCTTTCAATTTTAGCAAGACCGTTGCGTCGGGCCAGACGCTCTATTTTACCATCGTGTCGGGAACAACGACGGTCAAGGTGGTATCGCCTTCATCGATGAGCTGGGAAGGCTATAACGCTCCTGCAGGACGGTTGGTGATACCTTCTACGGTAGAGAATGAGGGCGTTACTTACAGTGTTACGGCTATCGACAGGATGGCATTTACGGGATGCAATGCCCTTGAGGGTGTGGTCGTCCCTGGTAGTGTGGTGACTATCGGTCAGCGTGCCTTTGCTGAGGATACACTACTCACCTCCGTGGTGATAGAAGAAGGAGTGCAGCGTATCGATATGATGGCATTCAACGCATGTACCGCCCTGGATACCATTGTCCTGCCTACCACATTGGTGCGTGTCGCCCATGCGGTGTTTGAGAATACGGCCTATTATAACAACCAGGGAAACTGGAGTCAAGGAATGGCTTTGATGTTGGGACAGTGGTTGATTAAGGAAGGTAACCAGGTGACAGGCAATGTTGTCGTGGAGGAGGGCATAGTAGGTATCGCCAACAATGCATTCTTGTATTGCCGTGATATGGACAAGGTGACGCTGCCGACGACGCTGCGTTATGTCGGTGACGGCGCTTTTAAGGATTGCTATGGCCTTGACACGGTGCGTATGATGTGCACAGTCCCGCCGTCGGTGTCCGATGACTCATTTGATGGCGTGGAGCCGCTACCGGTGGTCGCAGTCCCTTGTAGTACGGCGACGGCCTATAATGCGACCTACTGGAATCACTTTACCATCGTCGAGGATCCTTGTCCTGTCGCCATCGACGAGGTGGAGGAGTCGGAGCCTGTCACGGTAATTGTTCGTCAGGGAGGTGTGTTTGTGAGAGGTGTTGAGGGTATGGTGTTGACGGTCTTCGATATGACGGGACGCAAGGTGTGTGACGTGGCGCATGCCGAAAAAGAGCAGCACCTGCCACTGCCGATGGCGGGCATCTATGTGTTGCTGTCTTCGGAAGGCGAAGCGGTAAAGATAAGTTATTGCAGATAAAGGGTGTCGCCACTACTATTGGTGGAGTCTTTGCCCATGTTGTGGATGCGTTGGATGATTTGTGCCGCATTCTCAGCAGGTTCTTTGCTTTCTATTTCGGGATGGCGTTGGTGCACCAGCATCGAGACAATTAGGAAGATACCGACGCCCATCAGGAAACATCCCATCACACGGTTGATGACAGTCATCAAGCGTATGGATACCATATTTTGCATCATCGAGGCGAGGCGGCACTTCAATATTCCACCCGCCAGTTCGGCCAACAATAGGCTGATGAAGAAGGTGTAACGCTCGCCGATGGTAAGGTTCAACTCGCCTGATATGAGGGTGATGAGAGAAATCCAATAAAGCCATACCGAAGGGTTGACGGTGTTCAGGGCGAATCCCTGTACCACCAGTTCGCGTCCACGAGGGATGCCTACGAACTTGATGCGTCCGCCTTCGCGCTTGATGGTGGGTTTGCGCATTAGCATGATGATGCCCAATGTAATCATCGCGGTTCCAGCGATAGAGGCCACCCAGGGGTTATGCAGGATGGGTCCCAAGTTGACGTCTTTCAGCAAAGTGAGCATCAGCACCACCATGAAAATATCGCTGGCATTGACTCCGATTTCAAAGGCCACGCCTTTCCGGAAGCCGTAGTTTATGCTGTTCTGTATCAGTCCGAAAAACGCCGGACCGAAGCTGAAAAACAGCGACAGGACAAGGCCGCAGAGTATGCCGATAAGTATTTCCACTAGTGCAATTTTGGGGTGCAAAAATACAAACTTTTTTTGAAATGGATAAAAAATAGTGTGACAGGGCTTCTCGGAGAGCCATTTTTGGGCATAATTTTAAGTTTTTTTTGTCAGTTCGATTTTTCTTTGTATCTTTGCAAACTCAATAGGAGTGCGAAAATGGGTCAGAAAGAGGATAGAATAGTGCGCTTTAGTGGCATGAAACCAGGCGTTTATACGTATGAGGCCATGCTTGATGACACCTTCTTCGAGGGCTTCGAAAACGAAGAAATCAAGGGTGGAAAAGTGCATTTTGATGTCAAAATGGAGCGTAGTGAGAGGGTGACAATGCTCACTTTTGTCTTTGAGGGCGTAGTGAGGACATTTTGCGACCGATGCCTGGGTGAGATGACGGTGAAAGTGAGTGGTGAGGAACGGCTGAATGTGCGCTTCAGTGACTCGGAAACGACCGACGACGAAGAGGTGGTAGTCCTGCCAGAAGAGACGCATGAGTTGGACCTGAGCCCGTGGATGTATGAATATGTCGCTGTCCGTCTACCCCTGCAACACTCGCACCCTGAAGGAGAATGCGACCCCGAGATGGTGAAATACCTCACGGAAGAGAAGAGAGTAGGTGATGAGGAGTATGTGGATCCACGCTGGGAAGCATTGAAGGATTTGAAATAAATAAACAAAAAAAGTAATAATATGCCACATCCAAAACACAGATTCTCGCAGACCCGTACGGCCAAGAGAAGAACGCATGACGCGTTGGAGAAAGCGCAGTTGACCACTTGCAGCAACTGCGGAGCCCAAGTTATGTATCACCACGTTTGCCCTGAGTGCGGCTACTACCGTGGTAAACTCGCCATCGAAAAAGGTGCCGAGGAGTAATTGACTTGACTCAAGAAATGAAGAGGGCGTCTTGGTTGACCAAGACGCCCTCTTTTTATACTGCCATGCCAGCGGCGTGGCCGGTAGAGAAGGCCAGTTGAAGGTTGTATCCGCCGGTATCGGCATCAAGGTCAAGGAGTTCGCCGACAAGATAAAGGCCGTTCACAATGCGTGACTCCATGGTCTTTGGGTTCACCTCGCCGAGTGACACGCCTCCTTGTGTGACGATGGCCTCGTCCCAGTCGTGGGTGCCAATGAGGGTGAACTCCACCCCTTTGAGCCAACGCCCCAACCGTCGCCGTTCCTCGCCGTTAATCTGGTTGAGCCGTTTGTAGTATTCTATGTGCAGCTGTTTGAGTGCCAGAGGAATGAGCTCGGCAGGAAGCCAGAGTCGCAGGGCGTCGTTGAAGATGCGGGTGCCGTTGGCATCGAGGTCGGCGATGAGACGCTTGTCGAGCTGTTCCGCCGTGAGGGCGGGCTTGAGGTCGAGGAGGACGACAATGGGTTGCCCTTCATGTAGAGGTCGTGAGACTATGCGGCTGGCGCTAAGGACGATAGGTCCCGCGAGGCCGTCGTTGACAAAGGTCATCTCGCCAAAGAAACTCTTGCCAGACACGGTGAGTTCCACGTTCTTCAGCAGGAAGCCCACCAACTCCTCGGGAATGGTCTCCTGACATTTCAGGGCTACCAACGCGGGGATTGGCTCTATAACGCTGTGTCCCAGTTCGCCGGCGATGCGGTATCCAGCACCGGTGCTGCCGGTGGTAGGGTAGGATAGGCCGCCGGTGGCCAGTATGATGTGACGGCAGGTAATCCGTTCCCCGTCTTGGAGTATGACGGCCGTGACTTGGTTGTCGAGAGTCTCTATCTTCTTGACGGTCGTGTTCTTGCGGATGGTGACGTTGCTGCGGCTTTCCAGTTCGCCGATGAGTGCCAGGAAGATGTCGTGCGCTTTGCCGCTGGCGGGGTAGACGCGGTTGCCGCGCTCCACAGTCAACGCCACGCCACGCTGCTCGAAGAAGTCCATCAGCTCTTGGTTGAAGAAGCGTCCGTAGGCGTTGCGTATCCATCGGCTGTCGCTTCCGATATGGGGCAGTGTGTCCCGCAGGCTGTTGGTGTTGGTGAGGTTGCAGCGGCCTTTGCCGGTGATGCGCAGTTTGCGGCCAGCCTGGTCCATTTTTTCGAGCAGCAGCACATTACGACCCTGTTCGGCGGCCGTTACGGCGGCCATCATGCCCGCGGCGCCGGCGCCGACGATGATGACGTCATAGTTCATTAGAGATTAGACTCTTGGAGCGATATTGATGTAGTCTTCCGGATGGATGCAGAGAACGGGAATCTGCGATTTGTGCACCACCTGTTGCGCGTTGGTGCCGAGGAAAATCTGCGAGATGACACGGTCTTGCTCGGTGTTGATAATCACCAGGTCGGCCTTGATGTCGTCGGCATATTTGAGCACGGTGTCGCTGTAGGTGGAATAAGAACGTATCTCAAAGTGGTAAGGGATGTCCTCACGTTCCAGATAGTCAATGCTTTGTCCGATGTAGGTGCGCAGGGCGGACTCCTCCTCCTTCAGGTCGAGCAGGCCGAGGATGTGCACCTCGGAACCGAATATCTTGGCCATGGTGGCTGCGGGCGGCACTTTCTGGCGCGAGTTGGCGTTGACACGCAGGGGTACCACGATACGTTCCAGACGTTTATGGAAGTCGTAGCCTTGGCGCATGGTCAGCACGGGACAGGGCGAGTCCTGTACGATGCGAGCCGCCTGGCTGCCGATGAAGAACTTCTCGAAACCCGAGGCGCCGTTGGTGCCGATGACTATCATCGGCGACAACTCACGCTTGGCAGCGTCGGCGATGGCAGTAGATACCTTACCATTGAGAATAGTGTGGTGGATATGGCCGTGTTGCATCAGCGGCTGGAATTTCTCACAGAGGGACTGCAACTTGTCTTTGGCCAAGGTTGTTAGCATATCCAGCTGGTCGCCGGTGAAAAGCATCTTCTCGCGACGTACCCACACCAACAGAATGTCACATCCCATGCGGTTGGCTACGTCGACAGCCAATTCGAGGGCTACATACGACCCTTCGGAAAAGTCGGTGCCTACTATTATAGACTTCATAATCGAAAGTTATTTAACGAATAACGCCTGCCAAATGTAAATATTGTATTATCATCAAAAAACTTTTATATATTATTTGTTGCTATGTTTGAAAAAAGATGTATCTTTGCACCATGAATGACAACCTCGACAGCCGCAGCATCTCTGCGCAGGAGAAAGATATAGAGCGCGCTTTGCGTCCTTCGTTGTTCGACAGTTTCGCTGGTCAACAACAGGTGGTGGAGAACCTTAAGGTCTTCGTCAAGGCCGCCAAAGAGCGCCATGAGCCCCTCGATCATGTGCTACTCTACGGTCCTCCGGGTCTCGGTAAGACCACCCTTAGTAATATCATCGCCAATGAGTTGGGCGTCAATATCAAGACCACCAGCGGTCCTGTGCTTGACAAACCTGGCGACCTTGCCGGTCTGCTCACCTCGCTGCAGCCCAACGATGTGCTTTTCATCGACGAGATACACCGCCTGTCGCCCGTGGTGGAGGAGTATCTCTACTCCGCTATGGAGGACTTCCGTATTGACATCATGATTGAGAGCGGCCCTGCGGCACGCTCGGTACAGCTGAACCTTAAGCCCTTTACTCTCATCGGCGCCACCACACGCAGCGGTATGCTCACCGCTCCGCTCCGTGCCCGTTTCGGCATCAACAGCCGATTGGAATACTATGATGCCGAGACGCTTACTAAGATTGTCAACCGTTCGGCAGCACTTCTGCAGGTGAAGATAACCTCCGAGAGCGCCATTGAGATAGCGCGCCGTTCGCGCGGCACCCCCCGTATCGCCAACCGCCTGCTGCGTCGTGTTCGCGACTTTGCCCAAGTGAAGGGCGACGGCACCATCACACTGGATATTGCGCGCTATGCGTTGCAGTCCCTTAATGTAGACCGTAACGGATTGGATGACATGGATATCCGTATCCTTAACACCATCATCGACAAGTTCAAGGGCGGCCCCGTAGGCGTCAATACCATCGCAACCGCCGTCGGCGAGGATGCCGGCACCCTTGAGGAGGTCTACGAGCCCTACCTTATCCAGGAGGGCTACCTGATGCGCACCCCCCGTGGTCGCGAAGCCACCATGCAGGCCTACCAGCACCTTGGCAAAATTAAGCAGAATGGCAACCAGCAGGAGCTCTTCTAACTTTCTTTGAAATAGTTATATCAACATCTTCACCATCTTTTGTCCGACTGTGGACCGAAGTCGGGGGGGGCAAAATGCGGTACTCCTATTGTTGCTCCTCTTGTGAAATGTTAAAAAAATATAAATATAGTTAAACGGTGAGCCGAAAAGAGGCACTTCTGCGTCTTATAGACATAGAGAATAAAAAAGATTCATGAAGAAGTTTGTGTTCCTTGTTGCGCTTGCCGTTTCGGTAGCGGCCTCTGCCCAGGGGCCGTGCGGGGCGGTGTCGGCCACCGAGGGGGACGATTTCTGGCTGACCATGTTGCTCCCTTGGCCGAGAGAGGTGAATGCTGAGGATGGCAGTATCGAGGTGTACGGGGCGCGCCTGGAGCTGTATGTGACCGGTGAGCCTGGTACGAGGGTGCAAGTGGATAATCCGCTGACGGGGTGGTCGGATTGGGTCATCATCGGCAGTGGCGGTTGGGGTAGTATCTTGATTCCAAGAATATATAATAGTTATCTGGATGCGTATGTCGCGGAGGGCTACCATGTGACGGCCGAGGCCACGGTCTCAGTGACGGCGGCGAACATCATGGTCAATGTCACCGACTTCGCGTCTGTGCTGACCACCCGTGCGCTAGGCTCGCGCTATGTGGTGCAGGACTATGTGTCGAGTAGTCCTGCCTTTTTCGGTGGCGAGATAGCCATACTGGCGGTCGAGGACAACACATGGATTACCTGCTACCTGCCGTGCGATGCCTTGGGCGGCACGTTGCATGCCGGCGACATGGTGCGTCGGCAACTGATGCGTGGCGAGGTGCTCCGCTTGATGGTTGGTGGCGGCGATTCCCTTACAGGTATGGAGGTGACCTCCAACGGCAAGCCCTTTGCTTTGTTCGAGGGACACCCCTTGGCCGAGGTGGGGAATGGGTCTATGGACCACCTCTTCGAACAGGCGGTGCCGGTGCCGATGTGGGGCAACGACTATGTGCTGGTGCCCTTCTGTGGTCGCAGCGGGGATTGGGTAGGCTATGTGGGTGGAGACATTGTGAAGGTGACTGCTGCCGACAGCTGTGTGGTTACTCTCGACGGACTGCCGCTCGACACCTTGGGCCCACAGCAAACCCTCGAGTTCGCCCTGCCGCCCGATAGCGCCAGGCGTCTCACGGCCACCGCGCCTGTGTCGGTGGTGCAGTATATGACAAGTCATAGGTATGGCGGCGACCCGGGCGACCCTGCCATGCTGGTGGTGGTGCCCGCCGACAAGGGGGTGTGCCACGCCCGTTTTGCCCTACCCAACACGCCACAGACCACCTTCACCGCCCGCTATGTCAACGTGTCGGTGCCCACTGCGGCGGTGGACGGCATGATGCTCGACGGCATCTCGGCGGCAGCCTATTTCGACACGCTCGACGGCCAGTACAGCTATGCCTGTATCCCGCTTGGCACGGGCGCACACACGCTTGAGTGCAACAGCGGACGTTTCGCTGCACATACCTATGCGCTGGAGTGGGACGAGACCTATGCCTACAACCTCGGCATGGAGTTGCCACTCCTGCGCGACACCGTCGAACGGCGCGACACGGTGTGCCAGCACTCGGCCTACACCCCGCCCTGGCCTGGAGTGCCCGACAGCTGCACGGCCGACACGGGGACCTTCCACTATGAATACTTTGAGCTGGGCGACACCATATTGTGCTACAGCCTTTGGCTCACGGTGCTGCCGACATGGGACGAGGTGCGCTACGATACACTGATGACTGGCGACACAATTCGCTTCGACGGCAGTGTGATAACGGCGGCTGGCGACTACCGCTTCGAGTACACGACGGCTGTCGGATGCGACTCGGTGGTGACGCTTCATGTGGCCTACGTTCCTACATCCATTTCCGCCAGCGCCGACGGCGTCTGCCCAGGCGAGGAGCTAACCCTCACCGCCAACGGTACTCGCTTTTTCCACTGGAGTACCACGCCAGCCAGCGACGAGGTCGCCAGCCAGCAGGGTCTTAACCCGATCGTCGTGCACCCTACGCAGACCACCACCTACAGCCTTCTCGACAACGGCGGCAATATCCTCGCCTCGCTCACCGTCGGCGTCGAGCCGCCGCCTGTTCCCTGCCTGTCGTCAGATCGCGACTTCGTCGACTTCGACGGCCCCATTATGGTGTTCGACGACTGCTCCGAGGGTGGCGCCAGCGCGTCGTGGTTCTTCTCCGACGGAGTGTCTCTCACAGGCAAGCATGTGTGGCATGAGTTCCGCCAGCCGCTGCCCGACAGCGTCTCGGTTACCCTTCACACCTGCAACCGATACCATTGCTGTGCCGACACCAGTGTCGTTTATCCCGTCGAGGTGCGCTCCGTATGGTTCCCCAATATCTTCACCCCCGGTGAGCCGCAGAACAACCGCTTCGGGGCTGTTACCACTTGTCGGGTGGTTGAGTTTGAGATGTATATCTACAACCGATGGGGATTCCTGGTTTGGTCGGCGACCGATATTGGCGCCACGTGGGATGGCACTGCCGACGGCACCCCCATGCCGCAGGGCGTCTATGCCTACCAGTACCACCTCAAGGATGTGCACGGCAACCGCTGGAGCGGTGCAGGTGCGGTCACCTTGATTCGCTGAAAGCTTCGAGGTGATGGAAGACGATGTAGCCGACGGCCGCTGTGATTGGTGCTGTTGTGCAAATAATATTTTGCCATGTGAAATATTTGTAGTATTTTTGCGGCCAGTTTAATGATTGCAAACTATGCGAACACTAATCAAAAATATCAAGGAGCTGGTTAAAGTCGAGTACCAGCCGAAACTCCGTGCACAAGGTAAAGAGATGTCGCAGATGGAGACGATAAAAGGTGCTTATCTGCTCATTGAGGACGGAATGATTAAGGCCTTCGGTCCAATGAACGAATGGGACGGTACTACAGACCGTGAGGTGGATGCCACCGGTCGCATGGTTTTCCCGAGTTTCTGTGACTCGCACACACATCTCGTCTATGCCAATTCGCGCGAGCACGAGTTTGTCGACAAGATACGTGGTCTCAGTTACGAGGAGATTGCGAAGAGGGGAGGGGGTATCCTTAACTCGGCCAAGGCGACGGCGGCGGCCACGGAAGACGAACTCTACGAGATGGCTCAGCGACGTTTGGAGGAGGTGATACGTATAGGTACGGGTGCTATCGAAATCAAAAGCGGCTATGGCTTGACCACTGAGAGTGAATTGAAGCTTCTGCGTGTGATACGTCGCCTTAAGGAGAACTCACCCTTGACCATCAAGTCGAATTTTCTCGGCGCTCACGGCATCCCAATGGAATATCGCGGGCATCAGGAAGACTATGTCGAGCTGGTCATTAACGAAATGATACCGCGTGTGGCGACTGAGGGTTTGGCTGATTTTATCGATGTGTTCTGCGATCAGGGCTTCTTCACCGTCGAAGACACTGCGCGCATACTGGAGGCAGGTATAAAATACGGTATGAGGCCGAAGATACACGCCAATGAGATGGCTGTCTCGGGGGGTGTGCAGGTGGGTGTGAAATACGGTGCCATCTCGGTCGACCATCTGGAGCAGATGGGTGATGCTGAGATAGAGTGTCTGAAAGGTACCGAGACAATGCCTACCATTCTTCCTGGCTGTGCTTTCTTTCTCAATCTGCCTCTTTCTCCGGCACGTAAGATGATTGACTCGGGGCTGCCTGTGGCTATGGCTTCGGACTACAATCCCGGCACTGCGCCGTCGAACAATATGCAACTCATCCTCTCGATGGCTTGCATCCGCTATCGGCTCACGCCGGAGGAGGCGTTCAACGCCACCACCCTCAACACGGCATACGCCATGGGTGTGAGCAACGAGGTGGGCACGATTGCCGTGGGTAAGAAGGCCAACTTCTATATCACCAAGCCGATTCCGAGCTATGAGTATATGCCTTATAGCTTCGGTGAGAACAAAGTGGAGCGTGTATTCCTGAATGGTGTGGAGGTATGATTAAAGCAATAGATATCAACAAGAGTTACGGATCGCTGCAGGTACTCCGTGATATCTCGTTGGAAATCAGCCAAGGCGAGGTGGTGTCTATCGTGGGCGCTTCGGGTGCTGGAAAGACAACACTGCTACAAATCCTCGGTACCCTCGACCGTGCCGACAGCGGCAGCATCGTGTATGGAGATGTGGATGTTACGCGATTGAAGGAAAGGGAGTTGGCGCGGTTCCGTAACGAGAGTATCGGCTTTGTCTTCCAGGCTCACCACCTGTTGCCAGAGTTCACCGCCGAGGAGAATGTTATGATACCTGCTCTCATCCGTGGCGATGCCACCGACAAGGCCCGTCGTCATGCACGTGAATTGCTGGAAATGATGAAGATGACTTCCCGGGCTACTCACAAGCCGTCGGCCCTCAGCGGTGGCGAGCAGCAACGTGTAGCTGTGGCGCGGGCGCTGATGAACAACCCCATGGTGGTACTGGCTGATGAGCCCAGCGGCAACCTCGACTCGCAGCATGCACGCGAGTTGCATGAACTCTTCTTTACCTTGCGTCGCGAACTTGGGCAGACATTCGTCATCGTTACGCACAACGAGGAATTGGCCGCCATGGCCGACCGAAAAATCACTATCAAGGATGGAGAAAATATCGAATAAGCAACAGGTTGTCTATGGTTTGCGTCCTGTGATGGAGGCTCTCGACAGCGGTGCACAGGTAGAGCGTGTGCTGCTGCAGAAAGACCTGAGTGGCGTGCTGGCCAGTGAGTTGCGTAATAAACTACGCAACAGGGAGATACCGTTCCAGTATGTTCCTGCGGAGAAACTCAACAAATTGACCTCAGGAAACCACCAAGGAGTGGTGGCTACGCTAGCGGCAATTAGGTACAAGAGCTTTATGGAACTTGTGGAACAAGAAGATGCCCCGCAACTTGTTGTACTGTTGGACCATATTACCGATGTGCGTAACATGGGCGCTATTGCCCGTACGGCAGAATGTACCGGAGTCGGGGCGTTGGTGGTGCCCGACCATGGCAGTGCGGCCATGAACGGAGATGCCATCAAGACTTCCAGTGGTGCTTTGCTGCGGTTGCCCGTTTGTCGGGAGTCCAACCTCAAGACTGTCGTTAATCTGGCCCGTCAGTGTGGCTATCAGGTAGTTGCCGCCACCGAGAAAGGGGCTGTTCACTACCGTGAAGTTGACTTTCGCCGTCCTACGGTGCTTATTATGGGCAACGAAGAGACAGGTATTAGTTCTGAGCTGCTGAAGATGAGCGATGTGCGTGCAAAGCTGCCCATTGTTGGCGAGGTGGCTTCGCTCAACGTCAGTGTCGCTGCCGGTGTGATGATGTACGAAGCTTTGGAACAGCGAATGAAGTAATATATATATCGTACACGATATATTTGTCCAACAGATGCCGCCGACAGGTGTTTGGTGCTTGTCGGTGGCATTTTTTTTCATATGGAGTGTTTGCTACCAAGGTGGTAGATAATGTATCTGTTTGGTAATTAGTATTGTTGTGTATTCTTGGTCAGAGGATGAGGCTAAGTGCTATATTGTCAGGGGTAACCTCGGTGTTGTTGCGGTTTTGGTTTGGTTATGTGGCCTTTTATATCGTGTGCGATGTATATGTGTATCGGATAAAAAAGCATAGATTGGCGGTGCTAGTTTTGAAAAGCAGTTATGGCGGATTTTTTTTATGGGCGTTGTAATTTTTAGATTTTTTTTACGTTTTTATAAAAAAGAATGTCTATGTTTGTTTTTTTTTGTATTTTTGTACTGATATTTCTGCCTCTCAAAAGGCGGGTTAATGTCTATATATAGCCATGTAAAATGCTGACTTATAGAAAATAATAGAATTAATAATATGAAGACAAAGTATTTAGTCTTAAGTGCAATTTTTGCACTATCCAGCCTCGTCGTACGTGCTCAGGTCTCTGAGATGTACTATCAAGGTTTCGAGTCGGGAGAGACGGCAAATTACAGTGGATCGCCCACATCGAGTGTCAGGTACTCTTCCACGATTTATAGTGGAGGTAGTCGTGCGTTAAAGTTGGTACAGAACAACTCCCAAGACGTCGAGATAATTCTCGACACCATCGACTTCTCGCAGAACACGACACTGCGTTACATTGCCTTGCGCTTTGACCATATCTGTCGTATTCCCATCAATACGTCGGTCGACTACGCTATGGGTAAGATATACTACAAGCGTGCCAATCAAACGGACTGGACACCATTGTCGAATTCGGAGTACAATGTCTCGGGTGGTGAAGGGACGTATAGCACTGACTTCGCCAATCTGAACTCGTTTAAGGAAACCTCTTATAGTGAGTGGTGGAGCCAGAATACGACCACGGTCGCCAATGACCAGTGGCGCAGCGAGCGTTTCGACATTAACAACCTGATGACGTCGAATGTGCCTGCCGATCAGCGTAAACTTTTGATTAGGTTTGTTCTGAAGAAGCGCACTTTGACCACGACGCTTGACACTAACAATGTGGCTTGGTGGATTGACAATATCAAGGTCAGTGCCAGTTCTGAGTATATGGTGACACCCAAAATCACGATGTTTGAGTATCCTACCGTTGAGCGTTATCCCAATAGCCGCGGCGCCCATATTGAGCTAGCCGCAACAACAACGGTGTCGGCAGGTATTAATCCCGATTCAGTGTACCTGCTATATACTGCAGGTAGCAATCCCACGGTGAATAAATTGTTCTGCACTCCGACGGGTGAGGCAAATCACTATGAATGCCGTATTCCGTTTTATGGTTATGACACGCTGATGCGTTTCTATTGTGTGGCGCGTGACTTTACGGGCAATGCCAATAAGGTTACCTTCCCACCGACTGACAATACATGGATTCAGTACCGATGTGTGCGTGGCAATACAGAGCAACCTGGTTTGGCGACACCCCAGTTCATTGGAACCTCGGCCAGTAACCAGTACCCGCTGCCGTTGGATGCCGACCATCGATGTGAGTTTGTGTACGACTCGGCGTTGATGGCTGCGGCAGGCTATGGCCCCGGTGCCATCACTGCGTTGCGGTTTATGGTGGCGTCGAGTGTCGACCAAGTGCGCACAGATCCCCGATTCCAGATTAAGATGAAGAACGTTCCCACCAATTATACTGTGGGAACCGACGATGCAGGCTGGTATTATTTCTCCACCGAAGCAATGCAGATTGTATACGACTCGTCGTTCACGGTACCTGTCATGCCATCCAATCTGGAACAGACCATCACACTTCAAGACACATTCTTCTATGCCGGCAAAGACATCGTGATGCAGATTACCTATGGTGGAGATTATGACCACAGCAGTGGCGTAAATATGAAAATGATCACGGCTCCCGCGAACAAGAAGACGATATATATGTGGCATGGTATCGCCGACTATGGTTACAACCCTTTCTCTCCTGCCTGCGAAGACTGCGCGAAAACGATGAATGCCGATACCAAACGTCCGGCATTTGTGTTCACCGAGACACACCTGCAGCCCCTGTTGTATGATGCCGGCATCAGCGAACTCGTCACCCCTAACTACAACGTGGCCATGACTGACCATCCCGACAGCATTGTTGTCAAACTTAAGAACTATGGCGAGCGGACCTTAAATGGTGTGCATATCTCTTACAATATCGACGACACTATTTTGGGTACCTATTATTGGACTGGGGTGTTGGCAGGAGGAGACGAAACCGATGTGCTTATTGCTACAAATATAAACATCCCCGCTGGTTTCCATACACTTACGGTGTGGACGGAGGACACGGTCACCTCGAATAGTCAGCAGTATCGCGACCACGAGCCGTACAACAACACCAGTTCCTCGCAGTTCGTCATGTGTGATGGGGCTATGAGCGGTGTGCGTAATATCGGTGGTAGTTCAGCTCATTTCAACAGCATCGAGGAGTTCCTCTTCTCACTCAGCCGTTGTGGTGTTGAGGATAGTCTGATTGTCCGTCTGGCCCCTGGTAACTACCCCTCGTTCACGATGCCGGTAGTGCCTAACATCGATAACGCCTATATCGTCTTCGAGTCGAGGAATGCGCAGTTGGCCGCACTTTATTCCGACAATACGATGAATCTGGATGCTATCGTTAATTTGGAGAATACCAAGAATATCCGCTTTAGGGATCTCGTCTTCAAGCGCAACGACGGTGCCCTGACCGACATGGTTACGTTGGGTCCCAGCAGTGTCAACTGTCGGTTTGAAAGGTGTACGTTTACCGACATGCTTGACAACCCGATTGCCTCGTTGCGCATTAACTCTATGATTAACAGTGGCAATGCCGATAATTTAATGGTGGATAGCTGTACTTTCACCGGCGGTAATATCGGTGTTTACGTCAAAGGTGCAGCTCCTGATAACCACTCTCAAGGTTTTGTCGTGAGAAAGAGTCTGTTCACCAACCAATACTCCAACGCTGTCATGTTGGAATATATGGACAGCATTGCTGTGGTTGACAACGAGATGTATGATGTACGCAGCAACTCGAGTTTCATTGTTTTGTTGAATGGATGCTCGGGGGCTATCAATGTGGAGCGGAACAAAGTGTACACCTCGCATGGCGCCGGCGCCATGGCAGTCAGCGATGTGACTGGTACTAGTAGCAGGCGTGCGGTGGTGGCCAACAATATGCTGGTGAGCAACGACGATGGCACTGCCAATCTGTTGAAGACCCCTCTTAATGTCATCCAGGGAGAGTGGATTGATGTGGTGTACAACTCGGTGAAGATGACGGCTCCCAGCCGCAGCAACGTGGCTGCTGCCACATTCGGTGGCGGCACGCTCAACCATAGTCGCTTCATAAACAATATTATCGCATCTTTTGACAATGTAAACTACGCTTTTAATTACCAGCCTGGCATCAGCACGACCGATACGGTAGGCCACAATGTGTATTTCTCCAATGGCGTAGTGCTCAACCGTCGCGGCAGTTCGTCATACGTCAGCCTGGATGCTTGGCAGTCCGCGTTACCTGAGGATAGTTTGTCAATATCAATCAACCCCAATTTCCTCAATACAAGCCTTGTCGATTTGACTACCTATAACCGTAACATCAAAGGTATAGGTATGCCGATTCCTGCAGTGCCAGACGATATTTTTGGTACCCTGCGTGGCACCATAGCTACCTGCCCGGGTGCTTTCGAGTTCGCCTCGCTGCCGTTTGACTTTGAGCCCGAGTGGCTTGTCAGTCCTGTAGCCGATACCTGCAATATGCCGGCATCGGTGGAACTGGTGGTGCGAATGCGCAATAATGGTATTAACGTTTATGACAGCGCCGTTGCTGCAACCACACCTCTGCAACTGCATTATCGGGTGAATGGAGGGGCGGTTCATTCGTCGACTGTTACCCAGACCGTCCCGGCAGACGATACGGTCTCGGTGCATACCGGCTATATGCTCAACCTGCCCCCTGTCAACAACCATGATGCTGTTTACACCATCCAGGTGTGGAATACCTTCTCCAGTGCAACGGCCCATGACCCCAACCAGACGAATGACACTAATGTGTTTTCGGTAATCAGCCGTTATCACCCGTTGGCACCGGCCGACATTATTGACTCGGTTGCTTATGCCACCCGTGATACTATTACCCCCACAGCTGGTGTTAATACCTGGCAGGTGTACGGTGCCTCCAGTGCCCCTCGTCGTCAGTCCCAGATATACTGGTATTATGACTCGACGGATGCGGAGCCTTTCTATGTGGGTCCCACATACATTACGGATGTTATCCAGGATGACGTCGAATATTACATCCGTCAACGTCGTGCTATGCCGATAGTCCGTATCACACAAGTGGAGTTGTTGCATGCCGCCACCACCGTCGGTTTGACAACCCCGATGCCTTACTGGATGCAGGCTTCCCGAAAAGCTGTGGTACAGTTGACCAATATCGGCGATGCCACGGCCTATCTGGAGGGTGATACCCTGATGACAGTGTCACCGACGGGAACGTATAACAACAAGGTCTACACCTTCGGCAATGTCAAGATTGAGCCGGGGCAGTCGTTGATAGTCCAATATGCCGCCAACGCTACCACCGATAGTAATATTACCATCCATACGGGAATTACGTTTGGCTTGAGCGGCTCAACCACCGTTGCATGGAATACGGCCATAGCTTTCGTGTATAAACACAACGGAGTTATTGAAGACGCCATCCCGCTGAACGGTGTTATCACCACCACCTCGAGTCAAAGTGTCAAATGGTCTACTTTGGGAGTGCCCTCGTATGTGTGGAGTGGCTCAGCATTCACTATCCCCAACAACACAACGGCGGGTGTCATCCGCACGAGTTTTAATGGCAATGTCGGTGACTGGGAACCCGCAACAAGTGCAGACCCAATGTTTGTTGGAAGCACAGACCCTGATTGGATAATGTATGAGGATAATGGCTGTGAGGGCGATATGGGTCATGTGACCGTCGCTATTCTAGCACCTCCGACCGTGGATATCGATGTGACAGCCCCCGTCTTCCCCGAAGGTGGCTGCGGATTGGGTAACGAGGAGGTGACGGTTACCGTGTCCAACTTTGGTGGTGATACCGTCAGTAATGTGGTCCTGAACTATTGTGCAGGTGGTGATACCATCACAGAGACCATTGTCGGAGACATTTTGTCACGCACTGATACTACCTATACCTTTGTGACCAGACTGAACCTGGCCTTTAGTCACGACACGGTTGTTACCGTGCGTGTGTGGGCCAACGCCAATGCTGACGATCCCATTCATACCAATGATACCAGCGAAGTTGTAGTGACATCGCTATATACTCCCCCGGCACCTGCAGCCATCCCTGACCGTATGGTGCAATATGCAACGAGCGACACCATTACCCATATCCCCACAGAGAATGTTATGCCTGTCTGGTACGACTACAACCTTAACCCTGTCGACACAGGTTACACGCACATCACCGAGTTGCTCTATGGTACAGGTACGAGAGGTATGTCCTATTTGGCTCTCATACCTCAAGAGGGGCAGGTGGGAACAGCCACTACCACCAACAATAATACAAACTTCCCGTCGCCCTACCAGCCTTATTCCAAGTTTGTCAAACAGCAGTATCTCTATTCTGCCTATGATCTTAGGTCGGCTGGACTGGTGCCGGGCTATATCAACTCACTCTCGTTCTACCTTGATACCATCGTGGGCTCGACCCCTGCCATCAATTTCTTGAATTATACCATCGCGATGGGCTCCACACCCGACACAATCTTTACAGGCACCTCGGCTACATCTTGGAAAGACGCTTCCACCGAGGTGTTCCACCGCGATACCCTTACTTTACATCAGAACGACGACCATGCGTGGGTTACTCACAATCTGACGACGCCGTACTACTGGGATGGCACTTCCTCCGTAGTGGTGGAGGTGAATTACTCACTGGCTACTGCTATTACAACGGGTGTGAGAACTCGCTATACGACCAAGGCCAACACTACGTTGCATAAGAATCAATCTTCGGCCATCCTCCCCACGACAGGCTCGTTGACGAAGGGCAGCAACCGTCCTAACATTAAGTTTATGGCGGATTATTATGGTTGTGCAGGTCCGATTACTACATACAATGTCAACCTTGTCGGCATGCCTCAGTATGATGCATCCATTTTCTGGGCAGACGGTTTCGATACGTTGGTGTATAACTCGTGTGACACTGTCGCCCCGCCGTTGAAGATGCGCAATCAGGGAAGTATGGCAATTGACACACTGGTGCTCCGTTACTACCTTGACGCGATGCCTGTTGACTCCACCGTGATTGTTGACTCGATGGCTGCAGGACAGATATATGACCTTGAGGCTTTCCGTCGTGTACTTTCTCCAGGTCGTCATTCGGTGACAGTTATTGCCAGCGTCATGGGTGACACGATTGCCAGCAACGATACCATCTCAGGTATGATTACAGTCCGCTTCTGCGGTGGTAGTTACACCATTGCTGCCAACGATGCCACTGCCGACTACCCCTCTTTCACCGCCGCTATAGATACGCTCAATGCTGTGGGTGTCGTCGGCCCTGTTGCTTTCATGGTATCGCCGGGTGTTTATAATGAACAGGTGATGCTGGGCAATATTGATGGTTCCTCGGACATCAACACCATCCAATTTGTCGGTACTAACGACAGCGTCTTGCTTACGGCGTCGACTAGCCAGGCGACCAACTACGTGATGATGATTGACGGCGCCTCCAATGTGAGTATTGACAATATCATGATGGAAGCACGTCCGATAACGAACAATGTGAACTTCGCCAATGTGTTGGTGCTGCAGAACGACAGCAATATCCGCATTACCAATAGTTACTTCAAGGTGAAAGGCACTATTGCGAATGCCAATGCTTCTTGTATTGTGTTGCAGGGTAATGTGTCCGACCTCACCATAATTGGTACAGTGACGGATAGCGGTTACTATGCGTTGAAGACTGCTGGCGCAAATACCAACTATTCCAACTTCCATCTCTACAATAACATATTCCGTGATTTTGCCAGCGGCGGCATCTATATTCGCGGCATCAATCGTGTCAATATCACTCAAAATGAGATTCGTTCCGGCAACTCGACAAACAACAGAGGTCTGATAGGTGTTTATTTGTCCACCACAACCGATAGTGTGGTGCTCATGAAGAATGCCATATATCTGGTTGATGAGCGCCAGGGCGCCAAACGTGGTATTCAGTTGGAGCATGTCACAGGCACGGTGGGTAATCCTGCGCTTATCGTTAATAACATGATTGGTACTCATGGTACTGGTTCAGCAGGTCTCTCGCCGGCCAAGTCGGCAGGTATCTGGATTGACTCGTTGAGCTCTTATATCAACGTGCTGTATAACTCGGTGCGTGTACGCGGCAGCAATGTCACGTCTGCCAGTACTGTCAGTCAGATAAACAGTGCCAACGACGTGTCTTACGCATTTTGGACAGGTAACACGCCCATGCAGCCTACGCAGATAACGGTGATGAACAATATCTTCTCCAATTTCGGCTATGGCTATGCCTACTATGTGCAGCAGCCCAACTCTGTGACAACGTCTAACTTTAACGACTATTATACGGATGCGACCAAGAAATTCGCATGGGGCAGCGTCAACAATATGGCGACGTTGTCGGCCCTGCAGACGCAGAACCAGAAGGATGGTAACTCGGTGTTTGAGGAGCCTTTCTTCATGGCTAATGACAACCTGCACTTGACAATGACTAACCTGGCTGGCAAGGCGCAGTACAATACAGAGGTGATAGACGATATTGACGGTAACACCCGTCCTCAGATTCCTGGTCCGACCATCGGAGCCCATGAGAAAGACCGTCTGATCCACGATATGGCTGTGGTGCGCATCTCCAAGCCCGTCTTGCCGTTACAGATTACCAACCCCACCAACGTGGAGACCGATTCGGTTCGTGTGGTGGCTTCCTTTAACAATAACGGCCTCTCGAACGAGACCAACGTTACTTGGTATGCCTATATCGAAGGCTACGAGAGTACAACCACTTCCGCTGTCCGTAATCTTGGCACCTTTGTGCCCGCGCAGATGAAGACTGACTCCGTCATGGTTCCCACCTACCTGGGTATCATTGACACCAACCGTATACATGTGGTGGTGGTAACTAATAGTAATGATATGTCTATGGACAACAACGAGAAGAGCGAACCCTTCTATCTGGCTCCCGCCTACAATCTTTCTGCATTGAAAGTGATGACGCCGACTCAAAGTTGTGAAATGGCTGAGGCGCAGATAAGGATTAATGTCAAGAATGTTGGCAGTAAGCCCTTCCCCGCTGGTTCTGTTATCACCATAGGCTATAGCGCGGTGCTTAACACGGCGAATGTAACCATCCCGACACTCCCCATTTACTATGAAGAGTATGACACACTACCGCAAATGCTTCCTGTCAACTCGGATACTTGGTTCGATTTTAGAGCTCCTGCCAATCTGTATCCCACCGACTACTATAGCGAAAATGGAATTTCGGTGCGTTTAAGGGGTTGGGTGAACTTTGAATTCGATATTACCCAGACCAACGACACAACCCCGTTGAATAATACCGCCTCACCTTTTGTGAACTCTTATCCCACTCCCGCGCCTCCCATAGGCCATGACACCACTCTCGCCTATGGTACGTGGGGCGAGGTGACGGCAGAACAGGAGAACACTTTGCCTATCCGCTGGTATCGCGACTCTACGGCAGCATTTTTCTTCCCAGCAAGCAATCAGGTGACTGTCAATGCAACCAATTATAATCGGTCTAGGAGATGGAACAATACGCCGCAATATTTCCACGACAGTACCTATTATCTGAATGTGGTCAATTCCAAGGGATGCGCCAGTACTTTCAGTCCGGTGACAGTACATGTGGCACCGCGCAAGACACGCGATGTGGCTGTCGAACGTATGCTGGCACCGTTGGGTAGCCGCGTCTATATGGAGAACGACACGGTGCGTGTGCAGATAGCCAACTATGGCACCACGGCTGCAAGCAACTTCCCCATCACCTATCAGCTTAAACGTGCCAATACTGTCCTCCAGACGGTTACGGATACAGTGAGAGAGAATCTGGCTTCTGAGCAGGTCTATGTCTTTACATTCGATACCCTTCTCAATATTCCCAACCAGAAAGATTCCGTTGGCTATACGTTGAGTGTATGGACCGACCTGACCAATGATGCCACTCGTCGTAATGATACCCTCCGGACGCCTTATGCATTCTGCTCTTTGCCGAGGATTCGTTATACAAGAGGTATAGAGTTCCCCGACGCCGACAATAGCCGTTTCGATATCACACGCGTCTCGTACAACGGCATCGATTTGGAGATGCCTCCGTTGGGTAGGTCTCATACCCAATTGGTTGAGACGGATATCACCAATAACATTGACCTTAACAATACGGAGTATCCGGTGCTTCATGTAACTCGTGGTACCACTGACTCCATCTTAATTCAAATCACGCCGCTTGATCCCACCGAGCAGCAGTTCCGTTGTCGTGGTACTGTCAGCATCGACTACAACCGTGACGGCTACTTTAGCACTTCCGGCTCGTGTAACGAAACGATGATTAATGGCGTGGTGTTCTATAGTGATTCAACACTCGCCTCGACCATCACCATTCCTGCCTGTGCTTCTCTGGGCTACATGAGAATGCGTGTCAAGGTGTCTAGTTACAATTCACTTACCACCGATGGTCATGTGATTGACTTCTTGCTCTTCGTTGACGAGGAGGCTCCGGCGAACGACCTTGCTATCACACAGATTGTCTCGCCGCGTAGCTATCTTGTCCGTAATGCAACACCCAGGGTGGTTCGCTTCCGTATGGCCAACCGAGGCACTAATGCCATTAACGCAGTCGATATTCACTATAACTTTGCTGCCGACACTGTTGATCCCGATGCCACGGGTGTCGTCCACTGGACTGGTATGCTGGGAGCAGGCCAAAGCACCGTGGTGGCCCTGCCGGAGCATGTATTCCCTGAGGGCACCACCTCGCTCACTATTTGGCACAATATGTTGGATGATGCCAATACAAGTAACGACACGCTATACTATGAGTATCACCGCTTCCGTGTGACACGCCCTGTCTTCGCGGACAACTACGACGACCTCAATCAGTGGTATGCTCCCAGAGGATACAACAAGTACTCCCAGAACTATTGGCAGCGTGGTATGCCCAATAAGTCGCGTTTCGACACCACATACTCGGGTGGATACGCTTGGGTCACAAGTTTGAACAGCACCATCGTATCTGGCAAACGTGGCAATGTGAGTTACCTTTATAGCCCCATCATCAATATCTCGCAGGTGCGTCCCGACACCATCGCTTTCCGCTTGCGTCGCCACCTCCTAAGTGAGAGTATGCTCCGTGTTGAGTACTACAACTACGAGGGTAAGTGGATTAACATTACCCGCGACTCGCTGCTTAACTGGTACGATTTCGATAAAGACTACTTCACCGGTACCACTACATCCAATACTTCGACCAGTGAGGATTACTATGACTACTATTACGTCAGTGCCACCAGTGAACGCCTTACTACAGAGTTCAACGAGAATCTGCAGTTCCGTTTCGTCTATAGCACCCCGATGGGTAGCTCCACCTCTTCGCCTTACGGCGGTGGCTGTGCAGTGGATAACTTCTATGTTGGCCGCGCGCGCCGTGCCATTGATGCCGGTGTTGTGGATATTCCACAGCCCGCATCACCCAAGTACGGACAGACGATTTATCCTGAGGTCGTCGTGAAGAACTATGGTTATGATACCCTGCGCAGTATACGTATAGGCTATACGCACTATGGCACCTACCTGCCCAAGTATACCGATTACACCTGCTTGATACCGCCTGATAGTGTTGCTACTTTCCAGTGCGGTTCGCCCTTCATCGTTACCAACGCCTTCCCGGAGACCTTCCACATCACAGCTTTCACCACGCGTGCTGACGATATCTATCGCAACAATGACACGTTGTCTAAGCTCTTCACCCTCGGACCGCTCGACAATGACATTTGTGCCGTGAGCTTCCTCTCGCCGCTCGACCATGTGGTGGCCGGTGACACCGCGGTGAAGGTTATCATGCGTATCCGCAACTATGGTCTCTCGCCCATCAACGAGGCTACAGCAACCTATGTTATCAACGGCATTACCCATGTCGAGGAGCACATTGACTTCAATCAACTTCTCGGACACCCGCTGGCATCACTGGAGTATTATAACTATACTTTCCATCGCCGCATCACAGCACCAATGGGTATGCTGAATATCATGGCCTATATCAATAGCCCGAACAACGACTACATCTACAACGATACTATTACCAAGCATGTTGAGGGCATCATGGGCATCACCGACATTGCTGCCTCGTCAGTCATTGTTGACTCCTCTGACCACAACGTCGTCCGTATTGCGCTCATCATTGACAATGTCGGCGCTCGTGGCGTTAACAATTTCGAGGTGGGCTATTGGATTGATAACGACACATCTACCATGGTGCGTGAAACCTATTATCGGGCTCAGCCGCTGGCGGCACTCAACACCGGCTACTATCTCTTTGCGAGTACACTTCCGAAACGTCCGTCGGGTTACCCCATTGTCGATGCTTTTGTGCATGTCAATGACGATAATGATCCTTCGAATGATACTACCAAAATCATTGCCGAACAGTTCGTTGACATTGAGGTGCTCAAGGTGCTTGTTGAAGAGAATGCCAATAACGACTGCCGTGTCTTCCTCGAGTTGCAGAATGTGGGTAATATCGCCGTCGTCGGACAGTTGTTGAAACTGCGCGCCGTTATCAATGGCAGCGACTCCAACATTACCAACATCCAGCGTCGTGTCGACCCGGGTGAGGTGATTCATATCGAACTTAATCGTCGCATACCCAAGTCACCCACACGTCAGTATGTCGGTACCGGCTACATCCGTGCAGTCTCGGGTGATAACAACCGTGTGAACGACCAGACCTCCACCATAGAAGTAATCAACTACTTTGAAGGTGTGCCTTCGGTCAATGGCGCCCAGTTGGTTCTCGAGCAGAACTATCCTAACCCCTTCTCGCACCAGACTACCATCCCCTTCACGCTGCCCGAAGCCGCCAATGTACGCTTCTTCGTTATGGATGCCATGGGCCACATCGTCCACCGCGCCGATAAGTTCTACATGGCAGGCGACCACGCCATCACTATTGACATGGATTCTTACGCCGCAGGTATCTACTACTATGGTATTGAGGTCGACGGCAAGCGTCAGATGCGTAAGATGATTCTGCGATAATGCTGAATCGCATTAATGCATATATTGAAGAGCAGCACTTGTTGTACAATCCGTTGCAACGAGTGCTGCTCGCCGTCAGCGGCGGTCGCGACTCGGTCTGTATGGCCCACTTGATGCATGCCGCAGGTTATCGCATCTCCATCGCCCATTGCAATTTCCACCTGCGCCCTGGCGACTGTGACCGTGACCAGGAGTTTGTCCGACAATTAGCCAAGGAACTGAATGTAGATTTCTATACCACCGATTTCGACACCCGTGCCATAGCCCGTGAGTATGGCATGAGCATCGAGGAGGCAGCCCGCGAGTTGCGGTACGAATGGTTCGGTACCGTCTGCCGCCAGCACGACATCTCTGTCGTCGCCACGGCTCATCACCGCGACGACTCCATCGAGACCTTCTTCCTCAACCTCTTCCGCGGCACAGGCATCGCCGGTCTCCATGGCATACGCCCTGAAGTGATGCATAGGGCGGTGAGGATTATCCACCCGATGCTCTGCTTCTCGCGCAGCGACATTGACCGCTATGTCGACGAGCATCATCTAGCCTATGTCGAAGACAGTACTAACGCTGATCTCGACGCCCGTCGCAACCGAATTCGTCACCAGCTTATGCCGCTCCTGCGAGAGCTCTATCCCTCGGTCGACACTACCATGGAGGCTAACATCAAGCGCCTCGCCGATGTCGAGGAGGTCTACCGTGCCAGTGTCGAGGACATGGCCGACCGCCTTGAGGAATGGGTCTATTCGCCTTTCGGCTTCCGATACACTGTTTTCAAGCTAAGCGATTTGGCCGACCTGAAGCCCCAAACCACCTTGCTCTATGAACTCCTGCAGCCTTACGGCTTCGGCGCTGCCGTGGTGTCCGACATCGTTGCCGCACTCCCTGCCGCACGCACAGGTAGCACATTCCTCTCACCGTGGTGCGAGGCTGTCATCGACCGAGGTCGTCTTCTTGTGGCCGACCGTGAAGAGTCGGAGCCTCTGCAGGTAGACAGCGAGGCCATTGTGCGCGAGGAGGTGCCTTATCTGGGCTTCGGCCGTGAGTGTAGCACTATCGAGTATGTCGATGCCGACCTCGTTAGGCAGCCCTTTACTCTGCGTCCCTGGCAGGCGGGCGACCGTATGCAGCCTTTGGGCATGGAGCATCAACGGCTCGTGAGCGACGTCATGAAAGATGCCAAGTTGAATCTTCTGGAGAAACGCAGGGTGCACGTCCTTGTCGATGCCGACGGACGCATCGTCTGGCTCGTCGGTGTCCGCATCGACCACCGTTTCCGTGTCACCGACAGCACGCTCCACGCGCTGCGCTTAAAAATCAAGGCATAACACGCTGTACCGCCAGCAGGCGGTCGGCACGGTCCGACGGGCTGTGCTGATATATATATATTGTATAGCGGTTGGGCGCCTCGCGATGGTCGCCCTCTAACGTCGCCGTCATGGCTGCGGTAGAGGAGTGAGGCCTCGCTACCAGCAGTTGATAGGCATAGTAGCCCTGTTTCAGCAGCAGCCGCTTGGTGTAGGCTTTGTGTGTTGGGTTGTAGTCCATGCGGCTGCCCTCGTCCAGACGCCAGTCTGTCAGCGCTCCGACGATATACACGCTGCCTTCCAGCATGGGTTGTGTCATCGGCAGGCTGAAGTTCACCCACACATAGTCGGCCTCCAGCCGCGGGTTCTGTCGGTCCCAGATGTTCACCTTCATACCACCGTTCAAAGTGGTCTCGGTGCTATAATGCTTCCGCGAGCGGTCTTCTTCCGGACGCAACAGCACAAATTTTTCTCCGCCGTATTCCTCCACCCTCGCCACGTTGTACATCGGTGTGCGCAGGTTGCTGCAGTCGAAGTAGCGGAACGTGTTGCCGCCGTCGAAGATGTTCTGTTGCCGCTGGCGGTAGGCTAGGGCACCGTCGTCGTAGCCGCTGAATGCTAACTCACGCATGTTGTCCAGTCGTCCGTTCTGTTGCACCACCACCTCCAGATAGTCGGGTCTGCTTCCCAGCCCCCATGCTCCGCTTTCTATTCTCACATCAACCTCCTGTCGTCGGTCGAGGGCTATGCCGTCGTAGGGGCGTGTCACCTCGGCGCGTACCTTGACGGACTGCTCGCTGACTCGGAAGCGGCGTGTCAGCAGCGTGTCGCCCAGCTCCTCTGACGTCACCGTCAGTACATAGTTGCCCGAGTGGGTGAAGCTGGCGAAGCCGTCCGGCAGCACGCTGCGGTAGTGCACATAGTCGCGTAGTGTCGTGAACGAGAAGTCGTGCTCGTCGATGCTCCCTTCGGCGAAGCCTGTCATGAACTCGACAGACTCCAGCCCGTCGCGCACCCAGTGGCGGTCGCAGTGGGCGATATGCCATTGCAATTCCTCCGACTCGGTACGCAGTACGTCGAATTCCAGCACCAACCTGCAGTCACCGCCCATCGTCAGTAGCGGAGCCTCCAACTCAGCCCCCGGGCGATACAGCTGCACCGTCTTTACATCGCCACGCCATGCCGAGTCGCATACCACCTGCCCCTGTAGGCTCAGTGTCAGCAAACAAACAGCGGTCAGTATCATTCTTTTCATGCTGCAAATATACGAAAAACTTTCGGATTATACGTTTTAGATAATAATTTGTTGTATGTCGGAAAAAAGTTGTATTTTTGCAGATTAATTGCAGGCTGCGATGAGTGAGAAGATTTACATAGAAACCTATGGTTGTCAGATGAATTTCGCCGACAGCGAGGTGGTGGGCGCCATCCTCGAAGGGGCTGGCTATACGCTGTGCGCCTCGTTGGAACCGGAGACGCCCGACTTCGTGCTCATCAACACCTGCGCCATCCGAGACAATGCCGAGCAGCGCATACGTCATCGTGTGCGTGAGCTGCGAGCCATGCAGGGACGCCACAAGAACCTGCGTATTGGCATCCTGGGCTGCATGGCCGAGCGACTGCAGAATCGTCTGATGGCTGAGGAGGACAACGTGTCGTTTGTCTGCGGCCCCGACGCCTACCGCCGTTTGCCCGACCTGCTGCAGCAGGTGAGGTCTGAAGCCGGAAGCCAGAGGGCGGAAGTGGAACTCAGCACCACCGAGACCTACGCCGACATCGAGCCCGTGCGCCTGGCATCCAACGGCATCTCGGCCTATATCAGCATTATGCGCGGCTGCCAGAACTACTGTGCTTATTGTGTGGTGCCTTATACCCGTGGCCGTGAGCGTAGCCGCGACCCGCAGACTATCGTCGACGAGGCCCGCACGCTCTTCAACCGCGGCTACCGCGAGGTGACGCTGCTGGGACAGAATGTGAACTCGTATTCCTGGCCTGATACCGGCTTCCCCGAGCTGATGGACCGCGTGGCCTCCATCGACCCCGCGTTGCGCGTGCGCTTTGCCACGTCGCACCCCAAGGATCTCAGCGATGAGCTGCTGCAGGTCATGGCTGCGCATCCCAATATCTGCCGATGCATCCACCTGCCTGTGCAGAGCGGCAGCAACCGTATGCTCAAGCTGATGAACCGCAAGTATACCGTCGAGTGGTACCTCGACCGTGTCGACGCTATCCGCCGCTATCTGCCCGACTGCTCCATCACCACCGATGTCATCGCCGGCTTCAGCACCGAGACCGAGGAGGACCACCTGGCCACCCTCGACCTCTTCCGCCGTGTTCGCTACGACTACGCCTATATGTTCAAATATTCGCTCCGCGAGGGCACCTACGCCTCCCGTCACATGGCCGACGACATCCCCGACGAGGAAAAAACACGCCGCCTCAACGAGATTATTACCCTGCAGGGCCAGATAGCCCTTGAGAACAACCGCACGGAGATAGGTCGCGAGTACGAGGTGCTTGTCGAGGGCGAGAGCCATCGCAGCAAGGAGCGCCTCTTCGGTCGCAATAGCCAGAACAAAGTGCTCGTCTTCGACCGCATACCCGCTGCGGGAGGCCCCGAAGCCCAGCCCGGCACCTACCGCACGGTCCGTGTCACCGACTGCACCGCCGCCACCCTCCTGGGCGAACTGGTTTAGATTAAGGTTTAAAGAAGTTTAAGAGTTTAAAGTTATATATGGCAAAAGAGAAGTTCTTCAAACGCTATCCCTGGGCACTCCACCTGCTGCTGATGCTGGGTGTGTCGCTGGTGGTCCTGATGCTGGTCTTTATGGTTATCCGCATCTATGCCCGCCAGGGTGAGGAATACGAGCTGCCCGACATGGTGGGCAGCAATATCGCCGAACTGCAGGCCAACAATCCCATCGGTCTCGACATTGTGGTACTCGACTCCGTGTACCGCCCCGGCCAGGAGGGTGGGCGTATCTTGACGCAAGACCCCAAAGGGGGTACCATGGTCAAGAAAGGCCGCAAGTTGTACATCACCATGACGGCCTTCTCGCCCGAGGACGCCGTGCTGCCCGAACTGGCGGGCCTCACCGTCCGGCAGGCGGTCAACGAGCTGCTGGCGGCAGGGTTGCTGCCAGGCAAGCTGTCGTTCGTCGAAGACCCCTATAAGAACAACGTCATCGAGCAGACTAGCAAGGGCAAGACACTCTATGCAGGCCAGCAGATAGCTCGTGGCACGTTGGTAGACCTGGTGGTGGGCCTTGGCGACGGCACAGGGCGCAGCGTGGTGCCCTTCGTCATCGGCAAGACCTCCGACCGTGCACGGCGCGACCTGCTGTCGGCTTCGCTCAATGTGGGACGCGAGCATTACAGTGGCGTCAAGAACAGGCTGACAGCCGTGGTGTGCCGACAGGAGCCCGACTACACGGGCGTTAGCAAATATCCCTACGGCACTTCGGTGGAACTTTGGTATATTGATGCCGATGCCACCGATGTGGAACGCATGGTGCGTGAATTCCAGGTGGACTCCAGCAAGATAGAAGATCCCGACTTCATCGATGACGGACGTCCCACGCCCGAGCAACTGGAAGAGAGAGAAGACTGGTCATGGTAAGACGCCGGCTCATAGCATTGCTGGTTCTTCTTCCGCTCTCGGCGGCAGCCCAGGAGGTGCTGTTGCCCTTGCAGCATGCGGTTGTGCCTTTCCGTCCCGCTGCCAAAGAACAGCTGGCGGCGGTCTCCCTGCCTTTCTTTGACGACTTCGCTACCGGCATCGATGCCTCCTTGTGGCATCCCGCCAGCAGTGCCACTGCCACCGTCGACGTCAGCCCGCTGGCGCCCACCGTCGGCGTAGCCACACTCGACGCCCTCGACGCCCACGGCAACCTCTATGCCCAAGCCAACACTACGCTCTTCCCGGCCGACACGCTCCTGTCGTTGCCCCTGAGCCTCGACAGCCTCACGCCCTCCGACTCGGTGGTGCTCAGTTTCCACTACCTCCCCGGCGGCGGTCATGGCAATATGTGGGAGAGGGTAGGCGAGGCCCCCGACCCGCAGGACAGCCTCTTCCTCGACTTCTACCGCCCCGCCGACAGCACCTGGGTGACCGTCTGGTGCCGCGGCGGCATCAGCGTCGACACCTTGATGGCACGCACAGGCAGCGCCTGGCAGTATGAGGTGATACCCCTTGCCGACAGCGCTTACTTTGACAGTACCTTCTGCTTCCGTTTCCGCAACTATGCCTCGCTGGAGAGCACTCCCAAGGCTGGCAAGGCGGGCAATGGCGATTTTTGGCACCTCGACTGTGTGATGCTCGGCCGTGGCCGTGACACCGCGGCGGTGCCTGTGGCGCGCGATGTGGCCTTCGCCGCGCCGGCGCCGTCGATGTTGCGCGGCTACAGGGCCATGCCCTACCGCCAGTACAGCGCCTCCGACATGGTGGCGACGCTGCAGATGACCATCACCAACCGCTACTCCACGCCGCTGGCGTCACAGTATTCCTATAGTGTCGAAGACTCGCTGGGCAACAGTCTGTACTATTACGACGGCGGCTTCGAGAACGCGCCACCCTTCCTGCCCGGCGGACAGTACCAGACGGCCGCCATGCATGCCACCCCAACGGTGAACTATGCCTTCCCCGCGATGTCGGCGCCGACGGCCTATACCGTGGTGCACACAGTCCGTGAGGGCACCAGCGGCGACGTCTACCCGCGGAACGACACGGTGCGTTACCTCCAGCTCTTCGACAACTACTATGCCTACGACGACGGCAGCGCCGAGAACGGCTACGGCCTCACCTCCACGGCTTCGCGTCTCTACCTGGCCTACCGCTTCGACCTCAACACGCCCGACACGCTCACCGCTGTCGACCTCTTCTTCAACGCCAGCCTCGACTCCGGCAACGCCGCCATACCGTTCTACCTCACCGTGTGGAGCCTCGGCGACAACGGCCGTCCCGCCGAGGTGCTCTACCGTGACGAGCAGCGACGCCATGCCTCCTTCGACGGCTTTGTGCGCTACCCCCTGGAGGCGCCCCTGCCGGTCGACGGCACCCTCTTCGTGGGTTTCGAGCAGACGGGCAACGACTATATCAACCTCGGCTTCGACCGCAGCCTCAACACCTCCGACCGCATCTGGTACCTCACCGGCACCGAATGGCAGCAGAGCATCCTCAGTGGCAGCCTGATGCTGCGCCCCGCCTTTGGCAGCGCCGCCACGGTGGGCATTGGAAATTCAGAATTCAGAATTCAGAAATCTCCGTGTATCCCAATCCAGCCCGCGAGGTGGTATATATCGACGGCCTGCCCGTCGGCTCCTCTGTCGAACTCTACGATGCCTTCGGCCGCCAACTGTCTGCCGTGGCCCGCGAGCTTGACGAGCGAACTGCCCACTGCCCACTGCCCATTGCCCACTACCCCAACGGCCTCTACCTGCTGCGCGCAGTCACCCCTTCCGGCACCGTGTACACCCACAAGTTGCTCATCCACCACTAACCACAGCCCATGGCCGACGAAACTCCCGACATAGAACAGCAGGAACAGGAGCTCTACGAGCATCACCGCTTCACCGTCGACCGCGGCCAGACAGCCATGCGTATCGACATCTACCTCCAGTCGCATCTCATGGGGGTCTCGCGCAACAAGGTGCAGGCCGCCGCCAAGGCGGGATGTGTGCGCGTCAACGATGTCGAGACGAAGCCCAGCTACAAGGTCAAGCCCGGCGATGTTATCACCGTCCTGCTGCCCGAGCCGCCCCACGAGTTCGAGCTGCTGCCCGAGCCCATGGATATCCCCGTCGTCTATGAGGACGACGACGTGCTGGTGGTCGACAAGCCCGCCGGCTTGGTAGTGCATCCGGGCGTCGGCAACTGGACTGGCACCCTCGTCAACGGCCTCCTCTACTACCTCAACTCCACCCCTTACCTCGTCCATCGTATCGACAAGGATACCTCGGGTCTGCTGCTGGTCGCCAAGACCGAGGCTGCGCAGGTCGTCCTTGCCAAGCAGTTCTTCGACCACACCATCGAGCGCAAGTACAACGCCCTCGTCTGGGGCGACTTCGACGAGGACGACGGCACCATCGTCGGCAACTTGGCCCGCTCGCCGCGCGACCGCCGCACCATGGATGTCTGCGACGACGAGCACGGCAAGCATGCCGTCACCCACTGGCATGTCCTCGAGCGCTTCGGCTATGTCACACTCGTCGAGTGCGTCCTCGAGACGGGCCGCACCCACCAGATACGCGCCCACATGCGCCACATAGGGCATCCCCTCTTCAGCGACGCCTCCTACGGTGGCGATGCCATCCTCAAGGGCACCACCTTCAGCCGTTACCGTCAGTTTGTGGAGAACTGCTTCGAGGTGCTCCCGCGCCAGGCCCTCCACGCCCGCATCCTCGGCTTCGAGCATCCTACCACCGGCAAACACCTCCATTTCGAGAGCCCTCTGCCGGCCGACTTCGCCGCCTGCCTCGACCGCTGGCGCGCCTACACTGCCGACCACCAATAGGTGTCGAGACAGACGCCCCTCCCCCTTGTTTTGATATTTTTTTTGTCATGTGACAATTATTTCGTATTTTTGCACTGGAAAAGAAATAAATACATATCATATTATGAATAAACAGATTATCTTTTGGGTGCTGCTGCTGGCGGGCATGACGCTGGCGGCGCAGAATCCGTATCTTGAGGCGGTGAACAACGAGGACGAGGTGGTACACCTCGAGCAGTGGCAGCGGCATGCCGCCCGGCCCCTGCAGGCCATCGTCAAGCTGCAGGACTACAGTTCCTACACCATTGTGGCGCCCAAGGGTGCCACAGCTAGCCAGGCTAGTAAGGCTAGAACCACCTGTCCGGCCATCCAGGCGGTGCTCGACAGCTTTATTATTGAGAGTGTGGAACAGCTGTGTCCCACCTTCGTGATGCCGCGTGAGCCGCGGCGTAGCGCCAGCTACGGCGGCGGCGAGGTGCGCGACCACGACCTCTCGCAGCTCTACCTGATCACCCTCAGCGAGGAGAGCCCCAAGCGGGAATACGAGCTTATCGAGGAGCTTGCGGCGTTGGCCGAGGTGGAGTATGCTGAGCCCAACTACCTGGTCTTCGCCCTTGGGGCTGTTGAGCCGGCGGTGGCAGTGGCTGACGCCACGTATACTAGCCTGGCTAGCCTTTCTAGCCTGACTAGCCCTTCTAGCCTGGCTAGCCATCCTAGAAAAGACGGCGGGGCCCTGGGCGACCCAATGTACTCCCTGCAGTGGGGCCTCCCGGCCTGCGGCATCGACAGCCTGCTGACGGCGCCCAAGCGCGACACCAGCTGGCGCCCCATCATCGCCATCATCGACACCGGCGTGGATATCGACCACCCCGACCTTAGCGACAATATCTGGACTAACAGCGCCGAGGCCAACGGCGCCAACAACCAAGACGACGATGGCAATGGATTCCGCGACGACGTGCATGGCTGGGACTTCGTCAACCAGACCGCCGCGATGCACGACTTCAACAGTCACGGCACCCACTGTGCCGGCATTGCCGGTGCTGTCACCAACAACGGTATCGGCATTGCCGGAGCCTGCCCCGATGCCTTGATTATGCCCGTCGCCGTTATGCAGAGCGACGGTACAGGCGCCATTTCCACCATTATCCAAGGCATCAACTACGCCCGCCAGAACGGCGCCGATGTGATTAGCATGAGTATCGGTACCTACGCCTATTCTGTCGCCTTGGAGCAGGCCCTCGCTGTGGCCTACCAGACCGCCGTGCTGGTGGGTGCAGCTGGAAATGATGGAGCAGAGATTGATAAAAGATGTAATCCTCTAACTCCAGGTCCAATGTTCCCCGGTGCTTTTACTTTTGTGCTGGGAGTGCAGGCTACCAGTCAGCTGGGGTTGGCTGGCTTTTCCAATTATGATTGCGACGGTCCTATTTATTCACAGTTTGGAGAGGAACAGCTCTACAACTATGAACTTTCCGCCCCGGGTGTAGGTATTATGAGCACCGTGCCCAACGGAGGCTACCGCAACTATAATGGTACCTCGATGGCCACGCCGTTGGTTGCCGGCGGTGTGGCCTCGCTGCTGCAACGCCGCGAATATTTAACCAAGGAGATTCTTTTCGGCGACCTGATTAACTACAACACCGAGTTTATGCCTGTCGACTTCTGGACAGTCTACAATGCCGACAGCATCGCCCCGGCCATGTTTCAATGTGTTGCCATTGAAATCAACGACACCGCCTATGGCGACAGCAGCATGTATGCCGATGCTGGCGAGCGTCTGCAACTCTATCCCACCATCCGCACCGTCTGGGGTCCAGCCGACAGCGTGGAGATATGGTTAGAGTTCCAAGAGTTTGAAGACACCAGCACCATCCAGATACTTCAGAACCATGTGCAGTTAGGCCACCCACTTTCTTCATACGCCAAAGCAAAGTCTGCTAACCCAATTGACATTCAAATAGCCAACAATGTTGTGGATGGTAGACGTATTAAACTGGCTGTATGTGCAACTTCATCAAATTCCACGGACACTCTTCGACACAAATTTACAATTAGTGTAACTAATGGCGTGAAACTGTATGGAATGCTTATGGGAAATCATACATTGTATCCGAATGTACAATATATTGTCACGCAAAATCTGGCTCTGCCAAGTGGGGACACACTTTTTATAAAACCTGGTACAACTCTTAAAATAAAAAATGGATGTTCAATAAATGCTACTATAATAGCTGTAGGAAAACCCGACAGTATGATTACGTTTACAAAAACTGATTTGGGAACATATTGGAATTCGATCGATGCAAACAATAAAGGCAAATTGGACTATTGTATAATTGACTATATACTTTATCAGCAAAATTATATTCGCAAATTTTCTTCAATAAGAAACAGCATAATAAGAAATGCTGTTGGATGCTCAACAGTCCCACTATTTGATTATGTGTCATTGTTAGAAAAGACAAATGTAATATATAATCATTATATGATGTATGGATACTCATATGGTGTTAGTAGATTCGTAAATTGCAATATTGTTGATAATTATCCCTCTGGAGATAGCTACCAATATGGAGCAGTAGGAGCAGGATTCTCCAATGATAAGTTATCAAATTGTAATGTTTTCAACAATCATACGGGTGACACAGGATTTGATTTCTCTTTCCCGGGCGGCAGTAATAGTTATTTCTCTATATATACGCCTGATTCTAATTATTATGGTTCAATAAAAGAAGAAATAATTCGTAATCATATATATGATTTTAATACACCAAATACTACATCATTTACACACTTTGATTTAAGCAAACACAGTTCACATCCATTTAAGGACGCTCACGGCATCGTCTGGAAAGTTGAGGTGAACGGCTACGACGCGCAGGATGAATTCGATAGCATTATTCCGTTGGGTGTCGGTACGCACGAGTTCAAAGTCTTTTTTAACCGCACGATGGACACCAGCATCACGCCGATGGTGGCGATGGGTGTGCGGCCGCCCTATACACAGACGGCTATCAGCGAAAATGCATCATGGAGCGCGGACTCGACCATCTACACCGCCCACCTGACCCTCACGGGCCGCAGTGCCATCGACGGCTTAAACCGCATCTATGTGGCCCAGGCGCAGGATGACGAACACTTTGAGATTCCTTACGAGAACCAGCGCTTCAACGTCTATGTGGCCTCGTCGGGCTCGATGAGCGCGGGCTTCCAGGCCACGCCAGGCATCGGCAAGGTGGATCTCGAATGGAACGACCAGGAGGTGAACTACGAGGACTTCCTCGGATTCAACCTCTACCGCTACCAGTATGTGCAGCAACTGACAAACCGCCACTACGACAACGACCTGGGAATGTATGTCTACGACACTGTTTCTATGCCAGGTGACACCATCCGCATCAACACCTCACTGGTGCTGGACACCACCTACACTGACTACAATGTGGTGCCGGGTGAGCGTTACTATTATTACTACAAGATACTCAGCACCTCGCTGACGGAGAACAGCCCCTCGAAGACCGTCAGCTGCGTGCCCCACAGCACCATTCCGGGCGACGCCAACGGCAGCTACCACGTTGATGTAGCCGACGTCATCTCCGTTATCAACTACGTGACAGGGCAGAACCCGCAGCCCTTCCTGTTCGAGGCTGCCGACGTGAACGGCGACGGCACCATCAATGTGCTCGACATCGTGAATATCATCAATATCATCCTACACCCAGGCCAGCAGAGCAAGAGCATCACCGACCAGCAGACGGCCGTCTACACTGTCGAGAACGACACCCTCTATATCAATACGCCTGTGGCGCTGGCGGGCCTGCAGTTTACCCTGGGCGGCTGCACGCGCGCCGATGTCGAGGTGTTGCAGGCCCTGGCGGGCTTCGAGTGCGCCACCGTCGAGGAGAACGGCAGCTTGACGATGCTCTTCTACAGCATGAGCGGCGCCACGGTGCCGGCAGGCAAGACCGCCCTGCTGGCAGTTCGGAATCTGGAATTCGGAGTTCAGAATATTGCGCTGAGCGATGCGGCGGGCAACAATGTCATCCCGCTCGACGGCAACCAGGTGGGTCTCACCGACCTCGAGGCGGTGCAGGCGCAGTTCGCCGTGGCCTATCCCAACCCCTTCAGCGAGAAGGTGCGTCTGGAGATGACCGTGGGCAACTATCGCACGGTGGCTATCGTCTTCACCGATATGACGGGCAAGAGGGTTGACTTCCGCAGCCTCGCCACGCCCACGGCAGGCCGCTACGGCCTGACATGGGACGCCACGGGTCTGCCCCGCGGCATCTACTTCGCCACACTCTACGCCGACGGCATCAAAGCCCAAACCATCAAACTTATCGTGAAATGAAAAGACTGATCATACTGATATGGATTGCCGTCGGGCTTACGGCACAGGCGCAGAACAGCCTGAGTCTGACGGGCGGCAACGGCCATCCGGGCGACACCGTCACCGTCACCCTGGCGCTGGAGAACAGCGACGCCGTCACGGCCCTGCAGACCTTCATCCCCTTGGGCGACAACCTCACCTATGTGCCTGGCAGCGCCGCCCTCACCAGCCGCAGCAACGGCCACACCCTGACGGCTACCGTGATGGACGGCAGCCTGCGCATCTACAGCTACAGCCTGGCGCTGGCCTCCTATACGGGCAACAGCGGCGCGCTGCTGACCTTCCGCGTGGTGCTGGGCCAGGAGCCCGGCGCCATCACGCTGACACCCACCTCGACGGTGCTCTCGTCGGCCAGCGGCGCCAGCCTTAGTGTGGACGCTACTTCAGGAACCGTCACGGTGCAGGCCCCCAAGGTGCACCTCAGCGTCAGCACGGTGAACTACGGCCACGTGCCGATACGCAGCAGCTACACCCGCAGCGTCACCCTGCAGAACATCGGCAACGAGCCGCTGACGCTCACGGGAGTCACCTTCAGCGACAGCACGCTCGTTTGTCCGGTGCCGACAGCTTTGGCTGCCGGAGCACAGCAGACTGTCACCCTCACCTACAGCCCTGTGCGCGCCGGCGCCACCACGATGAGCGCCATCTTCCACACCAACGCCAAGGTGGGCGACAGTGTGCTGACCATCAGCGCCGACCCCTATTCGGTCAACGAGCTGCGTCCGTTGAGTTGCAGTGGCTACACCGACAGCACCGCCATCGTCGAGCTGCGCATGAACAACATGGACAGCATCATGGGCTTGCAAACCAGCATCAAGCTGCCGTCGGCACTGACATACGTGGAGGGCAGCTTCGCCCCCGACGCTACCCGTGCCGCAGGCTACACCGCTACGGCGGGTCTGCTGGGTGACACCTTGGTGCTGCTGCTGACCAACCTCGGCGGCACGCCCATCCATGGCGCCGACGGCGTGGTGGCACGCTTCACGCTGCGCCTGCACGGCTACGGGAGCTACACGCTGAGGTTGCTGCAGACGGCCCTGAGCGACAGCACAGGCGCCAACGTGCTCTCTGCCGTCTACACTGGCACTCTGAGCATCTACAGCCCCACCCTGAACTGCAGCAGCAGCCTCGACATGGGCAACACGCCCGTCACCGAGACGGCCACGGCCACCATGCAGGTGCGCAACACAGGCAATGCCCCACTGGTGATAGACCGCGCGGTCTTCACGCAGGATGGCTGGCATCTGCTCAACAGCCTGCCCTTGACAATCAACAACAGCGGCCGCGACACGCTGCGCATCACCTACAGCGGCAGCGCCGAGGGCAGCTACAGCGCCCAGCTGTTGCTCTACACCAACGACCCGCGCAACGACCTGAAGCGCATCAGCCTCACGGCACAACGTTATGAGCCCAACGACCTGTATATGGCTGGCAATGCCGAGGCCGGCGCCGCCACGCCGGAGGTGTACCTCATGCTCGACAACTATTCGGCCGTCACGGCGTTGCAGATGGATGTGCAGTACCCGCACCGTCACTTCACGATGGAGCCGGGTGACATCAGCCTCACCGCCCGTGGCAACGGCCACATTGTCAGTGCCGCGCGGCAGAACGACTCCACGTTGCGGGTGCTGGTTCTCTCCATGCAGAACAGCCCCTTTGTAGGCAACAGTGGCGCGGTGGCGCGGATGCAGATGCACGCCCTCGACAGCCTCGACACGCAGAGCTACCCCGTCAGCCTGCTAAACGTCACTTCGGGCTGCACCGACGGCGTGGACCGTCTGAGCAGCATACAGACCGTGGGCTGGTTCGCCACGCGACTGATACACGACACCACCTACATTGACGTGCACGACACTACTTATATTGATGTCTTTGTGCACGACACCACCATAGTCCATGACACTACGATGGTGCCCTACGCGGTGCACGACACCACCATTATCCATGACACTACGATGGTGCCTTATGCAGTGCACGATACCACCTACATTAATATCCACGATACCACCTACGTCAACGTGCCGGTGCACGACACCACCTATATCAATATCCACGATACCACCTACGTCAACGTGCCGGTGCACGACACCACCTATATCAATGTGCCGTACCCTGTGCATGACACGACCATTGTGACACTGACGGACACGGTGACAAATATCGTCTACGACACCATCACCAACACGGTATATGATACCGTGAACCATTACATCTATGACACCACGCTGGTGACGGTGACCGATACGCTGTGGCTGCCAGGCGATACCGTCTACATCTTCGACACCGTCTATCTCCATGACACCATCTATGTCGGAGTGGACGAGGTGGAGACCGTCAGCGCCAAGATTTACACCCACTACGGGCAGATTGTGGTGGAAGGTGCGGAAGGTAATACGGTGACGCTATACGATGCCGTGGGACGTCTGCTGGCCACGCGGCGCGACGACTTCGCTCCGCTGCGCTTCGACGTACAGGCTTCGGGTGCCTATCTCGTCAAGATAGGCAACCATCCGGCGCGGAGAGTTGTGGTTATTCGATAGGAGAGAGGTGGCCGTCGTGCGCTTGGTAGCGGCGGCCACATTCACACTGCAGGCTGTCGTTGAGGACCCGCCCGCATTCGCACACCCAGCCTATCTGGCGCGCCGGCACACCGGCGACGAGGGCATAGTCGGGGACATCCTTGGTGACTACGGCGCCGGCAGCGACGAGGGCGCTGCGGCCCACGGTGTGGCCACAGACGACGGTGCTGTTGGCACCCAGCGAGGCCCCCTCTTTAATCAGGGTCTTGGCATAGACGCCGTGCACGGGGAAATGGGCACGGGGCGTGACGACATTGGTGAAGACGCACGAGGGACCGCAGAAGACGTTGTCCTCCAGTTCGACACCCTCATAGATGCTCACGTTGTTCTGTATGCGCACGCCGTTGCCGATGCGGACATTGTTGCCCACGTTGACGTTCTGTCCCAGCGAGCAGTTCTGGCCGATGCGGGCGCCCCGCTGGATATGGCAGAAATGCCATACCTTGGTACCGGTGCCAATCTGCACGTCGGCGTCGACGTAGGAGGACTCGTGGACATAGTAGTTCTTCTCTTCCATGGTTCAGTGTTGTTTGAAGAATTGTATGACGGCGTCGATGACGGTGTCCTGGATGGCGGGTGTCAGTTCGGTGTGCATGGGCAGGGAGAGCACGCTGTCGGCGCAGGCTGTGGCCACCGACAGGTCGCCGCCGATGCGGGAGATGGTGCGGAAGGCCTCCTGATGGTGTAGTGGCAGAGGGTAGTAGACCATGCTGGGGATGCCGTGGGCGGCGAGGTGGGCTTTCAGTGCGTCTCGACGGCCATCCAGCACTCTCAGTGTGTACTGGTGGTAGACGTGTGTGCTCTGTGAAAGTTCGGCCGGGCATACGAGGCCGTCGATGTTGTGCAGATGCTCAGTGTAGTAGTGTGCCGCACGCTGGCGCGCCTCGCTGTACTCGTCGAGATGGCGCAGCTTGACGTCGAGAATGGCGGCTTGCAGGGCGTCGAGACGCGAGTTGCAGCCGATGATGTCGTGGTGATATTTCACACGCTGGCCGTGGTTGGCAATCATACGGATGCGCTCGGCAAGCTGTGCGTCGGGAGCGAAGAGCGCGCCGCCGTCGCCATAGCAGCCTAGGTTCTTGGAGGGGAAGAAGGAGGTGCATCCAATGGTTCCCATGGTGCCGCTGAAGGCGGTGTGACCGTCGCCGAAGGTGTATTGGGCGCCGATGGCCTGAGCGTTGTCTTCGATGACGTGGAGGCTGTACTCGGCGGCGAGGCGCAGGAGAGGCTCCATGTCGCAGCACTGGCCGAAGAGGTGCACGGGGATGATGGCGCGGGTGCGAGGGGAAATGGCCGGCGCCACCGTCGCGGCGGTGAGGTTGAAGGTGGCGGGGTCGACGTCGACCAGCACAGGGGTGAGCCCCAGCAGGGCAATGACCTCGGCGGAGGCGACATAGGTAAAGGCCGGCACGATGACCTCGTCGCCCGGATGGAGTCCGAGGGCCATGAGTGCTATCTGCAGTGCGTCGGTGCCGTTGGCACAGGTGACTACAGGACAACCACCCAGATAGTCGCTCAGATGGGCTGCAAAGGTGCTTACGGCGGGACCTCCGATAAAGGCTCCGCTGTCGACGACCTGCTGCATAGCGGCATCGATGTCGGGTTTGATTCTTAGATACTGACCGTGAAGGTCAACCATGGGTATGCTGTTCTCCATAGGTTTTCAGTATTTCATGTCGTCCCAGCCGAAGGGGTGCGGGGTCAGCGGAAGACGGGCCAAGGGGTGGTAGTCGCCTTGGAGGCCAATGGGCGTGGCGCGGCGGATGTCACTGACAATCTGTATGCAGGGACGTGCCTCGCTGATGCGGAAGCCACGGCCCGCGAGAATCTCTTCGTAACTGCGAGTGTGCAGCTCGGTGAAGCCTTGGCTGAACTCGAATTCCTCGCCGTCGATGTTCAAGGTGCGGTAGGTGCGTTTCTCGCCCTGTACGGCATTGGGAGGCAGGCAGTCGGCATTGATGCTGAGGAAGTAGCGCACGCGAGCCTGACGTAGTTCAAGGTAGCCGGCCACACGGTCGTGGCTCATGACATGCACAATATTGCGCTGTACAGGACCGAAAATCCATTGCAGCATGTCGTAGAAATGGACGCCGATGTTGGTGGCCACGCCGCCGCTCTTGTGTACTTCGCCTTTCCACGAGGCGTAGTACCATTTGCCGCGCGAGGTGATGTAGGTGAGGTCCACGTCATAGACCTTGTCTTGCGGCCCTTGCTCCACTTTTTTCTTCAGCGCCACGATGCTGTCGTGCAGGCGCAGCTGGAGGATGGTGTAGGCCTGGTGGCCAGTCTGCTGTTCCACCTCCATCAGGTTGTCGATGTTGTGGGGATTGAGGACAACGGGTTTCTCGCAGATGACGTTGCAACCCAGGCGGAGACCGTAACGTATGAAAGCGTCATGGGTATAGTTGGGGGTGCAGATGCTGACCCAGTCGATGGGGTTGTCGGTCTGCTGACGTTTGGTGCAGAAACGGTCGAAGAGTTCATGCTCGGTGAAGAAGAAGCAGTCGGGGAATGAACTGTCGAGGCGACCGACGCTGTCGAAATGGTCGTAGGCGGCCACCAGATTGTTGCCGGTGTCGGCGATGGCTTTGAGGTGACGCGGGGCTATGTATCCGGCGGCGCCAATGAGTGCGAAGTTTGCCATGGGTATTATTGTTTAAGGTAGTCAGTTATCTTGTTGACAATATGTTCGGCGGCGTAGCCGTCGCCGAAGAGGGGCGGGAATACGATGTTGCGGTCTGCCAGTATGTCAAAGGCGGCGAGTATCTCGTCGGCATCGGCACCGGCCAGCAGTCCGGCTCCGTGTTCGATTATCTCGGTCCATTCGGTCTCGGTGCGCAGGATGATGCAGGGGCGCTGCAGGAAGAAGGCTTCTTTTTGCACACCGCCGCTGTCGGTCATCACCAGTTTGGCGTGACGTTCCAGTTGCAGCATCTCCAAGTAGGATACAGGAGGGATGGTCAGGATGGCCTCTAGTTCGGGGACGGGCCCTGCCGAAGCGAGGAGATGAGCGGTGCGCGGGTGCATGGGCAGCACCACGGAGATATGGCGTTGACGAGCCACCGTGGCAAGTGTCATCAGGAGTTGTGTGAGACGGACAGGGTCGTCGGTGTTGTAGTTGCGGTGGATGGTGGCCAGCACATAGCTGTGGGACTCCAAACCAAGGCGCGACAAGATGTCGCATTGTTGGTCGGCGACGGCAGCATAGTGAAGGGTGTTGTCGAGCATCACGTCGCCGCTCAGTACGACATTGCGTCTGCGCTGTCGGGCGAAAAGGGTGGGTGAGTCAAGGAAACCCTCACGGTGGAGGTTGTCGACGGCGGTCTGGGTGGGCGCGAAGCATATGCTGGACAGTTGGTCGGTCACGATGCGGTTCAACTCTTCTGGCATGGCCATGTTGAAGGAACGCAAGCCGGCTTCGATGTGGAATACAGGTATCTGCATCTTGGCCGCCGTCAAGGCGCCGGCGAGGGTGCTGTTGGTGTCGCCATAGACAATCACACCATCATAGTGGTCTCGGGACAGCACCTGTTCGATGCCGCTAATCATCTTGGCCGTCTGTTCACCGTGAGGACCGGAGCCCACGGCCAGGTTGTATGTGGGACGTGGCACGGCCAGTTCGTCAAAGAAACGGGCGCTCATATTCTCGTCGTAGTGCTGCCCGGTGTGCAGAATGCATTCTTCAAGGCTGTCGTCGGCGCATGTTTTGATGGCTCGTGACACGGCGGCGGCCTTAATAATCTGAGGGCGGGCACCTACGATGGTTAGTAGTTTCATGAGGCGATGGTATTAATAGTCCCAGATGTCGTTTTCGATATCGTAGAGTTTGTCTTCTATGAGGTCGGCCTGTTCAATGGCGTCTTCGCCAGTGAGGTAGTGGTTGATGGAGCGCATGTAGATGTTGCTTTCGCGAGTGATGAAAGCGGTGTAGCGCTGGTGGAGGAAGACCCAGTCCCAAGAGGGCTGTCCCACGAGGTTGTTGTCATTGGTGTAGGCGGTGTATTTGGCCAGCAGGCGACGGACGTAGGGGTTCTGCATGGGTACCCAGAAGAGCGGCAGACGGCCGAGGTATATCTCCTCTTCCGTGTTGGCGAACTTATGGTACGATTGTTTGAGAGGTGCTAAAGCCAGGCGGCGGGAGTCCATACGGGTGTCTTGGCGGCCGATGAACCAGGCCTCGCGGATGGAATACTGGTAAATCTCGGCACCGTCGAACTCATGGGGTCGTATGATGGTTTGGTAGAGTTCGTTGTCGTCATCGTCGTAGCCTATCTCAAGCAGGATGGTGTCGGGTTTAGTGTAGCGGGCGACGAATAGGGTGTTGTCGATAGGGATGGTGAGCTCGTCGTCCTCGTAGACAGGTATCTCACCCGCAGCCATGGCGTCCCACAGCAGATAGGCCAGGCTTTTCTTGCCCGACGGGTCGGGATTCTCGATGGGATAATAGATGAACTGGTTGAAGAGTTCGTTGAGGTCGATGGTCTTCCACAGCATGGTGCTCCACACGACGTCGCTCTCACGGAGGTGAGGGAACGGCATGGGGCGTTGTTGTCCTACGAGCGTGTTGGCATGAAAGTCGTCGGCCGAAGGTGTCTCAACGGTCTGTGCAACGACCGGCAGTGCTGCCAATAGGAGTGCCAGTAGGATGCTGTGTCTGCTCATGCTATTCTAAAAAAGCAGGAGTTAGATGTTAGAAGTGGTCTCCTAACGTCTAACTCCTGATAGAAAGGGTTTGACGGAGGCTTAGTACTCCCACATATCGTTTTCGATGTCGAAGATTTTGTCTTCAATCATCTGTGACTCGATGATGGCGTCTTCGCCAGTGAGGTACTGAGTAATCTCACGGTTGTACTTGTTGCTCTCGCGGGTGACGTAGCTGTCGAAGTAGCGCTGGATGAAGATGTCGTCGTAGGAACGCTCGGCTACATCGTTGTGTTCATCGTAGGCGTTGGCATTGACGAGTACCTGACGCACACGCATGTCGTTCATGGGCACCCAGAAACTCCAGTCGTTGACTTCCTCGCTCTCGCCGGAACGGAGCAGCTCTTTCGAGAAGCGGAAGGCGAGACCGGTGATGCGGACTTTCTGACGGGTGTCCTGCTTGTCAATATACCAGTATTCTTTGAGTTTGATGAGACGTGCGGTGGCGGGGTCGAAGTCAACGGGAATGGTGTCGTTGAAGACCTCTTGGTCGCCGAACTCATCCTCTTCGCCGTAACGAATCTTCAACTGGCGGCCCTGCAGGTTGGCAATGGCTTTGCTCCATTCCTGAGGAACTTTCATGTCGTCGTCCTCATAGATGTCGAACTCGCCGTTGGCGGCGGCATTCATGAGAAGGTTGACGAGGTTGATGCGGCCCTGCTCGTTCTTACCCTGCTCGATGGGGTAGTAGAAGAACTGGTTGAAATTCTCGTTAAGGTCAATCTGGCGGTAGACCAGCATTTTCCATACTACATCGCTTTCACGCAGATTGGGGTAGGGCATGGCGCGCTTGCCAACCACGATACCTTTCTGGTAGAAATCGTTAGGGTTGCTGCCGTCTTCGGCATCAATGATGCTCTGTGCATTGACAGTCATTGCGAATGCTGCCAGTGCGAAGATGCTTAACAAAACCTTTTTCATATTGAATGTATTTTAATTATCGTTAGTGTTTACTTGTTGATAGTCAAGATGCAGCTGCTTGTCCGAGGAACACCGTCGGGCATCATGACCTTGGCGTCAACATAAATCTTATCGCCTCGATTGGCTTTCTTGATAGCGCTGAGCAGGTCGGGGTCGAAGGAGTTGCCATTCATGTTGAAGGGCTTGTTGCCGACGAACACCTCCAGACTCATCACGCGGATGCTGCCTTTGGGAATCTTGAACTCGAAGCCATCCTGCGGACGGGCGATGACGGTGGTGCCAGCAGCAAGGCTGGAACGCGACACCTTGGCGCCATTGGTGAAGCCTCCGACGGTGATGACGGGTGCGGGAATCTCTTTCACCTTGAACACGGGGGCACCCATGCGGGTGACTTTCTTGCCGTCCATGGCGTCGACACCAAGGACTATCTTCTTGCAACCGTTGGCAGGAGTGATATTGTACTTGCCTTCACCCTCACCGGCTGACAATTTGCCGTTACCTTCGATAATGGAAACCTTTACATTGCGGCCGTCAATACCAGGAACAGAGGCGGTGAAAGGATTCTCGATACCAGCATACATCACCTGCATGTTGTCCAGAGAGACAACGGCCACAGGTTTGGCAACGAAATAGTTGTCCTTAATGGGGTATTCCTTTGTGCCGCCATCGGGGGTGGTGACATAGGCTATACCGTTGATGCGCTGCACCCCGAGGGTGTTGCAGACGGTACGGTAGTGCACCGAACCGCTGTCGGTAGAATTCAGTTGCTGGCCGTTGACAGTGGCGGTGAAGTGCTGCTTGGAGTCATAGGCGGCGACGTTGATGTCGGTCTCGTACACGCCACCCTGGATGATGTAGGTCGATTTGGGACGAGAAATCATGGCAATCTGGTCGAACTTGAAGTCGCCCTTGTCGACCTGCTTGTAGAGCATGTTGACGGCATCGAACTCGGCGTTCATGGTCTCAGCTTTCAGACGGGTGAGCGTCACCAAAGCAGAGCCGGACACGACCTCGGAGAAGCACAGCACCTCCCAGTCAAGCAGTTCATTGTCGGGATTGAGCTCTTTCTGCTCCACATTAAGAGCTATGCTCACATGGGTGGAGTCTTCACCCAAAATCTCTTTGACGTTTCGTTTGTATTCGATGATTCTGTTCTTCAGTTCAAGACCAGCGCCACCGTCAATGAACATACGGGAACTCTCGTGCAGTTCGTCCATTTTTAGCCAGCGGAAACCAGCGATGTCAATGGCTTTTCGGATACTGTCGAAGTTCGGCGTCTTGTCATCATTGACAACGGGAATTTTGCGGGTCTTTTTGGGATTGTTGATATCAATAGGAACCTCGGCGGTTGCGTTGAGAGTGGCCATGAAGGTGTACTCAAGGCTGTCGATATAGTTGCCCATGGCGATGGACAACTCGCGGACTTTCTGTGCCTTGTCGTATTGTTCCTTAACCTTGTCAGGACTGTTCTGCAGTGCTTTGGAGAAATTGGCGTATGTCTCGTCAAGTTTTACCTGTATGTTCTCGTTGGATTTTGTCATGGCCGAACCGACGGTCTTGAAGCCATTGACAACCTCTGCGGAGACATTCAGGGCCAACATGGCGGTGTACACGAGGTACATCATTGTAATCATCCTTTGTCTCGGGGTTTCCGGACAGTTTGTTGCACCCATAGTCTATTCCTTAATTTTAGTTACCCTTGCGTTAAAATGAATTACTGATAGCGTAGTAGTTAAATTCTGGTCTGCATGGCAGCCAACATATTGCCGTAGACATTGTTGAGCTCGGCAACTTTGCGGGTAAGGGCGTCGACTTGTTCTTTGTATTTCATGATGCCGTCGGCCGAGTCGGTGAAGTTGGCGAGCATGGTGCTCATCTTCTCCTCGAACTCCTTGTTGAGGTTCATCTGGGCAGAGGCATTGTTGATTTGCATCTCGTACATGGCATTGATGCTGCTCAGGCTCGCCGACATCTTCTTCATCTCCTCGACATAGTTGGTCTCGCCACCGAGGGACTCGGCGGTCTCGCGATAGATAGAGGAGAGTGTCGAGATGGCTTCGGGGGCACCCTGCATGCTCTCAAGCAACTTGCCAGCCTGTCCAGCCACATTGTCGAGATTGTTGACGAACTTGTCGGTGGCGGCGGTGACGTTGGCCATATTGTTCATCGAATTGGCACTGTCGGCCAGGTTCTTCATGCCCTGACCCAGACGGTCGATAAGTTCGGGACTGATATGGGCATCTTCGAGCATCTTGTCGAGTTTCGCACTCAGCGGGTCTTGGTTCACAGGAGCCTCAATGGGGTTGCCGTTCTCGTCCAGCAGGGTGGTCTCTTCAATCATGCCAGCCAATTCAGGGTATACCAAGCTCCAATCCCACTCTTTGTGAGGCGGCTCAAAGGCCGACAGGAAGAAGATGAGGGTCTCGGTAGTCATACCCAAGATAAGCATCAGGTTAGCACCCGGCCAGTGCATGATTTTGAACAGGGCACCGAAGATAACGACAGCCGCGCCGATGCCATACAGCTTGGCCATGAAGTTCTTATACGCTTTACTGCGAACGATGTTGTCGATGAAGCTCATAATTTTGTGTTTTTGAGTGTTTGCTTATAATGTGTTGTTTGTTACTTAAGAGGTGTTGTTTAGCGAGTCACGTTACTGGCGGTGCGCAGGTTGTCACCCTTTACACGGCCCAAGTAAGGCTGCACGCAGCGGAAGCCGATGTAGCACTTGGAAGTGTCCATGAACTCATAGCTGCGGGTCTGTACCTGGATGAAGTACTTCTGGTCTTTCCAGCTGCCGCCACGGATCACTTTGCGCTTCATGGCCAGCGGGTCGTCGTCCTTGGCGTTGTAGTTGTAGTAGGGGGTCTGGGCATTGGCAACGATATAGGTCGACTCATTGTAGGCGTCGAGACACCATTCGCTGACATTGCCAGCCATATCGTACAGGCCGTAGTCGTTGGGAGCGTAGTGGCCGACCATCAGGGTCTTCACGCCACCATCATCGTCGTAGGCGCCACGCAGGGGCTCGTAGTTGGCCAAGAAGCAGCCATTGGGATTACGCACATAGGGACCACCCCAAGGATAGCTTTGCGAAGCGATACCGCCACGGGCGGCAAACTCCCACTCGCTCTCGGTGGGCAGACGGAAGTCGTTGAGGGTCGAATAGTCGATGCTCTCCAGATAGTTGTTGAGCATATTGCTGCGCCACACGCAGAAAGCTTTGGCCTGGCGCCAGCTGACACCGACCACAGGGTAGTTGTCGAATGCGGGAGAGGAGAAGTAGCTGCGAGTATAGTCCTCGTTCATCGAATAGGCATAGTCGTGCACCCAGCACAGGGTGTCGGGATAGATGTTGATGAGCTCACGCTGAATCTGGCTGGAACGGTTGTTCAGGCCTTTGGGACGTACGGCGAAGGAGGTGCCGCGGTGCTCGCTCTTGCCGGCGATGCCGTTCTCTTTCTTCGAGACATCGGCATAGTCGATGAAGTAATACTCATAGTTCATCTTCGAAACATCGACCACACGGCGATGGTTGATGTCGATGATGTAGAAGCCACCGTCGATGAGAGCTTGACGAACATCGGCATCGGCATAGTCGATTTTAGTCTTGTAGTTGAGGATGGGAGGATCCAAGGGCTCACCATATTGGTCCTCTTCCACCAAGAAGCCGTCGATGCCGGCCTCGCCCAGGATACGACGTGCCACCGAGTCGCGCACAGCATAGACAAACTGGCGGTACTCGTTATTGGTAATTTCGGTTTCGTCCATGAAGAACGACCCAATCTGCATCTTGCGGGGTTGTGATGTCTCGCCATAGGTGACGTTCTGTACGCCGGCGCCCATCGTGTAGTTGCCCTGGTTGATAAATACCATGCCTTTGAGGTCGATATCCTCAAAGTAGGGACGGTCGTTCACGCCTACAAGTTCGCCCCGGTTGTTGGAGGAACTGCAGCCGTAAAACAGGGCTGCCGAAGCGGCGAGGAGGAAAACAAACTTCTTCATATTATCATTATTTTTTTTGTTTCTATATAACGTAGAATCCTTTAAAAAAGTTTCTTTTTATGATATATCTTTTTATTATAAAAGGAATCGTGTGGTACGTGACACCGTCGGCGGACGGTCGGGCACGATGATGCGGAACGTGAAGTTGAGGAAAATCTCCAGCGATCCGAAACTGCGGCCTGTCTTGAAAGTTCCCAGTTGCGATGTGGTTAGGTCGTAAGCGATACCCACGCGCAGCCAGTTGAGGTTGGAAAAGTTCCAGTTGACGCCAGCCAGGAATGTGAAAGCATCGCCCAGACGGTAACCCAAGCCGCCCCAAAATGCACTCTCATAGTCCAGCAGCAACGCTGCTTCGGCTTGGAAGACCGAGAAGTCGGATGTCTTGGCCATGACGCTGGGCTTCAGTTTGAACGAGGGATTGTAGGGGAAGGCGTATTCGTAACCGCCCATCAAGTAGAGGGTACGGGCGTTGGTCCAAGCCAGTGTCTCACTATGGGAGGCCAGCAGGTTTTTGACCGACAGGCTGATGTAATATTCCCCTGGCACTTGATAGTACAAGCCCGTGGAGAAGTCAAGCATGAATTCTGACGCCAGTTGTCCGTTGATGGTCGGGTCGCCGCTACTGCCAACAGGATTGTGCGGGTCTCCAGTTAAATCTTCGGCGCCGCGCAGGTTATATGTGTTGAAAGCAAAGTTGTAGAGGTTGGCCTCGATGCCGGCGGCCAAATTACCGCGGCCCCAGTAAATTCGGAAGGCGTAGTCAAGGTTGATGGTGGTATTGTTGTGATAACCGATACTCTCGGAGTTGAAGAGAATTCCTATGCCACCATGCAGGAAGTTGACGGGCATGTCAAAGGTGGCAAGGGAGTTGGTGGGAGTCACACCAGGCTGCACGTCCGGTGTGGGTGCTTGAAGGTCGAGCCCCATCCACTGGTTGTTGTAAAGCAAGGAGAACGAAAGAGCTCCCTGGCTACCGGCATAAGCGGGATTGTAGCTTAGCTGGTTGAACATAAAATGTGAGTACTGACCCTCGTTTTGAGCGGTGGCAACAGACAAAAACAGAACCGTCATTGCAAAAAATGACGCTGTTTTTCTAGTCCAACGTAGGGTTCCTTGTCTATGTGTTATTGCCACAATGGCTTGTTTTTTAGTCCGTTATATATTATTTACATCAATATTAGTACCCTATAATGCACTTGGAATTGATTGTGCAAAAATAATAATAATTATTAAAATGGCCAAAAAAAGTTTAATTTTTTTTTGATTAGGTAAGATTTTGTGCTCCGAAAGTGACTTTTAGGAATCCAGTCAACGCCACATTCATTCCACATTTTTCCCACTTTTGATGTGGGGAACTGGAACAATCAGATGTGAAAAGGATTGGTTAGTCGGCTAGAATGAGTTGCGCCTTGGGAAAGGTGTTCCTCAGGGTGCGGGTGAGCTGCTCTGCCTGTTTTTTCGAAAGACGTACGTCGAGGGTGACGCGCAGGCTGTCACTGGCGTCCAGGCTTTCCACATTCACACGGTCGCGATAGGCGGCAGGCAGGCGGCGGGTCATGGTGAATACTTCGCCATGGTTGCTGGCAGTGCCCAGCAGGAGGTTGTAGCAATCGTTTCCTCGTTTGCTATCACTGTTGGGGAGGAGGGATTCGATGGTGATGTTTTGGGGGGAAGTCTTGGGGTTGAGGCGTGAGTGTACAGAGTCGAACACCGTCTCCTGTGCAGCCCAGCGGTCTTCATAACCGTCTGGAAGTATGCGGATTGTAACGGGCTGCATACCTCGGATGCCTATGGCTTTCGCGGCACGGTGGCTCATGTCGAAAACACCGCGTTTGGGACAACGGTCATTGACCTTGACAATCACCTGCAAGCCGCTGTTTTGGTTGGTGACCATGACATAAGTGCCCAGCTTGATGCGCCAGTGTGCCGCGGTGAACTTGTTCTGGTCGAATATTTCGCCGCTGGCTGTTTTCCGACCCTCGAAGAGGTCGTGATAGAAGGTGCCTTTGTTAGGATATTCGGTAACGGTGTCGGTGACGGAATAGTTCTGCGCCCGCAGCGGCCAGACTGTCGTCAGCAGCAGCAAGAAGCACAGGGCTATGGGGCGTCGTGTTACCATACTACCGCATCTGGGTGAAACCATTTGCCGTGCAGTCTGAGAACCTGCTCAATAACATCGCGCACACAGCCTTTGCCGCCGTCGTACAATGATACGTAGTCGACCATGTCTTTTATCTCCACGGCAGCGTCGGCGGGACAGGCGCTGACGCCGGCACGCTGTAGCAGCGGATAGTCGGGCAGGTCGTCGCCCATGCACAGCACTTCTTCTTCCTGTAGGTTGTTGTCTTTGAGGAATTTTTCGTAGGTCTTTATCTTGTCTCTACAACCTGTGTAGCATTGCTCTACGCCAAGCATCGCCATCCGGTTGTCGATGCTCGCCGATGTGGCTCCGCTGATGACGGCGACGATGTAGCCTTTCTTGACGGCATACTGCACGGCAAAGCCGTCCTTTATGTTTCCGCAACGCACGGTCTCCTTGTCGGCGTAAACCCAAACGTCTCCGTTGGTCATCACGCCGTCGAAGTCGAATACGAAGGCTTTGATGGTTTGTAGTTTTTCTTTGTAGTTTCTCATGTGTCTCTAAGGTTTTGCTAGTTCCAGCATCCTCTCATAAGCGTTGCGCCAGCCTTGCCAGCCGTAGCGTTCGCAAAGGTTTTGGTTGTGGATGATGCAACAGAAGGTTCCGTCGACGCTTCGCACCTTGTCAATCAATTGTCTGTAGCGTTCCACACCTTCGTCGGGAGTCAGGCGCAGGTATTTCTGCAACGTGGTGTCCATGACGCAGAAGGGATGTATTGTCAATTCGGTCTCTATATCGCGCTCTAGGTCGTAGAAAGGGTAGGGCGAACTGATGCCGGCACGGAAGCCAGTGTCGTCGGCGTAGCCCATGGTGTAGTCGTGGCGGATACCTGCATGCTGCAGGATTCGGTAGGATGTGGGGAGTTGGAGTCTCAGGAAGTGATAGCGTGACCTTACGATGGTACGGTGCAGGATGCCCTCCAGACGTTTGATCTCTTCGTCGACGTTGTGGGGCCTCTCCAAGGAATTGTATCCTGGATGGATGCCCATCTTGGCGTAATCGCCCAGATGTTGCAATAGTTCTCGTGTGTGTGGATTGTTGTGGCTGGCAGGTTTGTTGAACCGGTCGTAGTCGGCCATCAGGCAGAAGAAGAGCAGGTATGCCCCCGGCATCTTCTTGTTTTGCTCGATGATGTAGTCGAAAGTGTCGTAGGGGTCGTCCTCTCGGTGTGTCAATACCTGCCAGCGTAGCCGTAATTCGGAGGGGTCGTGTCGTGCGATGAGGTCACGCAGGCTGCCCACCACAGTCCTAAAAGTGCCTTTGTGCAGGAAACACCAAGCGGCGTCAATGTCGACGGTCTGCACGAATCGGTAGCTGCGGGTGGGCAGATGCAGATTGGGATAACGTTTTTCCAATAAGTCTTTCAGCAGACAGGCCCATTGGTCTACCACCGGCTCGTCTTTAAAGCCGGCGGTGTATGCCAGACTTTCGCAGGTGACGAAACGACCATGTTCGTCCTCGCGGTGAGGCAGATACTCCTCATAACGGCTGACCATATAGAATGTCGCCGCCAACGGGTCGAAAGGCAGGTCGAGGTCTTGTCCATAGACGGGGAACATCATCCATTGCCCGTTGTGCTGGAACGGACGGGGCTGTTGCTCCTCGATGGAAGTCTGGAAGAGCAGTTTGCAATTCTTGAGATGCAGGCTGTCGCCCAGACGACGGGGACCGTAGCACAACTTTTCATCACTGTACGAAAGGAAATATTCCTCATCGGTGGTGATGTTGAAGTCTGTGTGCAATACATGCTTGAACAGTATGTTAAGCGTGTAGCCCAGCCGGTTGGTCAGTTTTGGTACGTGTATGAGCAGCATTCAGGGTGCAAAGATACGACATTTTTTTGAATTACTGCTTTCAAGGGTGCAATTTATACCTAGCGGCAAGGCTAAGTTGTTGTCTCCCAGGTGTCCGAAAGGAGCGTTGAAAACAACGGGATAGTCGTATTCTCTCACCGCCTCCGCCACGATTTGCATGGCTGTGCGGCCGAAAGGCACCGTGTTGTCGTGCATGTCGGTCAGACCGCCCACCAGCAGGCCCGCCAGCCCGTCGAGCATGCCGCAACGCTTTAGATTCAGCATCATACGGTCGATATGGTACAGATACTCGTCCAAGTCTTCGATGAGGAGTATCTTTCCGTGTGTATCTATCTGGGAACGTGAGCCACAGAGGCTGTAAAGAATCGATAGGTTGCCGCCTACCACTGGTGCACTGGCCACCCCTTTGCGGTTCAGCTCCGAAGGTTCCCATTCATAGTCCACGCTGTCGCGATTCTTGCCGAAGAGGAAGTCGTGCATCGTGCGTGTGGCCGGAGTCTCCTCTCCGTGCATGTTGATGGGCATGGTGGCATGCAGGGTGGGGATGCCTAATGTGCTGTGTATGTGGCTGTGCAGCACGGTGACGTCGCTGTAGCCCACTATCCATTTCGGATGTTCCGCGAAGCGGCTGAAGTCGAGCCGGTCGATGATGCGCACCGTCCCGTAACCGCCTCGACAGCAAAAGATGGCCCGTATCTCGGGGTCGTCGAGCAACCCTTGCAGCAACGCTGCACGGTGGCTGTCGCTGCCCGCCAACTGCCCATTGCGGTTGTAAAGGCCTTCGGTTACAATCACTTGCAGTCCCCACGACTCTAGCATCTTGATGGCCGGCGCCATCTCTTCGGACGTTACCGCCCGCGCTGGAGCCGCCAATGCCACTCGGTCGCCTTTCTTCAATAATTTCATAACAATGATAATAACGTTCCGCACCGAAAAATATTGTATAATGTTTAGTGTGTTGGTTTATAGCGAGATACAAATAGTGCGACAAAAATTGGAAAACGCCTCAAAAAAGGCTAAAAAAGCACTTTTGCAACAGCCTCATTCCCAGTAGTAAATAGCCACCCCCTCTTACTCCTCCCTTACCCATTTACTACCCCTCTCCTTATCATCCATTTTTTCAGTAGGAGATAATCAGGAGAAAGTCAGGAGACGATTACTTTAAAATATGATGTTAACCTTACTTTGGTAGGGAGGAAACGGCGCGGAAAGAGGGATGGCTTAGGGCCTTGTGTGGAAAAAAATTTGGCTGGTTCGGAAAATGTTCGTATATTTGCACTCGATTTCTAACAAAAACACATAATTTTAATATAATTAACTGATATGACTTTACGTGAAATTGTCGACAAACTCGAGGCCACGGTGGGCCTGGGAGCTGACAAACTTGATATGGAGGTGGAGCAGTGTTTCGCCTCCGACTTGATGAGCGATGTGCTGACGCTCAAGGATACGCCTGTGTTGGTGACAGGTCTGTGCAATGTGCAGACTATCCGCACGTGCGACATGGCTAACCTGGAGGTGGTCATCTTCGTGCGCGGCAAGCGCCCCACGGAGGATATGGTGGAGCTGGCAGACGAGAACGATATGGTGCTCATCTGCACCACCTATTCGATGTTCAAAACCTGTGGCATCCTGTATGCGGCAGGCATGAAACCTTTGTATTAAGAATTATGCATCAAGAGTATACAGTTATTGAAGGCGACTTTGTCAATGCCGGCAAGGCGTCGAGTTCGGTGAAGAAGACACTGAAGCAGTTGAACGTCAACCCACAGGTGGTGAAACGTGTGGTGGTGGCGCTCTATGAGGCCGAGGTGAACGCCATCGCCCATGCCTACGGAGGCAAGGTGATTGTCGATATCGACGCCGACAAGATTAAAATGGTGGTGGCCGACAAAGGCCCCGGCATTCCCGACATCGCGTTGGCTATGCAGGAAGGCTATAGCACGGCGCGCCCCGAAGTGCGTGATATGGGCTTCGGCGCCGGTATGGGACTGCCCAATATGCAGAAAAATGTGGATAAGATGAATGTTACCTCCGAAGTGGGTGTGGGTACTACGGTGGAGATGGAGGTGAATTTTATATAATATGTTTTACCACGCGCTACAGATTGATGAGGCACAGTGCATCGGTTGTTCCCGCTGCATGAAGATCTGCCCCACGGAGGCTATCCGTATCGGGGGAGGTAAGGCCTCTATCCAGGAGCACCGTTGTATCGACTGCGGCAAATGCTACGAGGTGTGCCCGGTACAGGCCGTGAGCATCAAGGACGACGACTTCGAGATGTTCAAGCAATACCCACACTCGGTGGCCCTGCTGCCGGCGGTGTTCATGGGTCAATTCCCCGACGACATCAGCGTGTCTAAGGTCTACGCCTCACTCTATGAGTTGGGCTTCGCACACGTCATGGAGGTGGAGAGTGCGGCGATGATTTATAAAGAAGCCAAGGAACGTTACGCCCGCGAGCACCCCGACGTGCGGCCTCTTATCTCGTCGTTCTGCCCCGCCATCGTGCGCCTCATCCAAATCAAGTATCCCTCGCTGGCGGAGAATGTGATGCCCATCAAGGTGCCCCTCGACCTAAGTGCCATGTATGCCCTCGAGGAGTTGCAGAGCCGCGGTATACCGCGCGAGGAGATAGGTCTCTTCTATGTCACGCCTTGCGCCGCCAAGGTGTCGGCCGTGAAAGCCCCTGTGGGTGAGGAGGAGTCCATCATCGACGGCGTCATCAACATGAACTCGCTCTTCAACCGTGTCTACAAGCATATCAAGGACATGGGGAAGAACCATCAGTATCCGCCGCTGACGCGCCAGCGTCTCTCGGCCGACGCCATCTTGTCGACGCTCACTAACGGTGAGCGCCGCATCTGTACCGCCAAGCGCAGCTACTCCATCGATGGCATTGAGAACGTCATGGACTTCCTCGACAAGATGGAGAACGATGAGGTGGAAGGCGTGGAGTTCCTGGAGCTTAGGGCCTGTGACCAGTCGTGCGCCGGCGCCCTGCTGCGCTGCGACAACCGTTTCCTCTGTGGTGAGCGTATGTACGCCCGTGCCCGCAAGGCCGCCGAACGTGAGCGCAACGGCGAGATGCCGCGTGATCGCGAGATGGATAAATACCAAGAGGTGCTTATCAAAAACTCTCTCGTCGACGAGGTGCAGCCTCGTTCGATGATGGTGCTCGACAGCGACATCGGCAAGGCCTTGGAGAAGATGGAGCGTATCGAGAAGATGAAGGTGCATCTGCCGCAGATCGACTGCGGTGTGTGCGGTGCCCCGACCTGCGAAGCCTTCGCCACCGACGTGGTGTGCGAGAAGGCCGATTTGCACCAGTGCGTGTTCTATCGTCTGCACCTCGAGGCGCAGGGCAAGATGACCCTCCACGAGGGACGCACCAATATGTACTCCGTATGGGGCGACGACCGCATCAGCGGAGAGATAGATGTGTAAGACATCGCCGCCCGTTCGGAAAAACAGGCTGACCTTTAGTTGTTGACTTCGATGAATTCGCCGTGCTCTTGTATGTGTTGTATGAGGGCACGGTAAAATTTATGTCGGCTCAGAGTCGTCGCGTTGCCTATGATGATGAGTTTCATGCGGGCCCGCGTGATGGCGACATTCATGCGGCGCAGGTCGCGCAGGAAGCCGATGTTGCCCTCGGCATTGTCACGCACCAGGCTGATGACGATGACATCGCGCTCCTGCCCCTGGAAGCCGTCGACGGTGCCCACGGTGATGTGCCGTTTCAACTTGCGGAAATAGTGCTGCATCTTCAGCAGCCGACGGATAAGGCGTGCCTGGCCGCGATAAGGCGTGATGATGCCGAAGTCTATGCGCTCGCTCTCAATCTTCGTGGGCGACACCATCTCGATATAGTCTCTCAGCGTGTGTATCACCAGCCGAGCCTCGTCGGCGTTGCTGATGGAACCGGTTTTGGTTCGGAGTTCGGAATTCGGAGTTTGGAGTTGCGGGGCGGCAGCCATCTCTGCACTCCGACTTCCGACTTCCGGACTGGCAGAGGTATCAATCCATGTCAGCGGTGTGTCCAGCGGGCTGACCAACCTGCCGGCAGCCTCGGGCGCAGCCTGCAGGCGGCCACCATAGAACCAGCGCGACGAGAAGCTCATAATCTGCTCGTTCATGCGGTATTGTACGGTCAGCAGCCTGACAGCCTGGGGCCATAGCGCCACCACCTTCTGCATCAGCGTGTTGGCAAGCCCTCCCTTGGCGGCGGTGAGACTTTTCACAGTCGGCGGAAGCTGCTGGTGGTCGCCGCTCATCACCACACGGTCGGCTTTGAGGATGGCCGCCCAGCAGGCAGGCTCCAAAGCTTGTGCCGCCTCGTCGATAAAGAGGGTGCTGAAACGGCGCCGATCCATAATACGATAGGCCGAGCCTATCAGCGTGCAGCTGACCACACGCGCTTGCTCGAAGAGGTCGGCATTGATTTTTATCTCCAATTCCGTCTCGCGTTGCCGCAGGCTGCTTATTCTACTTGCACTCCTTGCCCCCCCTGTGTTCCTTAATTCTTTGCGTATGCTCCACAGCTCATGGTAGTCGGGATGTGCGGCGTAGCGCCGCTCGTAGCTGCAGTCAAGCATCTCGTTGCTCATCCTTAGAGGGTTGCCCACACGCAGCACATGGATGCCGCGACGCATCAACTGTTCGCTGATCCAGTCGACGGCGGCATTCGAGGGGGCGCAGACGAGCACCTGTGTCTCGCGCTGCAAGGTCTCGATGATGGCTTCCACCAGGGTGGTGGTCTTGCCGGTACCCGGAGGACCGTGAATGATACACACCTCCTGTGCCTCGAGGGCTTTCTGGATGGCGTCCTGCTGGCTGGGGTTGAGCCAGGGGAAGCTCACCCTCGGCAGTGAGCGGAACGCAGGAAGACGGTGTCCCAACAGCACGTCGCGCAGACGTATAAAACGTTCATCGTCTTTGCGTTCGGCCTCGCGGAGGGCTTCGGTCATCACGCGGTAGGAGGTGTTGTCTATACCCAGTTGCATGCCCAGCTGGTGGTGCGCTGCGGTGTCGCGCAGGCTCTGCTCGGCAGCCTTGTTGGGAAGGCTGAGGGTCATCGTGCCGTCGCCCACCAACTCGACAAAGCATTGATGCGGCAACTCCTTGGGCGTGCCGTCGTGCAGGTAGAAGAATGTGGCAGGCTTGCCGGGTTCGAACTCCAATTCTGCCTCATCGTCTGTCGTGTCGTATCTTAGCTGCAACGTCAACTGCCCTAGTGCGTTGTACGAGGTCTCTCCCAATGTGACGGGGTAACGGCACGAGGGCTCGCAAATGAGGGTGCCTGTCAGCGACAGCCCTCTTTGCTCGAAGCTGCGGCGGTAGCGTTCGTGTTCTTCCTGTAGCTCTTGTGCCACCAATTCACGCAGACGGGAGAAGTATGTGTTCACGGTTCCCACGCCCTAATAACCACGATGATGTCGCTTTTATTGCCCGTATGCTCTTTTTTGTATATCTTTGCATTTTGAAACGATACTGTGTTACACGAAAGAAGTCGCTGATAGTAAGTCGATAAGATGAAACAGATACTCCTCATAAACGATGTGGTCGGCCACAGTCATGTGGGTATGGTGGCTATGTTGCCCATCCTGACCCACATGGGGCACTCTACCTATAACCTGCCTACGGCGCTGGTCTCTAACACCCTTGACTACGGTCACTTCAACGTGATGGAGACCACCGACTATATGCGAGGCGCCATCCCTGTGTGGCGTCAGCTGGGTTTCCACTTCGACGCGGTATGTACGGGGTTGATGTTCAGCGAGGAGCAGGCACGTCTGGTGTCTGACTATTGCCGTCAGCTGCATGGCGAGGGCACCACCATCTTTGTCGATCCCATCATGGCCGACGGAGGTCATCTGTACAACGGCATGACACAGAGGCATGTGGAGCTGATGCGTGAGATGATAAGTGTCGCCGACCTCACCTTCCCCAACTATACCGAGGCCTGCTATCTGGCCGAGGTGCCCTACCGTCAGGAAGGCTGCTCCTGGCAGGAGGCTTGCGAGATGATGGACCGCATCGCCGCGCTAGGCGCCAAGTCGGTGCTTGTCACCAGCGCCCGTGTCGACGGCAAGAACTGTGTGGTGGGCCGTCGCGGCAGCGAGGCGCAGGGCTTCCGGCAGCGCCTCTCCGAAGGACCTTATTTCCGTATCGACTATGAGGAGATACCTAAGGCTTTCCACGGCACGGGCGACATCTTCTCGGCGGTGCTCATAGGCCATCTGATGAACGACGAGCCGCTGCGCGACAGCACGCAGGCCGCCGTGACGGTGGTAAGCCGTCTGATAGAGCGCAATATGGAACAGCAGGATGTCTGTCTGGGTATCCCCATCGAGCGCTGTTTGGATTTATTGTGATAACAGCCCTTGACTTTTAATTTTTAATTCTTAACTTTTAATTTTCTCACACCTCCACTACCGCTCCCGGCAGCGAGGCCACCCATGCGGTGAGCCATTCGCAGAAACGTATCAGCCAGTACAATGGCCAGGCGGTCACATCGCAGGGCAGCGCCATGTAGGCTAGCGAGAGGGCCAGCAGCAGGCCGGCCAGCGGCACGATGACGGTGTTGGCGATGAGGAAATAGAGAGGTAGCCGGTGGAAGGTGGTGACCACCACAGGCAAGGTGGCCAAGGTGGCGAAAGTGCTCACGGCGGTAAGCTGCCACAGACGGTTGTGGAAAGCCATGATGGCGGGCTTGGCCAGTAAGATGCCCGCGACGGCACAGTAGGACAGCTGCCAGCCTACGTCGTTTATCAATAATGGGTTTATTGTCAGTGTGATGATGGCTGCCACTGCCAGCAGGTTGAGCGACGGTGTGCGGCGTGCCGTGATATGGGCTACGATGAAGAGGCTGAACATCAGCGCCGCACGCACCGTCGAGGGCGCTAGGCCCGTCAGCAGCGCGAAGAGCCAAACGGCGACGAGTTGCACGCTCCCGCGGACAATGCGTCCACGCCGTTCTTTGCCGACCCAGAAGAGCAGCCCACCCGCGATGGCTGCCAACAATCCTACGTGCAGGCCGCTGACGGCGAGCAGATGGGCGATACCGGCATCGCGGAAGGAGGCTCGTGTGACGGCGTCCAGGTCGCCGCGCCAGCCCAGTGTCAAAGCTTCGGCTACGCCGGCCTCGCGTGGTGCCAGCGGCCCGGCTTGCATACGCCGTAACAACTTCAGCCTCACCGCTTCGCTGCGGGCCCGCAACGAGGTGCTGTCCCTGCTGGTGACGATGTAATGGTCTGAGGTGATGTAGATTGTCCGCCGTTGGCGGTCGGGGTATCCGTGCAGCAGCAGCTGGTCGCCGTAGTGTAGCGTGGCGCCGGTGCTGTCCTTGCGCAGGAAGAGGGTGATGTCGCCACTGGCGCCGACAACACGGGCCTTCGCCCGCCAGCTTTTCTCTCGGGGCATTGGCGTCTCCGTCAGCCGCACGTTGAGGAAGGTCTTGTCGGGACAGTCTCGCGTCCAGTCGCTCTGTAGCTTGAGTGTCGCCAGCAGGCCGCCGGCGAGGCCGCAGAAGAGCACCGCCAGGAAGAAGGTGAGGCTGTGCAGTCGCCGCCACACCACCAGGCTGATGCCGACAGCCAGCGCACAAATCGCCATGCTCCAGAGCCAGAAGGTGGTGGATGCAGAGGTGTGGCAGGCTGCGATGATGCCCGCTATCATCGCCACAGCTATCGGCAGCAGAGGCGTCTTCCTCATCTCTTAGTTCAGAATCAAGTCGCTGGGACGCACTTTGGGGACATAGTGCACGCCTTCCTTGCGGTAGTAGGCCCTCGGGGCTTCCTCGTCGGTGAGCACCAGCTCGATACGGTCGGTGCCTTTGCCTACGGCCAGCAGCATCAGAGGCTCCAAGGGCAGTTGTAGCGCCTCTTGCAGTTTCTCGCGGTTGAAAGCGCCTATCATCAGGGTGTTGAGTCCCATCTCCACAGCCTTCAGCGCCATGCTCTGCAGCGCTATGCCGAGGTCTATGTCCACCAATTTGCTCTCTTTGGCGGTGCTGCAGCAGATGATGAAGGCCTCGGGCTCCGTGCCGGGGAGGGGCAGATGCAACTCGGGCAAAGCGGCACCCAGACGGATGAGGGGCAGCACACGGTCGGCGCCAGTCTCCTTGGTGACGAGGAAGAACCTCAGCACCTGCTGGTTGCAGCCCGACGGGACGCGTGAGCAAACGCCCACGATGCGCTCCAACTCGGCGCGGCTGACCACATAGTTTTTATTGTAGCCTCGGTGACTGCGGCTGCGCAGCAGCAGCTCCTCGACGGTATGTCCTATCCGCTTCACTTTCGGCTTGTTACAGCCGAGAGTCTCTTCGTAGCGTTTCTCCAGATAGTTGTCTGCCATGATTTTTGGTTTTTTAGTGGTCGGTGCCCAGTGTTTGATGGACGGCATCCGGCAATTGGGGAATATTTTTTTACTTTACAAGGTGCTGGTAACCAATTCTTAATTCTTAATTCCTGATGCTTAATCAAAAAAACTTTTTGCCAGTTTCAAAAATCTATGTACTTTTGCACCCGCTTTCGCCAGATGAAAGCCTCTTTGATCTGCTAGCTCAGTTGGTTTAGAGCGCTTGCTTGACAGGCAAGAGGTCACAAGTTCAAATCTTGTGCAGATCACTTCTGAGGGCGACATCAATCGATGTCGCCCTCTTGTTTTCCGGCTATGTCGTCTTCGCCATCTCTCTCTCGTCCATCTCCTTGGCGGGCTTCATCTCGTCGCGCCGCACACGCACCACGAGCGAGATGTTCATCACCTCGATGCTCACACAGAAGTTGCCGTCCTTGCAGTCCTTCACCAGCGTGCCCTCCATGCCGGCGAACTCACCCTCCATGATGGTGGCTTTGGCGCCGCGCACCAAGTGGGAGGTCTCGTAGAAATGCACCTTGCGCTGTGTGGCCTCGAAACGGCGGATGGCCTCTATCTCGCTGTCGCGCATGGTGATGATGCTGTGCTGGCTGCTGACGATGTAGATGACGCCGGTGGTGGTGCGCGTTTGGTATATCTGCTTGTTGTTGATGTGTGCGAAGAGGTAGCACGGGAACATGGGCTTCTCCTGCTGGGGGTTGCGCGTGCAGCGCTTGTCCTTGTTGGCTATCATGGGCAGGTAGCATTCTATCGGCTGCGCGGCTCCGCGAAAACGTTCGGCGACAAGGGTTTCTTTGTTGGGCTGGGTCATCACGGCCACCCAGGCAGGTTTGGAAGTCAGCATAAGGTCTCTTTTCTCGGCATAACGCCAAGTCCCCCTATTTATTGTGTCGTCAGGGTTTGTTCTCCGAAGTCGATGTAGGGCAGTATTCTCATCAGGGTGCTGTCGGCCATCGAGGGTACGGCGCGGAGGTCGTCGGCGCTGTGGAAGCGGACACCGCTGTTACGTAGCCGCACGATGTCGCGGGCCTGGTAGTATTCCATATAGGGATGCATGGCCAGTTGCTTCAACTCAACGTGGTTGATGTCTATGCGTCTCACAGCCATCGTGTCCAGGGTGAGGTGGGGGAGAAGGTGCTCCAGCAGTTCGGGGGTGAAACCGTAGACCTCCAGCAGCTGTTCGGTCGAGGTGAATCCTCCCAGCCGTTCACGGTAGCGCACAATACGACGGGCGTAGGCCGGCCCGATGCCGTGCAGCAGCTGTAGCGTCAGGCTGTCGGCGCTGTTGAGCTCCACGACGAGGGGCTGCTTGGTGGGCGCTGGCGGCACAATGGTGTAGAATGAAGTGTCAGGTCGGTATTTCTTGTTGGTTCTGTGTGCGTTGTGACTATATGTGCGGCGTGAGCGGTATACGGAGTCCTCCTTTGTGGTCAAAATGTCCTGTTGCAGCACCTCGGAGGTGTCGTTGGGAACCACTTCTATGTTGTGGCGGGAAGAAAAAAATGCGACTGCCGCGATAGTCAATAATGCTACTGATAACCAGACGATACCGAGTGTCTGTGAGTGGGTGGGACCTTTCTTTTTATAGTCCATTGGAGAGAAAAATTTTGTCAGTTCTAAAAATGTTTGTACTTTTGCACCCGCTTTCAACAGAAATGGAAGTCAAAAGAGCACGAGCGAAGCGAGTGAACTTTTGTTGAGTTTTCGAAGAAAACGAATGGTCTGTTAGCTCAGTTGGTTCAGAGCGCTTCCTTCACACGGAAGAGGTCGAGAGTTCGAATCTCCCACAGACCACCACAAGCCTCCCAAACGGAGGCTTTTTTGTTGCTGTAAGATTCTGGCTTTCTTTGCTATAGTCCATTCCTTGTTTGGATATCATTCTTGATGCTGTGCGATTGCACTCGGTGCTGTCGGGTGGGCGTGGGCGACGAATATCATTCCGTCGAACAGCTTGGCAGGCGAGGCCCATACGCGATACGACATGGGCAGCAGGCTCAGGAACGGGGTGTAGCCTTCGCCGACCGAGCCCATCCAGGTGTAGTCGACAATCTGCTGCTTGAGAGCTGAATTGTCGGGCACCTTCGCAAAGTCGAGCCAGCTGATTTCATAGCCGCATTTTTTTGAGGCTTTGGCCAGCGGGTCGTGCGAATAGAAGGTGTGGTTGAAACGCTTGCCGTTGCTTTTCGGCAAGTTGCAGCGCGAGCGGTAGAAGTCGGTGCCGATGGCATAATAGGCCTCGCCGAATTCATCCGACAGCAGGTTCCCCATGGCCTTCCCTTCGCTCCCATAGGCGTGTTGGCGTTCAATGTGGCCGTTGTGGGCGGCGAGGAAGATAATCTCGTTGCCAAGCGCCTCCTCCTGCTCAAGTATCCAGCGCACATTCTCGGCCATATATTTGTCGCGCACAGTCATCCCTTCTGTGTTGGAAGCCATCGCTCTGCCCAGCTCGCAGTTCTGCAGCAGGACGTTGGCGCAATGCACGTCGACCTCCGTCCCCTCGTGCTGTAGCAGGCCGATCTTCACCTCTTGGATTGCGGAGGCCCATTGCTCCGAGCCGACGCTGTCGGCGGGTCGGCCTGCCTTGTCGTCCCAAAGCTGTTCTAATGCCGATGCATCCACCTCCAGCCGCTCGGCGGCTTTGGTGAGGAAATGGTAGTTCCAATCCATCCGCTGCATGTCGAAGCCGTAGAAGCGGAGGTCTTCGCCCTGCTCCGCCGTTTCGTTGTAGTCGCGCATCCAGGCGATGAGCTGCGCCATCTGCTCTGTCCGGTAAAGGGTGAAGCCAATGGCTGCGGCGGCCTCTTGCGCCGTGCCGGGACCGCCATGGATATACTCGTTGACGGCCCTGCAGCTGCCGTAGTCGCCCTCGAGGGCAAACGCGCGTATGCCGTATCTTTCGACCATCACCTTGAAAACCTCCAGTTTGAGTTGCTGAAACTCGGCGTTTCCGTGGGTGGCCTCGCCCAAAGCTACGATGCGTACCTGCTCCGGCACCGTGATGTCGGCGACGCTGCCGGCATATTTGGCGAACTCCTTGGTGTCGGCACAGGAACCCGTGCCGAAGCCGCCAAAGCGCGCATACACCATGCCGGCCGCCAGGGTCAGCAGCGCCAGCGTGAGCAGCGACAAAAAAACGATGCGTCCCGTATTCCTTTTATGACTCTTCTCTCCCATGTTGTTGTCCTTTAATTGGTTCTTTGATAGTTCTTTCAAAACGGCAGGAACCGTTATCGGCTGCAAAGATACACAAAAAAAATGAATTGCAGCGCAGGAGGCAATTTTTATCGCCCGACGACGTTAACCCATAAAAACTATAGCACTATGGTACGCGAAGAGACTGTTTTTGGCCCCATCTTCAGCCGGCGGCTGGGTAGCTCGCTCGGCATCAACCTGCTGCCCGAGAAAGGCAAGATATGCAACTTCGACTGCATCTACTGCGAGTGCGGCTGGAACCGCGACGGACGCGACGACACCGTGTTGCCTACGGCCGAGAAAGTCCGCACCGACCTCGAGCGCATGCTGAAGAAGCTGTCAGGACATCAAGACATCGAGCAGCCGGACGTGAAGACTCGAAGTCTCGAAGACTCGAAGTCTCCCATTGTTCCGGTCGACAGCATCACCTTCAGCGGCGACGGCGAGCCGACGCTCAACCCCGAGTTCCCCCAGATCATTGACGACACCCTGCGCCTGCGCGACCGCTACTACCCTCAGGCCAAGGTCAGCGTCCTCAGCAACGCCACGCGTGTGCACATCCCCGAGGTCTTCAACGCCCTCCGCAGGGTCGACAACCCCATCATGAAAATCGACGCCCCCACCAACGAGCTGATAGCGCGTATCAACATGCCTGCCCCGGGCTACGACATCGCCCGTGTCATCGAGGCCCTCAAGCGCTTCGAGGGCAACTTCGTGCTGCAGACCTGCATGCTAAAGGGCAATGGCTTTGACTCGGCGAGTCCCGAGGTCATCCTGCCGATGATGGACATTGTGCGGCTGCTGAAGCCGCGCGAGTGGATGGTCTACACCATCGACCGCGCCACGCCCATGCAGGGCTTGGAGAAATTCACCCCGCAGGAGATGAAAGCCCTCGTCCAGCCCATCATCGACGAAGGCCTCACCCAAGTCCAGATCAAAGGCGCCGTCGAAGACAACTAGCTCTTCGTAGTATATCTCTTGTCTCGCCCGCTTGCCACCTTGTTAAAATCGTATGTTTTTAATTATTAAATGTTTGTAAAAGAATAATCTTAAAAATTTGCTCTTTTCATTTTTATTGTGTAATTTTGCAATATTTAACAAAAACACTCTATTACTATGAAAAGATGCCCAAAATGTAATTGTGGAGCCGAGTTTACAAACAAGGCTGAGTATTATGCAAAGAATGCAGGTGGCTTTGCTGCGGGAGTAGCCGTGGGCTTGGGGGCAAGTTTGTTCTTGGGTAATCATGGCGCTCATGTAGGTAATGAGGTTCGGAAAAACCTCACAGACAGTGTGATGAAACATTATGAATGCACAAATAGCAGATGTGGATATCAATGGTATGAATAAAAACAACAAATCACGTCACAACTCATAAAAGGGATAACATATCACCTGATTACCTGCAGACATACTATAAGCCGCCAGCTACGGGCGGCTTTTATTCTCGTTATCCCCTCATTTTAGTGTGGGATAGGTGCCCGATCCCTGACACAATAGTAAAAGACGTATTCTCCCATTTTAACGTGTTATGAAAGGTTGTTTAAAAACAGAAGAAAAAATCGCTATTATTGTACAATCAACACTCGTCGTACTGGCAGATTATGTTACTGAAGTGAATAAAACACAAAAAAAACTGAGGTTAAGTGCATGGCTGGTTTAAACGAAAATAAGGGATATACAAATGTACGAGAAGAAAGAATACTACGCATTTATTAGCTGCAAGTGGGAGTATGATTTGATTATATTAGAAAGTATATAGAATTGTTAAAAATATACAAATTTATATACGAAATAATGTAGATTGAATTTTTATATGTATTTTTGCATTCGAAATAATATAATCTATGTAATGGTTAAAGGTTAAAGTTTAACGGTTAAAGATTAAAGGTATTCATTGCTAATTAACATATTGTTATATTTTAACGGTGCTAAAATGGCAAAAACACAATTGTCGGCAGTGGTGAAGAGCCTGCGCAAGGAGTATGGCCTTACACAGGAGGACCTGGCAATGAAGTCGGGTGTGGGGCTCTGCTTTGTGCGCAATCTGGAGCAGGGGAAGCCCTCTCTTAGAATGGACAAGGTGAACCAGCTCCTCGACCTGTTTAACTATGAACTAACAGCGACGAAAAAGCAATGAGAGAGGCTGAAATATACCGCAAAGGCATCCTCGCAGGCACCCTGACGGAAGACGGCGGCGAATATCGCTTCTGCTACGACGAAGCGTATCTCGCACGGGAAGATGCGCATCCTGTCAGCTTGACGCTTCCGTTGCAGAAGGAGGCGTTTGTGAGTCCCGTGCTGTTTCCGTTCTTCGACGGACTAATACCAGAAGGGTGGCTGCTCGATGTGGCGCTTCGCAACACCGATATCAGTATTCTCGACCGCATGTCGCTCTTGCTATTGTGCTGCAAGGAATGTATCGGCTCGGTCAGCGTCGTGGCCAAGCCAAATATAGGAGGTGAAGTGTAATGTGTAAGTGCCTGCATTGTTATAAAGAGTTGGAAGAAGGTCAGAAAGACTTCCATCCGCATTGCGCCCGAAAGTTCTTCGGAACCAAGGATGTCCCGTTGCTTGAATACCGTCACGAAGACCTCGACCGTCTGGCTGAACAGGTCATCCGTGCGCAGACTTCGCTGACAGGTGTGCAACCCAAGCTGTCGCTGAACCTCAGCAAACACGAGGGTTGTAGCCGATTGACCATTGTGGGCCTTTGGGGCGACTACATCTTCAAGCCTCAGACGGAGGATTATCCGCAGCTGCCCGAAAACGAGGATTTGACGATGCACCTTGCGGAGGCGGCAAAGATAGGCGTTGTGCCACACAGCCTTATCCGTTTGGCTGACGGACGATTGGGATACATCACCAAACGTATCGACCGTACCAAGAATGGTGAGAAGATAGACATGGAAGATATGTGCCAGCTGACGTTGCATCCAACAGAGTATAAGTATAAGGGCTCGTACGAGCAGATAGCAAAAACCATCGCCCAGTATAGCGGTACCCCGAAATTAGACCTTGCGAACTACATGCAGTTGCTGCTCTTCTGCTTTGTGACAGGAAACAACGACATGCACTTGAAGAACTTCTCGCTATACCGACTCGCCAAGGATTATCAGATAACACCTGCCTACGATCTGCTTAATGTAGCCATTGCCAATCCGAAAGACCAAGAGGAATTAGCGCTTACGCTCTCCGGTCGAAAGACGAAACTGTGCCAGGAAGATTTTTTCAATGTGGCAAAGGTCATGGGTTTGGAGGAAAATGTGGTGTCGAGACTTATCGATAGTCTTCAAAAAGCCCTCCCCAAATGGCAGGCACTCATCCGCAACTCATTCCTCAGCGATGAGATGAAAGACAGATATGAAGAATTAGTCCTGTCAAGATTAAAGCGATTGCAGAAATAGGACTTACAGACTTAGGGACAAGGAAAAAGGCTCTCCAACGAGAGCCTTTTTTGTTGTCGGTCTATCAAAGTTTGAGTATCCAGTCGGCGAGGGCCTGAAGGGCTTCAGGAGCAAAAGTCTCCTCGATGAGGATGTATTCGTCGGGAGAGCCTGTGGTGCAGTGCTGGAAGAGGTGGTTGAGGCCGGGCAGCTCACGGCAGTCGGCCCGAGGACACAACTGTTTGACGCGGTCGAGGTTGGGGCGGGCAAGGACCTGCGAGTCTTTGCCGCCGTTCAAGGCCAGCACGGGACAGGTGACCTGCGGCAGGTAATCGGCGGGGTCGAGGGTGAGGAAGGTCTGCATCCACGGCAGGTCCATCTGCTGCTTCATGGTGGCGGCGGCACCGCGACCGAAACCGATGCTGTCGACCTGCTCTTTGGTGAGACCGGCGGTGTGTCGGTCGATGACGGCTTTGTAGTCTTTCTGGCTGCTGCCGGCCGGCATGGCGAGCAGTTCGCGCATGCAGGCCTGTCGTAATGCCAGCAGGCTGTCGCCGAGTCCCGCGGCACGGTAGATGGCTTCGTTCTGCTGCAGCAGCACGTCGCGACCTGTGCAGCCTTGTCCGGCGAGCATTACCACGAACTTCACCTCTTTGTTCCTTGCCGCCACCATGGGGGCGATGGCGCCGCCCTCGCTGTGGCCACCGATGCCGAGACGGGCGGGGTCGATATGTTTGTTGCCTTTCACGGCGCGGAACATGGCTTCGGCATCTTCGCTGAAGAGGGCGGTGGTGCCGTGCTCGGCGTCGCCGGTGCTGGCCCCCACGCCGCGGTCGTCGTAGCGCAGCACGGCGATGCCGCGACTGGCGAGGTAGTCGGCGAGGACGAGGAAGGGCTTGTGCTGGAAGATTTCTTCGTCGCGGTTCTGCTGACCGCTGCCGCTGACCAGCACGAGGCAGGGGTGTCGCAAGGCGGAGCCTCGCGGCACACTGAGGGTGCCTTCGAGGTGCACTTGGTTGCCCTGGGAGTCAGTGTAATCGACAGACACAGTGTCCTCGTCGAAGCGGTAGGGCGGCTGTGGCGTCTGCGGGCGGCGCAGCGTGAAGAGGGTGTCGGTGGGGAGGAGGGTGATGTCCTCCTTGAAGAGGCCCTGCTTCCAGTAGCCCCGCCAGCCGTCCTCGTGGCGGGTGAGATTCATCTTGAGGCCGATGCTCTTGCACTCGAGGGTCAGCTTGTCGCCCTGCAGGCTCCAGCCGCTGACGGGTATCGGGTCGGTGGTCTGCATGGGACTGTAGAGCTCGGCGGCGCTGTCGGTGAGGTGGATGCAGAGGGCGAGGCCGGTCTTCTGGCTCATGCCGGTGTACCATTGGGCTTGGGCCGTCAGGCCCAAGCCCAGCAGAATAAGAAGTGCAATCTTCTTCATTTGTCTTATCTCCTTCTGCCTGCTTGCAGGCTTTGAACTCCTTTGAAATGAATTTAATCTAGTGAAAAACTACTGTCTACTTAACTACTTTCCTAGGATAGCGCTTGGCCTTCTTGAGGGCTTCGGCGATGATCCACTCTATCTGACCGTTGGTACTGCGGAACTCGTCCGCGGCCCATTTCTCAATGGCGTCGTAGACTTCCGAGTCGACCCGCAGTGCAAAGTTCTTTTTCATCGGGAAAACATAATCTTCTCGCTGTTGAACATACGTGTGAGGCCCCACACGGCAATGCCGGTGTAGACGACGTCGGCGCACAAGGTGACGATGACGGGCATCCAGGTCATCTCGTGGGCGAAGACGGCGGTCATCACCTCGATGCTGTTGTAGAAGGGGATGAGGTAGACGACGAGGTTTTCCGGAGCGCTGCTCTGGAACATGGGCAGCAAGCCGGCCAGCATGACCACCAGCATGAAGGGCACCACCATGGTGCCGGCGTTCTTCACGTCTTTGGCCAGCGCGGAGAGCAGGCTGATGGCGGAGGCCATGATGAGCACCGTGGCGAAGATGACGAACAGGAGCACAGTGTAGTCGGTGGTGGTGTAGTGGAAAGTGAGGCCAGCCTCGTCGACGGGCACCATCTTGGGCAGCGCGAGGGCGATGCCGATGAAGCTGGAGATGCCGCTGAGCAGGGCGATGCCGCTGAGGGAGACTATCTTTCCCAGCGCCAGCTCGTTGCGTCGCATGGGCGTGACCAGCAGCGTGGCGATGGTGCCGCGCTCCTTCTCGCCGGCGATGGCGCTGGGGGCTATGGCCATCACGCCGCTGAAGAGCATCATGATGATAAGCATGGGCAGTATCTTGCTCCACACCATGGCGCCGATGCTCTCGTCGCTGGCCTGATCGAAGCGCTGCTCTTCATATTGCTGCACGTTGACGGTGAAGGGACGGCCGTAGTTGCCGAGCATGGTGCTGACAATCATGTAGACACGCGACGAGGCGTTGTTGGTGCTGTTGTAGTAAATCTCCACGTTGGGGAGTTGGGAATTGGGAGCGCTGAGTTCGCTCGACAAGCTCGCGGGGCTCACCACGGAGTTGTTGGCGACGAGTTGGTCGAAGTCGGCGGGGAAACGCAGCAGCACGCCGTTGATGTCTTTGTCCTCCAGCTGCTTGATGTCCTCGTCGGTGAAGGGCTGGAAGGTGACCACGAGGTTGCTGTCGATGTTGGTGAGGAGGGGTGCCAGGCTGGCGGGCATGTTCTCCACCTGCATGGTGACGGCCTCGTTGGCGCCTTCGGTAATCATCTTGTTGATGCCGTTGCCCATAAGGCTGTAGACGAGGTATATCATCAGGCCCGGCATGATGACTGTGGTGAACAACAGTTGGCGGTCGCCGAAGAAGCGGGCGAACTCTTTCTTGATGATGGTCAGGGTGTTGTTTTTCATAGCTCTTCTCCTCCTTTTACTTCTTTATACAGTTCAAAGAAACGGTCTTCGATGGTCATTCCGTCGCACACCTCCTCGAGGGTGCCGCAGGCCACCAGGCGGCCGTCGATGATGATGCCCACGCGGTCGCAGAGGCGTTCCACGAGGCTGAAGATGTGGGTGCTGAGGATGATGGTCTTGCCCTGTCCGCGCAGCTCCTGCAGGTAGTCGGTGACGGTGCGTGCCGTCAGCACGTCGAGGCCGTTGGTGGGCTCGTCGAAGATGATGATGTCGGGGTCGTGCACCAGCGAGATGACCAGCGAGAGCTTCTGCTTCATGCCGGTGGAGAGGTTGGCGACCTTCACCTCGGCGAACTGGTCGATGCCGAAGCGCGAGAACATCTCCTTTTTCCTCTTTTCTTTTTCCTCTTCCTTCACGCCGTGCAGCTCGCTGAAGAAGTCGAACAGGTAGTTGGGTGTGAAGAAGTCCTCGAGCTTCAGCTCGGAGGTGAGGAAGCCTATCTTGCCGCGCACCTCTTCGGGCTGGCGCACCACGCTGCAGCCGTCGAGCAGGGCGTCGCCGCTGTCGGGACGTATGAGGGTGGAGAGCATGCGCAGGGTGGTGGTCTTGCCGGCGCCGTTGGGGCCTAGCAGGCCGAATATCTCGCCACGGTAGGCGTTGAACGAGAGGTTGTCGACCGCCACCTTGCGCTTGGCGGCGGTGCGCTCTATCTTTTGTTGTTTACGGCTCAGCGTGAAGGTCTTGCTGAGGCCGTCGACAGTTAGTATTTCTTCCATGATTTTGGGTCTTTGGGTCTTTGGGGCCTTAAGGTCCTTTGGTTTCTCTAGTAGATTGAGCCGGTGTTGATGACGGGGCTGGCGCCTTCGTCGCCGCAGAGGACGACCATGAGGTTGCTCACCATGGCGGCCTTGCGCTCGTCGTCCATCTCGACGACGTTCTCGGCGGCCAGTTTCTTGAGGGCCATGTCGACCATGCTGACGGCACCCTCGACAATCTTCTCGCGGGCGGCGATGATGGCTTCGGCCTGCTGACGTTTGAGCATCACGCTGGCAATCTCCTGAGCGTAGGCCAGGTAGTTGATGCGGGCCTCGACGACCTCGATGCCGGCAATCTCCAGATGCTTGCGGATCTCCTGCTCCAGGCGACGGTTGATTTCGTCGCCGCCGTTGCGCAGCGTCACCTCGTTGACGTCCTCGAGGTTGTCGTAGGCGTAGAGGCTGGCGACTTTGCGCAGGGCCGAGTCGCTCTGCACGGCCACGAAGCTGTTGTACGAGGTGGCTTCGACGTCGAAGCAGGCGCGGTAGGTGTCTTCCACCTTCCACACCAGCACGAGGCCGATCATGATGGGGTTGCCGTTGCGGTCGTTGACCTTGATGGGCTCCACGTCCATGTTGTCGGCACGCAGGCTCATCTTCTTGCGCACGTAGAAGGGATTGGTCCAGAAGAAGCCGTTGTCGCGCACGGTACCCACATATTTACCAAAGAAAGTAAGTACGCGCGCGTGGTTGGGCTGGATGACCATCGTCTTGAAGCCCACGATGTGCAGACCCCAGAGTAACCAGCATAAGCCACCGATGATGCCACCCAACGTAAAGTTGTTCTCGCCGGCGCCGATGCAGAGGTATAGTGCCGCCACCAGCAGAGCGATGTTAATCAGCAGATGTAGGAAACCGTTGTTCACTACAGTCATTTTTTTTGCAATCTCTTTTGATTCCATGTTGTTTATTTTTAATTGTTTGTATTTCTTCAAAGTGATATTATTGTGATATCATTCCGACTGCAAAAGTACGACCAATTTCCAAACCGACCAAATCTTTTTGAAATTTTAACATTTGGGAGGGAAGGAGTCTACCATTATTCTACAGATATAGAAACACTTGCATTACTGTTCTTTTACTTTTCCAAAAGAACAGTAAAAGAACGGTAATAAAAAATGTTGATTCTGAAACTATTGGATGCGCGACCAATCGATGGGTGACTGCCCTTGGCTGGCTAGGTAGTTGTTGGCTTGGCTGAAGTGGTGGCACCCGAAGAATCCACGATAGGCAGAGAGGGGTGAGGGGTGGGGGGCGGTGAGCATGCAGTGGTGCAGTAGTTTGATGATATTTCGCTTGTTGACGACGGCATCGGTGAACTATGAAACTCGGACTGGTGGATAGGTGTGTATTGCATTGGTGAAGGATGAGAAATCAGTTTGCGAGACAGGGGAATCTGTAGGGCGGGCATGACTGTCAATGAAGTGATAGGTCTTTCGGAATATATTGATAATCAGTTTAAAGTGATTCTGTGTTGAAATTTAATTTGGAGAATCATAGAATTAGATGTATTTTTGCACCTAATAAGCAAAAAAACTTTATAATTAATTAATCACGATGACAATGAAGCATTTATTGACTCTCGCAACCTTCGTTGTAAGCGTTGCGAACATGGCATGGGCATATAGTGGCTCGGTGGTGGCGCCAACGGGACAGACTATCTATTATGATTTCATCGACACTGCCTGTATCATTACACGGCCGGGAAATAACATTGACAATCCGTGGAATAATTTCACGCAACCCATCGGCGCGCTGACGATTCCGGACAGCATCGTGCATGGAGGTACGGCTTACCCTGTGACTCATATTGCATGGTATGCTTTTTCGGGATGCAGTGGATTGACATCGGTTACTTTCCCCGAAGGGATAGTTTCCATCGGAGGGAACTCGTTTCGCAACTGCGACGGTTTGACTTCTATCAGCATCCCCGATGGGGTCCTCGGCATCGGCGAATATGCTTTTTACGACTGTGATGCATTGGATTTGGTCGACATGGGAAGTGGTGTGGTAAACATCGGCGAATGGGCATTCAGCAATTGTATCAGTCTGACATCAATAGTCATTCCCGATGGTGTTACCTATATCCGCGACCATACGTTCAGGGGCTGCAGCGGGTTGACGTCGGTAACGATGGGAAACGCCGTGGCCACGATAGGCAACTGTGCATTCATGTCATGTTCTTTTTTGCAGTCAATAACCATTCCTAACAGTGTTACAACCATTGGCGGACAGGCATTTTATGGATGTAGTAGAATGGATTCGCTTACAATTGGAGGCGGGGTGACAAACATAGGACCCAGTGCATTCTATCTGTGCAACTCACTGACATCTATTGTTATCCCGGATGGAGTGACCAATATTGCAGCCTCCACATTCTGGGGCTGTAGTAATTTGACGTCCGTTACTCTTCCGCGAGGTGTGCTCTCGATAGGTAATGCGGCGTTTATGAACTGCTTAAGTCTGCAGAATTTCATTATCAAGACCAATCTGCCACCAGCTTGCGGAAGCAACACGTTTACGGATGTTCCATCGACCTGCGTTCTCACTGTCCCTTGCGGGACGCTGTCCAACTACGTTGGGGTTGCTCCGTGGAGCACCACATTCCCCACGAAAGTGGAGTACTGTCCAGAAGTGTATTCTGTCGGCGTGTTGAGCGATAATTCATCGATGGGTATCGCCACAACGAATGTCGGCACCGAGGCCGAGGTGGAGGAAGATGAGACGGTTTTGCTTTTTGCGATAAGCAAGAGGGGTTATTACTTTGACCGATGGAGCAATGGAAGTACGCGCAATCCCGATACCCTGACCATTACCTCTGACACAATCCTCACTGCCTATTTCGCCAATGAAAGTGGAGTGCCGTGTGATACCGTATATATTCACGACACGATTTATGTCATGCAGGAGGGTGTAGATGTGGCGCAGATACAGGCTATTAAGATATATGTTGAAGGAGGAAGGATCGTAGTGGAAAATGCGGAAAACATGGAGTTGAAAATATATACCGTCAGCGGATGTCTTCTCGCGACACGAAGAGGAACCCAGCACTCACTTCGTTTTGCGGTTCCTACTTCGGGTGTTTACCTTGTTGAAGTCGGCGGGTACGCAGTGCGGAAGGTGGTTGTGGCGGGATAGAAGAAGTTTAGTCAATGTGGGACCAGTCGATAGGTGTCTGGCCTTGGTTGGTGAGGTAGGCGTTGGCTTGGCTGAAGTGGTGGCAACCAAAGAATCCACGATAGGCAGAGAGGGGTGAGGGGTGGGGTGCGGTGAGCACCAGGTGCTTGGTTTGGTCGATGAGTGCCCGCTTGGCGATGGCGTAGCTGCCCCAGAGGAGGAAGACGAGGCCTGTGCGCTGTGCTGACAAGGCTTGGATGGCGGCATCGGTGAAGGTCTCCCAGCCGTGACGCTGGTGGCTGCCGGCCTGATGGGCGCGGACGGTGAGGGTGGCGTTGAGGAGCAGCACGCCTTGCTCGGCCCAGCCGCTAAGGTCGCCACAGGTCTTGGGAATGTTGGTGCCGAGGTCGGCGTTGATTTCGGTAATGATGTTCACCAACGACGGCGGCACCTGAATTCCCTGCGGCACCGAGAAGCAGAGCCCCATGGCCTGGCCGGGCTCGTGGTAGGGGTCCTGGCCGAGGATGACGACCTTCACCTTGTCGAACGGCGTGCTGTCGAAGGCGTTGAATATCTTGCTTCCCGGAGGGTAGCAGGTGTGTTGGCTGCGCTCGGCGACCAGGAACTCCTTAAGTTGCGCGAAGTAGGGCGCTTCAAACTGCGGCTGCAGCACCGCGAACCAACTGGGGTCTATCTTTACTGCCATAAGGTCTAGGACCTTAAGGACTCTAAGGGCCTTAAGGGATTTAGTTTAAAAATGAGTTATACTTTTTTTCTTTGCCGATTTGGCTGGCGATGCCGTGCCCGGGGAGCACGCGGTAGTCGTCGGGGAGCGTGAGGACGCGGGTTTTGAGTTTCTCGATGAGGGTGGGGTAGTCGCCGCCAGGGAGGTCGGTGCGGCCGATGCTGAAATGGAAGAGCGCATCGCCGGTGATGACAGCTTTCTCGCTCGGGACGACAAAGCACATGCTTCCCGGGCAGTGGCCTGGGACATAGCGGCATTCTACCTCGGTGTTACCTATCTTCAGTACCTGATTGTCTTCGATTTCCACCACATCAAGGTCGCCCATATTGTCAACAGCGAAGCCCATGATGCTGCCGTAGGCTTCGGCCTGTTTCAGCAACTTACGCCCTTCGGCGTGCATAGTGACAGGCAGACCGTAGTGCTCGCAGCACTGCCGCAAGCCAGCGATATGGTCCACATGGGCGTGGGTCAATAGGATATGGGTCACCTGCAGCTGTTCCCGCTCGATATAGTCGGCCAGCTGGCAATCTTCATACGAAGCCTCGGCAGCAGGATCCACAATGGCACAGCGCTTTGCCGCCTCGTCAACGATGAGGTAACAGTTGACCTCGAAGTGGTTGAATGTGAATTGCTTTATCATAGTTGTATGATGTGTTGACAAAGAGTTTACCGAAGTACCTCGATAACACCGCTGTGGCGGACCAAGCCGTGGGCGTTGCGGGCCATGAAGCGGTAGTAATAGGTGCCGTCGGGGCACCACGGGGTGTTGGGGTTCCAGAACTGTTCGTGGCGTCTGATGTTTCGAGCATGGAAGACACAAGCACCGTCACGGTCGTATATCCATATCTCGTTCATCGAGTATTGCCCCAGTTCAACAAGGTTCACAACCTCCCAGGTATCGTTAACGCCATCGCCGTTGGGAGTGACCAGGTTGGGAAAGTCGAGCCATGCGGTGACCACCTCGATGGTGTGCTTAGCAGTATCGGTGCAGGTGTGAACCAACGTGTCGTATGGCGTGGTGAGATAAGCCACGAGCTGCACGTCGAAGTTGCCTGGCATATTGTCCTGCCATCGATAGATGGGCTCGAAGGTGTCGAGGCTGTCGTACTCCGTGTTCTCGTTTGCGTTCTGAACCAGCCACAGCCAGTGGCAATTGTTGGGCTGTGAATAGTTGATTAGCTGTGTTTCGGGTGATATGTCGGCGGGGTGGTTCGGTGTCCAGATGAATTCAGCCGACGGTGATGGGAACACCACCACGGGCCACTCCAGTGTGTCGACGCAGCCACCCGGGCTGGAGGTAATGAGTGTGATGAGGTGGCTTTCTGGCATCCGGTCTGTGCTGTCGAAGGTGAATTCTGTCTGTTGTGAGGTGGAGCTTGCCGGTAGGTCGTCGACGTGCCACTGCCAAGTCGTGCTACTTTCGGTCGAATCGACGGCGTAGAGTGTTTGATTGTCGCATAGCATGATGGGTATTGAGTCGGCCCAGTGTAGCAGGTCGATGCTGTGCAGTGCGTGGAGTCGGAAGGTGCTGTCGCGCAGGACTATGGCTACATGTACCAATGAATCGCAGCCGTCGACTGAGGTCAGCAGGGTGTCGAACGTCACAGGGCCGCCGAAGTCGATGCCGCCCCATTCGAAAGGGTTCCCCGGACATATCACCACTGTATCGGTCACCTCATAGGTCAGTGCTTCGACGGCTACGAATGTTACCGTGCTGTCGGCGCCGTGGCTGTCTGTGACAGTGAAGGTTACGCTATCGGGACGTGTGAAGGTGTATTCCTGCCATACGATGGGCCAGTCGCCAGGACATACTGGGTGTTCAATGCGTATATTCTGGTTGGGCCACACGTGCAGGTGGAGGATAAGGGTGGTGTCGCAGCCGGTGTTGGAGGGTAGGATGAGTGATGTGTCACCAGCGTTAGTGAAGGTTATTCCGTGCCATGTGTATGGAAGCTGGTTCTCGACCACCGTGTCGCGTTCCCATCGTTGCGGCCGCGCTAACGCCCATCGCGAGACAGTCTGGCTGCATTCAGGGTTGAAACGGTCGACCAGTTCACATAGGTAGTGTGTCGAATCTGGCACCACGGTGATACGCTGTTCGGTAGAGAAGGTCGTGGTTTCGCCGGCGCGCCACCAGCGGTAGTTGAAGCCGTAAGGCATGGTGAAGGTCACGCTGTCACCGTCTGTGCAGGCGTCTGTGTAGTCGTTGCGCTTGAGACACTCGAAGTTGTAGTAGGCGTAGCACCAGCGATTGTTGACGACGCCGTCGCAGGTGGTGACGCGCAGGTGTAGCCGCTGCCCGTGGTAGGGTGCAAGGTCGAAGGCCATGCCGGTGAAGTTGCGCCGCTTATACATGCTGTTCATCTCGTCCCAACCTGCAGTGTCCCACATATCGATGAAGAACAGGTTGCAAGTGGCGGGCTGCACCTGCGCCATCGTGTCGTCGAGCAGTTCGATGCGGAACCATGCGGGGTGCAGCGTGTCGCTGCGGTGGGCCACCTCTGGACCTTGAAACGTACCGAATGCCATCGCCACGGTGTACTTCATCACCAGAAGGTCGGTCTCGTTGGTATCGACGTCAATAGTGTAGAGCATGGATGCCGACTCCCAGTCGCCCAGGCGGTTGCCGAGACGCAAGGTAGAGGCATCACCAGGCGGTATGGTTCTGGGGAAGACCATCATGCCACCGCCATCGGAGCCAGGGTTGGTGTTGATGGTGTGCGAGCCGGCCCAGATGCCCGTAATGCCGGGAGTGGTAGTGGTGTAGGTGCCGGTGTGGAGGTACGGCTCGACAGGGGTGCCATAATAGGGCATGGCCATCGTCGAGTTGAAATCACTGGCATCGAGGCATGTCCCCTCGCGGTAGCGGGGGATATACATATAGCTGTGTGGCTGTATCGCCATGCAGCCAGAATAAGGACATTGAGCAATGAGTTCGGACATGAAGCTGTTATAATAGTCGCGGGCAAAGGTGAAACTGTTGCCGGTGACATCGTAGGGAGTATTCCAGTTGATTGTGACCGTGACCGTCGGATCGCCTGCCGACTCCCACTCCAGGCGAACCGAGTCCTCTCGGTTCTCGGCCACCCTCAGCCCCCAGGCCGCACAGGGCGTCGAGGTGAGGTGTATGTTGTCGATCCAGAAGGTGCCGTCAGAACTGAAAATGTCGTGTCCGAAGAAGGCAATTCGTGCCCCTGTGGGTACCGAGGAGAGGTCGACGGCATGGAAATGCCACTCCTGACTCCACTCATGCACGGTGTCGAGCACATGGAATGTCGAGCTGTCGGAGGCATCGGTCAGGTAACCGACTTCAAAAAAGTCCGTGTTGTTGTGCAGGTAGTACCAGAAGGTCAGCCACACGCTGTCGGCGCCATAGTTGAGCCCCTCGTCGGGCATGATGGTGTAACACGTGGTGCCGTTGTTGTAGAGCGACTTGCTGCCGGTGTGCACCGGTTCGATGCCGACTCCTACATAGTGGAAGTCGAGATTGGGCAGGGCACCCCAGCCCATGGGGCGTGTGTCGGGAATTGCGTCCTCAAAGTCATAGCAGATTTCCACCTGCCCCCATGCCGGTGCCAAGACCAACATGAGGGCAAGCAGTGCTATCAATCGACGACGCATAACATTGGGCTTTAGTCGTTCAGCCAGGCGTCGAACTGCTCCCGCTTGAGGGCGGGGATGTCAAGTTTCATCTTCTTGCGGAGGCCGCCGAGGTCGTTGAAGAGCTTGTTGGGGTTGGCGGCTTTGAGCTGCTCGTAGCTTTTCACGCCGGCTTTGGCCAGCACGGGTACCCAAGCCTCGTCGACACCGTGGGCTATAAGGTCGGCACCTTCGTTCTCACTGGATTTTTCTTGCACTTCGGGTTTCATCTGCGGGAAGAGGAGCACATCCTGGATGCTCTGAGCGCCGGTCATCATCATCACCAGTCGGTCGATGCCGATGCCCATGCCTGAAGTCGGCGGCATGCCGTATTCAAGGGCGCGGACAAAGTCCATGTCGATGAACATGGCCTCGTCGTCACCTTTCTCGCTCAAGCGCAGCTGTTCTTGGAAGCGGCCGAGCTGGTCGATGGGATCGTTGAGCTCGGAGTAGGCGTTGGCCAGCTCCTTGCCGCAGACAAAGAGCTCGAAGCGCTCGGTGAGCTCGGGGTTGTCGCGGTGGCGTTTGCAGAGGGGCGACATCTCGATGGGGTAGTCGGTGACGAAAGTGGGCTGGATGAGCTTGCCCTCACACTTCTCGCCGAAGATGGCGTCGATAAGCTTGCCCTTGCCCATGGTGGCGTCGGTCTCCACGCCGAGGCGCTTGCAGGCCTCGCGCAGCTCCTCCTCGTTCATGCCGGCTACGTCGACCCCGGTCTCCTCCTTGATGAGCTCGCACATGGGGGCGCGGCGGAACGGGGGCTTGAAGTCGATGTCGTTACCCCACACATTGACCTTTGTAGTGCCGTGGAGGGCCAGGGCGATACGCTCGAGCATATTCTCGGTGAAGGTCATCATCCAGTTGTAGTCCTTGTAGGGGACGTATATCTCCATGGCGGTGAACTCGGGGTTGTGGGTGCGGTCCATGCCTTCGTTGCGGAAGTTGCGGCTGAACTCATACACGCCGGCGAAGCCGCCCACGATGAGGCGCTTGAGGTAGAGCTCGTTGGCGATACGCAGGTAGAGGTCGATATCGAGAGCGTTATGGTGCGTCACGAAGGGGCGTGCGGCGGCGCCGCCGGGGATGCTCTGCAGCACAGGGGTGTCCACCTCGAGGTAGCCCTGCTCGTTGAAGTAGGAGCGCATCTCGTTCACGATCTTGGCTCGCTGCACGAAAGTCTCGCGCACCTGCGGGTTGACGATGAGGTCGACATAGCGCTGACGGTAGCGCAGCTCGGGGCCGTTGAAGGCGTCGTATACCACGCCGTCCTTCTCCTTGACTATAGGCAGGGGACGCAGGCTCTTGCTGAGCACGGTGAGACTCTTCACGTGGATGGAGGTCTCGCCCATCTGGGTCACAAATACATAGCCGGTGACGCCAATGATGTCGCCGATGTCGAGCAGGCGTTTGAAGACGGTGTTGTAGAGGGTCTTGTCCTCGTCGGGGCATATCTCGTCGCGTTTGATATAGAGCTGGATGCGGCCGAAGGAGTCCTGCAACTCCACAAACGAGGCAGCGCCCATAATGCGGCGACTCATGATGCGGCCGGCGATGGAGACGTTCTGGAAGAGCGTGTTGTCCTTGGGGAATTGCTCGAGAATTTCGCTGCTCTTGCAGTTCACCTCGTAGAGGGCGGCGGGGTAGGGGTTGATTCCCAGGTTCTTCAACTCGGCCAGCGAATTGCGGCGTATCTGTTCTTGTTCAGTAAGTTCTGCCATGTTCTTAAATGCTTGATTGCTTGAATGCTTAATGGATAATTGTACCCAAATAGTAAAATGCAAAAATATACATTTTTCCCGATATGGGAACAAAAATGTGTCCTTACAGCCTCTTTTTAGACCTTTGATCAAGGGTACAAGGCTGTCGGAGAGATATGTTTCTTCGGTCTTATTTTAAGCCGTAGGGAAGAGTTCAGTTGACCACCAGACGGCGCGAGGCGACGCCCTGTGGGGTGAGCAATTTGAGGATGTATGTTCCTGTGGGACATCCCTCAGTGTCGAACGATGCGTGTTGGCTGCCTGCTGGCAGAAACTGTCGCCGTACCTCGCGACCTCCGAGGTCGTAGAGTGTCAGCGTTGCATTGGTAGCCAACGGCTGAGTCAGGGTCACCTCCACCACTCCGTGAACGGGGTTGGGATTCAGTGTGAAAACATTGTTCCCCACCATGACAATGCCGGTAGAAGTGGTGTCAATGCCTCCTCCTCCACCGCCACCACCAGTGGTGTCAATCCCGCTGCTGGTAGTGTCAACGCCCAGTGTAAAGGTGGAGGTACTAGTGTTTGTGGTCCATGGGCTGTAGACCGTCGTGTCATAGTTATACGTGGCATAGTGGCACTGCTTGCGCACCTGTATTTTATAGCGTTTGTTGTATGGGAGGCTGTGGAAAGTATAACTGCTGTCGGTAGTGATAACCACAGAATCCACGCTGCCGTCAGCAGAGGTTAACCGCACATTGTATGTCGTGCCTTCCTCTGCGCTGTACCAGTGGACGGTGGCGCCGTCGTTGGTTACATCGGTCAACAGCAGCGAGTGGTACACCTCGTCCAAAGGTTTACACCGGAACCCGATAATGGGGAAAGCAAACCCCCAATAGCGCTCGGAACGCTTATAGAAACAAGTTGTGTCCGCATACCCCAGAGACCAGAATTCGCAAGTGCGTGGGTCGGTATTGTATAAGCCTGAGAATTCGGAGGGATAAAATACTGTGTCGCTTTCGTCGAAATACATTCTGCCTACATAAAAAGTATCAGTCATTTGGTTGATTTTCTTTGGTTTGTTGAAGTAGAACTCGACACAGGGAAGGTTGGCATACGAAGCGGACAAATCCCAGTCGTAGCGGAACAGGCATTGCTTAATATTCGCAGGGTTCAGAGTGATGCTGTCCACATGCTCCAATGGTCTAATAACACCATATTGATCAGGCATCCCGTTGGCCCGTTGCATTAATACCGCCCGATATGTCTGATGGATACTGTCGAAAGAACCGTTTCGAAGAGTGTTTCGCATGGTCAAAGCAACGCCATAGACTATTACTGTATCCTGTGGTACATATTGTTGCAGCATGTATCCCCCATACATGGGGCCACAGGACAACCCTGCGACTCTGGGGTGCAATCCTTGACTCTTGTCGGGTTTGGGGTTGAACATATAGAGATTTGAATCCGCCAACGTTACCACATCCAGCCCTACAAACTGTGCTTGTGTTGGAATACACAATATAGCCAATAGGATAGCCGTACAGATTTTTCCAATTACATTGTTTTTCATAACTTTTGGTTTTGGGGTTAATCTTCTCGTGAAATTATAAAACATTCCCGACTCTCAATATCCTGCTGCCATGGGAGCTCCTCAAAATCGAATAATCTATAACCATTTAGCCTGTCAAGTGGGCTTGGCTCTTTTAGTATTTTAATTAAAGCATTATTTACATATCGTTTGTCCTTGCCTAGTACTTACGTATGGAGATATATTTGTGGTTAGTTATTATTAAGCGCTTTGTTAATCAACACGACGAAGGCAGTGTAATGTGTGGGTGTAGCAACCATTTTTCTCGTTGAAGATGCCCTTGCTGTCGAGGGTGTCGATGCGGACCTGGCCGGAGGCGTGGATGATACGGCCGTCGCCGAGGCAGATGCCGACATGGATGATGCGGCCGTCGGTGTTGTGGAAGAAGGCGAGGTCGTCGCGGTGCACATCGTACTCCTCCACCACTCCTTTGGAGCGGCCCCCCTCCCCTTGACAAGGGGAGGAACGGAATAGTTCGGTACCGCAGGTGGCCTGCTGGCTGGCGTCGCGCGGCAGCCAGATGTCAAGGGCTTTGAAGCAGACCTGAGTGAGGCCGGAACAGTCGATGCCGCCGGTGGAGCGGCCGCCCCAGAGGTAGGGGGTGCCAAGGAAGAGGCGCTCGGCGAGGTCGGCGGCGCTGTCGAAGGGGATAAACTGCTTGTTGTCGACCCAGCCGCGGTAGCCGTCATAGGAGCCTTGCAGGAGGCTCCATTTCTCCTGTCGCTCAAGCACTTCGGCGGTGTCGCCGAGCAGCAGTTGGTTGACCATCTCGCTGCGGTCGCTGGCGTCGGCCCTCATGGGCACAGCCGTTAGATGACAATAGCCTTTCATAATGTCAGAGTTGTTCTCGGTCGATGGATATGCAGATGCGGTCGATGAGGTTGTCCTTCTTGTCGTTCTGCGGGTCGAAGGTGTCTTTCAGGTTATAGCCGAAGAGTTTGGCCAGTGTCTGATAGAGTCCGGCGCGCAACGAGCCGCGCAGTTCGCCGACGATGCTGTAGGCGGTGCGGGAGGTCTCGCGGTCGATGAGTTTGATGAGCACCAGGCCCTGCGAGAAGGTGTAGTTGGAGAGCTCGCCTTTGTAGTCGTGGAGCAGCTGTGCCTCAGCCTCTTTGATGGCTTTCTTGCGTTCCTTCTTAGGCATTGCGGCAATCTGTATCTCCAACTCATCGAGGCGCCGTTTGCCCTCGAGGGCGTAGGGGCGCATGAGCTTGACGTTGCGTATCAGCTTCTGGTTCTGTCGTATCTCTTTCTGGGTCAGCAGCATGCCGCCGGAGTATATTTTCACCTCTTTCATGTAGTAGAGCGGGATGGTGTCGCCGTCGATGACGGCGGCGAAGGTGTAGTGACCCTTGTTGAGCATGGGATGGATGGTGGTGTCGACGACAGGCGCCTTGAGGAGAGGTCGTTGTTGAATGGATATCGTTATTGCAGGGGTCTCCGACGGATGGATGTCGGTCTTTGGCTGCGCCACGGCGTGACTGCCGGCCAGAAGGGCCAGCAGGGGTGTCAAGTACCGGAATGGACGAATGTTCATTGTTGATGAGCTATTTGACTGAAAACAATAACTTGAAAAAGGGCGTTTTAGTATGTGGGAGGCGAAAAATAAATAATCTTAAAAAGGCATAAAAGGGGTGTGGTATGTAAAAAAAGTCGTATCTTTGCATTCGTTTTGCGCCTGTCAGAAAAGAGAAGGATGTGCGTTAAGTGGGCTGGTTGTCAGGCAGGTGTGGGCGGAAGAAGCGGATATGGCGTAATTGGTAGCCGCGCAAGACTTAGGATCTTGTTCCGAGAGGAGTGGGGGTTCGAGCCCCCCTATCCGCACTGTAAGTTGAAAGTTGAAAGTTGAAAGTTGAAAGATTTTATACTGGCATCGTTGGTTCACGTCTGAAATACGTGTGTGTGCTGGTATTTCTCTTTTTTTTATACGCGCATGCGCAGGCGAGTTATCTGCTCATCCCGATGGACGAGGTGCAGAAGAACCACCTGAAGGCCTACGGTGTGGCGTACTGGACGTTGGAGCGCGAGGCCGAGGTGACGTGGCTGCTCAACTACCGAGGCGGCACTTTCATGACCAAGTATGCCGACGCCATCGAGCGGGAATGCAAGCTACGGGGTGTCAGCTGTGAGGTGATTGCCGACGGACAGTCCTCGGCCATACTGAGTTACATTGCCGACCCAGGGGTCAATATGGATGCCGTGAAGCTGCAGAAAGCCCCCAAGATTGCTGTCTATTCACCCAAGAACAAGCTGCCGTGGGACGATGCCGTCACGTTGGTGCTGACCTATGCCGAGATACCTTACGATGTGGTCTACGACGAGGAGGTGATGTCGGGGGTGCTGCCGACCTACGACTGGCTGCATCTTCACCATGAGGACTTTACGGGACAGTACGGCAAGTTCTGGGCCAATTACCGGAGCCAGCAGTGGTACATCGAGGATGTGCGTCTGCAGGAGGCCATGGCCGCCAAGTTGGGCTACAGCAAGGTGAGCCACTTGAAGCTGGCTGTGGCGCATAAGATAAGGGACTTCGTCAGCGGCGGCGGCTTCCTGTTCGCCATGTGCTCGGCGCCCGACAGCTATGATGTGGCTTTGGCCGCCGAGGGCGTGGATATCTGTGATGTGATGTTCGACGGCGACCCCATGCAGCCCAATGCGCAGGCGGCGTTGGACTATGACAAATGTTTTGCATTCAAAGATTTCCGTATCAGCACCAATCCGGCGGAGTATGAGATATCGACCATCGATGTGGACGACCGCGTCCGTCAGCGGCAGGTGAACGAGAAGAACGACTTCTTCGTGCTGTTCGACTTCTCGGCCAAGTGGGACTGGGTGCCCACCATGCTCACGCAGAACCACAGCCGTGTGGTGCACGGCTTCATGGGGCAGACCACGGCATTCCGTCGTGAACTGGTGAAGAGCAGCAGTGTGATACTGGCCGAGAACAAAGAGCTGGGTGAGGTGCGTTACCTGCATGGGGAGTACGGCAAAGGCACGTGGACATTCCTTGGAGGCCACGACCCCGAGGACTACCGTCATTTCATCGGCGACCCGCCCACCGACTTGTCGCTGTATCCCAACTCGGCAGGCTATAGGCTGATACTGAACAATATATTGTTCCCCGCGGCAAAAAAGGAGAAGCACAAGACGTGAGGAAAAAAATTGAAAACTGAAAGTTGAAAATTGAAAATCGAAATAGAGCATGAAGTTACTACGCCAAACTCTCGCCACAATCGCTGTGGCACTTGTAAGTCTCGGCGCGCAAGCGCAGCAGAATGGCACGTGGACGCTTTACAACACCAAGAACTCCGAAATCGGTGGCAATAATATCTCGGCCATTGCCGCTGACAGCAAGGGCGTCTGGGTGGGCACCTACCAAGGCCTGTGCCGTCTGAATGGCGCCTCGTGGCTGGACTATGCAATGTTCAATGAGAAGCTCAAGGACCAGTCTGTCAACTGCCTGATGGTTGACAAGCGAGGTGTGGTGTGGATAGGTACCGACGACTATGGTGTCATTGAGTTCGACGGCACCCATTGGACCGAGTATGCCACGGAGACGCGTCGGCTGAAGATGAAGTTCATCAAGGAGATCACTCAGGACAAAGACGGCGTGTTCTGGATAGGTGTGACGCTGGGCGGTCTGGTGAGCTATAACGGTTACACCTGGGAGAAATACACCCCCGAGGATTGCGGCCTGTTGAGCGACTTCATCCTCGACCTGGCGGTGGACCGTGCCAACCGCAAATGGATTACCACCAACGCCGGTGTCAGTGTCTTCAACGACCGTCGCTGGGTGAATTATACGGTGGAGAACTCAGGCCTGCCGGACAATATTGTGCCCGCCGTGGCCATTGACGGGAACAACGTCAAATGGTTTGGCACCCTGAATGGTCTGGCCAGCTATGACGGCGAAGAGTGGCGTATCTGGAACACTGCCAATAGCCCTCTGCCTGCCAACCAGATAAACGACTTGGTCTTCGACGGCGACGGCATGCTGTGGATAGCCACCAGTGGCGGCGCCGCCGTGTTCGACGGTGAGGGCCGTTGGGTGGTCTTCACCTCGAAGAACAGCCTGTTGCCGGCCGGCAATATCTACAAGATTTCCGTAAGCCGTCAGGGCGATGTGTGGTTTGGCAGTGACACCAAAGGTCTCGCCAAACTCAGCGGATTCACGATGCCGGCGCCCGAGGTGACGGCTCCCGTGGCCGAGGAGAAACCATCAGAGGAAACCGCCAAGCCGGTGCCGGCAGGGGAGGAGCATGTCCGTATCAATCCCCATCTGGCTGAAGGCTATATCACCATCACCATTGAGAGCCCGACAGCCACGGTGACCTTCACCAACAAGGACGGCAAAGTGGTCAAGACGGTGAACAACTACCGTAACAACCAGAAGATTATGATTAACAAGATGGCCAAGGGCATGTATGTGGTGGGTGTGACCACGGTGCGCGGAGAGAAGAGAATTAAATTCAACCTGAAATAAGAGAGCAGATATGAAGAGATTGTTTTTGATAGGCTTGATGTGTCTGCTGTGGAATGGCCTTATGGCCCAGCAGCAACTCGACCCGGCCAAATGGAGTTACAGCGTCAAAGAGACCTCGGCCACGGAGGCCGAGTTGGTGTTCACCGCCAAGATTGACGACGGATGGCATCTGTACTCGCAGTATACCGACCCGGCAGGTCCCCTGCCCATAGTCTTCGAGTTCAACAAGAGCGACGACTATGAGTTGATAGGCAAGGTGCTGGAACCCAAGCCGCACGAGGAGCGCGACCCCTTGTTCGACTGTGTCGTGAAGTCGTTCAGCGGCACCGTGGTGTTCCGCCAGAAGGTGCGCCGCTTGAGCAGCGATGACTTTACCGTCAAAGGTGTGCTCAGCTACCAGATGTGCAACAACGGCAGCTGCATAGCTCCCGACGACCGTGACTTCACGTTCAAGGTGAAAGGTGCTGAGATGGAGCTGTTGGCTGAGGCCGTCGAGTCCATCGCCACAGAGGATGAGGAGGATGGCAGCGACGAGGCCTTGTCGGATGCCGAGGAGGCGCCCTCCGTGGCTGCTGTTGTCGCCGAACCCGCCGAGAAGGACAAGAAAGGGCAGAACCTGCTGGTCATCTTCCTGCTGGCCATCGGCGGCGGCATACTGACCATGTTCACCCCCTGTGTGTTCCCGATGATACCGATGACGGTCAACTTCTTCATGCACAACAGCGACGACAAGCGTAAGAACCGTCGCCAGGCTTGGATGTTCGGACTGTCGATAGTGTTCCTCTTCGCCGTATTGGGTGCCATCCTGGCGCTCATCTTCGGTCCCGAGGCGCTCTACTTCATCGGCACGCATTGGATACCCAACCTGCTGTTCTTCATTATCTTCTTTATCTTCGCGCTGAGTTTCTTCGGCCTCTTTGAAATCAAGATGCCCGAGAAATGGGTCAACGCCAGCGACGAACAGGCCGACAAAGGCGGTCTGCTGGCACCGTTCTTCATCGCGCTGACCACCGTGTTGGTGTCGTTCAGCTGCACGGGTCCTATCCTTGGCGCCGCTTTGGTGGGTTTGACCACCTCGAGCACCGACCGCTGGGTGAGTCTGGTCACCATGCTGGGCTTCGGCATCGGCTTCGCAGCCCCCTTTACCCTGCTGGCCATGTTCCCGCAGGCGTTGAAGAACATGAAGAGTGGCTCGTGGCTCAACACCGTCAAGGTGGTCTTCGCCTTCCTCGAGCTGGCTTTCGGCCTCAAGTTCCTGCAGATGGCCGACCTCTACTGCAACTGGGGTCTGCTGCCTCGCGATATTTATCTGGCCCTCTGGATTGTTATCTTCGGCATGCTGGGCTTCTACCTGCTGGGCAAATTGCGCTTCAAAGGCGACGACGAGGTGAAGGAGATCAGCACCCTGCGTCTCTTCCTGGCCATTGCCGACCTGGCCTTTGTGGTGTGGATGATTCCCGGCCTGTGGGGTGCTCCGCTGAAAGGCTTGAGTGGCTTCCTGCCGCCGCAGTCGAGCCAGGAGTTCGACATGGAACGGATTGTGGCCGAGCATACGCCCGTCGTCAACGCTGGCACCACGGTGCAGATAGGCCAGCTGCCTGCCGACCGCAAGTATGCCGACAAGCTGCATGTGCCACTGGGCTTCGAGGCTTTCTTCGACCTCGATGAGGCCAAAGCCTATGCCCGTCAGACGGGCAAGCCGGTCTTCATCGACTTTACCGGCAAGACGTGTGCCAACTGTCGCGAGATGGAACACTATGTGTGGACCGACCCAGAGGTGAAACGCCTGCTCAACGAGGAGTTCGTCATGTGCTCGCTCTATGCCGACGAGAACACTATCCAGTTGCCCGAGGAAGAGTGGGTGACCGACGAGAAAGGCCATGTGCTCAAGACCCTTGGCCGCAAGAATCTCAACTATCAGAAGACCGCGTTCAATATGAACGCCCAGCCCTACTATGTCATTGTCAATGCCGACGGCAAGGTGCTGACGGCGGAGAACTACAAGTACGACCGTGACGTGCAGAAGTTCGTCAGGTGGCTTAACGAAGGAATAAACAACAATAAATGAAACACAATATGAAGAAGACGGCATTAGGAATCGTTGCGATGCTGTTGTTTGCCGGTGCCGCTGTGGCGGCGCCTGTCTCTGAGGCCACCGCGGCGCAGGTGGCGGTGAACTTTTGGAACACCTACCGTCCGCTGGATATCAAGCCTGTCACCACCATGCAGACGCTCTCTTTCCCTGAGTTGCAGAATATGTATGTCTTCGCCAACGACACCATAGGCTTCGTCGTCGTGGCTGCCAACGACCGTGTGCGGCCTGTGCTGGGCTATTCGTTCGACAGCCCTTTCCCCACGCGTCAGCTGAATCCCGAGCTGCGCTACTGGCTCTCCATCTATGAGAACCAGATAGCCTATGCCGCCACCATCGACGGTGCAGCCGACCCGCGGTGGAACACCATGCTCACCTCCGAGCCGCCCGCGGAGCCCCTCTCGCTGACCCATGTGCCGGCGCTGTGCAAGACCCGCTGGAACCAGAGCGAACCCTACAACAAGATCTGCCCCTATGACACGGTCTATCACGCCCGTTCTGTCGTGGGCTGCGTGGCTACCGCCATGGCTCAGATTATGAAACGCTGGAATCATCCGTCCTGCGGTACAGGCAGCCATAGCTATGAGCACCACTATATGTGGCCCGATACCCAGACCAGTTACGGCATACTCTCGGCCGACTTTGAGCATACCACCTATATGTGGGAACTGATGCCCAACACAGTCCAGTTGGGCGTGAGCTCCGCGGCGGCCGATGCACTCAGCACGCTGAGTTACCATTGCGGCGTGGCTGTGGATATGATGTACGGCCCCAGCGCCAAGGGCGGAAGTGGGGCTTACTCCGACTGCGGTTCGTGGGCGACCGCTTGTGCGTCGCATGCCTTCTATGAGTATTTCAAGTACAGTGAAGAGGAGCTTCATTATGAGGAACGTGACAATATCGCCAACGACAGCGTCTGGCTGGCGATGATTGACTATGAACTCTCGCTCGGCCGTCCGATGTACTACGACGGCTCCGACTCCACCGGTGGCCATGCTTTCGTGCTTGACGGCTCCAACCTCGACACCATGTACCACTTCAACTGGGGTTGGGGCGGCTATGGTGACGGCTTCTATGCGATGAACAACCTCGCCCCTGGTGGCGGCGGTGCGGGTGGCAATGCGACCTACTCGTTCAATAGTGACCAGGGAGTCATCTTCGGCATACAGCCCATCCCCGAGGTGTTCGACACGGTGGTGGTGTACGACACCGTGTGCACCAACTACGAAAACTATGAAAACCATGGCTATATCCTGCCGGTGGCCAGCTGCGACACCAACCTGCGTTACCTGGATACCATCTTCCAGGTGCATCTCGACGTGGAAGTGTCTAACGTCATCACCTTCTCGTCCAACACGGGAGGACTCGGACAAATGGTGAATTCGGAATACTGTCGTGTCGACGGGGCGTTGATGCCGGAATGCCCGTTTAACAGAAACAGGTACCATTTTATCGGCTGGAGCAAACAGTCTAATGGCTCGCCCGACACCTTGTATCAGCCTGGCGACGTGGTCTATCTGCATGGTAACACCATCATCTATGCCCATTGGAAGAAAGACTCCGACCAGGCGGTGACGGCGGTAGAAGAGGAGACCATCGTCTTCTGGCCCAACCCCACCACGGGCGACCTCTATGTCGACCTTGACTTCGTGCACACTGCGCAAATCCTTGTTATTGATGCTATGGGACGGACTGTACTGCGTGCAGACTATCCCAACACGATGAACAACGGGGCCAAATTGCCGTTACAGGCGTTGCCCGACGGTGTGTATACCGTTCAGGTGAAGAGTGCTAAGGGGGTCTATAACCAGCGTATAATCAAACGATAGTAAATTATTTTCGAGAAATATTTGGCGGGACGGAAAAATGTTCGTATCTTTGCACCCGATTTCCGATTGAGGAAATAAGAGAGTGCGGGGTAGAGCAGTGGTAGCTCGTCGGGCTCATAACCCGGAGGTCGTCGGTTCGAATCCTTCCCCCGCTACCTAAATCAAAAAGGCAGGTTGCAACAGCAACCTGTTTTTTATTGTACCCGTCGGAGGCAAGCTCGCTTGCATAAAGGCGGGTACAAAAAAAAACAAGTACCGCACAGCGGTCTGCCTTTTTGATTTAGGTAAAGCCCCTCCCTCAACGGATCGCGGGCTTTATGCCCGCAATTCTTCCCCTGCTCGGCGAAAGCTTGCTTTCAAGCCGAGGTATGGGCATAAAAAACAAGTACCGCCCAGCGGACTGCCTGTCTGATTTAGGTAAAGCCTCACCCAAACGGATCGCGAGCTTTATGCTCGCAATTCTTCCCCCGATGTTCAGGAAACACTCTTTTTTATTCTTTTTTGCTGCAAAAAGACATATAGTTTCAAAAAAAGTGTATATTTGCAAATAGAAACAATCTCGTATGAATACCATAATACATTATAATACAATATCTTACCCCCCCCCATTGGGGAGTATCTCAAAAGAAGATAGGAATATAGGGGATATTGCTGCCGTTGTTTCTGGCAGGGAGTCGCGCATGTGGAATGTGTATTACCATAGTGCGGCTCCCTGTTGTTTTTATCAGCCAACCCATTGTGTAATATTTCCATATAATATTAATTAATACCTTATTATTATGAAAACAAAGAGAGCATTTCTTTGGCTAGCGACGATGCTGTTGAGCATAAGCCTGCTGGCCTGCGACGACGACTCCGTTCTTCCTGGTGGCGGCTCAGACTCTCCCGACAATCCGGGTGATCCCTCCAATCCGACTGCAGTCGAATGGGTAGATTTGGGTCTGCCGAGCGGCCTGAAGTGGGCCTCACAGAACGTGGGCGCCAACCGTCCCGAGGATTACGGGAACTATTATGCGTGGGGCGAGACGACCACAAAAAGCACCTATACCGATGCCAACTATCGTTTTGGTTCCTACGGTGCATACACCAAATATTGCTACAGCGGCTGGGGACTCAATGGCTTCTTTGACAACAAGACCACGCTGGATCCCGCCGACGATGCCGCTACGGCCAATATGGGCGACGGAGCACGTACTCCGACATACGCGGAATGGCAAGAACTTATCAGCCATACTACCAGCACATGGACCACACGCAACGGAGTGAAGGGTCGTTTGTTTACGGCACAAAACGGCAAGAGTATCTTTCTGCCTGCCGCTGGCTATAAACGCGATGCGTTGGCCGCCGACGGTCAAGGAGGCTGGTATTCGTCGAGTTCCCTTACTCCAATTGAAGAGGACAATCCAGCCTATATCTGGCATTTCTTCTTCAATTCGTCGAGTCAAGATATAGGAGGCGGTGGCCGTACTGACGGTTTCTCGGTTCGTGCCGTGCGTCCGAGCAATCCGCCAGCAGAGGAATGGGTAGACCTTGGGCTGCCGAGTGGTCGCCTGTGGGCATCGCACAACGTGGGAGCCACCACTCCTGAAGGTTACGGTAACTACTATGCCTGGGGAGAGACTACACCCAAAAGCACCTATACCGATGCCAACTACCGTTTTGGTTCCTACGGTGCATACACTAAATATTGCTACAGCGGCTGGGGACTCAACGGCTTCTTTGACAACAAGACCACGCTGGATCCCGCCGACGATGCCGCTACGGCCAATATGGGCGACGGAGCACGTACTCCGACATACGAGGAATGGCAGGAGCTTCTCAGCCATACTACCAGCACTTGGACGACGCGTAACGGCGTGTATGGCCGTCAGCTGACGGCATCGAACGGCAAGAGCATCTTTCTGCCTGCCGCTGGTTATAAACGCGATGCGTTGGCCGCCGACAGACAAGGAGGCTGGTATTCGTCGAGTTCACTTACTCCAATTGAAGAGGACAATCCTGCCTATATCTGGCATTTCTTCTTCAACTCGTCGAGTCAAGATATAGGAGGCGGTGGCCGTACTGATGGGTTCTCTGTCCGTGCCGTAAAGTAATGTTAACCAATAAATAATAAAGTTATGCGAAAAATATTATCATCAATTGTTTTGGCGGCACTATTCCTGCTGCCGCAGATGGTGCAAGCGCAGTTTATCTCGACCTACCACTTGAGAATGGAGGTTAACGACTCCACAATGGGTTTCACCGTTCCAGCCCCCGGCGACTATACCTATTATGAGGACGACACCGTTCACATCTACGCGGAGGCCTACCCGGGCTATATACTCATTGGATGGGAGCGGATTGCTATTATCCATTTTGATACTTATACGGAGATAGACACACTCTCTAATGACGTGGCTTGCGGCGATTCGGCCGGTTGGTCGTTCCCGGTCGGCCCGTATTATGGAGATGAGATATGGGTGCACAAAGCCATCTTTATCCCCGACACCGCCACCGTCACCTTCGGAACCAACGACCCCGCGATGGGTACCACCGTCCCTGCTCCCGGCACTTATCAATACGCCGATGGAGACACCGTCTACCTCACTGCGGTGCCTAACAGCGGATACCAACTCTCCGCCTGGGTGCAGTGCGGTAACGAAACCTGCGACACGATGTATTGGTTGGCCGACCTATCCACCCTTCCGATTGACATCAATCCCACCATTATTTGTCCGGCATACGGAGCAGATAATTCGTCGTGGACAGCCCTCTTCGCTCCCGTCAGCAACACGGTGACTATACAGGTGGTGCCGGAAGAAACGGAGTTTGGAACGGTCACTGGCGGCGGTACCTACACTGTTGGCGATACGGTGACAATCACAGCCACTCCCAACCATGGCTACGAGTTCTATTCGTGGACTGATTGGCTTAATCAAACATTTAGCAGTTTTGAGAATCCTTGCACCTTCATTGCCACGACCGACATGACGCTGGTGGCCCACTTCTATCCTTTGTATCTCGACACTTTCGACATTACCATCGGCGTCAACGACCCCACGATGGGCACCACCAATCCCGCCCCAGGTGTGCACCAGTATGAAGAGTACAGCCCCCTGACCGTGGAGGCTATCCCAAACACTGGATACAGCTTTGCCAAGTGGACCGATGAGGATGGCTTCGTGGTGAGTTACGCCAATCCATATGTCTCTCGTGCCGTCCATGACGAGACACTGATTGCTAACTTCGTCGCTGGCACCTGGGTGCCCGACAGTATGACGATTACCATTGCTGTCAATAATCCTACGATGGGTACCACCAACCCCGTCCCCGGCACCTACACCTACCCGGAGAGCTCGGAAGACAGCATTGTCGCCATACCCAACAATGGCTACTATTTCTACGGTTGGGCCGTCAGTGCGAGTGTGATGGGCATGACCATAAGTGACACGTTGTTCGACCCGTATGGCGCCGTCATGTATCCTGTGTTTTCCGATATGCTTGATCTCAGCGATGTGGTTCTCACTGCCATCTTCACCGACGACAGCACGATAATGGCTCCCGACAGCATGCGTCTCACCATCGCCGTCAACGACCCCACCATGGGTACCACCAATCCCGCTCCCGGTACCTATGCCTATGCCGATGAGGAAGAATACAGCATCACCGCTATCCCCAACAATGGCTACCAACTGCTGGGATGGACAATGTCTTACACCTACGATGGAGAGGTGTTCACCGAGCCGCTGGATGAGGCTATAATGACCATTACAGGCTTTGCATATGCCGACCCGTACATGACCAACTGCACCATCACCGCCATCTTCGGTCCCGACAACATCAGTGCCGACAGCCTCACCTTGATTGTCGGTGTCGACAACCCCAATGGCGGCAGCGTGACACCTGCCCCGGGAACCTACAACTATGGCGTGGGTGAGACCTTCACGGTGACGGTCGCCCCCAATTCGGGTTACCATTTTGCCGGATGGCACGTCACTGTTGCACATCCGGTGTATGGCATCATCGAGGACGAGGTGCTAGATGCTTCCATCACCACCATCACGGGCGAGGTTGATGACGATGCGATAGGATATGTCCATACGGTGATTGCCTTGTTTGTCAGCAACAATGGCATCGAGGATGCCGCACCTGTCAGCATCAACGCCTACGGCCGCGATGGTCGCATCTTCCTCACCGGTGCTGAAGGCCGTGAGGTTTACGTCTTCGACATCAGTGGACGCCTGATGCACCACAGCCGCCAGGCTGCCGCCACCGAGACATACAGTGTCCCCGCATCGGGAATATACCTGATTAATGTCTCCGGCGTCGGAACCAAGCGTGTCGTAGTGGTACGATAGCTATCCTTGAAAGCAAAAGCAGCGGGGCTTCAAACGAAGCCCCGCTGCTTGTATTTAAATGTAGTTGTCGGTTTAGAAGTGGAATCCGATGCGCAAGGCGAGGGAACCTATGCTGCGTTTCTCACGCAGCACGCCGTCGACAGTCTGGTGGGTAACTACTTCGGCGGCGGCCAAGTTGTTCTCGTCGAGTGTCTTCTTCGTGTAGTCGATGGGGTGGGTGCCGAGACCGTAGTAGTAGAGGCCGGCGCTGACGTGGCGGCCGAAGTAGGCGCCGAGGCCAATCATCCATGCGAATGCTATGTTGGGTTTGTAGGCGTAGTAGAGGGTGCCGCCGGCGGTGCCAGTGCCTTTGCCCTCGCTGGTGATCATCATGAAGTCGGCACCGACGCCGAACTCACCATAGGGGGTAATGTCGTTCCAGAGTTCGTCGTAGAGGTAGCTGACACCAGCTATGACGGGGATGTTGAAGTAGGTGGGCGTGGTGTAGTCGTTGTCCATGTATTTGTTACGCCAGGTGCTGCCAATCATGTTCCAGAAGAGGTCGGCCTGTGCGAAGGGAGCCACCATGCCGAGTCCCACATCGAAGCGGTAGCTGGCGCGGTAGCCGGCGCCAAAGCCCAGGGTGGCGGCTTTACCAATCTCCTGGTATCCGAGAGGGACGGGGTGGTTGGTATTGATGCTGGAGGCGAAGCTGCCGGTGGGCAGGTTGCCATTGAGGAAGATAGACTGGCGGAACTGGGCTTGCGCGGTCATGCTCATGCCGACCATCAGGGCGGCGAGGCACATCATTGATAATGCTTTTTTCATAGTGGTACTATATTAATTATTTGTTTATTTGCTGTTTTTCTTTTTGCGGCCGCGTTTCGCAGGGGTTTTCTTGGCAGGTTTTACCATCTCCTCTTCGGGGATGGTGGCGTCGAGCGGCGGGTTCTCGGCATCGAGGTATTCCTCTTCTATGCCGCGCAGGTCCTCGTCGGTGGGTTCCATGTCGTCATCGACGTCATCGTCCTCGCCAATCTTGTCGTAGCTGTCTAGTTCGTCGGCTTCCTCGTCGTCGGCGAAGGCGGCTTTGAGGCCTTCCTTGTCGATGCCGAGGGTGGCTTTCTTCTTTTTGTCATCGTCGAGCACATCCTCGAAGTTGCCGTGCCGCAGGTGGCGCTCGCAATGCGAGGAGTCGGCCTCCTCTTTTTCAAGGGCTTCGCTCAAGGGGGCAAAGGTGCTCTCCTTCTCGTCCTCGCCGGCGCTGTCGCCGTCGTCGTCGAAGAGCGCCTTGTCAAGGTCTTCACCCAAGGTGTCTATCTTTACGTCGAACTTGACCATATAGGCGGTATCGTCGGTTTCGAAGGGGACGACAAAAATGGCCTCGCCGTTGGGCTTCACGAACTTGGTGATATAGTTGCTGTAGCCTTCCGGGTAGGCTTCTTTGAATAAATCCTTGAGGTTGTCAGGGAGGTTCTTGTAGCTGACAATCAGATTCTTCTTGTGTTTTCTGGCAGTTGGCATAGTAGTGAAATTTGAGTGCAATAATAGTAATAAATATTAATATGGCCAAATTTTTTTATGCTACCACAATGGATTCATCGTCTTCGATGCGGAGGTTCTGCATGATGAACTCGCGACGTGCCATAGTATTGTCTCCCATGTAGAAACCGAGCACGCCTTTGGTGTCGAATTCCTTGTGCAGGATGACGGGGTCGAGGCGCATGTCTTTGCCGATAAAGTTCTTGAATTCCTCTGGCGAGATTTCGCCGAGACCTTTGAATCGGGTGATTTCGGCTCCCGGGGTGGATTTGATGGCCGCCACGCGCTCCTCGTCGGTGTAGCAGTAGGTGGTCTTCTGCTTGTTGCGCACACGGAACAGGGGCGTCTGCAGGATGTAGACATGCCCTTGGCGCACCAACTCGGGGTAGAAGCGCAGGAAGAAGGTGAGCAGCAGCAGGCGGATGTGCATGCCGTCGACATCGGCATCGGTGGCGATGACCACGTTGTTGTAGCGCAGGTTGTCTATGCCGTCGTCGATGTCGAGGGCGCTGTGCAGCAGGTTGAGTTCGTCGTTGGTGTAGACTTTCTCCTTGTTGATTTTGTAGGTGTTCTCGGGTTTGCCGCGCAGGCTGAAGACGGCCTGTGTCTCCACATCGCGGCTCTTGGTGATGGAGCCGGAGGCCGAGTCGCCCTCGGTGATGAAGATGGTGCTCTCAAGACGACGGGCGTTGTTGCTGTTATAGTGCACGTGGCAGTCGCGCAGCTTGCGGTTGTTGAGGCTGGCTTTCTTGCTGGCCTCGCGGGCCACCTTCTTGATGCCTGCAATCTCCTTGCGCTCTTTCTCGTTGGCGTTGATTTTGGCCAGCAGGGCCTCGGCGGTGTCGGCGTGGATATGCAGGTAGTTGTCGAGGTGGCGCTTGAGGATGTCGAGCACGTAGGTCTTCAGCAGCGGACTGTCGTAGTTGCCGTTCTTGTCGGCGGGCGCCATGTGGGTGGAGCCCAGCTTGGTCTTGGTCTGTGCCTCGAAGACGGGCTCCTGTATGCGCACGCAGAGGGCGCAGACGAGACCCTGGCGGATGACCTCGGGGGCGTAGTCCTTCTTGATGAAGTCCTTGACGACGCGGGCATAGGCCTCGCGGAAGGCGCTCTGGTGTGTGCCGCCCTCGGTGGTGTGCTGGCCGTTGACGAAGCTGTAGTAGTAGTCGTTGCTCTGGCCGTTGATGTGGGTGAAGGCTGCCTCGAAGTCGCCCTCCTTGATGTGTATGATGGGGTAGAGGGGCTCCGACTGCAGGTTGTTCTCCAGCAGGTCGAGCAGGCCGTTCTTGGAGTAGTAGCGGCGGTCGTTGTAGTACATCGTCAGGCCGCGGTTGAGGTAGCAGTAGTTCCAGATGCGGCGCTCGACGTATTCGCTGATGAAGTGGTAGTTGCCGAAGAGCTTGCTGTCGGGGATGAACTCGAGCAGCGTGCCGTTGGCGGCGCCTTCGACGGTGGTGATGTCGCTGTCGGAGATGAGCTTGCCCTCGGCGAATTCGGCGCGGCGTGACTGTCCGTCGCGGAACGACTGCACACAGAACCAGGAGGAGAGGGCATTGACGGCCTTGGTACCCACGCCGTTGAGACCCACTGACTTCTGGAATACCTTGCTGTCGTATTTGGCGCCGGTGTTCAACTTGCTCACCGCCTCGACCAGTTTGCCGAGCGGGATGCCGCGGCCGTAGTCGCGGATGCTGACCTTGCGGTCGGCAAAGTTGATCTTCACCTCAATCTTCTTGCCGAAGCCCGAGGTGAATTCGTCGATGGAGTTGTCGATAACCTCTTTGATGAGCACATAGATGCCGTCGTCGTGCGACGAGCCGTCGCCCAGCTTGCCGATGTACATGCCCGGACGCAGTCGGATGTGCTCCATGTCTTCCAGATGCACGATGCTGTCGTCGTTGTAGTCGGCGGCCAGGGGTGTTGGGTTGAATATGTCGTTGTTGTCTGCCATAGTGTTATTCTTCAAGTTTCATTGCCGAGCTGACGGCGTAGCCCGTGGGCTCGTTGTTGGTGACGGGGTCGCCGGTGGTGATGAGCAGCTGGCTTTCATCAACGCCCTGTTCCAGCAGGTAGCGGCGCACCATCTCGTTGCGCAGCTCATAGAAGCGCGCCACGGTGTCGTTGGCCGCCTCGGGCATGCGCTGTTCCATGTGCAGCACTATCAGGCTGTCGCTCTGGACGATGGTGGCCAGCTGGCTCAGCGTGTGGTACTGCTCCGAGGTGAGGCTGCGTTGCGTGGGGTCGATGGCGACGAACTCCAGGTTGTCGCCTCCCAGCCCCAGCACGTTGCCCAGGGCGCGTGCCGGCGAGGTGGCCACCTTGACAATCAAGTTGCCCAAGGTCTTCCATACCAGTTTCATATAGTTGAACTCGGGGCTGTCGATATTGCCTTTCACGGGGACGTCGAGCAGTATCTTATTGTCCTTGTCTTTGAGCACATAGAGGGCGGCCTTCAGCGGCAGGTGTTTCTCGGCTTTGATGTCCTTGCGCTTCTTGCCTACCACGGGATTGTAGATGTCGATAGTGTTCTGGCCGTTGAGCATGCTGCTCTGGATGCTGTTGCGCGAGGTGAGTCCGAAGACGCCGTCCTCGATGGGTTGGCCTGTGTAGGCTACCGTCCAAGGACTCAGCTGTTTCATGTCAAGACCTTTGACCGTCAAGAAGAGTTCCTGGTGCTCTTTCCAGTTGTCGATGTTACCCTGCCAGCGGACCATCAGGAGGCCGCCGCCGGGCAGCGTGGCGCGCAGTTGCGCGTTGTTGTCGCCGTTCATGCTGAGGTTGGTGGCTTTCACCGTCAGGTTGGTGATGGGGAAGCGGAACTCGTCGGGCAGCGTGTGGTTGATGTAGGTCAGGGCGCAGCGCTCCACCAGCAGATTGCCCACATGCAGTTGCATGGGTTTCTTCGGGGCGGAGGGTTCTTCCGCAGACTCCAGCGTGTCAGCCACCTCGGTCGTGTCTTTCTCTTTCATCAGACGGCTGATGTTCGTGTAGCCGTTCCATTGCTCGTAGGTGGCCGTGAGGCCGTCGAGGTGCACCTCGGCGATGTCGAAGCTGTTGGCCTCCAAGTTGATGTTGTTCACCTTGACGGTAAGTGCCTGCAGGGCGGCCAGCTGGTCGCGGTCGCTGCGCAGGTCTACGTCGGTCAGCGCTACGGTGGCGCCGATGTGGCTCTTGAGCAGATGGGTGGTGGTGCCGCCGGCGGTAAGGTGTGCCGTCAGGTTGCCGTTCATCTCGTCGAGGTCTATGATGTCGCGCACGTAGCCTTCCACGTTGCGCAGCGAGAAGTCGGTGAGGTCGACTTTGGCGTCGTAGCGCTTCTTGTCGGCGTCGTAGTTGGCTGTGGCATTGAGGTGGCCGCCCTTGTCGAAGTTCAGGTTCAGGCCGCCTTCGGTGCTCTCGTTGCCTCCGATGATGAAACCGGGCACCCGCAGGTTGATGTCGGGCAGGTTGAGATCTTTGTTGCTGCTCACGTCACTATAGTGGAGCCGGGCGTGGGAGAGACGTATGTTGTAGAACTTCAGCGTCCAATCGCTGGGTGTGGTGTCTTTCTCTTTCTCCTCGTCGCTGCTGAAGTGCTCGAGAAGCGAGCTGAAGTTGAAGCGCTCGCCATCCTGCAGCACGTTGGCATGCAGGCCGCTGAGGGTCAGGTGGCGCAAGTTGACGGTCTTGAAAGGCAGTTGCAGCAGATGGGCGCGCACGTCGAGGGTGTCGAAGCCGGCGAAGGGCGTCCGGCCGTCTTCCTCATAGACTTGCAGGTTGCGCAGCGCCACACGGCCTGTCAGTAGGTTCAGCCCCACATGTTTCACCTCCACACGGCGTCCCGTGAGGTCCTCGCCATGATTGTTGATGTAGCCCTTGGCCACGGGGCCCGCCACAAGCGACACAACGATGAGCAGCGCCAGCACGATGCCGACGATCCACAGCAATATTTTGACTAACTTCTTCATTTGTAAAAGTGCATTTCTGTCAGGTACTTATAGACCGGCTCGGTGAGCAGGTAGCGCACATCCTTGCCCTCGGCAATCTGTTTGCGTATGAAACTCGACGAGATGTCCATCATTGGCACGTCGACCATCGTCACCGAGGGATGTGTGCGCAGTTCGCAGCGTTCCGAGCCCGGTCGTGGGTAGACGTAGAGATGGTAGTGCTCGAGGATATATTCGTAGTTGCGCCAGCGGTGGAAGCCCTCCAGGTTGTCGCTGCCCATGATGAGGCAGAACTCGCGGTCGGGATATTTCTCGCCCAGGGCGGCGAGGGTGACGACGGTGTAGCTCGGCACGGGGAGGTGCATCTCGATGTCGCAGACGCGCAGACGGTAGTTGTCCTCCAAGGCGCGTTGCACCATCTGTAGTCGGTGGTGGTCGGCCAGCAGGGTGCTGCGCTCTTTCAACGGGTTCTGCGGCGATACCACAAGCCACACCTCATCAACGCCCTCCTGCTGGAGCATAGTGTTTGCGATGATGAGGTGCCCGACATGAATCGGATTGAAAGACCCGAAAAAAAGAGCGGTGCGTTTCATTAATAATACTTGTACGCCGTCTCGATTTTGATGTGGCGGAGCTTCTGGCCTTTGAAAGTGTATATCTCGGCCACCTCGCCGGCGCCGCTGATGACCTTCAGCACGGCGATGTCGGAGGTGTAGGAGCGCGGGTATTTCTTGAAGAAGATGTTGAACACCTCATCCTTCGTCACACCCACATGCAGGCCGTTGTCGAGCTTTATCTCGGGGTCGGCCACATAGCCGCCCAGCAACTCCACCTGCTTCGTCCAGATGCTGTAGTAGAGGTCGATGTAGCTGTCGTCGACGCGCCGCATGCGGTTGACGCTCACCTCCATCGAGTCATAATAGTGGCGGTAGTTCTGCTCGCGGTACCAATGCAGTTGGTTGTCGGTGATGTATTGCTCCACCGACGTCCATTCACCGAAGGGATAGATGACCGCCCGCGACAGCGAGTAGACCGTCATGGTGTCGGTGTAGACCTTGATGTCCTTGATTTGGTACTCCGGACGGCTGAAGGCGAGCATGCGCAGCGCTTTGGCGCGCGAGGCCACTTGTTGGCCGAACATGGCGCTGGAAGCCAGCAGCATAAGAACGATAGCGAGTGTGCGTTTCATTATATATTATACTTTATATTTAAAGTCCATAACGACCGAGGTATTCATTTATTGTGCCCGCTGCAATATTTTTTGGGAACTATTGCCCGTTGACGGCGTTTTGCCCGAAAAATCAGCGTGCTACCCTCGTCCATCCATCTCTACTAAACCTATCTGTTTTGTCTGCTCTATCTATCTGAAAATCATATCGGTGCAGGGTGTGGGTCGGTCGAGGGTCGGTTGAGGGTCGGTCGAGGATGTATTTAAATCGAAGATAATCAAATAGATATAAATTATTGTTATTATGAATCAGCGAGGTTAAAAATGTTAGTAATTACCAAAAAAAATATTTTTAGTTGCAGAAAAAAATGTATATTTGCAATTAGCGGCATTTTGTTTTGTCGTGCATATTGGAATGTAAATTAATCAATTAAATAATTTTAAACCACACATTATGAAGAAAATCTTTATGCTTTTTGCCGCGATGTTCGCTGTGAGCGCCATCATGGCTCAGACGCCCACCCTCGTTTCGACCCAGGTCGAGAAGCGCAACGTCGTAATTGAGGAGTTCACTGGTTACCATTGCGGCTGGTGCCCCAGCGGCCATCAGATCGCCAACGAAATCTGCGACCAGTACGACGGCCATGCTTGGGCTATCAACATCCACACTGGCGGCTATGCCTCAGGTTCGGGCTACAACACCACGATGGGCGACCAGATTGCCTCCTTGTGGAACATCACAGGTTATCCCTGCGGTAGTGTCAACCGCAGTTCTATCCAGAGCCGTGGCGACTGGGGCTCCACCGCCGCAGGTATCCGCAGCCAGGATTCGCCCGTGAACTTGGCTGGTCAGGCTTCCCTCGATGCCGCCTCGCGCACCTTCACCATCCATCTGGAGGTGTACTTCACGGCCAACGCCGATGAGGACAACGCTCTGTTGAACATCGCTGTGCTGCAGAACAATGTGCTGGGTACCCAGACGAACAACGACGGCTCCAACGCCGAGTATATCGAGGGCGATATGTATCGTCACATGCACATGTTCCGTGACCTGCTCACGGGTCAGTGGGGTGTTTCTATCCCCGCTACTCAGGGCTCCTTCATCGACACCACCATCACCTATGTGGTGCCTGCCGCCATCAACGGTTTGGACGTTGCTGATCCCAGCGACCTCGAGTTCGTAGCTTTCGTCACCAAGAACAACCACAAGTATATCTATTCCGGCGCCAAGGTTAGCGTCATCACCGAGACTCCTGTCCTGAGCAAGTTCAAAGTCGAGCGTCTGGGTGGCGATTGCGGTTTGAGCTATCGCCCCTATGTGACTGTTGTCAACTCTTCCCTCAACACCGTCACCAGCCTCACTTTCCAGTATGACGGCTCCAGTTACACCCGCACTAAGACCATCGCCTCGTTCCAGAGTGATACCATCCAGATGCCGGTTTACACCATCAGCGTCAGCGGTGATCCCGAGCAGAACTGCCTTACCACCAAGACTGTCAGCCTCGAAAGCTGCGTGACCGAGGCTGGTTTGGTTCTCGATGTGAACTCTGCCACCAAGAGCGTTTCGTTTGCCGACTTCAAGATTTACACCGTTGCCGGTCCTTTCACCGCCCGTGTGGGTATCGATGCATACCGTAGCGAAGCCAGCGTGCAACTCGTTGACCAGAGCAACTGCACGGCACTTTGGACGGAGGGCAACTTTGGTAACGATATCTCGACCCAAGGCGTACAGTACATCTCTCAGCTGCCCAATGCCGGTTACTTTGACATTAGTTTCTCGCCCAATGCTGCTGGTCTTTACATCTTCCGTGCTGTAGACACTTGGGGTGACGGTTGGGGTATGACCAACAATACCAACGTCAGCGGTATCTGGCTGAGCAACGCCAACGGTCAGTTTGCTGCCTACCCCTGGGGTTACAGCGAGGGCCCCGCTTTCACGAATTTCGACATCTACCTCAACGTCACCAACGCCGGTGACGGCAGTCACACCGTCGGTATCGACGAGGTCGTCGAGGCTCACTTCAGCATCTATCCCAACCCCACCGTCGACCGCCTGAACATCAGCAGCACTGAGGCCGTCCGTGAGGTCAATGTCATCGATATGGCTGGTCGCACCGTCATCAACGCCGGCGCTACCAACAGCATCAACGTCAGCGGCCTCGCTGCCGGCATCTACATGGTCCGCGTGGCCACCGAGAACGGCATCGGCATGCAGAAGTTTGTCAAAGAGTAAAAGGGTCCTCCCATAAGAGGAATAAACTATGAACTATGCCGCGATAATCGCCCAGCGTCTTGAGTTGGGCGCGCGACAAGTGGAACGCACCGTGGAGCTCCTCGAACAGGGCGCCACGGTGCCTTTCATTGCGCGCTACCGCAAGGAGGTGACGGGCTCGCTCAACGAGGTGCAGATTGCCGCCATCCGCGACCTGCTGCTGCGCCTCAAGGAACTCGACAAACGCCGCGAGGCCATCCTCGCCAGCATCGAGGAGCAAGGTAAATTGACCCCCGAACTGCGCCAACAGCTTTTGGCTGTTGAAAATATGACCGACCTCGAGGACCTCTACTTGCCCTACCGCCCCAAGCGCCGCACCCGCGCCACCATCGCCATCGAGAAAGGCTACGAGCCTGTTGCTGACGCCATCGTGCGTGGTCAGTGGGGCGACTGGGACGACGAGGCGCTGACCGGCGCCCGTGATATCATCGCCGAGCGTGTGAGCGAGGATGCCGCTAACCGCAACCGCGTGCGCAACATCTTCCGCCGTCGTGCCATGCTTACCTCCGCCCTGGCGCGGGGCGTGGACGAGAACGACGAGAAGGTGGGCAAGTTCGAGAGTTGGCTCGACTGGAAAGAGCCGGCCTCCAAGGCTCCGTCGCATCGCATCCTGGCCCTCTTCCGTGGCGAGGAGGCCGGCGTGCTGAAGGTCCATGTGCGGCCGGACAGCGATGACGAAGCCATAGCCTCGCTGAGTGTGGCGTCGGCTTCGGGCCGGCGTGCCGACCTGAGGTCGGCTCCACAATGCGCCGAACAGATAGATTTGGCTATCGCCGACAGTTACAAACGCCTCATCCAACCTTCCATCGAGACGGAATTTCGCAACCTGCTGAAGGAGAAGGCCGACCGTGAGGCTATCCGCGTTTTTGCGGAGAACTTGCGCCAGTTGCTATTGGCGGCGCCGATGGGACAGAAGCGTACTTTGGCTATCGACCCGGGCTTCCGCACCGGCTGCAAAGTGGTGTGCCTCGATGCTCAGGGCCAGTTGCTTCACAACGAGACCATCTATCCTTTCACCTCGGTGCGCGAGGAACGCGCTGCGGTGAACAAACTCGAGGCGCTGGTGGAGGCCTTCCAGATTGAGGCCATCGCCATCGGCAACGGCACCGCCGGCCGCGAGACCGAGGAGGTGGTGCAGCGCTGCCGCTTCAAGAACAAGGTCATCGCCGTGAGCGTCAGCGAGGCGGGCGCCAGCGTCTACAGCGCCAGCGACGTGGCCCGCAAGGAGTTCCCCGACTACGACGTCACCGTGCGTGGCGCCGTGAGCATAGGCCGCCGCCTGATGGACCCCCTCAGCGAACTGGTCAAGATAGACCCCAAGAGCATCGGCGTGGGACAGTACCAGCACGATGTTGACCAGAAGATGCTGGCCGAGAGTCTCTCCGACACCGTCGTTTCGTGCGTCAACAGCGTGGGTGTGGAACTCAACACCGCCAGCCGCGAGCTGCTGAGTTACGTCAGCGGCATCGGCTCCGCGTTGGCCGACAAGATTGTGGAGCACCGCAACAAGAACGGCGCTTTCGCCGACCGACAAGGCCTGAAGAAGGTCAAGGGACTCGGCGACAAGGCTTTCGAGCAGTGTGCCGGCTTCCTGCGCGTGCGTGAGAGCGCGAATCCGTTGGACAGAAGTGCTGTCCATCCCGAGCGCTATGCGCTGGTGGAGCGGATGGCTGCCTCGGTGGGCGCCGACGTGCAGACGCTGATGAAGGACAAGGAGCTCCGCTCCCACATCGTGCTTGCCGACTTCGTCAGCGATGACTGCGGCCTGCCCACCTTGCAGGACATCATGAAGGAGCTGGAGAAGCCAGGTTTGGACCCTCGCGCCAAGTTCGAGGTGTTCGAGTTCGACAAGAACGTGACCCGCATCGAGGACGTGCAGGCGGGCATGGTGCTGCCCGGCATCGTGACCAACATCACGGCCTTCGGCGCCTTTGTCGACATCGGCGTGCATCAGGACGGCCTGGTGCATGTCAGCCAGATGGCCAACCGGCGCGTCAACGACCCGAGCGAGGTGGTGCACTTGCACCAGCACCTCAAGGTCAAGGTGCTCGACGTCGACCTCCGCCGGCATAGGATAAGTCTAACGTTAAAAGGATTAGAATAATATGGAAAGGAAACCCTTAAGTTTCGGTATGACCATGCTGGCTTCGGCCGTGGGCGTGGTGATTGTGTCGGTCCTCAGCGGGCTGGCAACCTTCGTTATGATGATAGCAATGATGGTTTCGCTCAGCAAGATGGACAGCGAGAATACCACGATAGTCAAGAACGGCACCTTCCTGACGGTCGACCTCGCCAAGATCAGCGGCGACCGTACCTCTTCCGGCCTGCAGGCTTCGTTCTCCAACACGAAGACTGTCGGTCTCATCGACGCAGAGAATGCCATCCGTGCCGCCGCCACCGACGACAAGGTGGCCGGCATACTGCTCAAAGGATGCGGTGCCCCTGGCATCAGCTGGGGTTCGCTCACCGAGTTGCGCTCGGCACTGGAGGACTTCCACGAGAGCGGCAAAGCCGTTGTCGCCTATGCCGCCAGCTATTCGCAAGGCGAATACTACGTGGCTTCGCTCTCCGACCGTATCTGTTTGCATCCCAGCGGTATGATTGACTTCCGTGGTATCGGTGGCGAGGTGATATATTATAAGGACCTCTTCGACAAACTGGGCGTCGAGATGCAGCTCATCCGTCCCGAGAGCTGCGCCTACAAGAGTGCCGGCGAGGTCTACACCCTCAACCACATGAGCGACGCAAACCGCGAGCAGATACGCGCCTACATCGCCAGCGTCTGGCGCACCGTCAGCGAGACCATTGCCGCCAGCCGCTGCATGGATGTGGAGAAAATCAACGCCATCGCTGACGACCTCAGCGGATATTTGGCCGACGATGCAAAACAGATGCGTCTGGTCGACAACCTCTGCTTCGAGGAGGATGTGCGCACCATACTGAAAGAAATGTACGCTGGAAGCCACCTTCTGTCGCTGGAGAAATACGCCACCAACGTGAAGAAAACTCCCAACAAGGCCAAGGAGTCCATCGCCGTCATCTATGCCCAGGGCAACGTAGTGGACGGCAGCAGCAAGGGCTTCGGTGAGGGTGTCTATGGCGACGACATTGTGAAGGCCCTGAAGCAGGCTGCCAAGGATGACGACGTGAAGGCTATCGTGCTGCGTGTCAACTCGCCCGGCGGCCAGGCTACCGCCAGCGAGAGCATGACGCATGCCGTCATGCAGGCTCGCAAGAAGAAGCCCGTCATCGTTAGCATGGGCGACCTCGCCGCTTCGGCAGGCTACGAGATGAGCTGCATGGCCGACGTTATCGTGGCGCAGCCCACCACCATCACCGGCTCCATCGGCGTCTTCGCTACCATCCCCAACTTCGGCAAGCTGATGAACCAGAAGCTGGGTCTCCACAGCGACACCGTCTGCACCAACCGCAACGCTACCGGCCTCAGCGTCGTGCGTCCCCTGTCGCCCACAGCGATGGCTATGATGACCAAGAACGTCGAAGATTTCTATAAGGTCTTCGTAGGCCGCGTGGCAGAAGGTCGCCACATGGCCTATGACGAGGTGCATAAGATTGCCCGTGGCCGTGTCTGGACGGGCGCCGACGCCATCGGCATCGGCCTGGTCGACACCCTGGGTGGCATCGACCTGGCCCTCAGCATCGCCGCCGAGAAGGCTGGCCTCAGCAACTACAAAGTCAAAGAGTACCCCAAGGAGAAAGACACATGGACTCAACTCTCTGAACTCCTCGGTGAGAACAGCGATGATGACCTCTCGTTGCTGGCCAAGATGCGTCTGGCTGGCAAGTGGAAGATGCAGAACGGCAAGTGGAAAGCCGTCAGCCGTCTCGAGCAGGACATCCTGTACGTCAGCGAGAGCGAAGGCCTACAAGCAAGATTGCCCTTCATCCTCGTGGAGGAGTAAGGGCAACCTTCCTGTGGTTATACAAAGCCTAAGCGTTTCCGCTTAGGCTTTCTTTATGCTTATGCGGGTCTGCTGACCGTCGAGGAGCTCGACGTCGGTGCCCTCCTTGACCTCGGGCACGAGGGTCAGCGAGGTGCAGAGGGTCTCGGTGCAGATGTAGTCGCGGTGACGCTCGATGGCGTTGTCCCACTCACCGCTCTGCAGCTCGACGACTATGCGGTCGGTGACATCGAACTGCTCCTTGCGGATGTTCTGGATGCGGTTGACCAGTTCGCGGGCGATACCTTCGTCGATGAGCTCGGGGGTGAGCTGGATGTCAAGGGCCACGGTGAGCGAGCCGTCGTTGGCCACCACCCAGCCAGGGATGTCCTGCGTGGCAATCTCCACGTCGGTGAGCAGCACCTCACAGTCGGCGCCGTCGACGTTGACCACACATTTGCCGTCGGCCTCGAGGGCATTGATCTGCTGTTGGCTGAAGGCTATGATGGCGGCGCCGAGGGCTTTCATCACCTTGCCGTAGCGGGGACCGAGGGTCTTGAAGTTGGGTTTGATTTTCTTGACCAGCAGGTCGTTGTCAGCAGCAAGGAATTCAATCTCCTTGACGTTGAGCTCGGAGCAGATGAGATGTTGCACCTTCTCAATCTGAACCTTCATGGCTTCGTCGCGCACGGGGATGACAATCTTCTGCAGCGGCTGGCGCACGCGCAGGTTGCTCTTCTTGCGCAGACCCAGCACCATCGAGCAGACTTTCTGAGCCAGCTGCATGCGCTCCTCAAGAGCCTTGTCGATCATCTCCTCATGCACTTCGGGGAAGCCGAGATGGTGCACCGACTCCACATGGTGGCGCTTGGTGACAGCGTTGAGGTCTAGGAACATGCGCTCACTGAAGAAGGGAGCGATGGGCGCCATGAGGCGGCTGAGGGTCTCGAGGCAGGTGTAGAGTGTCTGGTAGGCGCTGACCTTGTCGGCGGTCATCTCGCCCTTCCAGAAACGACGGCGGCAGAGGCGCACGTACCAGTTGCTGAGGTAGGCATCAATGAAAGTGCCAGTGGCACGGCCTGCGCGGGTGGGCTCGTAGTCTTCCATGGCGTCGCCCACGGTCTTCACCAGAGTGTTGAGCTCGGAGAGTATCCAGCGGTCTATCTCGGGGCGCTCCTTGATATCGATGTCTTTCTGGCTGTAGTCGAAGCCGTCGAGATTGGCATATAGGGCGAAGAAGCTATAGGTGTTATATAGTGTGCCAAAAAGCTTTCTTCTCACCTCGTCAACACCTTCGACGTCGAACTTCAGGTTGTCCCAAGGTTGGCTGTTGGTAATCATGTACCAGCGGGTGGCGTCGGGACCGTATTTGGCAAGGGTCTCGAAGGGGTCGACGGCGTTGCCGAGACGTTTCGACATCTTGTTGCCGTTCTTGTCGAGCACCAGACCGTTGCTGATGACATTCTTGAAGGCCACGCTGTCGAAGCACATGGTGCCGATGGCGTGGAGCGTGTAGAACCAGCCGCGGGTCTGGTCGACACCCTCGGCAATGAAGTCGGCCGGGAACTCGGTGGGCTTCAGCTCGCCACCCATGTAGTGTATCTGGGCGTAGGGCATGGCGCCGCTGTCGAACCACACGTCAATCAGGTCGGGCTCGCGACGCATGGGTTTGCCGCTGTCGCTGACCAGCACCACGTTGTCGATATAGGGACGGTGTAAATCAAAGTCTTTGTAGTCGCCGGCATAGGGGTTCTCCTTCATCAGACCTGCCTTAATGGCTTTCTCTATCTCAGCGCTGAGTTCTTTCACGCTGCCGATGCACTTCTCCTCTTTGCCGTCCTCGGTGCGCCAGATGGGCAACGGGGTGCCCCAATAACGCGAGCGGCTGAGGTTCCAGTCGACGATGTTCTCCAGCCAGTTGCCGAAACGGCCGCTGCCGGTGGCTTCGGGCTTCCAGTTGATGGTCTTGTTGAGCTCTATCATGCGCTCCTTGAGGGCGGTGGTGCGAATGAACCAGCTGTCCAGCGGGTAGTAGAGCACGGGCTTGTCGGTACGCCAGCAGTGGGGGTAGCTGTGCGTGTGCTTCTCGCTCTTGAAGAGTTTCTTTTGCTCTTTGAGCATGATGACCAGCTCCACATCGAGACTCATGTCTTTCTCGCCCTTGGTGGGGTCGTAGGCGTTCTTGACGAACTTGCCGGCATATTGACTGTAGAGCTCCACATTGACATTCTCCTTTACCCACTCGGGGTCGAGGTCTTCCAGACGAGCGAAACGGCCCTGCTTGTCGACCATGGGCATCTGTTTGCCGTCGCGGTCGAACATCAGCAGGTCGCCGATGCCGGCTTTCTTGGCCACGCGCGCGTCGTCGGCACCAAAGGTGGGTGCGATATGCACGATGCCGGTACCGTCTTCGGTGGTGACATAGTCGCCCAGGATGATGCGGAACGACCCCTGATTGCTGACCTCCGTAGGCTTCACCCAAGGAATCAGTTGCTCGTAGTGCAGACCTTCGAGGTCCTTACCTTTGCACTCGCCGACAATCTTATACTCCGGCGATTTGCCCTCGGGGAACATGCTGCCCACCAGCGGCTTGGCCATGATGATACGGCAAGGCTCCTCGGTATAGGGGTGTGTGGTCTCCAGCAGCACATAGTCGATATTAGGTCCCACGCAGAGGGCGGTATTGCTGGGCAACGTCCACGGGGTGGTGGTCCAAGCAATAGCATTGGTGGTCATGTCATTAAGGTCCTTAAAGCCCTGAAGGTCTTTAAAGTCCTTAATCTTGAACATCGCCACACAAGTCGTATCCTTCACGTCGCGGTAGCAGCCGGGCATATTGAGCTCGTGGCTCGAGAGGCCGGTGCCGGCGGCAGGGGAATAGGGCTGGATGGTATAGCCTTTGTAGAGTAAGCCTTTGTCGTAGAGTTTCTTCAGCAGGAACCACAGAGTCTCGATATACTCGTTATTGAAGGTAATGTAGGGGTTCTTCAGGTCAACCCAGTAGCCCATTACGCGCGTCAGCTCGTCCCAAAGCTCCTTGTATTTCATCACCTCCTCGCGGCAGGCGCGGTTGTAGTCGTCGACGCTGATTTTCTTGCCGATGTCCTCCTTGGTGATGCCGAGGTTTTTCTCCACACCCAACTCCACAGGCAGGCCGTGGGTGTCCCAGCCGGCCTTGCGGTCGACGAAATAGCCCTTCTGGGCTTTGTAGCGGCAGAAAACATCCTTGATGGTGCGGGCCATCACGTGGTGAATGCCGGGCTTGCCGTTAGCGCTCGGGGGACCGTCATAGAAGACATAGGCGGGATGCCCCTCGCTGAGTTTCTGTCCTTTCTCGAAAGTCTCATTCTCCTCCCAGTAGCGGCGCACATCTTCGCCAATCTGGGTCAAATTAAGCTGCTTATATTCGTTATACTTCATATACATTATTATAATACAACCACTTGACGTGTGGTGACGTCAAGAAAACTATCTGCAAAGATAAGAAAATTTCCGAAAAGCGGAAAAACAAATTATCTCAACCCCGAGACCTTGCTCCTGTCACAAGGCATAAAAAAAAACCTCCGGAACCAGAACGGTTCCAGAGGTCAAAACAAAAGCGTATGAAAAAATTATTGTTTCTAATTATTTCTTCTTCAGATACTCCTGGACGTTGTCCGAGGGAACGATTTCCTCTTTGAACATGTAGGCGCCGGTCTTCTCCGAACGGACCATGCGGATTACCTTGGCGAAACCTTTACCGGTAGAGGTCTTGAGGGTAGCAACAACTTTCTTTGCCATAGTTCAGTTCTCCTTTCGTTACTTGATTTCTTTGTGAACGGTTACTTTCTTCAAGAAGGGGTTGTACTTCTTGAGCTCCAGACGCTCCGGAGTGTTCTTTTTGTTCTTGGTGGTGATGTAACGGCTCATGCCGGGGACACCGCTGTTCTTCTGCTCGGTGCACTCGAGGATGACCTGCACGCGTGCGTCTTTATTTTTCTTTGCCATGACTAATATTGTTTTTCAATCGTTAATTGACTGAACCCTAGAACGAAAAGAGCATCAACATCTCGTTTTTAGGCATTCAAATCGGCTGCAAAGATACAACCATTTTTGAAATCGACAAAATTTTTTTTGTTCCACCCTCAAAAACCGCCATAGAAGAGAGGGCGTTACATGTGGGACCTGTTGATAATTTGATGAAGATATTTTTGTGTATATTATAAAAAAAGACTATCTTTGCAAATCAAACAACAATACCCTGCGGGGACTCTATTATTATGGAACGACCTGATCCTAAAACTATTGGAGAGAAATATATCGACATAGAGAAAATCTTGTCGGCAAAAAAGGTGCGCCTGCCCAAGGGCTTGGTGCGGATGGTGGAGCGTCTGTTGCATGTTCCCGACCTCAACAAAGGCATCTATCTGGACCGTGAATACTTCGGACTCGATTTTGTCTACAAGTTTCTCGAGGGCAAAGACCCTCAGGATCTGAATATCACGGTGCAGAGCATCAGTGCGGAACATATCCCCCTGGAGGGCTACCCTATGGTGGTGGGCAACCACCCACTAGGTGGCCCCGACGGACTGGCGCTGATGGGCGCCGTGGGACGTGTGCGACAGGATATCCGTTTCCCAGTCAACGACTTCCTGCTCTACCTGCCAGGTCTCAGGGAACTGTTCTTCCCCATTGACAAGGTGAACAAGACCAAGGCGTTGGCTAGCCTCGAGGAGGCTTTCGCCGCCGAGAATACGCTGCTCTACTTCCCCGCGGGAATGTGCTCGCGTCTCCAAAAAGGCGAGATAAGGGACCTGGAATGGAAGGCTACCTTCATCAAGAAATGTGTGCGCTATCGTCGCGACGTGGTGCCCGTGTACACCGAGGCGCGCAACCGTATGCGCTTCTACCGTCTGGCGAACCTGCGCAAGAAGCTGGGCTTCAAGTTCAACTTCGAGATGGCTCTGCTGCCTTCCGAGATGTATGCCCAGCGCGGCAAGACCTTCACCGTCACCTTCGGCAAGCCCATCCCCTGGCAGACCTTCGACCACCGTCACACGCCAGCCGAGTGGGCCGCAATGGTGAGAGAACATGTGTATAAACTGAAAGAGAACCCTGATATTGAATTTATGGTTTAAGGAAGCAGACACACACACCTTCGACGCAAATAAACACTAATTATTGAAGCCCCATGGATTTATCGTACATAGCTCCCCCAGTAGACCGCGAGCTTATCAAGAAAGAGCTGAAGCAGAAACATTTCCTGCGCATGACCAACCGCGGCAACAAGGAAATATACATCACCACGGCGCACCTCTCGCCCAACATCATGCGTGAGATAGGCCGTCTGCGTGAGCTGAGCTTCGCCACCGACGGTGGCGGCACAGGCAAGGAGGTCGACATCGACGAGTACGATACCCTTCCCGATCCCTACTGCTGCAAGCAGCTCTTCGTGTGGAACACCGAGGACGAGGAGATTGTCGGCGGCTATCGTTTTGCCCATGGTAGCACCATGCTGGAGCGTCCCGACGGCACCATCGCCACGCCTACGGCCGAGCATTACCAGTTCAGCCAGGAGTTCCTCGACAACTACTTGCCCTATACCGTTGAGTTGGGGCGTGCCTTCGTGCAGCCGGCCTACCAGCCGACAACCAACATGCACAAAGGTCTCTATTCGCTCGACAACCTCTGGGACGGCATCGGTGCCCTGGTACTCGAAATACCGGAGACACGCTACTTCCTGGGCAAGATAACCATCTACGACACGATGGACACCGAAGCACGCGACCTGATGCTTTTCTTCTACCAAAAATACTTCCCCGACCCCGACGGGCTGATGTGGCCCTATCACCCCACCCAGATTGAGATGGACTACAACAAACTGGTCAAACTCTTCAACGGACGCAACTACAAGGAAGACTACCAGATACTGCTCCACGCTGTCCGTGCACGCGGCTGCACGGTGCCGCCGCTGGTCAATGCCTACATGAACCTCAGTAGCACGATGCGCTACTTCGGCACCTGTCCCGACCATGGTCTGCCGGGCACCAACGGCATCGGCATCCTCATCACCCTCAAGGATATCAACGAGGACAAGCGTCTGCGCCATATCGACAGCTATACCGAGAAGAACTTCAAACTGGACCGCAAACGCCTCTTCCGCGTCAATATGCGCCGTCTGCCGTGGTGGCGCAAGACCAGCGATGAAGAGAACGAAACCTTGCAGGAGCTGAGCCTGCTGAAGAGCCAGCAGCTGCAGCGCGCCGAGGAAGAGAAGGCGAAACGTGGCGCCAAAATGTACAGGAACCCGCTGAAGCGCTCAAAACGCAAAGACAAGAACAATGACAATTAAGCGTGCGCAGTTTGCCGTCAGCAGTCCGTCGTGGCGTAAATGTCCCGACGACGGACGCCCCGAGTATGCTTTCATCGGACGCAGCAACGTGGGTAAGTCGTCGCTCATCAATATGCTCACCGGCGTCAAAGGGCTGGCCAAGACCAGCGGCCGTCCCGGCAAGACACAGCTGATAAATCATTTCCTAATAGCAAGCGAAATGGAACGAGCCAACCATAGGGAAATGAATGAGTGGTATCTGGTCGACCTGCCGGGTTACGGCTACGCACGCACCAGCAAGTCGACACGAGCGGGATTCTCGCAGTTGATACGCGAATATTTCCTGCACCGCGAGGCGCTGGCGAACACCTATGTGCTCATCGACAGCCGCATCCCGCCGCAGCGCATCGACTTGGAATTTATCAATTTCTTGGGACAGAACGGAGTGCCGCTGACCATCGTCTTCACCAAGACCGACAAGGAGAAGCAGCGCGAGGTGATGGGCAACGTGAAACTGATGAAAGAGGAACTGGGTAAACTGTGGGAGGAACTGCCGCCGATGCTGTTGACCTCGTCGCTGACGGGCTACGGCCGCGACGCCTTGCTCGACCAGATTGACCAGATTAATGAAGAATTAAAAATTAAGAATTAAGCAGCCACCATGAAACAGCCGTCCTTGTCACTCCCTATCACTCCCCATCACTCCCGTTCACTCCTCATCCTCTTCTCCATTTTCATTTTTCATTTTTCATTTTTCAATTCGCTTCAGGCTCAGCCCACTGCCGAGGTGGATCTCATAGTGCACCAGGTGGCACGGGCCGACGCCATGCGGCACGCCACGCTGAGCGTCAGCATCTATAGTGTCACCACGGGCAAGAAGGTCTACGGCTACGACGACGAGCGGTCGGTGGCTCCGGCATCGGTCGAGAAACTGCTCACCACAGGCGCAGGCTTCGCCCTGTTGGGCGACGACTTCCGTTTCACCACGCGCCTCACCATGCGTGGCGAGGTAGACCGCGACGGGGTGCTGCACGGCAATGTCTACATCACCGGTGGCGGCGACCCTTTGCTGGGCTCCTACCGTTACAGGCAGACCACCTACGACACCCTCTTCGCACAATGGACCTCGGCCTTGCGCAAACGCGGCGTGCGCCGTATCGACGGCGGCGTGTGTTATAACACCACCATCTTCGACGACCATCCGCTGCACGACAGCTGGCAGTGGGGCGACGTGGGCAACTACTACGCCGCCGGCGTCAGCGGCCTCAACTTCCACGAGAACATGTATTTCGTCCACTTCAACCCTGGCGCCAAGGAAGGCGTCGCGGCGACGGTGAACCGCATCAACCCCAAGAACATCGAGTTGTTGGAGACCTGCCTGGTGACTACCGGCGCGGCAGGTTCGGGCGACAATGTCATCGTCTACGGCAGCCCCTTCTCCAACCAGCGCCGCTATACCGGCACGGTGCCACTAGGCAAACGCGACTTCGGCGTGCGCGCCGCCCTGCCTGACCCCGCACGTACCTGTGCCGACCTCTTCGCTTCCTATCTGCGCACCCGCGGCATCGGCGTCACCCTGGGAGCCAAGGAGGTGAGCTTCATGCCCGACAGCCTGCGGTCGGTGATGGATTATCACAGCATCCCTTACCGCACCCTGGCCCAATACACGAACCACACCTCCAATAATATCTATGCCGAAAGTATCTTCAAATACCTCGGCTATAAGAAGTACGGACAGGGCACCTTCGACAATGGCTCCAAGGTGGTGATGGATTACCTGAAAGAGAAAGGGCTGGCCACCGATGGCGTGCGTGTCGTCGATGGCAGCGGCCTCTCACGTCAGGACCGGCTGACGGCCGACTTCCTCTGCCGCTATCTGGATGCCGTCAGCCACGAGACATTCTTCGACAGCTTCCGTGCCTCGTTGTCCAAGGTCGGCGAGAGCGGCACCGCCAAGAACCTGCTCTCCTCATTGCCCGAGGGCGTCAGCGTGCAGCTGAAGACAGGCAGCATGGAGGGTGTGAAGAGCTATGCTGGCTATGTCATCACCGGAGGTGGCGAAGTGCTGGCCTTCGCCATCATCGCCAATAACTTCGACTGCTCCTCGCGTGAGGCAGGCAGCCTGTTAACACAAATCCTCCAGAAGATAGCCGTCGTCTATTAATATAATAGAAAGGAGACAAGACAATATTGCCTTATCTCCTTATCTCCTTATCTCCTTACCTCCTTATCTCCTTACCTCCTTACCTCCTTATCTCCTTATCTCCTTATCTCCTTACCTCCTTATCTCCTTACCTCCTTATCTCCTTATCTCCTGTCTCCTTTTTCGCTACATTTTTTTAATTCAGCGGTGCTCAAGGCCTTTGCCTCATCAAGCTCGGCAGCCACAGCACCCTTCGGTCAGGCAGATTTCCTTACCTCCTGTCTCCTTATCTCCTGTCTCCTTATCTCCTTAACTACTTATCTCCTTAACTCCTTACCTCCTGTCTCCTTATCTCCTTACCTCCTGTCTCCTTATCTAATCAGGAACGAGAACTTGTTGAAGTTCTTCAGGGCGATGCCTGTGCCGCGGGCCACAGCGCGCAGCGGGTCGTCGGCGATATGTACCTGCAGCTTGGTCTTGCTGCTGATACGCTGATCCAGGCCGCGTAGCAGGGCACCGCCACCGGCCAGGTAGATGCCGGTCTTGTAGATATCGGCGGCCAGCTCGGGAGGCGTGGCGGCAAGGGTGTCGAGGATAGCCTGCTCGATGCTGGCGATGCTCTTGTCGAGGGCGTGGGCTATCTCCTTGTAGTTGACGCTGATTTCCTTGGGCAGGCCGGTGAGCAGGTCGCGGCCCGTGGTGCGGTAGTCCTCGGGCGCGTCGGCCAGGTCGCTGACGGCGGCGCCGACATGTATCTTTACCTGCTCAGCGGTACGCACGCCGATAATCATGTTGTGCTGACGCTTCATGTAGTCCACCACATTGTCGTTGAATACGTCGCCGGCGATGCGAATGGAGTTGTTGCAGACGATGCCGCCCAGCGAGATGACGGCGATCTCGGCCGTGCCGCCTCCGATATCCACCACCATGTGGCCCTCGGGTTGCAGCACGTCGATGCCGATACCGATGGCGGCAGCCATAGGCTCGTGAATCATACGTATCTCCTTGGCGCCGGCCTGCTCGGCGCTCTCACGCACGGCACGCTCCTCCACGTTGGTGATGCCGCTGGGGATGCAGATGACCATGCGCAGCGACGGCGGCAGGAACGAACGGTTGACGTTGGTCATGCCGATGAGCTCGCGGATGAGGTGCTGCGCCATCTCGAAGTCGGCGATGACGCCGCCACGCAACGGACGGATGGTCTCCACGTTGCGGTCCGTCTTGCCATCCATCATCTGGGCCTTCTTGCCCACGGCGATAATCTTGTTGTTGTTGCGGTCGTAAGCCACGATGGAGGGCTCGTCGATGACCACCTGGTCGTTGTATATGACGATGGAGTTGGCGGTGCCAAGGTCCATTGCAACTTCACGGTTGAAGAATGATAAAAGTCCCATGTTCTTGATTGCGTTAATTCGTTAATGTGCTGATGCGTTAGTTTTTAAACCGTAAACTGTAAACCGTAAACTGTAAACTGTAAACGGTAAACGGTAAACGGTAAACCAGATTATTAGTGTTTAAAATGTCTCTTTCCGGTGATGGCCATACCCATCTTGTTTTTCTCGCAGTAGTCGATGCTGTCCTGGTCGTGGATGCTGCCGCCGGGATGGGCCACAGCCACGATGCCGGCCTCGTGGGCTATCTCCACGCAGTCGGGGAAGGGGAAAAAGGCATCGCTGGCCATCACGGCACCGTTGAGGTCGAAGCCGAAGCTCTTGGCTTTGGCGATAGCCTGACGCAGGGCATCGACGCGGCTCGTCTGGCCCGTGCCGCTGGCGTAGAGCTGACGGCCCTTGGCCAGCACGATGGCGTTGCTCTTGGTGTGCTTCACGAGGATGGTGGCGAAGGCCAGGTCCTCGGCCTGCTCCTTGCTGATGGGCGTCGAGGTGACGCTCTTCTGCATGTCGGTAGCGGTGGGGACGACGTTGTCGCGGTCCTGCACCAGCACGCCGTTGAGGACGGAGCGGAACATCGGGTCGGACATCTTGAAGCCTTTGCGGCGCAAAATGATGCGGTTCTTCTTGCCACGCAGCACCTCGAGGGCGTCGGCGTCATAGTCGGGCGCGATGCAGACCTCGAAGAAAATCTTGTGCATCTCCTCGGCCACCTCTTTGGTCACCTTCTGGTTGCAGATGAGCACGCCGCCGAAGGCGCTGACGGGGTCGCCGGCGAGGGCATCCTTCCAGGCCTCAAGCAGGGTGGGACGCACGCTCATGCCGCAGGCGTTGTTGTGCTTCAGGATGGCGAAGGCCGTCTGACCCGCGAAGTCGTCGATCAGGGCGCAGGCGGCGTCGATGTCACCCAGGTTGTTATAGCTGATTTCCTTGCCGTTGAGTTTGTCGAAGCAGTCGTCGATATTGCCGTAGAAGACACCCTTCTGGTGGGGGTTCTCGCCGTAGCGGAGCACCTCGCCGTGCTTGCAGCTCTGCTTGAAGACGGGAATCTGCTCACCTTCGTTGAAGTGGTTGAAGATGGCAGTGTCGTAGTGCGAGCTCACATTGAAGGCGTAGGCGGCGAAGCGGCGGCGCTGCTCCAGCGTCGTGCAGCCGTCCTGCTCGGTGTAGAGCTGCAGGAACTCCTTGTAGTAGTCCACGGCGGGCACGATGACCACGTCGTTATAGTTCTTGGCGGCACCGCGGATGAGGCTGATGCCTCCGATGTCAATCTTCTCGATGATATCCTGCTCGGCAGCGCCGCTGGCGACGGTCTGCTCGAAGGGATAGAGGTCCACGATGACGAGGTCTATCTCCGGAATCTCGTATTGTGCCAGCTGGGCCTTGTCGCCCTCGTTGTCGCGACGGGCGAGGATGCCGCCGAACACCTTGGGGTGCAGCGTCTTCACGCGGCCGCCGAGGATGGAGGGATAGCCCGTGAGACTCTCCACGGCCACAGGTTTGATGCCCAGTTCTTCAATGAATTTCTGCGTGCCGCCGGTGCTGTAGATGGTGACACCCTGCGCGTCGAGCGCCTTAACGATGTCCTCCAGGCCGTCCTTGTAGAAGACCGAGATGAGGGCTGATTTTATGCGTTTGGGTTCCATATTATTGTTTTTATTATCTTCTGCTATGCCTCAAAACATTGGCAATATATCACTTATGTGACATATTGTGCATTATTCGCTGATTGCAAATATACATCATTTTTCCGAAACAGACTCCTAAAACTTAAAAAATGAAACTTAAATATATTTTTTTGTATATTTATATTTTTTTGTATATTTGCACAGGAGACAAAACCGCCCATTCAACAAGAAGCGATTACATGCCAATAAATTACAATAACATGAAACAGTTTAGATCTCTTTCCTGCAGTATAGTGGCGTTGCTGCTTTCTTGTTTGGCGACAAGCTGTTGGATGTACAAACCCGAGTTGGCCGACATCCCCCTGATTGACCACAAGGGCGATATGCGCCTGAATGGCGCTCTCTACTTTAATCCGGAGCCTGCCTACAATGACAGGATTGGTGATTTCTTCATTCCCGTATTAGGTATGTCCGCCTCATTCTCGGCAGGAATCACCGACCGGTGGGCCATCAATACCTTTGCCGATTTCCAGGGAAATGTATACTATACCCATGCCGCAGCGGGATTGTACAAAGCGTACAATCGCAGCGTTCTCGAAGGGTACCTTGGCCTCGGTTATGGCCACGGCCACGCCTATTGGGATGCTGAACCAGCCTCTGCCGACATCAACTACCTGTTACCCTTCATCCAGGTCAACTATGGCTGGCACCTCAACCCGCACAACGTCATCGGTTTATCGCTAAAAACCGGCGACTACATCCCCGTCGCCTCAAGAATCAATCATCCCTACGAAAACCCGACACACCCTGCTCAGGCACCCCTGATTGAGCCGCAGGTGTTCTTCCGCACTGGCGGTGAGAAAGTTAAGTTCCAGCTACAGATGGGATACTCCCACCTTTTCGGCTGGCCACAAAAAGGAATACTCAGTTATCACCCCTTTTCTATCAGTACGGGTATAAGTATTACGCTATAAAGTCAGAACCTGCGGGTGTGGCGGCAGTAGGCGGCGTATTCGTCGCCGAAGTCGCGCCGCAGGCGGCGCTCCTCGCTGAGGACCTGCAGCAGCATGACGACGAAGAACAGCACCCACACCACCAGCGCCGGCCAGGTCCAGAGCCACACGACGACACCCGCCAGGTAGAGCAGCGTGCCCGTCAGCATGGGGTTGCGGTTGATGCGGTAGGGGCCGTCGGTCATCAGATGCTGTGTGCGCGGCGCCACCTCGTGGCCGAAGGCATCCATGGGGTTGCCCTTGCCGCGCCGTCGCATGTAGACGATGGTGTAGACGCTCAGCGTCAGGCCGCCGAGCATCAGCAGCCCTGTAAGGGAGGCCCGCAGGGCACCGATATGCACCAGCGGCGGCATCCCCGACGCCAGCCACATGACCGTGGGCATCAGCAGCACGAAGAGCAATCCGCCTAAGAGATAACCAATGACTTCTCTAAGTTGTTTCATTGATACTCGGGTTCTTTAGTTTCATTATCTTTACCGGCTTGTCGCTCCCGAGTTGCAGCTGGCTGCAGTAGTTGATTTCGCCGGTGTCACGGAAGCCGCATTTCTCCATCACGCGGCCTGAGGCGGGGTTCTCGGGGAAATAGTCACTCCAGAGGGTGTCGAAGCCTTTTTCGCGGAAGCAGTAGTCGATAAGCACGCGCAGGGCCTCGCTGCAGATGCCCCGATTCCAGTAGGGGCGTGCTATCCAGTAACCCGTCTCGGCGTCGTTCTCGCCGATGTCGATGTTGCTCTCGCCGTGGACGAAGTAGCCCATGCAGCCGATAGGCTCCTTTGTCTCTTTCCATTCGATGGCCCACATGTGGTCGCCGCTGAAGAGGGTGCGGATTATCTCGAGGCTCTCCTCGACGCTTTTGTGGGGAGGCCATCCCGCGCGAGGCCCCACCTCGGGGTCGGAGGCGTATTTGAACAGCGCAGGGGCGTCGCTCTCGCGCCAAGGGCGCAATAAAAGTCTATCTGTCTGTAATGTCATTGGGTCAATCCTTGTACAAAAGTATCTATCAACTTATTCACCGTTTCGGGTTTGTCGGTATTGGAGTTGTGTCCGGCTCCCTCGATCCACTCCAACGGGATGCCCGATTTACGATGCCAGGCTTTGTTGTAGCGAACCGTTGAGCCGGCACGGTCTTTGTCGCCACAGACAAGCAACGCAGGGCAGGGCACTTCGTATGGCAGGTCGGCTTCCATTGCCTCTGCCAATATCCGGAACCCGTGGCCGGACAGCTTTGCGTAACGCTTCTGGTCACCGTCATAAACCATCATGATGTCGTGCATGAGCCGCCTTCCGTAGTCGGTAGTGGCCACTCCCCGCGTGCCATCCTTCAGCAGCCGCTCCCACGGATAATGGCGATAGACGGGCTCCATCCGCTTCAGCAGCCAAAGCTCCATGCTCGTCACATACTGCCGCTGCAGCGGAGCCGAGTCGACGGAGACAAAGCCCCGCAACTTGTCCGGGAACTGCTGGGCATAGGCCTGTCCGACATAGCCACCCATTGACTGACCGATAATGACCGGCGCCGAAAAGCCTTCCTGCAGCAGGATTTCATCCAGCCAGCGCGCTTTGTCCATCAGGGAGAAGGTCAGCTCGAAAGGCCACGACGAGGCGTGTCCCGGAGCATCCCACACAAACACAGGATACTTGCCCTCGAAGTATTCGATTTGCTTGTCGAACAGCCGATGGTCGGCCGTCAAACCCGGGAGAAAGACCAGCTGGGGTTTCTCTTGCTCTGCAACTCGATTTATCCAATAGTGGATAGGGCCACAGGAGGTATGATAGACATGTTCGGTCATAATATGAAATTCACCATTCCGTAAATCAGGTGACACACAGCGAGCCCCGCGGCGAACAGGCTTATTTCTTTTTCGGTTTCGGTTCGGGCAACTCGGCACAGGTGGCCCGCACCAGCGCCGCAAGAGTATTCTTCCGGTTTCCAAAGAGCAAGTAAGCTTCTTTACCTCGCGACGGTCTTTCTGAGGTCTCTTTCCTCCTTTCACACCAAAGACGCACCACCTGACGATAGGAATACGGCTGAGGAGCTCATACAGCAAAGGCGAGAGGGTGAAGACGGCGACGGTGAGGATGCCATACATGGCCACAGGGGGCAGCGAGGTGTAGTGGTACATCATGTAGCCGAGGCAGGCGATGACGAGGTAGTGGACGATGTAGAGGCCGAAGCTGGAGCGTGTCATATAGGCGGCGAAGCGGCCTGTGCGGTCGAATTTGGCTTTGAACCAGCCCATCATAGCCAGACACATCAGCCAGCCGTAGAGGCAGTTGAGCGGGTCGGCAAGGTAATGCGGTGTGGTGTTGTCCTGACCAAAGGTGGTCGCCGTCAGCAGGATGCCGAAGATTGCAGCGGCAGCTATGTTCAGTATCCAGTATTTGCCAAGCGATTCCTGGACATTGTCGTGCGAGAAGAAATAGTAACCCAACAGGAAGGGGATGATATAGAAGGCGGGTTTGTAGAGATTCCAGAGGCCATCGAGGCTTTCGGGCCGCGGGTTGAAGACGAGGGTCTGTTCGCCGAGCAGGAAAAGCACGAAAAGCAGCTCAATCCAGATATTCTCTCTTGTTTTTCCGTACCGCAAGTCCTTGCTTAATTTCCCGCACCACTGGTAAAGACGGTCTTTTCGGTCAATTTTCCGTATCACCAAAAGTATCAGCGAGAAGAGCCACAAATCCTGGATGAACCACAGCGGGCCGATGCCGCTGACGGCGCACATGAGGTACTTCGCCACAAAGGGTACACCCTCCAACGCAGCGCCCCTGCCAGCGACAACGGTGTTGAAGTAGCCCGTCATCCACTGGAACACCAGCAGGCCTATGGTGGCGGGCACCAGCAGCTTGCGTGTGCGGTTCCTGAACCACTCTCTTGCCGGAAGCTTCTCCAGGGAGTAACGTGAGCCGATGCCGGCCAGCAGGAAGAGCAGCGGCATGAACCACGGGTAGAGGAGATACATCAGCGTGTCCTGGTACTGAGGGCCGTTGCCGAAACCGCCGACGCCACCGAAAACACCTTTGTTGTTGTAGAAGTAGACGACGTGGTAGAGCAGCACCAGCAGCACTGTCACCCAGCGCAGGTTGTCGATCCAATGTTTTCTCATTAGTTTGTTTCAGGTTTTCTTCTTCTTGGGTCTGGGTTCGGGCAGTTCGGCGCAGGTGGCCCGCACCAGCGCCGCAAGGTAGTCGTGGTCGTCGACATCCTCGATGTAGAAGTAGGGCTTGGCACCGTCGTAGGGTGGTCGCATTTCCTCGCTGCGCAGCAGCTGGCGACCGCCCTCGGTGGGCTTGAGGTAGAAGGCGTTGTCGCAGATGAGGCCGAAGACCTTGTCGTCGCAGTAGACGGCGTAGTCGCCGAACATCTTGCGGGTCACAATCACGCCGGCACCGCCGCACTGGTCGGCGATGTACTGCACAAAGTCGGGGTTGCTGGCCATAGGGTTAACGAACCACACGCGTGAAGACAGGCGCCTGACCGTCGACGACGGTGACGTAGACCTGCAGCTCGCCGGCAGGCGGCCGCGTGCCCGCGGAGGGCTTTCCTGGCTTGTCCTCACGGGGCAGGTCGATGGCGGTGAAGAGATACTCGGTACCATTGGGGAGGGCACGTTTAGCCACACCTATGGCTTGGGCATGGAGCATGGGATAGCCATCGACGGCAGCATCAAAGATAGCGGCCTCGTCGGGGCTCACCACATCCTCTTCGGAAAACTCGTCAAGGACGATGTACTCACCCTCGAGGAAGCCATTGGACTTCAAGAACTGGTCAACTTCGGCGGGCATTGCTTCGAGACGGGCGGCACGCACGCCATAGCCGTCGAGCACTACGGCATAGGGCTGGGCGTTCATCAGGTCCTTGACGCTCGACTCCAAGCCGCCGCTGCCGAAGGTACAGAAGGGCACTACCGTCTTGTCGCTAAGGTCGACGCCTTCCAGCCACTTGGTCACAGGCGGCGCATAGGTGCCGAACCACACGGGGTAGCCGACGAAGATAACGTCGTACTTCGACAGGTCGGCCTGCACGGGATTGATCTCGGGCAGCACGCCAGCCTCGCGCTCCTGCAGGCAGCGCTGTATGCAGGCCTGGAAGTTGGTGTCGTAGGGGTCGACGCAGGTAATCTCCTCGATGTCGGCGCCAAGACGGTTGGCAAACTCCTCGGCCACCATCTGGGTGTTGCCGGTCAGCGAGTAGTAGAGCACCAGCGTCTTGGACTCCTCTTTCTTGGTGCCGCAGGAGGCGGCGCACATGGCCACGACGGTCATGGCCAGCATCAGGTTCTTTGTTTTCATTGTATTTTGTCTTTAATTATTTGCTTTTCGAGCACTCCATCATCTTGGCGTAGAAGTCGGGGAAACGTGTCGCGAGGGACACAGGACGGCCGTTCTCCATGAAGCAGTGGGTGCTTGTGCCTGTGCATACGGTGTGTCCGTCGACGGTCATCGTGTAGCTGATGACCAGCTTCAGCGCCGTCGTCTCGGCCACAGTGGGCACAATCTCGATTACATCCTTGAAGGTGGAGGGTTGCCTATAGCGGCATTCCACGGCGACGACGGGCGACACCACGCCCTCGGCCTCCATGCGGTCGAAGCCGAAGCCCAGCTGGTCCATCCAATCCACACGCGCCTCTTCCATGAAGCGGATGTAGTTGGAGTGGTGTGTGATGCCCATCCGGTCGCACTCGTAGTATTTCACCTCGTGTCGATAAGGTTTGATGTCCATATTGTCGGGTGTCTGTCAATCTCCAAATTCTATTCCCACGCCCTTGGCGGTGTGCACCAAGCGGCTGTCGGGGGCCACGAGGTTCTGCTCGCGGACGGCCTCCTCGAGGGGTATGCCGACGACGTCGGGGTGGTGGTAGGCCACCATCTGGCCGTAGCGGCCCTCCATGACGAACTCCATGGCGCGGACGCCGAACTCGGTGGCCAGCACACGGTCGAAGGCGATGGGTGTGCCGCCGCGCTGCAGGTGGCCGAGGATGGTGTAGCGTATGTCGTGTTCCACGCCTGCGGCCTTCAGGTCGGCAGCCAGCTGCTCGCCCACGCCGCCCAGTTTGACATGCTGGTAGCCCACTTCGCCGGTGACGGTGCCCGTCACCGAGCCCCCTTTCGGCAGCGCTCCTTCGGCCACGACGATGATACAGTAGCCGCGCCGCTTGTTATACCTTTGTTCTATCTTAGCCTTCACCTTCTGAATGTCGTACGGTATCTCAGGGATGAGGCACACGTCGGCGCCGCCGGCGATGGCGCTGTGCAGCGCTATCCAGCCCGCGTCGCGCCCCATCACCTCGAGGATGAAGACGCGGTTGTGCGAGGCGGCCGTGGTGACGAGTTTGTCGATGGCGTCGGTGCAGATCTGCACGGCCGTCTGGAAGCCGAAGGTGTAATCGGTGAGCGACAGGTCGTTGTCGATGGTCTTGGGCACGCCGACGATGTTGAGGCCTTTCTTGGCGAGGCCCAGCGAGATGCGCTGGCTGCCGTCGCCGCCGATGTTGATGACTGCGTCGACGCCCATGTACTGCAACTTGCGCAGCATCTCGTCGCTGCGGTCGACGGTGCTCCAGCTGCCGTCGTTGTTCTTCACCGGCCAGGCAAAGGGGCCGCCTTTGTTGGTGGTGCCCAGGATGGTGCCGCCCTGTATCTGGAGACCTTCGACGGTCTTCTCTGTCAGCTCCACAACCTCGGTGGGTTCGCGCAGCACGCCGTTGAACGACTCGATGCAGCCGATGACCTCCCAGTCCGACGCCTGCGAGGCGCGCTTCACAATGCCGCGTATGACGGCGTTCAGGCCGGGGCAGTCGCCGCCGCCGGTAAGAACCATCACTCTTTTCAAAGCCATATTATATTTATTTAAATTAGTTATCAAATAATTACAATACCCCTCAAAGCGTTTTGAGGTTTACAAATATACATGTTTTCTGTCAATCGGCAAAATATTTTTGCATACGAGGACAAAAGACCCCACTTGCACAGCCGTTGGTTGGTGGCTGGCCGGTTGTTGGTTGTTGGTTGGTTGTTGGTTGGCCGGTAGATGGTATGTTGTTGACAGATAGAATGTATGTTGTTAGCAGATAGAATGTAGATAGAGGATGTATAGCAGGTAGGTATCAGGCAGGGACGTTTCGGTTGAGTTTCGGTTAAGTCTCGGTTAAGATTCGATGTTTCTTCGATAAATAATCCATACTGGGGGTATTGGTCCGTGCCAATACCGACGGTTCTTTAATTATATTCGAAAAAATGAAAATATTTTTCCAATATAAGAAGATTAGTTGTATATTTGCATCGGCAATCCAAGTGAGTCGGATTGGTAAAAATGTTGTAAATTAAATAATTTAGTTGCAATGAAGAATAAGTATTACGACCTGATTGACCAGACTTTTGACTTCCCGCAGGACGAATTCCGCACCGAGGAAGGCGAGCTGTATTTCCACGACATTCCGTTGATGGAAGTTATCAAGCAGTACGGTACTCCGCTGAAAATCACCTATCTGCCGAAGATTAGCTCGCAGATACAGCGTGCCAAGCGCTTGTTCAATGTTGCCATTGCCAAAACCGACTACAACGGTAGCTACAATTATTGCTACTGTACCAAGAGTAACCACTTTTCGTTTGTGCTGGAAGAGGCTTTGAAGAATGATATCAACCTCGAGACTTCGTCGGCATTCGATATCAATCTCATTCAAGAGTTGCACGCCCAGGGGCTCATCGGGAAAGACAAAGTGATTGTCTGCAACGGCTTTAAGAAGGAACAATATATAGAGAATATTGTGGGTATCTTCAATGATGGGTTCACCAATGTGATACCCATTCTGGACAACAAGAATGAGTTCAGTACGCTCGACCAGGCGTTGCCGAAGGGTGGTGAGCCGATGAATCTCGGCATCCGTATTGCCGCCGAGGAGGAGCCCAAGTTCGACTTCTACACCTCGCGTCTGGGTATCCGCTACCACGACATCGTGTCGTTCTACCAGAAGGAGATAAAGCCGAATGCCAAGTTCCGCTTCAAGATGCTGCATTTCTTCATCAACACAGGCATCCGCGACACGGCGTACTATTGGAACGAGTTGGCCAAGTGCGTCAATGTCTACTGCGACCTCAAGCGTGTCTGCCCTGAATTGGATTCGCTGAATATTGGCGGCGGCTTCCCGTCAAAGGTGAGCTTGGCGTCGAACTACGACTATGAGTACATGGCCGAGGAGATTCTGGCGCAGATAAAGAACATCTGTGCGCAGCGCGGCGTAGCGGAGCCCGACATCTACACCGAGTTCGGCTCGTTCACCGTGGGCGAGAGCGGCGCTACATTATATAGTATATTGGACCAGAAGCAGCAGAACGACCGTGAGCTGTGGTATATGATCGACTCGAGCTTCATCACCACGCTGCCCGACACCTGGGGCATCAACCAGCGCTTCATCATGCTGCCCATCAACCACTGGGACTGCGAATACCAACGTGTGTTCCTCGGCGGCCTGACCTGCGACTCGGAGGACTACTACAACGCCGACTCGCACGCCAACGCCATCTTCCTGCCGAAGCTGCAGCAGGACGACCCTCTGTACATCGGCTTCTTCCACACGGGCGCCTACCAGGAGAGCATCGGCGGCTACGGCGGCATACAGCACTGCCTCATCCCCGCACCGAAGCATGTCATCATCGACAAGGACGAGAACGGTGAATACACCACCAAGCTCTTCGCCAAGGAGCAGAGCTACAAGTCGATGCTGAAGATACTGGGGTATTGATTAAGGTTTAAAGTTTCAGGTTTCAATAATAAAGGCAGGCGCATCACATGATGCGCCTGCCCTGATTTTTGTGTTTTCAGCCTTTATCTTTTGATAATCTTGCGGACCGAGGTGCTGGAGGTGGTCTCGATGCGCAGCAGGTAGAGGCCGTTGGGGACCGCCGTCAGGTTGACGGTACAGTGGTCGTCGCTGGCGTTGACGGTCAGCAGAGCTTGTCCCATGACGTTGAGCAGCGTGACGCGGCTCAAGCCGTCGGCACGCACCTCGGTGGCAGCACTGGCGGGGTTGGGGCTGACGGTGATATTCCCCTCCTCGACATTCTGCAGCGCCACGTCGTGGTTGCTGAAGGCGTTGTAGTAGGGTTTGTAGCCTTGCGCCGTGATGCTGAGTTTGCAGTTGGTGAAGTTGTTGGTGTTCACGGTGAAGGTGGCCACACCGTTGGCGTCGGCGAAGGCCGATCCGAGCAGCTCGTAGTCGGTGCCGCGAACCAATGCGACATAGGCTCCGGGGACGGTGTTGACATTGATGGTGTTGCCGTCTTTGACGATGGTGACGCCTGAGAGCGTCTCGGCCTGTCCCAACCAGGGCATGAGCGACGGGTCGCCCATAAGCTCGTAGATTTCCCAATAGTATTGTGCGTAGAGTCTGCCGGTGGAAGAGCTGCCGGTGGTGTTGACGGCGGCGTTGCCGGCGTAGATTATCTTGCCGGCAGTGACCATCTGGTCGCTGAGGCTCTCGTTGTGGGTGTGGAACAGGCGGTCGTACATACCTTTGTTGGCCATCTTGTAGGTGGGGACCATACGGTTGTAGATACTGCCGCGGACGCCGACAGTCCAGTAGAAATCGTGTGTCCAGAAAGTGGAGTTGGTGCCACCGATGTAAGCCACGGCGCCGGCGTTGTTGCTCCGGCGGAGCAGGGCCTCACCGAAGCAGGTGCCCTGGTCGAACTTGTTGCTCAGGCAGCAGTTGCCAATCATGAACGAGGGTTTGTTGTTGTTGGTCATGCTGCTGACTTGGGAGACGGTGAACTCGGGGACCGACCATTCGTTCCAGTTGCCGTGGGCGGAGTAGTTGATCCAGCCGATACCGGTCTTGTAGAGGTTCCTGAGGGCGGTGGCAGTGGAGGTGGGACGGCTGCTGCCGGTGACGGTGACCCCATTGGGGGCGTAGTTGGTGTTGTTCTTATAATAGGTGACGTTGTTGAAACCGTGCTCGTTGTTGACGTAGAAGTAGGCAATATAGTCCATCGTGGGATCGGCGTAGGTGTAGGCATTGTCGGTGGTGTCGACGTAGTAGGTCTGGTCGACGCCGGAGATGAGGACCGCTTTGCCCAGATAGCTGTCGTCCATGAACATATACTGCTCATAGTAGAGGGTCTTCTGGATGATGCCGCGCAGCGTGGAGGTGTCGGTGGCCGAGAAGCGTCCCAGATAGCAGTCGGGGAGGTTGTCGCCGGAAGTCCAGGTGACATAGTAGAGGTCGGTGATGTGGTCGTTCATCTGGCTGTAAGAGATACGGCTGTTGTAGGCTGGCAGCACGTTGTTGTCACCCACAAGGATGAGGTAGGTGGGGGCAGGAGCCTCGGCGGAGGCGTTGTCGTACATCTGGCGCAGCTGGGTGGCGATGGCGTCGGCAGTGGAGTTGTTGGCGACATACAGGAGGTCTACCATCATACCTTGTTTACGCTTCCATGCGACAAACGTGTCGAGGGCGGTGCACTGCAGGCTTTGTGGCGCCACGACGACCATACGTATGGGTGCCGTGTTGTTGACAGCTTTGGCGTTGGTATATAGTTTGTTGAGCGTCAGCATTGCGGTGAAGGCGGGCGTGTTGTAGAGGTCGTAATGCTTCATGGTGAGCCCGGCGTCGCTGCCCAGGTAATTCACCGTGACGTCGGCTCTGCGGCAGACGACCATTTTCCCGCTGACGGGATTGACGGTCACAGGCGACCAGGTCAGTACGGCATAGTTGCGGTCGCGGCCGGTGCCGATTGGCTCCACCGTGGCCAGCGGCCGGCCGAGGTAGGCGTCGGTAGCATAGGCCTGTTCGTCGAGGACGATGCTCGGGGTGCTGAAGTCGCTCTTGCTGCGTGGCGGCTGCAGGGGCATCACACGACCAACGGGCAGCGCCACGGTATCGTAGACGGCGTTCTCAACGATTACCTCCATGCCCTTGCAGAAAGGCACGGTAAGCAGGTTGTTGTACACAGGCACGGCGGGAGCGCCCACTTCACCGCCAGGGATGTAGCCGTCGATGGCCAGGGTGAGGTAGTCACCGGATAGAATGTCCACCGCTGGAGTGGCGAAGTGCACTTTCAGTTGGTCGAAATTGTCCACCGCTACACGTTGGGCCGCCAAGGGGCTTGACAGCAGCAAAAGGGTGGAGAACAGAAGTGTTAACTTTTTCATATATTGAACATTTTAATTATTTCATCATTGGGAGCCGTGATGGTGATATATTCGTGAGTCACGGGGTGCTCGAAACTGACGCTGTAGGCGTGCAGCGAGATGCTGCCGTCGGGGTTGCTACGCTCGGCGCCGTATTTGAGGTCGCCCTTGATGGGACAGCCGATATTGGCCAGCTGGCAGCGTATCTGGTGGTGGCGGCCAGTGTGGAGGTTGATGTCGAGCAGGTGGTAACTACCATTGCTGACGGCAATCTCTTTGTACTCTAGACGGGCCAGTTTGGCGTTGGGTCGTGCCGCGCCGAAGACGTAGCTTTTGTTGCGCTCCTCGTTCTTGACGAGCCAGTTTTCCAAGATGCCTGCCGGCTGGGGCGGGGCGTTTTTGACGACGGCCCAGTAGTGCTTCTCGAACTCACGGGTGCGCACCTTCTCGACCATGCGGCTCAGCGCCTTGCTGGTCTTGGCCAGCAACACCACGCCGCTGACGGGACGGTCGAGCCGGTGGATGACACCGCAATAGACCTGGCCGGGCTTGTTGTCGCGGACCTTGAGATACTCTTTCACGAGGTCGGCCAGACAGGGGTCGCCGGTCTTGTCACCCTGCGTTATCTGGCCAGGCAGCTTGTTGATGGCCAGCAGGTGGTTGTCTTCGTAGAGTATTTGGTCGGCGATGGTCATACAAAGAGGGTTAGGTAGACAAAGACAAAGGGTGTGGCGATGAGCAGGCTGTCGAAGCGGTCGAGGAAGCCCCCGTGGCCTGGCATGATGTTTCCGCTGTCTTTCATGCCGACAGAGCGTTTGAGCATGCTCTCGACGAGGTCGCCGAGAGTGTCGATGACACTGCATATCAAGCCCATCACCAGCCAGTGGTACCAAGCGATGCTTGCGTTGAAGAGCGGACCGATGAAGACGGCCACCAGCAGCGTGATGACCACGCCGGTGATGGTGCCCTCCCAGGTCTTGCCCGGCGAGTGGCGTGGCCACATCTTATGCTTGCCGTAGAGCGAGCCACCCATATAGGCGCCGTTGTCGTTCATCCACACCATGATGAGTACCATGACCAAGGCATTGTAATTGAAATGCAACCACGGCATCAGGCCCAACGGGATGGCGGCATAGAGCATGGGTACCAGCGTGTAGGCGGCTTCACGGAAGGGCTGCTCGCTGTGGTTCCACAGCTGCACCATGGCCGACAAGGCGAAGAGGGCAGGGAAGACGGTGTAGACAACCCATGTGAGGGCAAAGCCATAGCGGGCATTCAGCACCGGCACCAAGGCGATTGTCAGCAGCGAGGCTACCGTCAGGGCGTAGCCCAACGGCCGGCAGGGTGTGGCTCCTTGTTGAGCGACGATGCGGAAGAACTCAAAGGTGCAGCCACACGCCACAAAGAGGAGGAATGCCGTGAGGATGAGGCCTCCAGCGAGAGGACTCCTCAGCAGCGCACCGCTATAGATACAGCCTATGAAGAGGACCACATAGACCACGGCGCTGACGGTACGTACCCAAAAGTTCTTCATACTTCTTCAAAGTCTTGACTGTTGGTATTGTTAGCCTCCTCGGTGTCGTCGGACTCCTCCGAAGGGACTTCGTTACTGTCGGTGTTCTCCCACGGACGTGGGCCATAGATGCGCTCCAGATCCTCGCGGAAGAGCACCTCTTTCTCGTAGAGTTGAGCCGCCAGCTCGTCGAGTTGCTCGCGATGGCTGAGCAACAATTCCTTGGCTTTGGCGTAGGCCTCCTCCACCATGCGGCGCACTTCGCGGTCGATGGTTTCGGCGGTCTTCTCGCTGAATGGCTTGGCGAAACTGTATTCGCTTTGTCCCGTGGAGTCGTAGAAACTGATGTTGCCCACCTCGGGACTCATGCCATAGTATGTCACCAGGGCCTGCGCCATCTTGGTGGCACGCTCGATGTCGTTCAGGGCACCCGTGCTGATTTTGCCGTAGACAATCTCCTCCGACGCGCGACCTGCCATCAGCGAGGTCATCTCGTCGAACATTTGTTCGTAAGTGGTAATCTGGCGTTCCTCTGGAAGGTACCATGCGGCGCCGAGGGCTTTGCCGCGTGGCACGATGGTCACTTTCACCAGCGGGTTGGCCCAACGCAGCAGCCAGCTCACCGAGGCGTGGCCGCTCTCGTGGTAGGCGATGGTGTGCTTCTCTTGGTCGGTAAGCACCTTGCTGCGCTTCTCCAGACCTCCAACGATGCGGTCGACGGCATCCAGGAAGTCCTGTTTGTCAATCTGTTTCTTGTTCTTGCGGGCGGCCACCAGGGCGGCTTCGTTGCAGACATTGGCAATGTCGGCACCCGAGAAGCCAGGTGTCTGCTTGGCCAAGAAAGCACGGTCGACATACTCCTCGCTGTTCTTGTCCTTGTTGAGTTTGAGGTTCTTCATGTGCACGGCGAAGATGGCTTTGCGCTCTTCAAGGTCAGGCAGTTCCACATATATCTGGCGGTCGAAACGTCCAGCACGCAGCAGCGCCTTGTCCAGGACGTCGGCGCGGTTGGTGGCGGCCATGACGATGATGTTGGTGTTGCTCGAGAAGCCGTCCATTTCTGTAAGCAGCTGATTGAGCGTACTTTCGCGCTCGTCGTTGCCACCCGTAATGGCTTTGCCGCGGGCGCGTCCCACGGCGTCAATCTCGTCGATGAAGATGATGCATGGGGCTTTCTTCTTAGCTTCCTCGAAGAGGCCGCGCACACGCGAGGCACCCACGCCGACAAACAACTCCACGAACTCGGAACCGCTCATCGAGAAGAAGGGCACGCCAGCCTCGCCGGCGACAGCCTTGGCCAACAGGGTCTTACCGGTGCCTGGAGGCCCCACCAGCAACACACCTTTGGGAATCTTGCCGCCCAGTTCGGTGTAATGTTTGGGGTTCTTGAGGAAGTCTACCACTTCCATCACCTCTTCCTTGGCGCCAGCCAGACCGGCAACATCCTTGAAGGAGACGTTGTTCTGCTTGGTAGCATCGTATTGTTTGGCGGTGCTGCGGCCGAATCCGAAGAGTCCCAGGCCACCGCCGTTACTGTCGCCACCCATCTGCCGCCGGCCGATGGAGCCCATCATCCAGAAGAAGAACAGCAACATCAGCAATGGGCCGAACCATATCAGCAACTCGCGCCAGGTGTTGCTGCGTTTTTCTGGTTTGTAGCTGATATGCTTGCCGGTACGGGCTTCGACGATGGAAAGCTCCTTGTCGAAGTGTTCCAGGTTGCCGATGCTGTAGACGTAGTAGCCCAGAGGACCGTTGGAGCCGGTGATGTTCTTGGTGAGGATGTCGCTATAGGTGGCGGTGTCGCGACGTGCCACGTCGGGTTTGATGCGTATCTGCGCCACCTCCTCGTTGATGACGGTGATGCTCTCGTAGTGCTCTTTCTCGAGGATGGGCTCCAGACGGTCCCAGGTAATCTCTCGTTTGGAAGAAGAGTTGCCACTGCCTCCGAAGAGTGACCACACCAGCGCCAACATGATGACGCCATATATGATATAGAGCACACGGCTGCCTTTCGGACGTTTGCCACGGTTGGGCTGCTGTTTATTGGGTTGTTCTGCCATAGGTCTTATGCTTTTGTCGTTATCGGCACCTCTTCACCGTCGCTCCACAACTCGTCGAGACGGTAGAATGCCCGTTTGTCTTTCAGGAAGATGTGTACCACCACGTCGAAATAGTCCATCAGTATCCACTCGGCGTTCTGGTAGCCTTCCACCTTGTGGGGGTTGAGGCCGGTGGCCTTCTTGACGGTCTCAAACACCGCATCGCTCAGTGCGCTGACATGCGACGGCACGTTGCCTGTGGCAATGACAAAATACTCCGCCGGAGCACCATGTACTTTGCGTAGGTCAAGGATGCGCACATCTTCACCTTTCTTTTCATCCATTATCTGTGCGGCCAATCTCGCCAGCACTTCCGATTCTTTCTCTTTGTTAGTCATTCTTTAAATTACGTTCGCATTCAATATTCTCACCCCCTCATGCTCCTCGATATCCACCCTCACATAGTGTTCGGGTAACAATTCTTCAACCTTCTCGGTCCACTCGGTGAAGCAGTAGCAGCCGCTGTAGAAGTATTCCTCATATCCTATATCGTAGGCTTCGGCGATGGACTTCAGTCGGTAGAAGTCAAAGTGGAACACCGACTCGTCGAACACCGTGGAATACTCGTTCACGATGGCGAAGGTGGGGCTGCATACCACATCCACCACACCCAGCACGTCGCACATCTCCTTGATTAGCGTGGTCTTGCCGACGCCCATCTTGCCGAAGAAGGCGAAGAAACGCTCCTCCTTGAAGGTGGTTATCAAATTGCGTGCCACCTCGTGCAACTCTACCAGACTATAGTTTTCTATTTTCACTTCTTGACAATCCATCGGTTATCTCAATCTGTCGGCCGCGCGTACCTTGGCTTCGTCTCTCTTGATGGCGCGGTGGGCCAGGATGAGTAGCACCAGCGACACCAGGGGAGCGTAGGCTCCGACAAACCAAGTGATCTGAAGCTCGGTGCCTTGCATGGCACGCATCAGCGTCTTGCCATAAGCGTCGACAGCCCAGAAGAAGACCAGAAATACATCGATGACGTTAATCAGGAAGGCCACTGCCACTATGCGCATCTGGCGTACACGATTCTTGTAGAGGAAGACACATACCAGGGCAATCAGTGCCACCACCACCGTCAGGACGATGAGAGGCCAGGTGCGGAAGCCACTGGCCTGCTGGCTGTAGACCACCACGGGGTCGAGGTTGGCTATCTGGTTCAGCATCTCGGGATTGTCCTTGGCCAGCAGATTGAACTCGGCCTCGACAGTCTGTCCGGTGGAGGGGAGTGAAAGGTGGTATTCGGCCACGGGGAACATCAGGCACAGCGCCATGCAGCACGCGGCGAGCACTAGCCAGAACGATTGAATTCTTTGTATCATGATTCTCTTGTTTTTTCAATTCTCTATTTTCAGTGTGCCGATTTTACGGCCCTTGTCGATGACGGTGCCGTTCTTGATGTACATGAACCCGGGGTTGCCGCGCATCATGGTTTCAATGGCGGTGGTGTCGGCAAAGAGATAGTCCAATCCGTCTATCTTGTTCTCATACAGCCAGCTCTGCACCTCTTCGGGCAATGCCGAGGTGAGCATGACGATGCGTATGCCATTCTCTTCGGCCATACGTAAAGCGCGTTTTATTTCGACAACACCTTGTTTGTCGACATCTGACAGGTGATGTACTGTGACTATCAGCATGCCGTCCTCGGCAGGTAGCAGGTCGGCGGCATGGTCGTCACCCTCGAGGTCCATCATGGAGAACCCTGGGGCGGCAATCTCGCGAGGATCCACCACACGGCTCGACTCCCATTCCCATTGCTCGACCCATTGCTCGTCCTGCATCTTCTCCATCAGCAAAGCTGACTCAAACTCCTCGGTCTCACCGGTCTGCAGGTTGCGGTAGGTGACATAGCTCTTCAGGCCTTCGGTGTTTTCTGTGTCCATCATCTTGTTGCCTATCTTCCAGGGACGGAAGTCGACGACAGGCTCGTGCTTGATGTTGTATATCTCGAAGACGAGCATCACGGTCACGGCGGAGATGAAGACCACGCCGTCGCGCTCAAAGCGGCGTTTGCGGCGCAGATTGCGTGTCAGCAGAATCCATACCGTCGGCACGTCGAGCACCACGTTCTTCCAGAAAGTCTGCCAGTTGGTGAGCTTCACGGCGTCGCCGAAGCAGCCGCAGTCGGTCACTTTGTTGGTCAGCGCATCAATCAATGTCGTCGTCGTGAAGAACAGCATCATCAGTACCAGCAGCCAGGCCGACAGGCGGCGGTAGGCGTTGGTGATGAGCAGTATGCCGACGAGGAACTCGGCGCAGATGAGTGTTACAGACAGCACTCCCGCCAGAGGCAGGGCCCATTCGAAAGTGAAGCTGCCGATATTCCAGGCAGTCATATATTCCTGCACCTTGAAGGTGGTGCCCATCGGGTCGACGCCCTTGGTGAAAGAGGAGAACAGGAATACCAAGCCCACAAACCACCGGGCCACAACATTTAACGTGTAATTAAGATTCGTGTCTTTAACCATATTTCAATTCTGTAAACTGTAAACTGTAAACTGTAAACTTTACCCCATCCTCACTAAGCAGAACAGCGAGTAGTTGATGATATCCATATAGCCGCCCTCGACGCCTTCGCTGACCAGCGTGACGCCTTCGTTGTCCTCAATCTGCTTGATGCGGCGCAACTTCATCAGTATCAGGTCGACCATCGAGCTGACGCGCATCTGGCGCCATGCCTCGCCGTAGTCGTGGTTCTTGGCCATCATCAGGTCTATCGTACGTCCCAGGTGCTTGTCGTACAGCTTCATGGCTTCCTCCAGCGGCAGCTCCATCGGCGTCTGGGGCTCGGAGGCCTGCGTAGCACACTGGCCACTGGCCACTGGGCACTGGGCACTCTCCAGCTCCTTCTGTATCAGCGCCATCACGGCGTAGTTCACCATCGCCACGAACTCGCCCCGCAGGTCGTCGCCCACCAGGTTCTCGCCGCTCTCCTGCACGCTCCTGATTCTGTTGGCTTTGATGAATATCTGGTCCGTCAGCGACGGCAGACGGAGGATGCGCCACGAGGTGCCGTAGTCGCGCGTCTTCTTCTCGAAGAGGGTACGGCAGTATGCCGCTTCGTGCTCGATTTCCTGCCGTGTAGTTAACAATGCGTCGTTTTTAGTCATAACTAACCAAAAACGACGCGATTCTTTTTTTATTGTATTTAAATAAAAAAAAATCCTTCGGGCGACTCAGAAGCGGACTTTCGTGCCGAAAGTGAGCGTGGCGGGACGGAATCTGAGGTTGTCCACCTCGGTCTCGAGACCCGTGATGTGGGCTTTGCCTATCTGCCCGGCATCGATGCTGTACTGGACGAATATGCCGCAATGCCCCGACATCAGGTTGAGCGTCAGCGGCACGATGAAACATGCGGTGGAGAACGAGTTGACGTAGTCGGCGCCGCTACGCGACGTCGCGAGGTATATCTCGCTGATGCCGATGCCGAAACCCGCCGTGGGCTCGAGTGTGAGCCCCAGCCCTACATCGAAACGGTAGCCGAGGTCGAGGAAATACTGGCCGTCCTCTTTCTTGACATACTGGTTCGTCACCCGGTTAGAGAAGCCCTCCATCCCGTCGCAGTGCAGCCCCAGGGCCAGTCGGCGGTACTCGACGCTGAAGGCAAAGCCCAGTTGGACAGCCGTGCCGCTCTTGCCGCGGTAGTCAAGGCCCGGGTTGTACGTGTGCATATACTCGGCGAAGCCCTTGCTGCCGCCCAGTACGTTCATGCCGTCACTAAACTCAATCCGGAGATTCCAATCCTTTTTTCCTGCCTCTTTTTCCTGGGCCGAGGCCGACCCCATGAGCAGCATGACTGCTGCCACAATTGCCACTTTCTTCATTGTGTATGAGTTTTGTTATTATTTTTCCGGGGGAACACCCCCAAACTGGATTAACTCATACTTGTTCTACATCGGCAGTCGGTTTGGTGATTATCGGGATTTTCAGCTTCTATAACGCCGGTCTCCCGGTTTGTATTGTGTCTCGCCGTAACATTTTCCTTTTCCCTCTTTCCATTTTCCTCTTTCCTCTTTCCATTTTCCTCATTTCGCTGTTCATTGCTTTCCTCCCCTTGGTTGATGGCGCCGCAGTACAGCGACTCGCTCCAGCGGCCCTCCTCGCTCATCGCCATCAGGTACACCTGCGCCTCGTGTCCGGCGTAATAGTCCGACACCCTGAACGTTATCTTCCTGTCGTAGCGGTACACGGGCGCCGTGATGAAGCCCTCCCCGCAGTCGGACACATAGACATACAGATATACATAGTCGAGGCTCCGCCCGTGCCCCGGTCGGAACTTGACGGTCAGCACATTGTCCTCCGTCCACGCCATCTCCTTGCACTCCACCGGCGCCACCTCGCCGATGCTCATCCGCAGCTGGCTGTAATCCACCTGCAGCTGTCCCTCCACGGCGCTGAAAGCATGCTGGTTGGCCTTCACGAAGAGGTTGTACGACGTCATGCCCGCCTCGCGCGCCAGCGAGGTCATCGTCTTGGTGACGGCCCTCCGCATCTTCGCCGCCAGCTGCACCTCCTGCTTGAAGAGCTCGCGGTGCTCCACCTGCGCCTTCGTGCGCGGATTGTGCACGTAGGGCTGGTGCACCCTGACGCACCACTTCCCGTTCCACATATACCCCACCGCGGTCCCCAGCCTGCCGCTGAAACCGCCCAGATAACTAGCTGATTGCTTCGCCATAACGCCCTAGTTTAAATTTATTTACTACTACTCATAACGTAATATACTCCTTATTATTGCCTACTCGAGTAAATTTTAATAAACAGAGGATAAAGAGAGGAGTAGGAGATGAGTAAGAGGTAGCAGGTGGAGGGTACTGATTATCTGGCGTTTTGCTGCAAGGAAAACTGGGGTAGTCGCCGACTATCCGACATAAAATGGCAGCGCCGGAAGAGATTTTTTTTCGCGTGTATCAAAATAATTATGTATCTTTGCATTTTAGAAAAACTGGGGCATGAATATGTCTTATAACCATAACAAGCTGATTATCACCCCCCCCCGGAATACGTCCTTGGTTTTGTAAAGGGACGGCCCTGCTATAGTGCTTCCTGTTTACCCTCCTGTGCCGCCTGATGTGGCACGGGCTTGCTTGTTTAGTTTTTTTAACCGTTTAATAATTAGACCGATGATGCAACAGAAAGAGAAAAAGCCCTACGAGGCACCCACCCTGACGGTGGTCACCTTCAAGGTGGAGCAAGGCTATGCCCTCAGCGGAACGAAGATGCTGGCCTTCGACAACCTGCTGGCCGACGACTATGGCGACCAGGCAATTGAAAGCCGCACCGACGGCGGCTATTGGGGCAGCAACGACGAAGGTTGGTTTTAATCAGTTAACACCGAAGCACTATGAAACAAAAGATATTTATCGCCCTGGCTGCCTGCTTATTGCTGGCTGCCTGTCAAAAGGAGATTGTCAATACCGTCCTCCCCGAAGGGGCCATTTTGCTCACCACCGAGAATTATAGTAGCGAGCATGGCGCGAAGACATCGGTGCAAGATTTCTCCGTGCAATGGGAGAATAATGACCAAGTGTGGGTGAACAAGGACTATTTTGTTAAGGTCAGTAACGGCAAGGCCTACATCGATGCCTCGGATATCGAGGCGCCTCTTTATGGCTACTTTGGATACCAAAGACGCACCAGTTCGATGACGACCACGCCGACCATCTATGTGCACTCGCAATACAATGCCCGTATGAGTGGTGGGCGTCAAAAGATTGACCTGCCTATGGCGGCTTACAGCGCCACTTTGGGCAACGCCCTGCAGTTCAAGCACATTACCGCCGCTGTCCGCGTCGTGCTGAAGAACAGCACGGGCAGCACGCTCTATGTCGACGAGGTGGTGGTCAAGGCAGGCACCCACCGCATAAATGGAGCCGTTCCCCTCGACCTCACCGATGCCGACCTCGGTATGGCCGCCTACTACACCAGCAGCAGCGAGGCCGACCGCAAGGTGAAGGTCTGCTTTGGCGAGCCGATAGCCATCGCCGACGGCAACAGCGACAACAGTGTGCAGGTGCCTATTCTGCCCATCAGCGGCGATGCGCTGACCATCGAAGTGAAGTGCCATACATCTTCTACCAACCTGAACTATAGCAAGACCCTCAGCGAGGCCTCGCAGCTGGTGACCCTTGCCCGCAACGAGATGCTCACCGCACGACTGGACATCAATCCCGCCAACGCTACCACCACAGAGCGTACCGTTGTTGACCTCTCGACAGTAAGTGGATCGAGTTATACAGTATATGACGGACAAGTCCTTACGGGAACGCTTGCCAACTGTACGAAAATAATTATTGATGCAGGTGCTACCGTGACGCTTAAAGATGCAAGTATCAATGCAAACGGTGCTTGGAATGTCGATGGCCGGGGTTCTGGCTTAAACTGCGATGGTGACGCAACCATCATTGTTGAAGGTACAAATACCATTCATTATTTGGATGAATATAAAGGAGGTATTTATATTCCTGAAAATTATACACTCGTTATTCAGGGCAGTGATACCCTTAATGCTATTGGTTATTATGGCGCTGGTATTGGAGGTGTTGACAATCGAAATGGTGGTAACGTCATTATTGCTGGCGGTACTATCAATGTCTCATCAAAGTTAGGTGCTGGTATTGGTTGTGGCGCCGAAAAGTCCTGCGGGAACATCACTATAACGGGAGGTACTGTCACTGCCACCAGCTTGCAGGGAGCCGGTATTGGAACTTCAACGTATAGTGGCACATGTGGCACGGTCACAATCACAGGAGGCAATGTAACTACTACGGGACCTTCTGGTATCGGTACGGGTTTGAATTGGGGTACGTGCGGAGACATCGTCATTACTGGCGGTACTGTGAACGCTACGGGCACTTATTCTACTGGTTCAGGCATTGGTTGTGGTGTAAACAGCGGAGATAAAGGAACTTGCGGTAATATCACTATTTTGTCAAGTGTGACTAGCGTTACAGCCACCAAGGGCGCATCGGCACCCTATAGTATTGGGGCTACCAATTGCGGCACTGTGACCATCGGCGGCGTAACGGGTGCCATCACCACCAGCCCCTACACTTATCCCCCTGCGTCGTAACAGACTTTTTTGAAATGAAAAAAGGAGGCTTCAGCTGAAGCCTCCTTTTATTATGTATTACAAAGAATAATCAATCTAAAAAAAATGCCGCCGCAGGAAAAACCGTAAACCGTAAACTGTAAACTGTAAACTTTACCCCGTTATTGTTTTTTTCGTATTTTTGCAGTCGGTTCTTGCCCAAAGGGTATACTTTTCAAGTGATTCATTCTCAAAGAACACTCGATAAAGCTGCCGTAAACAATCAGGCTCAAGAAGAGTACAAAAAACTGAATGGAGGGGAAAAGCCAGGAGCGTGTATGTACCTTGATGCAGTAGATGTTCAGGCAATGTAATTAATAATTACCACTCTGCCGCCATCATCGGCTATTTCTTGTAAGACTTTAAGGATTCCTTAAAGTCTTTCTTTTTTGGTTGCAAAATAACACAGAATAATCAATCTGGCAAAATAAAAGTTGCGCAGAAGCGTTATTTAGATGATGGAAAAAGTGGCATTCTCACCCTTCAGCATTACGGTACATGGGCAACTGGTTGAATACAAGAGGCCTGTGGTGATGGGTATACTCAATGTGACGGCCGACTCGTTCTACGACGGCGGCCGGCACAATGACCCCTCCGCCATGCTGGACCATGCCCGCTGGCTGTTGTCGGAAGGGGCTGATATTATTGACGTTGGCGCCGTCAGCACCCGTCCGGGCGCCATGCTGCTGCCCCCCGACGAGGAGGCCCGGCGGCTGGCCGAGGCGGTGCGCCTGCTGCGCGCCGAGATGCCCGGCACGGTGCTCTCCGTCGACACCTGCTATGCTATGCCCGCCCGCGCCGCCGTCGAGGCTGGTGCCGATATTGTCAATGACATCAGTGGCGGTCAGTTCGACACTGATATGTATCATACTGTTAGTGATTTGCAGGTGCCTTATATCATGATGCACACTCGCGGTACTCCCGAAAATATGCAGCAACATACTGATTATGACGATATTGTGGACAATCTGGTGAAATACTTCTCTGCCCGTATAGATGAGCTATATACTCTTGGTATCAAAGACTTGTGGCTCGACCCAGGCTTCGGATTTGCCAAAACGGTGGCGCAGAACCATGAGCTGCTTATGCGTCTTGATGAGTTGTCCACTCTTTTCCGTGAGCCGATACTGGTGGGAATGAGTCGTAAGAGTATGATATACAAACCACTGAATATCACTCCCGAGGAGGCGCTCAATGGAACCATCGCCCTCGACGCACTGGCATTGGAACGCGGCGCCCGCATCGTCCGTGTGCATGATCCAAGACCTGCCTTGGAGACGATAAAACTCATGTTCCCAGAATATTAAAATATTATTGATATGTTACCTCTTGCCATCTTGGGCCTTCCCGCCCTGCGTATCATCGACATCATTGACATCCTCATTGTGGCGGGACTGGTCTATTATGTCTACCGTATGGTGCGTGGCACCAACGTGATGCTTATCTTTTGGGCGCTGATTGTTCTGCTGATAGCATGGCGTGTGGCTGATGCTCTTGGAATGAGATTGTTAGGTGCGTTGCTGAGCGCCATCGCCAGTGTCGGTCTCATCGCCCTGGTGGTCATCTTCCAGCCCGAGATACGCAAGTTCCTGCTCTTCTTTGGTACCAAGACGCAGCTGAACGAGAGCCTGTGGAAGCGTATGCAGTTCTGGCGCCGTAATCTACAAAACAAGCAGTCTGTCAACTACGAAGCTTATATCAATGCCTGCATGCACATGTCGCAGTCGAAGACAGGCGCCTTGATTGTCTTCAAACGCCAGAATGAGGTCGAGGAGTTGATCAACACAGGTGAACGCATCGATGCACTTGCTTCCAGCGCGCTGCTCGAAGCCCTCTTCTTTAAAAACTCGCCGTTGCACGATGGCGCCGTCATTGCCCATGGAAACAATCTGTTAGCTGCCCGTTGTATCTTGCCTGTTACCTCTAGACTCGACATTGATCCCTCTTTGGGTCTGCGTCACCGTAGCGCCATCGGCGTCACGGAACAACTTGACGTCTTGAGCGTTATCGTCAGCGAGGAAACAGGAGCCATCAGTTACGCCATAGGGGGCGTGATACACCATGACGTCACTCCCGTTGAACTCCGCCAAGCCCTCGAGAAGTACGACTGCTAAGGTCTTTTGTTGTTATACATATATTATTTATCGAAAAACAATAATTTTTTTTTGTTTTTCGTAAAATTTTTCTTGTGTATCAAAAAAAAGTTGTATCTTTGCAGCCGAGAAAAGGACAATAGACAATGGCTAGAAAGGCTACAATAACCCGAATCAGAACACTTTACGCCATTTTCATGGGCGTGATAGCGCTGTGCATAGCACTCTTTTTCCTTAACGTTTTCACCACTGCCGACCCCATCGAGGTGGCCAACATCGGTGATAACAAGAGTGAATACGGGATGGTTATCACCGACCTCTACAGCGCCCCACAGACCTACCAGCACGGCTACACTGTCGACGGCCTCCTCGACGGTCTCGATGCTAAGGCCTTTGTGAAAAACTTCGACATCAACATTACGTTTATGTCTGATCAGACCATTCCCACCAGCAAGGCCGCCTGGTGTATGTGGCTGCAGTTGTTCTGCGTGCTGGCAGGTATCGCGATGACAGTGCTTGTGGTCATGTCGCTTATATCATTCTATATTTATACGCGCCGCGGAAAAGTTTTCCCCAAGCGCAACATTACCTGGCTCACATGGGCCGGCATACTAATGATATTAATGTCGCTGGGCATGGATATCAGTTCCTATATCGAGCGCACGATTGCATACGACCTTCTTCAACAAACACAGTGGGTTCCTGCGGTGAAGGTGTCGATACACATCACACGCATACTCTTCGGTCTGACAATAATATTCATGGCCGAAATCTTCAAGATAGGCCGCGACATACAAGAAGAACAGGAGCTCACTATATAGTTCGGAGTTAAGAGTTAGGAGATAAGAGTTTTTGTAATGATAGTAGTCAATTTGGATATGATGATGGCCAAGCGCAAGATATCGCTTGGAGAGCTGGCCGAGCGGGTGGACATTACTCCCGCCAACCTCTCTATCTTCAAGACAGGCAAGGCTAAGGCGGTGAGGTTCAGTACCCTAGAGCGCCTCTGTCAGGTGCTCGACTGCCAGCCGGCCGACCTGCTGGAGTTCCGGCCCGACAACGAAAACGAAACAGATAAATAATAGTATTAACCTAAACATTAATCAAAATGAAAAAACGTTTTTTATTCGCAATGTTGCTGACCCTCGTGTTCAGCGGCGTGGCCTTCGCCCAGCTGCCCGGCAGCGGTGCCAAGGAGAAGAAAAGTGACCTGACCGCTCAGGTGCCCCTCGACAAGAAGGTGCTCTATGGCAAGCTCGACAACGGCTTCACCTATTACATCCGCAATAACAAGAAGCCCGAGAACATGATTCAGTTCCGTCTGGTCTCCAACGCCGGTTCCATCATGGAGCGCGACGACCAGCAAGGTCTGGCCCACTTCTGTGAGCACATGGCCTTCAACGGCATCAAGGGCTATCCCCACAACGAGATGATCGACAAGCTACAGAAGCATGGTGTCGAGTTCGGCCGCGACATCAACGCCTACACCTCGTTCGACCAGACCGTTTACTACGTCAACATGCCCGCCGACGACCCCGAGATGGTCAAGATGGGTATGGAGATCCTCGACGGTTGGGCCGGCAACATCCTCTTCGACGAGAAGGAGATTGAGGAAGAGCGCGGCGTCATCCATGAGGAGTGGCGCGGTGGCGTCGGCCACGGCGACCGTCTCCGCAAGAAGACCTGGCCCATCATGCTCAAAGGCTCGCTCTATGCCGACCGTCTGCCCATCGGCAAGGAGGAAGTCATCATGAACTTCAAACGCCAGTCCATCGTCGACTTCTTCAATGATTGGTACCGTCCCGACCTGCAGGCCATCGTCATCGTGGGTGACATGGACAACTTCGAGTATCACGGCATCAAGGGTGCCAAGGGTATGGAACAGCAGGTGAAGGATGTCTTCAGCAGCCCCAACCACAAATACCTCGGTGAGGGTGCCCCCAAGACACGCCTCAGTTATGAGATTCCCAACAACGTGGAGCCTCTCATCTGCATCGCCACCGACAAGGAGGCCACCAACACCAGCCTCGCCCTCTACTGGAAACACAACAAGACCCCCAACGGCACCGTCGGCGCCTACCGCCAGATGATTGTCCGCAGCCTCATCGGCATGATGATCAACGAGCGCTTCAGCGACATCTGCCACAAGCCCACCGCTCCCATGATGTATGCCAACGGTGGCTACAGCGGCTTCCTCGGCCGTGAGATCGACGTCTTCGCCGTCAGCGCCGCCCCCAAGGAGGGCCGCATCGAAGAGACCGCCGAACTCCTGCTCAAGGTCATGAAACAGATTGACGACCACGGCTTCCTGCAGGCCGAACTCGACCGCCAGAAAGAAGACCTCCTCAGCACCTACACCAAACTCGCCAAGGAGGAGAACAAGACCCAGAGCAACAGCCTCGCCGACGAGTACACCAACCACTACCTGGAGAACGAGCCCGCCCCCGGCATCCGTCAGGAATGGAAATACGCCAAGGAGTTCATGCCCGAAATCACTCTCGAGGAGTGCAACGCCATGGTGAAGACCTGGATTACCGATGAGAACCTCATCTTCTACCTCACCGCTCCCGAGAAGGACGGCTTCAAGGTGCCCACCGAGAAAGAGGCCCTCAACATCATCAAGAACAGCAAGAACGTCACCACCGAGCCTTGGGTCGACACCTACAAGGACGAGCCTCTCTTCAGCGAGAACGTCCCCGCCTGCGACTACACCGTCTCCAAGTACAACAGCACCCTCGGCTACTTCGAGTACACCCTGCCCAACGGCATCCGCTTCATTGTCAAGCAGACCGACTACAAGGCCGACGAAATTCAGATTGGCAGCTTCGGCTTCGGCGGCACCTCGCTTTATGAGGACAAAGACGCCTACGAGGCCCAGAACGCAGCTAACTTCATCGATGCCGGCGGTATCGCCAACTTCAGCTCCACCGACCTCAGCAAGAAGCTCAAAGGCATGAACCTCAGCATCAGCCCATACATCAACGACGAGACCCAGGGCTTCACAGGCAACTGCTCACCCAAGGACCTCGAGACCACCCTGCAGCTCATCAACCTCTACTACACCGCTCCCCGCAAGGACCAGGAAGCCTACGAGCGCAACATCGAGAATACCATCCAGCAGGTCAAGTTCGTTCGCGAGAACCCGCAGGTGGCCTTCATCGAGACCTACTACAAGACCGCTTTCCCCAACGACAAACGTCAGGTTGTCGTCCCCACCGAGGAGCAGGTCCGCAACCTCAACCTCGACCGCATGTACAGCATCTACCGCAACCGCTTCGCCGATGCCTCCAACCAGACCTTCTTCTTCGTGGGTAATGTCAGCGACAAGGACGTCGACCTCATCGCCCGTTATCTCAACCACCTGCCCGTCAATGGCAAGCAGCGCAACGACAAGTTCATGAACCGCAACCCGAAGTTTGCTGAAGGCATCCAGCACGCTGAAGCCGTCAAGGGCATCGAGCGTCAGGGTATGCTCATCATCTCCGGCCAGATGGATGTCGACGCCGCCGAACTCACCCCGCAGACCCGCATTGCTCTCCAGGAGCTTGGCGACGCCCTCGGCATCACCACCCTCGAGATTATCCGCGAGAAGAACGGTGACGCCTACAGCCCCAGCGCTGGCATGAACTTCGAGCTGTCGCCCGTCGGACAGGTCAGCTGGCAGTTCTACATCGGTTGCGACCCCGAGAAAGCCGCCAAGATTGAGAAAGACTGCATCGACATCCTCCGTCAGTACATGAAGAAAGGCTGCGACCAGAAGACCCTCAACAAGGTGCAGGAACAGATGATTGTCAACCGTGGCAAGAGCAAACAGAACAACGGCTTCTGGATGGGTCAGATCCAGGGCAGCTACCGCTACAACGAGAGCCGCGACTACCAGGTGAACGACTACGACAACATGGTGCGTAAGGTCACCCCCAAGGACCTCAAAGCCCTCGCCAAGAAGTACATCAACCTGAATAACTACGTTGCCGTCACCCTGCGTCCCGAAGAGGGCGCCGTCGGCACCGCCGATTGATGAATACCTTGAGAAATCAAGACACAACCAAACACGACTATGGGCACGCGCTACTTGTAGCGGGTGCCCATGGTCATGTGGGTTGCGCCATTCTGGCGGCCCGTGCTGCGCTGCGTAGCGGCTGCGGACTGCTGACGGTGCACCTGCCCGAGCGCTGCGTCGACCCCATGCAGGCCGCCTTCCCCGAGGCTATGGTCAGTATCGACCCTTCGCCCGTCATCTTCACCACCCCGCCGCAACATCTCGACCGCTATGCCGCCATCGCCGTGGGACCGGGGCTGGGCACCGACTCCGCTACCAGCGAGGCTCTGCACCAACTGCTCACAGCCTGCTGCATGCTGAGGCCCGCGAGCTTGACGAGCGAACTGCCCGCTGCCAACTGCCAACTGCTCACTGCTTGCTGCCCACTGATACTCGACGCCGACGCGCTGAACATCCTGGCCATGCACCGCGAATGGCTGCCGCTGGCCCAAGGGGCCGTCGTTACGCCCCACGCCCGTGAATACCAGCGCCTGTTCGGCGACCTTAACCCCGCCGAAGCGGCTGTCAAATACCATCTTACCATCGTCAGCAAAGCCCACCGCACACAGGTCTGCAGCCCCGACGGCAGCGTCTATGTGAACAACACTGGCAACGCCGGCATGGCCACCGCCGGCAGCGGCGACGTGCTGACGGGCATACTGCTCGGCATGCTCTGCTCCAATCACTTACATGCAAGTGTCTACGACATCGTGTGCAAAGCTGTGGAGATACATGGTAAAATTGGCGACCTAGCCATAGAAAAACAGTCCGAATCGAGCCTCATAGCCTCCGATTTGGTGGACAACCTCAGGTTTGTATCTACCGATATTACAGAATATTAGTTCGGCAGGATAAAAATATTTGAAAAAAAATTTGGCCAGTACATAGAAAGTTTGTACTTTTGCACCCGCTTTCGAGAGAGGAAGCAACCTTGGAAACAAGGAAAACATTCCTCCTTAGCTCAGTTGGTTAGAGCACCTGACTGTTAATCAGGGGGTCGAAGGTTCAAGTCCTTCAGGGGGAGCAAAAGAGCGCTGATGTTTCAGCGCTCTTTCTTTTTTTTGCCATCTCGGAAAAAAGTTGTATCTTTGCACCCGAAAACAAAATTATCAAACATTATGAAAAGTAAACTTCTACTCGTTCTGGGCGTCGTCGCCCTCTTCATGACCAGCTGCCAGACTTACCGTCACACTATGCGTGAGCCCAACAATCATGTCGAGTTCTATGCCAGTGACTTTGAACTTTCCGAGCCCGTGACGGCCGAAGCTACCGTCACCCGCGTGCTATGCATCGACTGGGAGCGCACTTTCGGCACCAAGAAGGCCGGATTTGCCAACAACGGCAGCGAGCTGCCCATTATCGGCAACATGATCTATGGCGGCGCCAACATCGCCCTTTACAAACTGTTGAAAGCCAACCCTGGCTACGACGTTATCTTCTATCCTCAGGTGGAAGAGCATAAGTCGGCCCCCATCTTCGGTACCGACATCTACAGCACCACCACCTACAAGGTGACCGCCCGCTTGGGCAAACTGAAGAAGAAGTAACTTGACACTTTTATCAGCATTTTGCGGGCCGGGGAGAGACACCCTTGCCCGTAACTAATTTAGAAAAAAATACAAATGAATAGAACATTACTCATCCTTCTTTGTACAGCAACGTTGCTTTGTTCCTGCGGCGAAAAAAACAAAGTCTCGACAGGATGGTCCGACTCAATTCTTGTGGAAACAATCGTCATCAGTGACGACAACACACCTACCGAGCGTAACTACGTGGGTGACATCGGGTCGGAGCAGGAGGTGAGCCTCTCGTTCCCGCTGGGAGGCACGCTGACCAAGGTGGCCGTGAAGAACGGCGACCGTGTGGTCAAAGGACAGTTGCTGGCCGAGGTGGACGCCACCAGCGCCACAAGCCTGCATGCCACCGCGTTGGCTACCTTGCGCCAAGCCGAAGATGCCTACCGCCGTCTGGAGGCGGTGCACCGAGAGGGCGGCCTGAGTGAGGTGAAGTGGGTGGAGATGGAGACCAATCTGGAGAAGGCGCGCCAAGCCGAAGTGAGTGCCCGCAAACATCTGGAGGACTGCTCGCTGCGTGCACCGTTCAGCGGCGTGGTGTCGTGTGGAACCCCGCTGGTGGGGCAGGAGATGCACCCCGGCGAGGTCTTTGCCCGCCTGCTCGACATGGGACGTCTGCGGGTGCAGTTCTCGGTCCCCGAGCAGGAGATATCGCTGATCAGGGTGGGGGACACAGCCAGCGCCGTGGTGCCCTCCTTGGGCGACGGACGCCTCTCGCTGCGTGTCAGCGACAAGAGCCTCAGCTCCAATCCGCTGGGACACACCTATCGGGTGTACGCCTCGATAGTGTCGGGCAACGCCAAGCAGCTGCTGCCCGACATGGTGGCCAAGGTGCATGTGATGCTGAATGCCCTGGGCGGCATCGTGGTGCCCAGCGACTGTGTGCAGACGATGCCCGAGGGCACGGTAGTGTGGGTGGTGAAAGACGGCAAAGCCGAGCACCGTCTGATCACGGTGGGCGACTTTGTGCGCAACGGTGTGGTGGTGAAAGAGGGCCTCGTGGCTGGCGACACCGTGGTCACCGCCGGTTTTCAAAAACTGTACACCGGAGCGAATGTAAAAATTGAAAAACTGTAAACAGTAAACTGTAAACCGTAAACCATTTACAAGATGGCACCTCGGAGGAATATGATAGAGGGCGCGATGCGGAGTTTCCCCTTGCTTGCGTTTTCAATTGCGATAATAATAGCCATAGGTATCTATGCGTTGCCGCACCTGAACAAGAACGAGTTCCCTGATGTGAAAATCAAGCAGGGTGTGGTAGCGGTGGTCTACCCCGGTGCGACGGCCGAAGAGATTGAGGAGCAGGTGGCCGGCAAGGTGGAGGAATATCTGTTCACCTTCACCGATGTGGACAAGACCAAGACCTATTCCTACAGTCAGAACGGCATGCTCTATGTCTTCGTGACGCTGACCCATACGGACGCTGACCCGAAAATCACCTGGTCGCGCATCCGCGAAGGGCTGTCGCTCTATCGTCTGACGGATTTGCCGCAGGGTGTGGCGGCAACGGCGGTAATCGACGACTTCGGCAACGCCTCGTCGCTCTTGCTGGCTATCGAGAGCAACGAACGCTCACCCCGCGAGCTGGAGGCCATCGCCAAGCAACTGTCGGCCCACCTGCGCAATATTCCTGAAATGGGACGCATCAGCGTGGTAGGCAACCAGAAGGAGGAGATAGCCGTGCACATGGACCCGATGAAACTGACGCAGTATGCCATCTCGCCTTCGGCGGTGTCGGCCGAGTTGGCTGCTCACGGTTTCCGCACCATCTCGGGCAAGGTGAGCAACGACGAAGGTAGCGCGCTGGTGCATGTCGCCATCCCCTTCGGCAACATCTACGACCTGAGCGAGCTGGTGGTCTTCGCCGACCCGGCGACGGGGCAGACGCTGCGGCTGCGCGACGTGGCCACCATCGAGTCGCGCTACGAGGAGTCGAAGCCGCACATCAAGTACAGCGACACTACGGTGAAGGACAGCCGTTGCATCATGCTCTCGATAGAGATGCGGCCTGGCAACAACGTGGTGGACTTCGGCACCAAGGTGGAGAAGATTATCAAGGACTATGAGGAGACCATCACGCCCGACATCCACATCCACCGCATCACCGACCAGCCCCAGGTGGTGGACCGCTCGGTACGCTCTTTCCTCAAAGACCTGCTGGAGGCTGTGCTGATTGTTATCTTTGTGATGCTGATGCTTTTTCCGCTACGCACCGCATTGGTGAGCTCTACCTCGGTGCCCATCTGCATCGCTGCCACGCTGGGCATCATGTATTTCCTTGGCTTCGAGCTGAACACGGTGACGCTGGCGGCCTTGATTGCCGTGCTGGGCATGATAGTGGACGACTCGGTGGTGGTCATCGACGGCTACTCCAACCTGTTGCGGGCAGGCCATTCGCGATGGTACGCAGCATCGGTGTCGACAAGCAAACTAGCCAATTCGATGCTCTTCGCCACGGCCTCCATCGCCATGATGTTCTTCCCCGCACTGGCCATCATGAAGAACAACATCATGGGCGACTTCATCAGTCTCTTCCCCTGGACCATCCTTATCGCGCTGGCCTGCAGTTTCCTCTACGCCATCCTGGTCATCCCGTTCCTCTCGTCGCGTGTCATCAAGGGGACGGCGAAGACCTCATGGTTAGACCGAGTGCAGAACCGCTTTTTCGACGGGTTGCAGAAAGGTTACGAGCGCCGGCTGGCCTTCTGCTTCCGCCACAAGAAGCTGACGTTGCTGACAGGCTTCGTGCTGGTATTGGTGGGCGTGTTCCTCTTCACCCAGATCAATATACAGATACTCCCCAAGGCCGAGCGTGACAGTTTCGCCGTGGAGATTCACATGGCGGCCAGTTCGTCGATTGAGGAGACGGGAATGGTGGCCGACTCGTTGTCGGCCCTGCTGCTGAAGGACCAGAGGGTCAAGAGCGTCACCTCGTTTGTCGGCATGTCGTCGCCCCGCTTCCACCTGACCTACGCCCCGCAGCTGGCCTCCGACCACTACGCCCAGTTTATCGTCAACACGGTGGGCGACAAGGCTACCAAGGAATTGATATCAGAGTATGCGCAGCGCTACGAGAACATCTTCCCGCAGGCGCAGATACGTTTCAGGCAGATGGACTACCAGTCGGTTTTGGCACCAGTGGAGTTCTACGTGAAGGGTGACAACTACGGCGACATCGCCACGGTGCGTGACACACTGCTGCGGCTGATGAAGCAGAACCCCAAGTTGTTCTACGTCCATTCCGACTACGATGAGACGGAGGAAATGGTCGATGTGGTGCTGAAATCCGATGCCTCCAACCGGTTGGGTATCACGCAGTCGACGCTCTCCATCTATCTGAGTGGTGCCCTGTCGGGCACCACCCTCTCCACGCTGTGGGAGGGCGACTACAACATCCCCATCTCCATCTATTCTGAGGGCAAGCAAAACATCGACTACGGCTCGCTGGGCGACCTGTTGGTGCCCTGTGCGCAGCCAGGCACCTGGGTGCCCCTGCGCCAGGTGGCCGACATTCAGCCTCACTTCCATCATAACAATATGCCGCACCGCAACGGGGTGCGATGTGTCACCGTGTCGGCTGACGTGATGCCTGGTGCGGGACAAATACATGAATTCTACAAGATTAAGCGTAAATTCGACAAGATGGAGCTGCCCGACGGCGTGACGGTGGAGGCTGGCGGCACCTTCGCCCTCTCCTCCAGTCTGCTGCCGAGTCTGCTGATGGCGGTGGTGGCGGCCATATTCGTCATGTTCTTTGTGCTTATCATCCACTATGGCAAATTGAACATCTCGCTGCTCTCCATCTCGATGGCGGTGCTATGCATCTTCGGCTCTACCTTCGGATTGTGGCTCTTCGGGCTCGACTTCTCCATCTCGGCGGTGCTGGGACTCATCTCGCTGGTGGGTATCATCGTGCGCAACGCCATCATCATGTACGACTATGTAGCCGAGCTGAGGACCAAGGATATGCTGTCGGTCACCGAAGCCGCCTATCAGGCAGGTCTGCGCCGCATGAGGCCCATCTTCCTCACCTCGGCGACGACGGCCATCGGCGTGGTGCCGATGATATTGGCAGGCACGATGCTGTGGATGCCTATGGGTGTGGTCATCTGCTTCGGCACACTCTTCACCCTGCCGCTGGTCATCACCATCCTGCCGGTGGCCTACTGCGTGGCCTTCGAGAACAAGAAACGGCAGAACTTCCGTCCGATTAAAATAGGAAAACAATGATGAAAACGAAAGGTAACATATTATTCAGGGCACTCTGTACCGTTCTTTTTTTCAATTTTCAATTTTCAATTCAGTACAGGCCCAGGAACTGACGCTCGACAGCTGTCTGGCGTTGGCGCGGCGCAACAATGTGGAGATACGCACCACCCAGTTGGAGATAGAACAGGCCCGCGAAGTAAAGCGACAAGTTTTTACCAAATACTTTCCGCAGGTGAACCTGGCAGGGTTGGGTTACTATTCTGTCAATCCGCTCATCCATTTCAGCATCGAGGATATACAGTCAAACGACATGCGTGAGTTGCTGCAGTCACTCTATGAGCTTGTAGCTGCCGAGAGCGACGTGAGGAATGAGGTATCGCTAATGAAGAAAGGCGCCAGCGGATCGGTGCTGGCCATCCAGCCGCTGTATGCCGGCGGACGTATCGTCACCGGCAACAAGTTGGCCACCCTCGGCGTCGAGGCTGCCGAGCTGCAGGCCCGGATGAAGATGCGCGACATCATCGAGAATGTTGAGTCGACCTACTACCTCGTCGCGGGGTTACAGCAGAAGGTGGCCACGGTGACGGCAGCGCTCACCCTTATCGACTCGCTCGACCGCACCGTACAGCTGGCGTTGGACAACGGCCTCGTGACGCGGGCCGACGCGTTGCAGCTACAGCTGAAGCGCAACGAGATGCTTGCTAACCAGCAGCAGCTTGCCAGCGGCATCCGCCTCTCGAAGCGACTGCTCTGCACACAGATAGGTATAGAGTATAGCGACACTCTGACCTTTGCCGATCCGCTGATGGAGATGACAGCCTTGCCCGACTTTGTCTACTCGACGGTAGGCGACTCGCTCAGGCCGGAGACTCGTCTGTTACAATTGAGCGTCGAAGCCGAGTGGCTGCAACGGCGACTCACCCTCGGCGAGGCGTTGCCGCAACTCACCCTTATCGGTTCCGCCTACTACGGCAATATGATTAAGAACGACGCCTCGGCTAACGCAGTGGCACTCCTCTCGCTCTCGGTGCCCTTATCCGGTTGGTGGGAGACTTCGCATAAGCTAAAGCAGCACGACATCCGCATACAGGAGGCCCGCATCCGGCAGGATTACTATAACCACATGATGTCGCTTGAAGAGGAGAAGGCCTACAGCGACATGCTGGATGCCGCCGTGCTGCTCAAGTCGGACTCCGCCGCCTTGGAGATTGCCCAGGAGAACTACCGTCTCTCTGTCCTCAACTATCAAGCCGGAGTCATCACCCTCACCGAGGTGCTACAAGCCCAGGCGCTGCTGCTGCAAGCGCAGAACGCCATCACCGACCGCCAGACCACATTCGTCACTGCCCGTCGCCGATTGATGGACCTGAGAAATCAATGACCAGTGGCCAGTAATCAACGACCAGTTAACTTTAAACTTTAAACCTTAAACCCTAAACCTTAAACCTCATGAAACAACTCATTCTTATACTGATGACCCTGCTCTGTGTCAGTCCCATGGTGGCACAAAATGCGCTGAACGACAAAGCCGACAATATCGTCGGGACCTACTCCGGCAAACAGGGGGACGACAAGTTCAAGGTGAAGATTGTCAAACTCACCGACGGCACCTACCGCGGGCAGGTCATCTGGATGGAGCACGACAAAGACGCCCAGGGCAACAAGATACTCGACACCAAGAACCCCGACAAGAGCCTCCGCTCCAAGCCTGCCGACAAGGTGGTGCTCTTCTCAGGTCTTAAGTATGATGCCAAGAAACACTGTTGGAACGACACCAAAATCTATGACCCCCAGCGCGGATTGAAGGCCCACATGACCGCCGAGTTTACTGCCGACGGCCGTCTGCGCATCAAAGGTACCGTCATGGGTATCGGCGAGAGTGTCTACTGGTCAAAAACCGAATAACCCATCTTATTATGAAGAAAATAATCCTTATCCTCTCCTTGTTCTTCGGAGCTATCGGTGCATGGGCGCAGATTCCCGCCGAGGTGACCGACGTGATGAACCACTGCCGGGCAGCCATGAACAACGCCTCCGGACTTGAGTACGAGGCGGACATGAAGGCCGGCATAGGTCCCTTGGCCATGAAGATGCACTTCGTCATCGCCAACAAAGGCGACCTCAACCGCACCTGTTTAAACATGAAGGTGCTCGGCGAGGAGGTGGTGGTCGAATCGGGTTTCGACGGCACCGACACCTGGGAAATCAAACACTCCTCCAAGAGCGACACCATAATCTTCAACCACGGCAACACGCGCAACAAGAGCAAAGGCGACCTCGACCTTGACCTCGACCACAAATACAACAAGGCCAAGATGAAACTTAATGACGGCTACTACGAAATCACCTTCAGTAACCCTAAAGACAAAGACAACGAGGTGAAGCGTGTCACAGCCAAAATCTCCGCCAAGAACTACACCATGCGTGAGATACGCACCAGCGCCCGCGGAGCCTCGGTGACAATGAACGTCACCAAAATCCACGTCGGCCTGAAGGACAGCCACTTCAAACCCGACCTGTCGAAATACCCGAATGCCGTTATTATCCGGAAATAAGCACATTCTTATAGAAACACATACAAGATGAGAAAAATAACACTCTTACTGACAATCGCAGCACTGGCCTTCGTGTCGTGCGGAAAGGAAGAAGTCGACCCCACACCCGACGGAACAGTGACGCTGAACTGCGTGAAACCCGCCTACCTGAGCGCCGGCGACACCGTGGCGCTTATCTCCCCCTCCTACTACACCCCGATGGAGAACGTCGAGGCGACCGCCAACCTGCTACGGTCGTGGGGCTTAGTTCCTGTCATCGGCCCCAACGTGGGCAAGGTGGTGGACGGCAGATATGCTGGAACCGTCGCCGAGCGTGTCAGCGACATTCTCTGGGCTTTCGGTGACCCGAGCATCAAGGCCATCATCTGCAACCGCGGTGGTTACGGCACCATACAGCTCATCGACCAGATTCCCCTCTCCGTGTTGTCTGCCTCACCCAAATGGTTTGTCGGCTTCAGCGACATCAGCACCCTGCACGGCCTGCTGAACCGCGCCGGAGTGATGAGCGTTCACGGCACCATGAGTTCCTTCCTGGCACAAGGCGGAACCGACGCGACCAGCACCATGATGCGCGACCTGCTGCTGGGTCAAGTCCCCTGCTATCATCTGCCCGCCCATGCCCAGAACATCACGGGAACAGCCAGCGGCATACTGGTGGGAGGCAACCTATGCACCTTCACCCCCAACCTCGGCTCGCAGGCCGACGCCACGATGGGACAGGACCTCATCCTTTTCGTGGAGGAGGTCGAAGAGTCGATGCACAACATCGACCGTCAGATGCGTATCCTGCAGATGAACGGCGTGCTCGACCGCTGCAAGGGAATCGTCCTGGGCGAGTTCACCGGATGTGGGACAGAGTTCACCTATGAGAATGTCGAGGCCATGATTCGCCAGATTGTGGAGCCTTACGGCATACCGATGCTCTGCGGGTTCCCCGCCGGCCACGGAGACATGAACCTGCCGCTCATCATGGGAGCACCCGTAACCATCGACGTGCGTGCCGACGGAGCCACCCTGCGGTTCAATATCGACGGAGAACAGCGCGACGTCAACACCGCCAACGTCACAGCCAAAACAACACCTCTCGCCGATCGGATGAAGCTGGCCGGCAAAAAGTTATAGAGCCACCCTTTATTGTTTAACTTATGAAGCGTACACTCATTCTGCTGGCTTGTTTGCTGGCTTTCGGCGCGGCAAGCGCACAGGACAATATGATTGCCGTCAAGGGCACTGTGACCGATGCCAAGAGCAAGGAAGGCTTACCGGGCGTCACTGTCTATGTGCAGAACGGCTACCACTACACCCAAACCAACGGCGACGGCACTTTCGTCATCAAGGTGCCCGAGAAGATGCTCGGCGGCAACCTCATCTTCTCCCTGTTCGGCTATGAACGTGACACTCTGGCGGTGAAAAAAGTTCAGAAAAACCCCAAGGTGAAGCTCAAGGAAGGCGGCGTCAGTAAGTTGAGCGAGGTCGTCGTCAGCGAGTACACGCCCCAGACGCTCATCAAAGAGGCCGTCAACCACATCCCGCAGAACTATTGGACCGACACGACGATAGGCACCTACTTCTACCGCGACGTGCGCCAGCTCGAAGACAGCCTCTACCTCTTCGACGAGATGGTGTTCGACGCCCTCCGTGTGGGCTACGACAAGCACAACACAAGCACCAAGCCCCACGAGCGCGGTGGCCGCCTCAACTACAAGGCCATCCTCTTCTCGCGCCTCCTGGTGAACGACACAGCATATATCAAAAAGATAACCAGTGGCACGGGCAGCTTCCGTCTGACCTATTCGGACAACGACGTGCTTGTCGACCCGGTCGAGATACCCAACACCACCAACTACCTCTCCACATCGAAAAGCAGCCTCAAGTCGTGGAAATACAAAATGGAGACGTTCACCGACCCAGACAATGTTGAATATTATCTTGTCACAATGACAAAAAAAGTCTCCTCCTTTGGCCCCACCGAGTACAAGGTCCTCCTCACCGTTCGGAGAAACGACCTGGCCATCACCAAGCTGGAGTACAACTATGACTCAAAGGAGAACGACTACCCCTGGCCGTTGAATAAACTGAGTCAAAAGGTGGGCCGGGACTCCATCTATTACGGCGAAAAACAGGTTTACAACTACGGTGAAATCGACGGCAAGCTGACGCTCACCTCCTATACGACGCACAATACGGCCACTTTCTTTTATTCCAACGACACCATGTATGGCCAGCGCGAGCAACATTTTGTCTATGACGCCCAGTGTGTCCTCACCTCGCAACGCCGTGGCGACGCCTCCTTCCTCGACAGCAACAACATCCAGTCGCCCGTCCGCATCGCCGTCTCCGACCGCCAGGCCGGCGAGCTGCGCTACGACGAAGACTTTTGGAACCAATACAACTTCGTGCCCGTCGAGGCCGCCCTGCTGGAGAAACTCGAAAAGAAACTAGGCCGGAAATGACAACATCTCACCCACAAAAAAAGGCTCTCAATTGAGAGCCTTTTTTTTGTAGTCGCTGAGTCGCTGAGTCACTAAGTCCGTAAGTCCATAAGTCTCGTTGACTCAAAGACTCACAGACTCTTCCACTCAAAAACGTCAAAATTTGTAAGATTTTACACCTTTTTGCGTCATCTATATAGAGAACAGTCAAAAAAGCTCATCAACATGAAGAAACAACTGATAAAATATTTTGGCGAAAGCACCTTCGAGATGGCAGCAGCGCTTGCGATAACCAACCTCATAACCCACGATATCATGACGCCACGCAATCTCTTACTCTTCGTCGCCATCGTCTTGGGATTCTCCACCATAGTGACATTTATACAATACCTTTTCCTGAAAAAGAAACATCAACAATAACCCCCAACCCCTATGGTGACAGGGTGAGCGCTGTGAAAAAAGATAATCCGCATACTATTATTGGCAAAACCGCGTTAATAGAGGCAAAACAATTTAATCAGACGCTTATCGAAGAAAACATTACTTGCTGAATAACCTTATTAATTAACTTAAAAGAATACTGTTATGAAAGTAATGTTTCGAGGCATTGTGATGCTTTGCGTTCTCCAACTGTCGTTCCTCGTAGGACCTGCCCACTCGCAAGAGCGGGACAATGGAGCATTTGACAATCACAAGTTTCTCTACGGCATCCACCTGGGGTACACCGAGAACAAAGTCGACATCTATTCCACCAATGGAGGCCTTATTGCCAGCCGGGACGGCACATTGAGCGCTTCGGATAATCACTCGTTCTACACGGGCGGTTTCCGTATCGCCGTGATTGGTGAAGCCCAGCTGGGGCGTTGTTTCAGCCTGCGGGTCATGCCGGGCGTGTCGCTCTTCAGCAGCTACAAGCTGGAAAGCGTCCGCGGCGAGGTGCCTGTCGACGTCAAGTTCTATCCCGTCCGCATGGGGAAGCTGCGGCCCTACCTGACCTCCGGACTTGGCTACGGTTATGACTTCGCTTCACGGCGTGAGGACAGCCACAATTACATCAAGCCGCTGAACGCCCACAACCTGAGCTACACGTGCGGTCTGGGAGTGGATTGGTACACACGCCTTGTCAGGGTCGGTCTTGAGCTGAAGGCCGGCATCGGCCTCCTCCCGCTCGGCACTGGCGGCGGCAATTTCTCCTATTTCCACAACGGCCACACCTTCTGCCTCGGCCTCAACATCGAAGCCTAGCTTCAACCAATTGCCCTCAAAGAGACAAAGCCCCTCGCTGCAGCGGATGCAGGCCTTCTACGGCTTCGACTACCGCTTCTGCAACGCCCGCGCCGGCTGGGAGAAAGGCCATGTGGAGCGCAGCGTGGACTATGTCAGGGACGGGCATTCACCACACGGGTGGACTTTGACTCCATAGGCGATGAGTAAGAGGGGATGGCGCGAAGGTGCTGGGTTGGAGGAGGTTGGGTGTTGCCCGGAAGAGGACGTTTTGACAATTTTTGTCTTGAAAAAATCAAAAATGTCAAAAAATATTTTTGCCACTCCGTCAAGGATGGCAATAGGCTCTGTTTCAGTCGCTCCCAAAGATGTGGGAGCGACTTGTGGAGAGGTGGTGGAGAAATATTTTAATGTGTCTGCGTGTGTTTTGAAATTTTTATGTAAATTTGCATCCTGAAATAACGATTCTATATATGCCTATTCCTGTCGTCGGGGCCATAGTGAAGGCCGCTGCAGAACTTAAGAACATACCGGTTGAAATCCGCCAAAACCATACCGACCCCATCCGTGCACAACGTCGTGAGTTGCGCAAATTACTCACCAAGGCACAGTTCACCGAATTCGGAAAACAATATTATTTCGATGAGATCTTGAAGTCGGGGAATATCCTCGACGAGTTCCGCAAGCGTGTGCCTGTGTTCGACTACAACAAGATGCACGACATGTGGTGGCACCTCTGTCTCAAGGGCAAGCGCAATGTCGCTTGGCCAGGGAAGATAAAATATTTCGCCCTCAGCTCGGGCACTTCCGAGGCCACCAGCAAGTATATCCCCATCACGCGGGCGCTGAACAACAGCATTACACGGGCGGGCGTGAGGCAGCTGGTGTCGATTACGCGCTACGACTTCCCCTTGGGCTTCTACAATCGCGGCGTGCTGATGATTGGCGGCAGCACCGAGTTGCAACACAACAAGCAGTACGGCTACTATGCCGGCGACCTTTCGGGCATCTCGGCGGGCAAGATACCGGCGTGGTTCGAGCGGTTCTACAAGCCGGGGCAGAAGATTTCGAGAGTTAACGACTGGGCGCAGAAGATGGACATGATGGTGAAGGAGGCTCCGAAATGGGACATCGGCATCATCGTGGGTGTGCCGACATGGGTGCAGATTCTGCTCGAGCGCATCATCAAGGAGTATCACCTCAAGACCATCCACGACCTGTGGCCCAACCTGATGATATATGTCCACAGCGGCGTGGCTTTTGCGCCCTACGAGAAGAGCTTCGAGCGTATCTTCGGCAAGGAGGTCGTGATGGTGGAGAGCTATCTGGCCTCAGAGGGTTATGTCGCTTATCAGATGGATTTCAGGAAGCGGGTGATGCAACTTTTGGTCGACAACGGCATCTATTTCGAGTTCGTCCCCTTCGACGAGGAGAACTTCGACGAGAACGGCAATATTGTGGAGCATCCCAAGACGTTGCTCCTCCGCGAGGTGAAGGAAGGCGTGGATTACGCCCTCCTGCTTTCCACCTGTGCTGGCACATGGCGCTATCTCATTGGCGACACCATACGTTTCCTCAACACCAAGAACTGCGAAATCGTCATCACAGGCCGCACGAAGCAGTTCCTGAGCATCACGGGCGAGCACCTCTCGCAGGACAATATGACGCGAGCCGTGGAGATGATGGCGCAGCAGCTGGATGTCGACATCAAGGAGTTCACCGTGGCGGGTGTCCGTCACGATACGCTGTTCGCGCACCACTGGTATCTGGGTTGCGACGAGCCTCTCGACAAGCAGGAGGCTGTCAGGCTCATTGACGAGAACCTCTGCAAGCTCAACGACGACTATGCCGTGGAGCGCCAGCAGGCCATCAAGGAACTGTTTGTCGACGTGCTGCCCACACAACGGTTCTATGACTTCATGGAACAGAAAATCGGCAAGTGGGGCGGCGCCACCAAGTTCCCGCGCGTGCTGAAAGGCGAACGCCTGGAGATGTGGGAGGAATTTGTGAGAGAGCGGCAGGTGGCGGAAAGCAAATGAGCACTATGGAGAGTACGCAGGAAATCTTTGAGAGGATACCCGAAACCGGCGGTGGCGGACTGTTGGGGTTCTTGCTATGGGCCATCCTGATAGGTCTGTTCCTCTCGGTGGTCGTCAATATGGGGCCGGCGTTCATCACCTTAGTGCAGACAAGCCTCCACAGAGGCTTCAGGTCGGCGGCATGGTTTGCCATGGGCGTCATCCTTAACGATGCGATGGTGGTCTCCGTCTGTATCCTGACATCGGTGCAGGTGGTGACGCACAACGGTTTTGAGTCGGCTCTGGCATGCATCGGCGCCGGCTTGATTATGGTGTTGTTCGGCGTCTACACCTATATGAAGAAGGATAAGGGCAAGGACCACAGGGAAGAGGTGGCGGCGAAGCATTCGGAGGAGATGTTGAAAGACCCGGACGAGAAGCCGGCATGGTATGTCTTCTTCGGCAAGGGATTCGCCCTCAATGTGTTGAATCCGTTTGTCTGGCTGCTCTGGTTTTCGGCTGTGGCTATTGCGGCGGGTAAGATGGGCGGCAACAAGGTCAACACCATTGTGTTTTTCGCCGTCATCCTTGGCACGACCTTTGCGATGGAGCTGCTGAAAGCCTGGGGTGCGGCCAAGCTGCAGAAGTTCCTCACCCCCGAGCGCATGACTATGATAAATAGAATTGCGGGAGTGATGCTGATGCTCTTCGGAGCATATTTCATCGTCTTCCGAGGAATAGTACATTTATGATAAAGACTCTGCTCATAGTGTTGGCGATAGCCGTCGGCGTGTTTGCGCTGATGATGGCGGGATTGGGCGTCAAGATGCTGCTGCGCAAGGAGAAGGAATTCAAACGGCCCTGCGCCAACGCCGACCCCAAGACGGGCCGCTGCGCGAACTGCACGTGTGGGAAGAGAGGAGTGAAGGGGAGTGAAGGGATAAATGATTTTTTATGAACGATAATACGATTGAAAAGATTTTCTCGCTGGAGGAAATCGACTATGCACGCTTCTGGGGACAGAACGACAGGCTGCTGGAGTTTGTCAAGATGCTGTTCCCCAAACTGAAACTCATCGCCCGAGGCGATATGCTGAAGGCTATCGGCAGCGAGGAGGACATCGCCTGGTTCGACGGCAAGCTGCAGGCCATGATGACCTACTACGACAAGTTCGGCCGCATCACGGAGAACGCCATCATGGGCATCATGGAGAGCAGCGGCGGCAGCCCCGAGGCGGAGGTGAGCGACGAGGTGCTGGTGCACGGCCGCAACGGACTGCTCATTAAGGCCCGCACACCCAACCAGCAGCGGCTGGTGCGCGCCGTCTACGACCACGATATGGTCTTCGCCATCGGCCCCGCGGGCACCGGCAAGACATATACCGCTGTGGCTATGGCCGTACGTGCACTGAAGAACAAGGAGATACGCCGCATCATCCTGACGCGCCCCGCTGTGGAGGCCGGCGAGAACCTAGGCTTCCTGCCCGGCGACCTGCGCGACAAGCTTGACCCCTACCTGCAGCCGCTCTACGACGCGCTGCGCGACATGATACCGCAGCAGAAGCTGCTCTCCTACTGGGAGGACAACACCATCGAGATTGCCCCGCTGGCTTTCATGCGCGGCCGCACGCTGGACAACGCCTTCGTCATCCTTGACGAGGCGCAGAACGCCACCTCGGCTCAGCTCAAGATGTTCCTCACCCGTATGGGTCGCAACGCCAAGTTCGTCATCACGGGCGACCTGACGCAGGTGGACCTGCCGCATCACCAGCAGAGCGGCTTGCTGCAGGCGGTGAATATCCTCAAGGACGTCAAGGGCATCGAGGTCATCGAGCTGGACAACAGCGATGTGATTAGACATAGGTTGGTGACGGAGATTATTAGGGCGTATGATGGAGTGCAGGGAGTGAGAGGAGATAAGGAGACAGGAGATAAGGAGACAGGAGATAAGGAGACAGGAGATAAGGAGACAGGAGATAAGGAGACAGGAGATAAGGAGACAGGAGATAAGGAGACAGGAGATAAGGAGACAGGAGATAAGGAGGTAAGGAGATAAGGAGACAGGAGATAAGGCAAATGATCACTTTTCCGAATTGCAAGATAAACTTGGGGTTGCATGTGGTGGGGAGGCGGCCCGACGGCTACCACAACCTGGAGACGATATTCCTGCCGGTAGATTCGTTGCAGGATGAGTTGGAAATCAACGAAGTGGGCAGTGGGCAGTGGGCAGTTGGTAGCACGATGGTACAAGATGGTATTGTTTTGGATAACGCCCCCGAGGACAACCTCTGCATGAAGGCGTGGCGCCTGTTGCACGAGGAGTTCGATATCCCCGCCGTCAGCATGCGGCTGAAGAAAGGTATCCCCTTCGGTGCAGGCCTCGGAGGAGGCAGCAGCGACGCCGCCTTCACCCTCAAGATGCTCAACGAGATGTTCGCCTTGGGGCTGAGCGTTAGCGATCTAGAGCAGCGTGCCGCCCGTCTGGGTGCCGACTGCGCTTTCTTTATCCGCAACCAAGCCGCCTACGCCACCGGCATCGGCGACGAGCTGGAACCTTTGGAATTAAGAATTAGGAATGAAGAATTAAGAATTGTTATTGAGATTCCGGAAAGGGAGCATGTGTCGACGAAAGAGGCGTACGGAGGGCTGAAACGTGACCTTTTCGGGGCGCCAAGACCCAACCTGCAGGAGGCTGTGAAGCGGCCGATAGGGGAGTGGCGCAACCTTATCGTCAACGACTTCGAGGCGTCGGTATTCCCAGCCCATCCTGCCATTGCGGCCTTGAAGGAGAGTATGTATGCGCGCGGTGCCATGTATGCCAGCATGACGGGCAGCGGCGCTGCGGTTTTCGGATTATTTGCGAAATAAATTTGGCTATGTTAAATTATATTAGTATTTTTGCAAAATCAATTCGACAACAAAAATAGATAAAATTACAACAATATGGTAGACTACAAGAAAATAGGTCTCGTGAACACTCGCGAGATGTTCAAGAAAGCCGTTAATGGCGGCTATGCCATTCCCGCTTTCAATTTCAACAACATGGAGCAGATGCAGGCCATCATCCAGGCCGCCGTCGAGACCAAGAGCCCCGTCATCCTGCAGGTGAGCAAGGGTGCCCGCGACTACGCCAACCCGACCCTGCTGCGCTACATGGCTGAAGGTGCCGTGGAGTATGCCAAAGAGCTCGGCTGCCCCAATCCGCAGATTGTGCTGCACCTCGACCACGGCGACAGCTTCGAGACCTGCAAGAGCTGCATCGACATGGGCTTCAGCAGCGTGATGTACGACGGCAGTGCCCTGCCCTATGAGGAGAACATCAAGATTTCGCGCCAGGTGGTGGAATATGCCCACCAGTACGATGTCACCGTCGAGTGCGAGCTCGGCGTGCTGGCTGGCGTGGAAGACGAGGTGGCCTCGGAGGTGAGCCACTACACCAAGCCTGAGGAGGTCATCGACTTCGCCACCCGCACGGGTTGCGACTCGCTGGCCATCTCGATTGGCACCTCGCACGGGGCCTACAAGTTCAAACCTGAGCAGTGCACCGTTGACCCGCAGACGGGCCGTCTGCTGCCTCCTCCCTTGGCTTTCGACGTCCTCGAGGCCATCGAGAAGAAGCTCCCCGGCTTCCCCATCGTGCTCCACGGCTCCAGCTCGGTGCCGCAGGACGAGGTGGACACCATCAACGCCAACGGTGGCGCCCTGAAGGCCGCCGTGGGTATCCCCGAGGAGCAGCTGCGCAAGGCCGCCAAGAGTGCCGTCTGCAAGATTAACATCGACAGCGACAGCCGTCTGGCCATGACCGCCGCCATCCGCAAGCACTTGGCCGAGCATCCCGACCACTTCGACCCGCGCCAGTACCTCAAGCCCGCCCGCGAGAGCATGAAGAAGATGTACATCCACAAGATTGTCAACGTCCTCGGCTCGAACGACAAACTTTGATAAAAACAGAGACAAGATATGATAGCAAAAGAGTTACTCAATCCCCGCAGCATCGTCATTTGCGGTGCTTCGTCCGATGTACATAAACCCGGCGGCAAGTCGCTGAAGAACCTCCTCGAGAGTCCCTTCAAGGGTCAGGTCTATGCCGTGAACCCCAAAGAGACCGAGGTGCAGGGCGTGAAGTGCTACGCCAAAGTGGAGGATCTGCCGCAGGTCGACTGCGCCATCCTCTGCATCGCCGCCAAGTTCTGTGCCCAGACGGTCGACGTGCTGGCCAAGGAGAAGGGCTGCAAGGGCTTCATCATCGTCAGCGCCGGCTTCTCGGAGGAGAGCCACGAGGGCGCCGAAATCGAGAAGCACATCGTCGACACCATCAACAGCGTCGGCGGTTCGCTCATCGGCCCCAACTGCACCGGCTTCCTCAACGTGAACTATGCAGGTTGCTTCGATACCCCCATTCCTCCGCTGGATCCCAAGGGTGTGGACTTCATCACCGGCAGCGGTGCCACCGCCGTGTTCATCAAGGAGTACGGCATGAGCAACGGCCTTAAGTTTAACAGCGTGTGGGCTGTGGGTAACAGCGCCCAGCTGGGTATAGAGGATGTCCTCGAGCACCTCGACGAGACCTTCGACCCCGAGAAATCGAGTCATGTCATCATGCTCTATATGGAGAAGATTGGTGACCCGCAGCGTCTCCTCAAGCACAGCCGCAGCCTCATCAACAAAGGCTGCCATATCGCCGCCATCAAGAGCGGTGGCTCGGCCGCCGGCTCGCGTGCCGCCTCGTCGCACACCGGTGCCCTCGCCACCAACGACGCCGCCGTCGACGCCCTTTTCCGCAAGGCCGGTATCGTGCGTTGCCAGAACCGTCAGGAGCTCACCACCGTCTGCGGTGTCTTCATGTATCCCGAAATCAAGGGCAAACGCTGCGCTGTGGTGACCCACGCCGGCGGTCCCGCCGTGATGCTTACCGACGTGCTTAGCAACGGTGGTCTGGATATCCCCTCGCTGAAGGAGCATCCCAAGGCCCCCGAACTGCTGTCGAAGCTCTTCGGCGGAAGCTCGGTGGGCAACCCCATCGACTTCCTTGCCACTGGTACTGCCGAGCAGCTTGGCTATATCCTCGACGCCGTGGAGAACGACTTCGACGAGATCGACTTCTCGGTGGTCATCTTCGGCTCGCCTGGACTGTTCAGCAACAAGGAGGTCTATGACTTGCTTGACCAGAAGATGCGTACCTGCAAAAAACCCATCTTCCCCGTGTTGCCCTCCATCATCAACGTCAAGAGCGAGATTGAGGACTTCATTGCCAAGGGCAACATTAACTTCCCCGAGGAGTGCGTGCTTGGCAACGCCATCTGCAAGGTTTACAACACTCCCAAGCCGCAGCCCGAGAAAGTGGAGCAGCCCGCCATCGACGTGGCCCGCATCCGCAAGACCATCGACCGCTGCAAGGACGGCTACATGGAGATTTCCGACTATAACGAGCTGCTCGACGCTGCCGGCATCAGCCGCAAGAAGAGCGTCGAGGTGAGCAAGAAAGAGGATGCCCTCGCCTTCGCCAAGGAGGTGGGCTGCTCGAAGGATGTGCCCCTCGTGATGAAGGTCGTCGGCCCGCTGCACAAGAGCGACGTGGGAGGTGTGACCCTCGGAGTGAAGGACCTCGACACCGTGGCCAAGGAGTTTGACCGCCTCATCGTCATCCCAGAGACCTACGCCGTGGAGATGTACCCCATGCTCGACGGCTTGGATGTCTATATCGGCGCCATCCGCGACGAGAAGTTCGGCCATCAGATTTTCTTCGGCCTGGGTGGTATCTTCATCGAGGTGCTGAAGGACGTGCAGAGCGCGCTGGCTCCCATCACCGCCGCTGAAGCCAAAGAGATGCTCAAGCAGCTCAAGGGCTACAAGATTCTTGAAGGCGTGCGTGGTCAGGAAGGTGTGAACATCGACCTCTATGCCGAGCAGGTGGCTCGAGTGAGCGCCCTCGTGCAGGCTGCTCCCGAGATTGCCGAGATGGACCTCAACCCACTGTTGGGCAATCCGCGCTACGTCACCGCCGTCGACGCCCGCATCCGTTTGGAGAAATAAATGGAACTTATTGTTTAACTTAAAATTATAAGAAACATGAAGAAAGTATTTGCATTTCTGGCTGCTGCCGTGCTTTTCGCCGGTGTCGCCAACGCTCAGGTGAGCATCAATGGTGGTTTCGCCACTCAGATGAAGACCTTTACGGGCACTGCTCCCGTGTTTGGTACCTACACCGATCGTGATACCAACATGAATGGCTTCTTTATTGGCGTCAGTTACAACTTGCCCATCACCGGCGGTCTCAGTGTGGCCCCTGGTATCTACTACCAGAACCTCAGCCACAGCACCGCCACCGATGTCGTTATCGGTACCCTTCACACCAAGAGTGTCGAGAATGCTATCGCCATCCCCATCCTGTTCAACTATGGCGTTGAGGTGAGCAATGGTGTCAAGCTGTTCGGTTTCCTGGGTCCCAATGTGACCTACGGTCTGACCAAGACCTTCACCTGGTGGATGGGTGACAATGAGCCTGCCGATCCCTCGAATGACTACTATGGCGGTGACGACCCCGACTACGGTCAACTCAACGTCTTCGGTACCATTGGCGCCGGTCTGCAGTATCATTCGCTGCGCTTCGAGCTGGGTTACCAGATGGGCTTCCTGGATCGTACCAAGGCCGACAACACCACTGAGAAGGTCAACAACCTCTTCGTCGGTGTCGGCTACGCCCTCTAATCCTTTTGCATGCCAAAGAGAAAAGGCGACCCGTACGGGTCGCCTTTCTTATTTGCTGAACTGCAGGGCTTCGGCGCCTCCGCTTGGAGTGCCGTTGTCGGCCGAGCCGACACGGACTCCATCATCGCCGTTGACCCAGACTTGCTCGATACGGGTGTGGAAGGTCTGTCCTACGAGGGGACTCCAGCCACACTTATATAATAATGATTCGCGTGTGACGGTATCCTCGACGCCAGGTCGCACCAGCACGAGGTCGGCTCTGTAGCCTGGACGGATGAATCCGCGCTCCTTGATGCCGAAGAGCAGGGCGGGGTTGTGGCACATCTTGCTCACCAGCATGGTGAGCAGTTCGGAGGTTGGAGGTCGGAGTTCGGAGTTGATGGCAGGTTCGAGCATCATCTGTAGCGAGTGTTGTATGCTGGGGATGCCGCTGGGGGCGTCGAAGTAGGGGCGCTGCTTAGCCTCGAGAGGGTGGGGGGCATGGTCGGTGGCGATGGTGTCGATAAGGCCGTCTTCTAGTGCTGCCCAGAGTGCCAGGCGGTCGTCGTTGCTCTTGATGGCGGGATTGCATTTGATGAGATTGCCCAGTTCGGCATAATCGCGGTCGTCGAACCACAGGTGGTTGGGCGTCACCTCGGAGGTGATGTGTTTCTTGTCGAGGTCGAAATTGGAGAGAAGGCTCAGCTCGGTGGCGGTGCTGATGTGCGCCACGTGGAATCGTGTGCCGTAGCGGCGTGCACGCTCGATGGCGTGGTAGGTGCTGAGGAAGCAAGCCTCGCTGTTGCGTATCTGCGGGTGCAGCGCTGCGGTCTCGGTGGGCTTGCCTTGGTGCTCCAGTTTGAAGTTGTGGAGGTTGGCTTGGACGACGGCCTCCTCTTCGCAGTGGGCCACGATGAGTTTGCGTGCCTCGCGGAACAGACGGTCCAGTTGCTTGGGGTTGTTGACGAGCATATTGCCTGTCGAGGAGCCTAGGAAGAGTTTGATGGCGGCGTAGCGTGTGGGCTCGATGGCCAGCAGGTCGTCGATATTGTCGTTGGTGGCGCCGAGCATGAAGCCGTAGTTGACGGCGCTGTCGCGTGCAGCAAGGGCTTCTTTGGCCTCGAGAGCTTCGAGGGTGACGGTCTGCGGCTTGGTGTTGGGCATGTCTATCACCGACGTTACGCCGCCGGCGCGTGCGGCACGGCTTTCGCTATAGAAGGTGCCCGCAGGGTTCTCGCTCTGACCACCATCGCGAAAATGGACATGGGTGTCGATGACGCCGGGCATAAGCAAGAGGCCGGTAGCCTCGTGTACAGTATCCGCTTCCGGCAAGGGGGTGCCGTCCGGGATTACTTCGGCGATACGGTCGCCGTCAATGAGTACGGAACCAATGAAAATGCGGCCCTCGTTGACGATGGTCGCATTATGAATCAATGTCTTCATGACTTAGAATTTCTTGCCTTCGGCCCAGCGGCGGCCGGCCATCTGTGCTTCGGCCGAGGTGAGGTATTGGTTCTTGACCACGAACTGGCCTGTGTGGTCGATACAGCCCCAGCGTCCGTCCATCTTGGCAGGCGCCACGCGGTCGTTCCACACGTAGGTGAACAGCTTGGCATCCTCGAAGGTGGGTTTGATGACCCAAATGCCTTTGTAGTCGACATAGCCCCAAGCCTGTGTGCCTTGGTCCATGATGGGGTAGAGCCAATGGCCCAGTTCCTGATGGGTGTCCCACTGGTTGCCGGCCTGCCATGCCTCGCTGCTGAGGGTGAAGACGTTGCGCGAAAGATATTCGCCGGTGTCGCTGATGGCCATCCAGAAGCCGTCGAATTTGGCGGTGGCGAAGAGTCCCGTGTCGTTGGCAAAGTGGGTGGCATCCTCGAAGATGGGTTGTATCTGCCATTCGCCGCTCCAGTCGACCCAGCCCCATTTGCCGCTGGCGGGGTTGGTGACGGGCAGACGCCATTCTTCCAGTGAGCGTCCGTGCTCCATCTGACGCAGGGCGTAGGCGGCGTCTTCGACGTTGAAGAAGATGGCCATGCTGACCACCTCGCCGTCACGGTCGATATTGGCCCAACGGTCGTCCTGCTTCACCTGAGTGTACTGGTAGGTGTTGTCTTCGCCGAAGGGGCGCACCTCCTGGTAGATGGGCTGTACGGCCCAGCGGCCCAGGTAGTCGCAGAATCCCCAGAGGTCGGTCTTTGGGTTGCGCACAGGCACGCGCCATGTGTAGTAGTTGCGGCCGATGGCCCACTGCTTGCCGGCATCTTCGGCTTGCTCGGCGGTATGGAAGATATTGTTGATTACCAGTATTCCGCGGCCGTCGATGCAGCCCCAGCGGCCATCTTTGCGCACGGCGGCATAACTCTTCGGGTCTTTGCCCTTGTGCACGTTGGCACGCTCGTAGACGGGCTGGTATTTCCAGCGGCCGTAGTAGTCCACGTAGCCCCAGCGGCCGTCGCTCTGGTTACGGGCGGGATAGACCCATTTGCCGGGCTCGCTCTGTGCCTCCCACTCACGACCGGCCTGCTCGGCAATCTCGCGCTCATCGAAGATGTTGCGTGTGATGAGGTTGCCGTCGATGTCGATGCATCCCCAGTGTCCGTCGAGCTTCACGGCGGCCCATTTGCGTGTGGCGCCCTGGAACTCGCCGGCGCGCTGGTATTGAGGCATGATACGCCACGTGCCGTTGTCGTTCTTATAGCCGAAACTCTTCATGGCGCTCTCATACACGGGTTTCTGTGCAAAGGCGCCGAAGATAGGCAATAACATGAGCGTGAGTAATATAGCGAGTCTTTTCATCGTATTATAATGTAATTATTCAAAATGCAAAGATACAAAACTCTAGTGATATGGCAAAATATTTTTACAAACAATAAATATGCTGCGGTGGCGTTACTTTAGAAAAGTTGATGCTTATGGAATGGAAACAACTTAAAATCTGGGTGTATTCGGAGGCTGTGGACCCCGGTATTTTGCACCGCGACTCGTTTCTCACCACGTTTGAGCCTCAGCAGATACAAGTGGGGCAGCGCCTCCAGTACCATGATCCGGGCAGAGTGTTAGCCTCGTTGACGGTGGTGGCGATGGACGAAAAAGGGGTGACGCTTCAAGTGGGAAAGACCAAGGAGGTGCGTCTGTTGGCTGGGGAGTGCAAAGATTTGGACGAAAGTGGCCGGGACTATACCAATTTCTATCTTCAGGCGGTGTTGGAGCCGATAGAAGAATAATACAATCCATTGACCGACGACGGTGTGTCCGACGATAACAGACGGGCATAAATTTTTTTTCTCTACGTGAGAAAAAAGTTGTATCTTTGCATTCCAAAATTTAAGTAAAAAACAATAATTAAATACTTGTAACAATGAACAAATTTGATCCCGCAACCGCAATTCAGCGCATCGACGGACGCGATGCCAACCGTGGTGTGAACCCCGCAATCTGCGACAGTGCCACCTTTACCTTCCCCAAAGCCCACCTGATGACCGATACCTTCCACGGTGAGACTGAGGGTTACTTCCTCTACAGCCGTCACTGGAACCCCTCCAACCTCGCCCTCTGCCAGCGCCTCGCCGCTATGGAAGGCACCGAGGCCGCTTGGGTGACCGGTAGCGGTCTGGCCGCCATCACCTGCGCCCTGCTGCATGAGGTGAAGGCTGGTGACCACATTGTGGCCAGCATGACCACCTATGGCGGCACCTTCGCTTTCATGGCTAACTACCTCAAGAAGTTCAATGTCAACTGCACCTTTGTCAACATGCAGAACCTCGACGCCGTGAAGAAAGCCCTCGCCGAGCACCCCAACACCAAGGTCGTCTACACCGAGACCATGAACAACCCCCTGCTCCGCATCGCCAACATCCCCGAGCTGAGCAAGATGGCCCATGCTGCCGGTGCCAAGCTCATCGTCGACAATACCTTCACCCCCATGATTTTCAGCCCCTGCCGCCTGGGTGCCGACGTCACCGTCTATTCGATGACCAAGTACATCAACGGTACCAATGACTGCGTGGCCGGTGCCATCTGCGGCAGCGCCGAATACATTGGCAGCCTGATCGATGTGAACGACGGTACCTGCATGCTCCTCGGTCCTGTGCTCGACCCCATGCGCAGCGCCTCCATCAATAAGAACCTCCACACCCTGCACATCCGCATGAAGAAGCACGGTGAGAACGCCATGTATCTGGCCAAGCGCTTCAAAGAGGTGGGCTTCAAATACAACTACCCGGGTCTCCCCGAGCATCCCGACTACGAGCTGTTCTGCAGCATGATGAACGAGGGCTACGGTTTTGGTGGCATGATCAGCATCGACATGGGCACTGCCGACCGTGCCAGCAAGATTATGGAACTCATGCAGGAGAAGGGCGTGGGCTACCTCGCCGTCTCGCTGGGTTACTTCAAGACCCTCTTCAGCAACAGCGGTAAGAGCACCAGCTCCGAAGTTCCCGAAGACATCCAGAAGGAGATGGGTATGAGTGAAGGTCTTATCCGCTTCTCGATGGGTCTCGACAACGATATCGAGGCTACCTTCCAGCTCATCAAAGAGAGCGTGGACGCTTTCAACAAGTAATATGAAGAAGATAGCTGTTATACTTAGCGGTTGCGGTAACCGCGACGGTAGCGAGTTGCAGGAGAGTTTGTCTCTCCTGCTCGCTATCGACCGTCGTGGCTGGCAGTACCAATGCTTCGCCCCCGAGGGCTTCTTCGAGGTGGTCCCCCACGTCGATGTGGAGGAGACCGAGGAGGAGGGTACCATCCTTGATATCGAGCAGCGTGACATCTTTGTCGAGAGCGCCCGTATCGCCCGTGGTAACATCCTTCCCTTGGAGGATTACAAGCCTGCCGACTACGATGCTCTGGCACTTCCCGGCGGCATGGGCGCCGCCCGCAATCTGAGCACTTTCGCTTTCGACGGTCCCCGCATGGAGGTCATCGACTCGGTGGCTGATGCCATTCTGGAGACCTACCGTGCCCACAAGCCTGTTGTGGCCATGTGCATCGCCCCCATGGTGCTGGCCAAGGTGCTGGGCCGTTACGAAGTGGAACTCACGCTGGGTCCCGGAAACAATCCTCCCAGCGATGTGGCGCGTAGCTTCGGTTGCAAGGTGAAAGCCTGTGGTCCCATGGATGTCTGTGTCGACACCGAGCACAAAGTGATTACCACACCAGCCTATATGGCCGCCACCCGCATCAGCGAGATTTTTGACGGTGCCGAGAATATGGTCGAGGCGCTGGCCCAGATGATGGGCGAATAAAAAAAGACGCTGCAATCGCAGCGTCTTTTTTTTCTCTTTGTCTTAATTATTTACCAGCTTCGGCGAGGGCAATGTATTTGTCAATCTCGCTCCACTCAGTGCTCTCGGGATAGTTGTTCTTTACTTTCTGGAAGCACTCGAGGGCTTTGGCGTTGTCGTCAAGCATCAGGTAGGCCATACCGGCTTTGAAGAGGGCCGTGGGGGCGGTGATGAAGTTGTCGGCCATATCGGCGGCAGCGATGTAGTGCTTGGCGGCGGTGGCGGTTTCACCGTTCTCCAGATAGGCGTCGGCGAGCATCATCTCGGCCAGTGGGCGGGTAAAGGTGTCTTTGCCTTTGTATTTCTTGAGCCAGTGGATAGCCTCGTCATAGTTGCCCTGTTGCAGGTAGGCGGCACCGGCATAGTATTTGGCCAGGTTGCCGGCCTTGGTGCACTTGTAGTTGTCGGCCACGCCGAGGAAACCACGGTAGGTATCGTCTCCGTTGAGGGCCTTGTCGAATTCGCCCTGGGCGAACCATTGCTCGGCGGCAAACATCTCTTCGGCGGCACGCACCTCGCGGGGCTGGAAATACCATTTGCGCAGGCCAAAGACGGCCAGCACGACCACCAAAATGGCAGCGACGATGATGATAAGGGTTTTCTGATTCTTCTGAATGAACTCTTCCGAGCGGGTGATGACATTGCCCATTTCGGTGTTCTTTTCTTCAAGTTGCTTTTCCATTATATTTGTTCCTTTTTTTGTTCAGTTTGTGCTAAAAAATTCGCGTGCAAAAATACAACTTTTTTATGAAATGCATACTTGAAAAAGAAAAAAGTGTTCAACAGAGAGTGTTTTTAACTCCTTGAGGTTAAATTATTCTTATTGATAATCAATATTGTATGAAAAATAATACATAAAAGTGACAGAAAAATTTTTTTTATAAATATATTTTACATAATTTTGCAAAGAATATCAATTGGAGAAAAAATAGCAAATTATGAATACGGAAACCAAATATTTGGGACTCGAATTGAAGAGCCCTATCGTCGTGGGCAGCTGTGGTTTGACCGCTGATGTCGACAAGATGGTGCAGATGGAGCAGGCCGGTGCCGGCGCCGTGGTGGTGAAGTCGGTCTTCGAGGAACAGATTATCCATGATATCAAGCGCAACACCCACATGGTGGCTCCGACGGACAGCTACGGCGACAGCTATGAGTACATCGCCCAGCATGTGGCCGATGACTCGCTGGAGCGTCATTTCAATATGATGCGTGAAGCTAAGCGCCGTTTGAGTATTCCGGTTATTGGTAGTATCAACTGCTTCTCTTACGAGAACTGGCTCACCTATGCCCAGAAATTCCAAGAGACAGGTTGCGACGCCTTGGAACTCAACATGGCTATCCTGCCCTATGAGACCACCCTGTCGTCCGACGATGTGGAACGTACCTATAATCAAATCATCAACACCCTGCGCAAGTCGGTGACGATACCCATCAGCATCAAGGTGGGCACCTATTTCACCGACATGGCCAAACAGATGCAGCAACTCAGTTGGATGGGCATACAGGGCGTGACGATGTTCAACAAGAATGTCGAAGTCGATATCGACATCGAGAATGAGACGTTGAAAAACGCCACAACTCTCTCCAATCCGGAAGATATCTACAAGACCCTGCGCTGGGTGGCCATCCTGAGCAAGAAGATGCGTTGCGACCTGAGTGCCTCGACGGGCGTCTATACCTCGGCCGACGTGGTGAAGATGCTCCTGGCAGGTGCCACTACGGTACAGGTCGTCAGCTGCCTCTACAAGAACGGTATCGACACACTCCGTGAGCTCAACGATGGCCTCAAGGTCTGGATGGAGCGCAAAGGCTATGACAAACTCTCCGACTTCCGTGGCAAACTCTCCGTGATGCCCACCGACAAGGCCTCCGTGGCCATGCGTACGCAGTTTATGAAATACTTCGCAGAAATCGTTTAAATAACACGTATATGGAACAAACAGAAGAGAAGGTTGTAAGCTTCTTCCGCTTTGAGGACTTACGGGTGTATGCCAAGGCCACCGACTATGCGTCGTGGGTCATGCAGCAGGTCAATACCCCGCGCAACGAGAGTGAGAGCGTGCTGGTCAAGTCGTTCTGCCACTCGGCCTACGACATCGCCCTCAATATTGCCGAGGGCTCGAGTCGCAGCAAGTCGCAGTTCGACCACTACCTGAAGATTGCCAAGACCGCTATCCGCGAGTGTGTCGTCTACACCGAAGTAGCCCACAACCTGGGTATGTTCGGCGACGGCCAGTTCGAGCAGTCGCGCGAGTACCTTATGGAACTCACCCGGATGCTGGGAGCGCTTATCATCAGCCTGCAACGTAACGTCGACCGTCGTCAGCAGCATAACGACGACGAGGCTGAGGCCGACCCTTATGCCAATGACGAAATGTCGTATTGATGATTCCAGAACTTCCACGACTGCACCATACTGATTCGGGCAACTTCCTCCTCATCGCCGGCCCGTGTGTCGTCGAAGACCATGAGAACCCCTACATGGTATGTGAGCATTTGGTCGCCATCTGCGACCGTCTGCATGTTCCCTTTGCTTTCAAGGCCAGCTATCGCAAGGCCAACCGTTCCAGCGTCACCTCCTTCACAGGCATCGGCGACCGTGAGGCGCTGCAGGTGCTTCGTGATGTTGGCGAGCGCTACGGCGTGCCGGTGGTGACGGATATCCACACCGCAGAAGAGGCCGCCATGGCGGCCGACTACGCCGACGTGCTGCAGATACCTGCTTTCCTCTGCCGTCAGACAGACTTGCTGCAGGCTGCTGCCGAGACAGGGCGTTGTGTCAATGTCAAGAAGGGACAGTTCCTTTCGCCCGAGGCGATGGAACAGGTGGCCGGCAAGATGCGAGCCTTCGGATGCCGAAATTTCATGCTCACCGAGCGCGGCACCACCTTCGGCTATCAAGACCTGGTGGTCGACTTCCGTGGTGTGCCCACTATGCAGCGTAACGGCGTACCCGTTATCGTTGACATCACCCATTCGCTCCAGCAGCCCAACCAGACGTGCGGTGTCACAGGAGGCCGTCCCGACATGATTGAGACCATCGGTCGTGCGGCCATCGCAGTCGGCGCCGACGGCATCTTCATGGAGACGCATCCCGACCCCGCCCACGCCAAAAGCGACGGCGCCAACATGCTGCGCCTCGACCTGGCCGAAGGCCTGCTGCAACATTTAGTGGCCATCAGACAGACAATAAATAAGTTATAGAGACCTTAAGGACCTTAGAGACCTTAAGGACTTTAATGTCCTTAAACTATGGAACTCAACCTTACCAAACCTATCATCTTCTTTGACCTCGAGACCACAGGAGTACAGGTGGGTCACGACCATATCGTGGAGATATGCCTCCATAAAGTGTTGCCCGACGGCACGACCGACACACGCGTGGAGCGCGTGCGTCCTGCCGACCAGAACGGCAATACCATCCATATCCCCGAAGTGACCACCGCCGTGCATGGCATCACCGACGCCGACGTGGCCGACAAGCCCACTTTCAAGGAGCTTGCCCCCAGTCTGCTGGAATACATCGGCGATGCCGATCTGGCAGGCTACAACAGCAACAAGTTCGACGTGCCCCTGCTCGTCGAGGAGTTCCTCCGTGCCGGCTTCGATTTCGACCTCTCGCAGCGCCGTCTGGTCGACGTGCAGAATATCTTCCACCAGATGGAGCAGCGCACCCTTGTGGCCGCCTATAAGTTCTACTGCCAGAAGGATCTGGAGAACGCCCACAGCGCCGCCGCCGACACCATTGCCACCTACGAGGTGCTCAAGGCACAGCTCGACCGCTACCGGGGAGTGGATTACAAGGACCGCTCAGGTAATGTGAGTCAGCCGGTTGTCAACGATATCGCCGCTCTCAGCGCCTTCACGGCCAACAGCCAGTGGGCCGACCTCGTGGGCCATATCGGCTACGACGCTAAGCATCGTGAAGTATTCAACTTTGGCAAGCACAAGGGCGAGACGGTGGAACAAGTGTTCGAGAAGGAGCCTTCCTACTACGATTGGATGATGAAGAGCGATTTCCCGCTAAGTACCAAGAAGCTTATCACTGAAATTTGGGACCGCAAGAAGCAGCGTAAACTTGACGCGCTGAAGGCCCACTTCCAAGGATAAATAGAGAGCGGCTCCCGATTGGGAGCCTCTCTCTATTTATCTTAGAACCGTACCTGGAAGCCGAAGGCGTGCACCTTGCCCATGCCTGTCTCCTTGCGGTAGGTGGACAGCAGGTCGAAGTAGAAGTTGACTTCCATGTTATCGAACACGTTGAATCGGTAACCCGCCTCAATTCTCAGTTGCAGGGGATTGTATATATTTACCTTCTGGTTGTTTTCTGTGTAGTCGAATCGGTTGTTCGGCATGATTATGTTGTTGTTGTAGCGTTGGAAGAAGTTCCATCGCGGTTCGAGGCCGATATGCAGGTCTTTGAATACTTCGCGCTGAGTCTTACTCTTGGGACTGTAGTGCAGTCGCACGGGGAAGCTGAGGACAAAGTAGGTCAGCGACCGCTGGCGGTTCACACCCAGGCTCACGGTGTCGATTTGCAGCACGCGCCCATTGAGGCTCGTATTGTTCTGTAGCATGGTGAATGACATTCTGAAGTTGAGGCCAAGGGAGAGGCCCCAGCGTTGGTTGATGGGGATGACGTTGGTCTTCAATCCCTCGATGACAGCCAGGTCGATAGCGGGGAAGTAGGGATTGTTGTAGCGTTGGGCGAGGAGGGGGGTATTCCAGTCGAGGCCGATGTGGCCCTCAATTCTGTTCATCCCGCGTGCAAACCAGCGGTCGGCGGTCTTGACCTTGATGTGGCGGGCGGTGTCACTGGTCCACAGGTTGTCGTGGGCTGTGGGATCACGGCGGTATTTTACGTCACGGGCATCGATGCTGTCGAGCAATAGTGTGCTTTCGGGATTGCTCCATAGTTGCAGGTGCTTTGCCTTGAGGGTGCCAATATGTACAAAGGCGGCGGTATCGGCGTCGATGGAGAGCCATCGGTTACATTCTACGTATTTGGCGGTGAGATGGCCGCCGCGCTTGACTCTGATGGCACAGGACTCGTCATATTTTTTCTTGTCGATTATTAGCAGTGTGTCGGCACTGACGCTGGCACCTGGATGCACGTCAAGGCGCTTCAGGGAGTCACGGTAGTGGATTTCCACCAGTGTGCCTTGGGGCATGGAGGTGTTCTTCCAGAGGGAGAGCCATCCGTCGGGGTGCTGGCGGCAGATTTGGGGCTCGTTGCCCTCGGTGAAGTAGTATTCGCAAGGGGTGGCGATGCTGAGCAGGTTCACAGTGTCGTGGATGAGGCGGACATTCCAGCCAGAATACACCTGCACCTTCGTGATGCTGTCGCCGAGCGACTGGTCGATGCGGTATTCGGTCTGCGTCTGTGCTCCGAGGGCGGCCAGGCAGAGGACGAGGAAAAGAATGCGCGTTTTCATATCGTGTGCTTATTTATTGTTTTTTTTCAAAGGAATAGATGGTAGCGTCGGTGTAGTTGTTGGCAAAGAAGTTGAATTCGATGTTACGGTCAGCTTTTTCTTTCGTTCCTTCGGGAATGGTGCAGCCTTCGGTGCAAGCTAATAGGGTGCTGGTGCGGCGCATCACACGTGGAGAAGGTGCGGAGGACTGAATAGTTTCGATAGAATGTATAGGCTCTACAGATTCTATAGGTTCTGTATTATCCATTGTTTCTATTTCCTCTATTGTTTCTATTTTCTTTATGGTCACTATTGTTTCTGCCTTTCTGGTCGCCTTCTGTTTGGTGCTTGGTGAGGTGGGCGCCTCTGATGTAGTCTTGGGCTGGATAACCACCTCGGGTACTTCGGCTTCCGCCACCACGGCTGGTTTTTCACTTTCGCTGCCGAAGAGGGCGGGCAGTGTAATCAGCAGCACAGCGATGCAGGCTGCCGCAGCTCCAGCCCACACGGGCCAAAGGCTTCGGCTTTTGGGAGCGGCCTGAGCCTCAATCATCCGTCGCAGTTCCTCCTGTCGGCGGCGGTTGGCTTCGATGGTTCGCTTGGCTGCAAATAGTTCCTGTAGTTCTCTGTCGTCCATGGTGTTCATTGTTTCATCATTGCTTTAAGGGCGCTCATGGCGCGTGAAAGGGTGACGTAGACGTGGGTGCTGCTCATCCCTAGGCGTTGTTGCATCTCATTATGGCTCAGCTGGTCGATGTAGTGCATCTGCACAGCCTGGCGTTGCTTTTCGGGCAGCTGCTCCATCATGCGGTCCAGCTTGGCGGCGCGTTCTTCCAGAAGGAAGGCTTCTGCCCGTGCGTCTTCGTAGGGTGGCTCCACTATGCTGTCGGTGAGTATTTCTTTCCGTTTGCGCAGCAGTGAGATGCAGTGGTTCTTGAGCGTCTGCATGGTGTAGCCTTCCAGATTGGTTACTTGCTGCAGCCGGTCGCGCTTCTCCCACAGCTCGATGACAACTTCCTGCACCATGTCTTCCGCGTCGACAGCGGAGCCCAGCAGTCGCTCGGCCACGATTTGCATGGCGGGCTGTAGGGGTAGCAGGGTGTTGAGGAAGGTGTCTTTAGTCATTGTGTTGTTTCGCTGGATTCACTATAATGACGCAAGACATGGCAAAATCTTACAGAAAAAAGATTAAAATATTTCGCAGGAGGTGATTTCAATCCTGCGGGCACGGGCGGCGGAAAGGCTGTAGACGGGGTCGGATTGAGTGTTGGGTGATGAGTGTTGAGTGTTGATTTTTTCGGCACCCATAGGCTGCTGCACTATGCGCAGACGGCCGTCGGCCAATGCGTCGGCCAGCGCGCCCCCGCGCCACGCGCGTATCATATTAACAAGGCTTGCGATACGGCGTTGAGAGAGGATGTAGTTGTAGTCGTCGGTGTGCAGCGGCGAGGCGTAGCCGCTGACGGTGAGCGTTGCACGGCGCCCTTCGGCGAGTTGTTGCCGCAGTTGCTCCAGCATCTCAAGCAGTAGGTCGTAGTGCACTACCACACAACTGTCGAAGAACTCGGTCATCAAAGCCGAGTCGGCGGCGGTGTGCTGGTGCGCCAGGTAGGTGCTGCGCATCAGGGCATAGCGCAACTGGCAGTCGGCATAGTCGACTGTGGTCAGGCTGTCGCGGCTGCGTGGGTCAGGGTCGTCGTTGTGGAAGTAGAGTGCGAGGGGAAAGTTGGAAAATCGGAATTCGGAGTTTGGAGAGGATGTCATGATGTCGGGTAAGGTGTCTTTTGCCACAACCCACAGGCTACTGTCCACGGACCACTTATAGAGGTCGTTGCAGCACATGGAGTCGCTGAGAAAATAACTGTCGCGACGGTTGGAGCTGAGGTAGCCGCCGATGGGAAAGCCGCTGGCGGCATCATAGTCGCTGATGGTGAAGTAGAGGTCGTTCTGCTCGCTGTTGAGGCAGTGGCAGACGGGCTCGGCGGGTTGCCAGGTGTTGCGGCTGCCCACGGCACAGTAGATGTCGTGTCCGCCCTTGCCACCCTCACGGTTGCTGCTGAAGTAAAGGATGCCGTTGCGCTGGTCGTAAAAGGGGGTCAACTCGTCATCGGCGCTGTTCACCTGCGGCCCCAAGTTGACAGGCTCCGTGGCGGCGCCGTCTCTCACCTGCGCGTACCAGATGTCCATACCTCCCATGCCACCTGGTCGGTCGCTAACGAAGTAGAGCAAGGCTGTGCTGTCGTTAAGACGTCCCACGGCGGGATGCGTGGAGGTGTACTGCTTGTTGTTGACGGCACCACGCAGTTTGATGGGTTTGCTCCAGCCTCGTTTCAGCTTGCGGGCGTACCAGATGTCGCAGCGCAGTGTCTCCACGTCGCCGCGGGTGAAATAGAGGTCGTGGCTGACGGGGTCCATGGTCAGGTTGCCGGTATGGTCTTTCTTGCTGTTGAGCCCCCAGCGGCAGGGTTTGGGACGTCCCATCTTGCCGTTTTTAGCGATGCGGGACTGGTAAATCTGCATGACGGCAGTACTATAGTCGAAGGTGCTGCCTTTGACGATCTTAGGCGGCATGGAGGAATAGGCCAGCACAGTGTCGCCCAACCGTAAGGCGCCAGTCTCGCTGCCAGGCGTGTTGAAAGGCGTCTCCATATGCGTCACCTTGTATTGTGCGGCACACTGCCCTGTGGCTCCCAGCAGTAGTATCAATATTATGGACTTCAGATGATGGGGCATGGCAGTGCGCTGTGTTTTTTGTCTTTCTTGCCTATCATGTACACCACCCCGAGCTCGAAGGCACCGAGGGTGTGGCTGGCTTCGGCCAGTTGCGAGAGGTTGGCGTCGTAACTGAAGGCGAAGGTCCATTCGCGCCATAGTACAGCAAGGTTGATGCTGGCGGCGTCGGCGTGGCGGCCTGTGATGCCGGCGCTGAGCACCAGGTAGTCACGCGCCCGCTCGTTGAGGTACCATCGCACGTCGCAGCCATAGACCAGCTCGCTGTAGGCTGCCTGATGTTGGAAGCCTACCACTGGCAGCAGTCCTATACGATGCCATCCGCGCCATTCGCCACGGGCGTAGATATTCCACCGTCGCGCCAGACGCGAGTCGCCGGTCTCCAGATAGCTGATGTCGGGCTCATTGATGTTGCGCATCGAGAAGCCCGCCTTGGTGTAGAGCAGGTCGCTCCACTGGCGGAACCAGGCCACGCCGGCACCCAGGGTGGGGTAGAAGGCATGGGTCGACGGAAAGGTTTCGCTGCCGTCGGCCAGTTCAATATTGTTGGGATTGAAGCCCACCTGTCCGATGCCTCCCTCGAGGCCCAGTGAGAGGAGGTTGTTTCCGTCCCCCAATGCCTGATAGTAAGAGGCTATGGCACTGACGGTGGTAGCGCCGTAATCCAGCGTGCCGGCACGGTCGCTCGTAATCCACAGGCCTGCACTCAGGCCGTTGCGGTTGCGCGTGCTGCGCATCAGACTCAACTCGGCGGTGGCGGTGATGGTCTGAAACGGTGTGCTGACAGATGCCCACTGGTTGCGGTAGACAGCGCCGAAACGTCCTGTGCCGTCGAAGAAGCCGCTGTAGGCAGGGTTGAACAGCAACGGATCCAGGTCCAGCATCGAGAAGTGGATGTCCTGCGCTTCCGTTGAAATGGAAAAAGAAAAATGGAAAATGAGAAACAGGACGCAACCAAGACGCGTCAGCCCATTTTTCATTTTTACTTTTTCATTTTTCATTTTATCTTGTGTATGGTGGCAAGCTGATGTCGGCGAAGTCGCCCTTGAGATATTTGAAATAACTGGCTATGCCCACCATGGCGGCATTGTCGGTGCAGAATTGGAAGGGTGGGATGAACGCTTGCCAGTGGTGTTTCTCGCAGATGCGCTGCAGTTCGCTGCGCAGAAAACTGTTGGCGCTCACGCCGCCGGCGATGGCGACCTGCCGCACCTTGTGGTCTAACGCTGCTCGCTCCACCTTCTTCAGCAGGAAACTAACGATGGTCTTCTGGATGGAGGCGCAGAGGTCGGCCTTGTGCTCCTCGATGAAGTTGGGATTTTCTTTTAGACGGTCGCGCAGAAAGTAGAGGAACGATGTCTTGATGCCACTGAAAGAGTAGTTGTAGCCTTCGATATGAGGTGTGGCGAACTGGTAGGCGTCGGCGTTGCCCTCCTTGGCGAGGCGGTCGATGACGGGACCTCCGGGGTAGCCAAGATCCATAATCTTGGCCGCTTTGTCGATGGCTTCGCCCGCCGCATCGTCAATAGTGGTGCCGAGACACTCGATGTCGAAGTAGTCCTTCAGCAGCAGAATTTGCGTGTGGCCGCCGCTGACCAACAGGCAGATGAATGGGAAAGTGGGCGTGGTAGCCATCTCCGAACTCCGAACTCCGAACTCTGAACTAACGATAAAGTGACTTAGCACATGTGCCTGCAGGTGGTTGACCTCGATAAGGGGTTTGCCCAATGCGGTGGCGAAACTCTTGGCAAAACTTACGCCCACCAGCAGCGAGCCCAGCAGCCCGGGGCCGCGGGTGAAGCCAACGGCGTCGATTTCTTCTTTTGTGATGCCGGCCTGAAGGATGGCGGCGTCGACCACGGGGATGATATTTTGCTGGTGCGCACGTGAGGCCAATTCGGGCACCACGCCGCCGTATTGCTCGTGAACTTTCTGACTGGCAATAACATTGGAGAGCAGTCGATTGTCGCGCAGCACCGCCGCCGACGTGTCGTCACAACTGGATTCTATAGCTAAAATAGTTGTCATAATCGGTTGCAAAATTACGACTTTTTTTTGAATGATATGAAATATATATACAACTGCCTGTTTTGAGGACATTATGTGTCATGACGATAATCCTTTTTTATGCTGGTTTTTTGCTGTTCTTTGGTTGTTCTTTGGAAAAAAGCAAAGAAATACCAAAGAAATACCAAAGAAATGCCAAAGAAATGCCGGCATGGAAATAGAAGACAGAAGAGGTGGATGAAATGTTAAAATTTAGATTTTTCTTGGTAGTTTAGAAAAATTAACTTATCTTTGCATTTGTAAAGTGAAAACGAAAATAACTTAATAAATAGTCTAACACATTTAAAATCAATTCAAAATGAAGAAAATTATCATTGCAATTGTGGCCGTTTTCGCTATGAGCACTGCGGCTAGCGCACAGATTCAGGACCTCGGTCTCCGTCTTGGTGGCGGCAACTCTTTCGGTGGCGAAATCAGCGCCATGTGGGGCCTTGGCGGCAACCGCCTCGAGACCGACCTCGGCTGGGACAACTATGCCGATCATTGGTCGCACATCGGCCTTTCCTGCGTTTACCAGTGGACTGGTGACATCGCTGGTGAGTTTGGCTGGTTTGCCGGTCTCGGTGCCAACCTGGGTCTCTATATGGGCGATGCCGTCAATGACGCTTTTGGCCTTGCTGTTTGCGTGCAGGGTGGTATCGAGTGGAATCCTTCGGCCATTCCCTTCCAGTTCACGCTCGACGTGCGTCCCGCCTGGCATCTGATTGGTGAATACACAGGCTTCGGCTGGGGTGCCGCCCTCGGTATCCGCTACCGCTTCTAACCTTCTAAGGTTATCAGATAGTTGTTGCCTCCGCCTAGATGCGGGGGCAACTTTTTTTTTGTCATGTCGCGAAAAGTGCGTATCTTTGCACTCTAATTTAAAAGAAACAATATGAAGTATTCCATTGGAGTAGATATGGGTGGCACCAATACCGACATGGGCTTGGTGTCCGAGAACGGAAATATTATCCAGCGTCGGAATATCCCGACCAACGCCTATACGGAGTTGGAACCCTATGTGCGCGACATGATGCACGAGATAGAGGCCATGGTGGCCGAGCAGCAGGCGCTCGACGGACAGCCCCTCACCCTTGAAGGTATCGGTATCGGCGCTCCTAATGGCAATTACTATACTGGCTGCGTCGACAATGCACCCAACCTAACCATTAAGGGAGTGCTGGATTTTGGTAAGGAGATACATAAGTATCGCGATGTGCCCGTGGTGCTCAGCAACGACGCCAATGCAGCGGCCTACGGCGAGTATGTCTATGGTGGTGCTAAGGGCATGAAGCACTTCATTATGTTCACCCTCGGCACGGGTGTGGGCAGTGGTATTGTGGTCGACGGAAAGTTGGTGCACGGCTCCACTGGTGGTGCCGGTGAGCTGGGCCACAACATACTCATCCCTCATGGTCGCAAGTGCTCCTGCGGGCGCGAAGGATGCCTCGAGACCTATACCTCGGCACGCGGTATCGTGCAGACCTATTGCGAGTTGAAAGGAATCCCCGTGAGTTCCGATGTTACCAGCAAGATGATTGGCGAACTGGCCCACCAAGGAGACCTCGTGGCATTGAAGACCTGGGAGACCGTGGCCGACCAACTGGGCTTGGCCATGGCCAACAGCGTCACTTTCTCGGCTCCCGAGGCCATCTTCCTCATGGGCGGTCCCGCCCAGGTGGGCGAGCCCCTGCTGAAACCGTTGCGCGCTGCCTTTGAGAAATACCTGCTGAATATTTATCAAGGCAGTTGCCAGATATGTATGAGCGAGCTGAAAGCCAATGAGGTGGCCATCCTGGGTGCCGCCGCTTTAATTAAAATGAAAAGTGAAAAATGAAAAGTAATAATATTTCTCGGACAAATGGTTGTAAAGTGATGCGTATCTCTTTTCTTACTATACTTTTCACTTTCCTTTTTGTCTCATGTGGCGAAAAGCCTTTGACATACTATGTCAACCCGTTGGTAGGCACCGACGGTCACGGGCATACCTTTCCTGGGGCCATTGTGCCCTTTGGTCAGATACAGCCTTCGCCCGATACGCGATTGGATGGTTGGGACGGTTGCAGTGGCTACCATTACAGTGACGACACCATCTACGGTTTCACTCATACCCACCTCAGCGGTACCGGCTGTTCCGACTACGGCGATGTGCTGCTGATGCCAGCCGACATATTCGATTTACAAAAGTTGGTGGCGGCGTATGGCCCTAACATGAAAGAGGTCTATAAGCATCATTTCCAGCATAAGAATGAGACCGCCAAGGCTGGCTACTACAAGGTGTTGCTTGACGATAACGGTCGTCCATGTACCATCGTTGAACTCACGGCAGACCGCCGTGTGGCCTATCATCGTTACACCTATACGCAGGATGTGGACAACCTGCTCGTTATTGACCTGAACCACCGTGATGTGCTGCTCGACGGGAGTATCAGTCTTACTGATGATGGCCTCATTGTCGGCCACCGCCATAGTTCGGCTTGGAACCCCGACCAACATTTGTTCTTTGCCATCCGTGCCAATGTCCCGTTCGAGGATGTGGAGCTCAGCAACGACAACACGCAGGCGATTGTTACATTCGAAAAGGCTAAGCAGGTGGAGCTGCAGGTGGCCATCAGTGGTGTGGACATTGATGGAGCCATCAAGAATCTCAACGCTGCCGAGTACAAAACATTTAACGAGGCCCGCCAAGGTGCTACTAGTACCTGGGAACATGCTCTTGGCAAACTACGCGTGGATGGTGGCAACAAGGAACAGAAACGCTGCTTCTATACAGCGCTCTATCACTGCATGACATCGCCATACTTGTGGAGTGATGTCGATGGACGCTACCGTGGCACCGACAATAAGATACATGTTGTAGACGAGGGTAGGGAAGTGTACACCGTCTTCTCTCTTTGGGACACCTACCGTGCCCTGCACCCCCTGCTGACGCAGATTGAGCCTGAGCGCACCGTTGACTTTGTCTACACCGCCATGAAGAACTTCGAACAGGGCGGCGAGCTGCCCATGTGGGAACTGGCCAGCCACGAGACTCACTGCATGATAGGCTACCACGCTGTTCCCATGATGCTCGAGGCCTATATCCATCTTGCAGAGCCCGATGGCACTATTGCCGGTTACACGCCTAAGCAATTGCTTGCGGCGATGGTGGCTACCAGCAACCGCACTCCCGAGCAGCGAGCCTATGCTGCTCAGGGCTATCTTTCGTCCGAGATTGACAACGAGAGCGTCAGCAAGACGCTGGAATATGCCTACGACGATTGGTGCATTGCCCAGATGGCCGAGATTGCGGGCGACAGCGCCATTGCCCGTGAGTATTGGATTCGCAGTCAGAGCTGGCAGAATATTATCGATAGCAACGGCTTCTGCCATCCCAAGCGCAATGGCGGCTGGGTGACGCCCTTCGAGCCTACCGAGGTCAACAACCATTTCACCGAGGCCAACAGTTGGCAGTACAGCACCTACGTGCCGCATGACATTAACGCCTGGGTGGAGTATGTCGGAGGCAAGGAGAAGGCCATCGAGTTTCTTGACAGCCTCTTCGAAGGACACAATGCCATGAGTGGTCGCGAACAAGTCGACGTCACGGGTCTTATTGGCATGTATGCCCACGGTAACGAGCCCTCGCACCACGCCGCCTGGCTCTACAGTCTCCTCGGCCAATCAAAGAAGACAGAGAAGTATGTGCATAAGATACTCGACGAACTCTACTCCAGCCAACCCGACGGACTCTGCGGCAATGAGGACTGCGGCCAGATGAGCGCATGGTATGTGCTGGCTTCCCTCGGTATGTATGAGGTGTGTCCAGGCAGCGATATTTGGGTGGAAACAAAGCCCATTTTCAAGGTGGAGGGTTTCAGGCGTGCTCCTCTTTCAGTCATAATGTTATACGATTACCCCGACTCTCTCCGTATCACCCCCTGTCCGGTATTCGCCGACTGGCGCATGCAGAGCGACCGCGACAAGGTGACCGACACCGTTGCACAGTGGGAAGGCCGTCTTCCGTCGCAGACGGTGCGTCACGAGGAGGTGAAAATATCCACTGACAAGCATGTTACCTACCTCACCCAGCCCGCACCGCAGTATACAGAGAACGGCCCCGAAGGTATGGTGGACAACATCTATGGCAGCACCAATTACCGCATCGGCGGCTGGCAGGGCTGGCAGAGTGATATGGTGGCTGTTGTCGAGCTGGACAAGGAAAAGAAAGTGAAACTGGTGGGGGTGAACTGCTTGGAGAACATGCGCTCCTGGATATTCTACCCGAAGAAAGTAAAGATAGAGTACAGCCTTGATGGCGAGAACTGGAGCCTTTACGGTGAAGTGCCTGAACATGAGAGGGTACCAGAACACAGCCAGCAGGAGAACTGCACAACGCAACTCTTCGCAGTCTTCAAACAGGTCCGCGCCAAGTATTTCAAACTAACGGTCGAGAATTTCGGCCTTCTGCCCGACTGGCATATCAGCGCCGGCGAGCAGGCCTGGATATTTGCAGATGAAATAGTAATAATGTGAATATGAAAAAGAAAGTTGTCATTCCGATGGCGGCAGTAGTCGCCCTGCTGTTCGCCTCGTGCGACTCGAAGCTCTGCTACTGCTATGAGTCCACCGCGCAAGGTGTCTATGAGAGTGAGGTGTATACTAATACCGATAGCCCTTGCAGTGCTCTAAGCACAAGCAACCGTGGTTGTGTGGAGCAGAACGAGCGCATGGATCCCGGCCAGATAGCCTACAAATAATCTCCTACAATACGAGTATTGCGTTCGACACCGGCCGTTGTCCTTCGTGGTCGTAACGGTGGTTGTCGGAGGGATGGTTGACTACGCCGTCGTATGGACGGTCGTGCACATACATTGTCGTGCTGCCGCCGCCGTCGAGGTTGATGGCCTCGGTGCATCCCAGCCATTTCATTATACGTTGTAATTCGGTCAGCGTAAGGCCTTCTGCCTGATGCTTGAAACGACCGTCGGCCACCAATAGTAGTGTGGTGCCGTCGGGACGTATGCCAAGCGCTGTACGGTTATGTCGGCGGGTGACGAAGGTGCGGTCGTTACGTTGTGGCACGGGTTTCCCGTCGCGTAGCAACATGGGACCGGCCGTCATGATGTTGCTGTCTCGCAGGCAGTCTTCCCACAGTCTGTTGCTGTCGGGTACCGCCAGTTGCGGCCGTCCGCTGTTGAGCAGCAGGGTGGCGTGCTGGTAGTATTTGCGCCGCACTGAATCCTCTTTTGCGGGGGTGTTCTCGCCAATCGGCATCCCGTCAATTCGCAGGTAGCAGATGGGGTTGCCATAGTCCATGTCGAAGAACGAGCCGTTGACGGCGGCATAGGCATTGCTGCGCTGAGCCAGTTCCGAGACAGACGTCAATGCCGTGTCGCAAGCGAAAGCCAAGCGTCGGTGCGAGCGGACAGGTATCTCAATGACGCTAAGATATTGCGCCGAGCAGAACAGTGAGCCTTCGCCGAACTGATAACGTTTCAGGTAGAAGCCTTCCAATGTGTCGATACTCCATTCGGCCTGTGTCACCCGCAACGAGTCGTTGCTGTAGTCCACCTGTGAGCAGGCTGTCATCGTCACCGCCGCCAGTAGCGCAAGTATCAGCATCCTCTTCATGGCTTCTTCTTTTTGTTCTGTGACTTGAACAGCTCGCCCCAGTTGTCGAAGTCTTTGGTCAGTTTCAGTCCTACACCCTGCTTGTAGGGCAGGTCCATACGGGTGTAGTCGTTGGTATTGGTGCGGTTGTAGGCGTAGAGGTGCACCAGTGGGTTGAGACGGTAGCCCACAAGGGCATCGATGATGGCGCTGTTGACGTCGCTGGTCTGCAGTTCACGGCTCTCGCCGCCATAGCCCAGCGTGCTCTCCAGATAGAAGCGTCCCCAATCTTTGCTGATGTTGACATCCAGCTGGTTGGTCGTCAGTTCGTTGCCCATTTTGTAGTCCACGCCGATATCCACGCCGGTCATGTCCGACAGGATGCTGTTGAGGGCGCTGATGCTGCCCGATGTCGCAATGTTTCCGTTGGCCATGGCGCCGCCGTTGGAGTTGTAGAAGTGTCCCACCGCCAACAGCGACAGCGTCTGGTTCAGCATGTCGCGCTCACTGTTGCGGTCGATGTAGGCGAACACTTCCTCCTCCACGCTGGCGTCAGCATTGGGCAGACGTATGTCGAAGCCTATCGTGGGCTCCTGCAAGGTGCCCGCAATGGCTATCACATTCTCTACTTGTATGTATTTCTGCGAGCCGCTCATATCGGTTCCTCCCGTCAGCGTCGACAGGTTGACACGCTGTGAATACACGGCCTGCAGGTCGAAGCGCGCGTCGGGTAGCGAGCCTTGGAAGTTTAGACTGCTGCCGTTCTCAATGGTGAACTCTTTGGAGATAAGCGATATGGCGCTGAATTTCATAGTGCCTGAGCTGATTTCGTAGTTGCCCAGCACTTGGGGCGTTTCCGAGCCCGACATCGTCAGGTGCAGGTCGCCTGCACCGTTGGCGCTGACTTTGGCACCCAACTCGGAGAAGTCCATGGGCAGGTTCAACTGCACGTCGGGTGTAATAGCTAAATCTACCTCCACATTTATCTTCTGCTCTTTGCGAGGAGCCGTCTGTCGGCTTGTTGGCATGGGACGGTCGCTGACGAAGTGGATGTAGTCTTGTGCCTTCACTTGCTTTTGGTTGTTCACCGGCACCGTCAGCGTACAGCCAGGCATCGTGCGGGCGTTGACATTCACTTTGAGCGCGTCGATGGGTCCCCACACGGTGCCCTGCGCTGCGGCCAGCGCTGTGCCGTAGAATTCATCGCCTTGGCGACGGTCCAGCACCAGCAGGTTGTCGGTGCGCAGCGACAAGTTGAGTTGCACATCACTCAAGTCGTCGTAATTTATTGTACCATCGACATAGGCTGTGTTGTCTCGTGAGTCGTGGAGCCGGAAGCCGTCGAGAATGATGCGCTTGTTGGTGAATTGCAGGCTGTCGTTGAAGAAGTAGGTGACACCGGTCATATCCAACTGTAGCGCACCGTTCTCCACCAGCGCTTCGCCTACGATGAGCGGATGCGACAGGGTGCCCGTGATGTCGAAGGTGCCGTGCAGAAGACCTTCGAAGCGGCTGGAGAAACTGCTCAGCAGCGGCGCCGCCAAGGCCAGGTCGAAGCGGTCGAAGTCGACGGAGAAGTTCATCTCGCCGTCGTCGCCACCCAGCGCCAGCCACCCGTCGGCGCCCAGCTGGTCGCCATCAAGTTGCAGGTTCAGAATATTTAACTCGGCATTCCAGTTGCTGCGTAGCATCACGTCGCCCAACGGCTGACGGTTCACCATACAGCTGTCTATCTGTAAGTTGGCGTTGAAGTAAGGTATCTCGTTGAGACCGTACAGCGAGAAGCGGCCGTCAATGTCGCCGCTTACCGTTACGGGGCTCTCTTGCAGTACGATGTCCATCAATCCGGCAAGGGCGAAGCGGTTGAACGTCAACTCTACCATATCGTTGGACTGTTGCAGCAGGCTCAGGCGCGCGTCGACCGACTGTGTCTCGCTGCGTGCCGAAATGCCGTTGCCCGTGAGACGCAACTTTTCGTCGTAGGCAATATGCAGGGTGTCTATCAGCAGTCTCCATGGTGTCGTGCCGATGCTGAAGTTGGGCTTCAGAACATTGACAAAACCTTCATTGAGCTGCAGCTCCAAGTCGCCTTGCGAAGGGGCATCGATGTAGCCCCATGCCAGCTCCAGCAGAGTGCGCGTTGTGTCGCTCTTCAGCTGCAAGTCGGCACGTTGTAGTAACTCTACGGTGCCTATGTTCACCTCCTGCGACAGCAGCCGCACCACATAGCCGTCACTCTCTCTGCGCCCGTCAAGGCCCACGTCGTTGAGCACCGCCGATCCGAGGCGCAGCGAGTCGCTGCGCAGCACCATCTTCAGTCGTTCGGCGCTGTTGTAGCTGCCCGTCAGGCGGGTGTTCTTGGCTACCATCAAGCCGTCATCGACGGTCTCCAGAAAACGGCCGTCGTCTTTCCACAGCATGTGCAGGTACACATTGCTCTGTTCTAGTTCTCTCAGTTCCTCTTCCGTCAGCGGTGCGATGTCGAAGAGGTCCGCCGGCAAGGCCTCGTGACCCGCCTGACGCGCTATCAGTGCCAGGTCTTCGTAGTCGAAGTGGCCGTCGACCGTCAGCTCCAATGGGTCGCCGCGCAACCGCAACTCTTTGTAGCCGTCACGCGCGTCGGCGTTCAGCGTCAGACGCTCCACATGCAGGTCGCCCAATTGTGTTCCTTTCAGAGCCAGCCCGCCCTGCATTGTTTCCAGATTCTTGCCTTCGTATTGCAGTTCGGCGTGAGTCTTCAGCAGCCCATATTTCTCGGGCATCATCTGCAGCGCCTGCAGGTCAAGCTGTTCTATGTTGAGGACGCCGTGGGCGCTCTTCACCGTATCGGCCAGGTCGAAGTCGCCTCTCAGCGCCAGCAGCGCCAGGCTGTCGGTCGACTCGATGTTCAGGCTTCCCGTGCCGCCTTCCAGTTTGCAGGCTACGTCAATCGGCGCCAGCCGCTGGCCGCGCACCACGCTGTTCAGCAGTTGCCCTTCCAGGTTGGCGTACAGGGTGTTGATGTCGTTCATGTCACCAACATAACCCTTGGCACTCATCGTGAACCCCGTATGACTCAGCCAGTCGCTCTGTAGCATCTTCAGCCCCATACCATTGCTTCCCATCTCGGCGTTGAAGCGCATGCCGCCCGACGGGGTGGGGGAGAGCAGCGCGTCGGCATGCAGGTTGCCCACGCCGCTGGTGATATTGACGTTGGCTGTCGTCAACGTGTGCAGGCCGCCGCGCAGGCGTCCAGTAAAGTCTATGTAGTCAATCTGTCGCGCTAACGCCAGTTGCTGTGGCTCCACATGCATCAGCGTGAACAGCGGCGTCAAGTCGTCGAGGTTTGTCCACAGACGCTCGATGTCAACATCCACCCTCGCCGAGTCGGGCTGGGCGATGTCGTAAAGGTTGCCGGCCACCAGCAGACCCGAACGTCCGCCCCAGTGCAGCGCCAGCTCGGTGCGCATGTCGTTGATGGTTCCCTTCATATAACCCGCGGCGTCAATCTGCGTCTCGCAGCCCCACAGCCACGGAGCCCAGTAGGCGGCGTCGCTCAGCGCCACACTTGTGCCTTCCTTCAGCGTGATGTTGTGATACACGCTGTCGCAGTAGTCCTCGCCCATCCAGTCGTGGTAGCGCATCTCCACGTCGGCCGCCACCGTCGTCTGCGGCGTGCGCAGCTCGAAGTCCGTCACCGTAATGTCGTTGCGTCCCACGTGCACATTGCCCTCTATCTGGGTCGCCTTGAAGCCGCTGCGCTCCTCGGCGGTCATCTTCACCAGCCGGCAGGTCACATCGTCGTTCACCACGTGGATGTCCTTCACGCGGCTCACGATGTCGACAAACTCCATGTGCGCTATCGACACACCCACGTCGAAATTCATTGTCGGTATCTCGGGCAGGTCCATCTTGTAACGTACATGATCCAGCGTCAGCGTTCCCACGTCGACGGTGAAAGTATCCTTTATCTCTCTGTGTTTGTCGAGATGGTAATAGTTAAAGATATAATCCAAGTTGGTATGGGGCTCGCCCGTCACCGTGTCCTCGGAGACGGCCAGGTGATAGTATCCGCGGCGCAGATACACGCGATCCAGCGTCAGGTGCTTGTCTTTGTAGGGGAACTGATTGAAATGCACCCTGAGCCGCTTCGCACTGAGGATAGTGTCGTTGTCGGGCGCCACCAACAGTACGTTGTTCAGTATCAGGTGGTCCCACGGCATGGCGTGGAGCGCGCCAATCTTCACCGTGCCGCCCCATTCGCGCGACAGATAGCGTCCCGCCGCCGTACCCAGGTACGACTGCACGACGGAGTAGTTGAGCAGCGCTACGGCGACATACACCGTCAGCAGCAGCCCGACCACCACACGTCCTACTATCTTCCAAACCATTTTCATCGCAACCCAATAACGATTGGTTCCGCTTTTTATTATATACATAATTTTAAAAATTTATAACAACAGCGTGCGTAAACCTCAATGTTATGGTCAATTGTACTATTTTGATTTAGAGATGCTTGATATGCTCTCCTATCGACCCTCTCCCGACCCTCTATCCACCACCCCTCCATACCGACCTGTTTTTCAGATAAAAGGATGGTAGAATATAGATGGGGTAAGGTGAGGGGATTTGTGCAGAAAAAGTTGGTGATAGCTCGCTGACTGTTGTCCGTTGTTATTCGGCGGTTGATAAATTGTTCGTTTTGTGTTTCCGAGATGGTGTTTGTTTCGGAAAAAATGTGTATTTTTGCACTTTATTTATCACAGTATATGTGGTGATAAAATATGTAGAATCAATATATTATTTATCATTTAAACAACAAAACAACATGAGTGGTTTCTTTGGAGTAGTCTCCGAACATCCCTGTATCACCGATTTGTTCTACGGAACAGATTATCATTCGCATCTGGGCACCAAACGTGCCGGTATGGCAACCTTCGACGGGTTGAATGCCCACCAGAACATCCACAACATCCAGAACTCGCACTTCCGTCCGAAGTTCATGAAGGATCTGGATGAGATGAAGGGCAATGTGGGTGTCGGCGTCATCAGCGACACCGAGGCACAGCCCGTGATGGTCAACTCGCACCTGGGCCGTTTTGCTATCGCCACGGTGTCGAAAATTAACAACATCGCCGAGTTGGAACAGGAATGCCTCGACAAGCACCAGCAGTTCACCGACTTGTCGATAGGCCGCACGAATCCCACCGAGTTGGTGGCGCTGTTGATTTCGCAGGGCAAGGATTTTGTGGAGGGCATCGAGAATGTGTACAACAAGGTGAAGGGCAGCTGCACGATGCTGATACTGACGCCCGACGGCCTTATCGCCGCACGCGACCGCTACGGCCGCACGCCTATTGTCATCGGCCGTCGCGGCAACGACTATGCTGTGGCCAGCGAGAGCCATTCGTATGTCAACCTGGGCTATGAGACCTGCCGTTTCGTGGGTCCTGGCGAAGTGGTGAAGGTGTCGGTGGATGGCGGCATCAAGGTGATGCGTCCCGCCGAAGAGAAGAACCAAATCTGCTCGTTCCTTTGGATTTACTATGGCTACCCCTGCACCGAATATGAGGGAATCAATACCGAGGGCGTGCGCTACGAACTGGGCCGCCTGATGGGTCAGCGCGACGATGTGCAGGCCGACTTTGTGAGCCCTATCCCCGACAGCGGCATAGGTATGGCGCTGGGTTATAGCAACGGCCGTCAGATACCCTACAAGCGAGGTCTGTTGAAATACACCCCGACATGGAGCCGCTCGTTCATGCCCGTCAGTCAGGAAGACCGCTTCCTCGTGGCCAAGATGAAACTCATCCCCAGCCGTGCTATGCTGCAGGGCAAGGATGTGGTGTTCTGCGACGACTCGATAGTGCGCGGCACGCAGTTGCGCGACAACGTGAAGATGCTCTACGACTACGGTGCCAAGAGCGTGCATGTGCGCATCAGCTGCCCGCCGCTGGTGCACGGATGCACCTTCCTGAACTTCAGCGAGAGCAAGACCGACCGTGAGCTTATCACTCGCCGTGTCATCGAGGAACTCGAGGGTATTCCCGCCGCCAACCTGGCGCCCGAGAAGCTGCGTCTCTATCAGGACCACAATACGCCTGAGTATGCCCGCATGGTGGAGGTGATACGCCAGCACGTCGGTGTTGACACATTGAAGTTCAATACCATCGACGATATCTGCGAGGCCATCGGTATGCCCAAGGAGAGTATCTGCACGCACTGCTTCGACGGCAGCTCCTACGGCGACAAGTGACCTTAGGAGAGGCAACAAGACAAGGAATAACAACCAACACAGTGATGAAGAAATACATATTAGGATTGATGCTGTTGCTGCCGATGGCAGCAGTCGCCCAAGGCCCTCTGGCGCCGCCCACGGTGCTCAGCGTTGCTGAGTTGATGAAGAACTACGGCCTAGACACGGCGTGGGTGAACGACACCGCCGCCATGCAGCGCTACCTTGACGAGCAGCCACAGAACTATGTGGAACTCACCAACTTGTGCGTCACCATACGCACTCGGGCGCAGAAGGCCATCAGCTCGATAGAGCATGATTTCCACTTCCGTGACAGCCTCCTATGGCTCGACTCCAACACTGTGTTGGCTGATTTCCCTATCTATGAGTATCGTCTGCAAAACTTGGCAGATATGATGGGGCGGATGAGCATAAAATACAGCCGTCTGGAACAGCAGCGCATCGAAGCGGAGCGTGAGGCCGCACGGCGCCGTGCCGAAGAGGAAGCCCGTCGGCAACAGGAGGCGCGCAACCGTACAGCCGAGGACTTGCGGACAAGCATAGGCGTGCATGACCGTGCCATCAAGACGGCTTGCGACGCCGTGGGCGTTAGCGACAAGAATAAGCTCAAGGAGTTGAAAGATTTGTTCTACAGCTACTTGATGGTGTACAACAAGTACGACCTGTCGGAGGGCAACGCTACCGACGAGAGCATTGCGAAGCTGGACGAGCTCAATTCGTTCCAGAACGACCTGCTGGAGAATGTGCTGGGCAACAACTCGCTGCCCAACCAGATAGATAACTTCAAGAATGTCCTCAAGGTGCGTTGTGAGAAGGAGAATGGCGATGTGTATCGTAGCTACTCCAAGGTTTTTAAGCACACCAAGGTGCCTATCTCGTTCGCGGACATCAAGGAATATGAGGAGTATATCGCCCGTCTGCGGACCATCATCAATGTGCAGCAGCGCTACCTGCATACGCTGGAACTGCGTGCCACCATTGCTCAGGGCACCGATGCCATCGTGTCGCTCTACGGCAAGAAGTATCGAGATAATGCCAATGCCTACAAGGAGGTGCTGAAGGGTATCAATCAGTTGCCGACCTTTACCACCGATGCGGAGAGCATCCTCTTCATCCGTTACCTCGAGGATTTTATCGCTGCCCAGCAGCTCTATCTGGACTTCTATCCCGTGCTGGAGGATATCTCTCACCGTTCCGACACCATTATTAGCCACAAAGAATTCTCGGATGTAGTTTCGGCCTATCGTGACGCCCAGCCGTCGCTGAGGCCTATGCCGGGCTTCAAGGACCCTGCCGGCTCTGCTATCTATGAGCGCCAGTTGAATGAGGTGTTGGCGGTGCAGCAGTGCTATCTGGATGTCATTGCCTTGCGGCAGCTTATTGTCACCAACGACGACAGCTTGCTGGCGGGTAAGAAGGTCGACCATATACTGGCCAACGGTTACAAACTGCTGCGTAAGCAGGTGGATCTGCGGCCCAATTTCGCTACCGTCGAGCGTGGACGTAGTTTCATTGAACTCCTGCGTAACTATCTGGACATGCAGCAGCTAGGCCTCACTACGTTGCACAAGTTGGAGCGAATAAATGAAAACGACAAGAGGATTAAGGATAAGGAAATTCCTTATAATAATATCCGTAAGGCCTATAGTCGTATGTACAAGACCTACCAGGGTGTCGAGGAAATTACCAATACAGAGGACCTGAGACGCTATGACCGTCAGTGCGACTATATCCTTGAAATGCAGGAGGCTTTCATTGACGCCCAGCATTCCAGCAGTGCTGCCGAAAATGATGCCAAACTCAAACGTGAAAGTAACATTGAGAATATTAAACTCGTTATAGGTTTGTAATATTTATCCGTATAACAAACTGAAGACCACCAATGTATTTGATTGGTGGTTTTCTTTTCCTAGAATGTCTGCATAAAGTTCTGTTTTTAGTGGGTATTTGCGCCTGTTTCGAGTGTCTCTATAGCACGAATAGAATGTTTTTTTGAAAAATATTTTTTTTATAATCATTTGTATTACAATTTGTTTTTTTGTAATCCAATAAAAAAATGAAAAAAATATTTTGTCAGTTTTGAAAAAGGTTGTACTTTTGCATCCGCTTTCGCCCAAAAAACGGGTGTTGAAAAAAAAGCGCGAGTAATTTGAAATTAATGAGAAGAAAGAGATAGCGTGTGTCGTCATACATATATATAGGTATGTGTGTGAGACACGAAGACGAGTCAAGAAGGTAAACAAAGAACAATTCTTACAATGAAGAGTTTGATCCTGGC